>CAMCLK010000113.1 GCA_945875585.1 Candidatus Kuenenia stuttgartensis | reverse complement strand
CCACCACCAACGACAGACGTGGTCAAAACAGTGTCAAAAATAGAGTTCAATGAGCTGGAACCAAGATTCATTCTGGAACCAAAACGGATTGTTCCCGAATCAGACAATGAACCACCAATAGACCTAGCGGTCAGGGAACCACCAACAGTGCCTTGAAAAGCTAAATTTGACAGATTCACCACGGTGGCATCACCACCCGCTCCGACCGTTGACAACGAAAGCGATCCAGTCAAATTCACGTTATCAACAATAATCGTCGCGCCAGAAGCCAACGTTGAAATTGATGTGTTGCCGGAAACAGATAACATCCCGATATCGGTAATAGTCCCAGCTTCGGCAATAAATTGAGCGGTGGCCGCAGAACCGGAATCAATGATCAAGCCATTGCGGGCTGTCAACCGCACATTACCCGGAGTAGCGGCAGATACCGGGCCATTCATTGAATTTGACAACGAATTGTTTAACACAATGTCACCAAATTGAGACGTAAGCGAAACAACTCCTGTCCCAGTGGTGATTGATGAGCCTGAAGCTTGGGAAATCGATTTGCTGGCTGTAATTGTCAAAGATCCAGTTTTATCACCCGACATGGTGATTCTACCAAGAACAAGATCACCTGTTGCTGTGACTGCAATCGCTGAAGCACCCACATTTTTAATTGACAATGGGCCATGAAATACGTTGGCAGATGATGCAAGACGAATAGACGCTGTGTCTGTCTGAACTGTCACGGAACCAGTTCCCGTGACGATTGAAGTTAGGGAATCCTGGGTGATATCGCCCTTGGCAGTTAAAACAAGGGTTCCAGCCAAACTAGGATCCATTGATATGGCCGAAAGATTCAAGGCGGTAGAATCGTTAATCTGGATGGAACCTCCAGCCGAGGTTTCCACGTTAACTGAACCAAGGAATTCATTAGCACTTCCGGAAAGACTAATCCCGCCACTTCCTGACCGAAATCGTATAGTACTTGCTGATGATTGGCGGATAGAAGAGCCAGCTTCCTGTCCAATAGACACTGAACTGGCAAATGAAGTGGTTCCCGAACCGATGGCAACATCCGACAAAATCAGGCTATCGGCATTATTGATAAATACAATTCCACTACTTGTTAGTCGCATCGAACCCAAAAATGAATTGGTATCAACACCCGCAATCAAATTATCCGATCCGGAATCCATCCGGGTATTACCCACAACCCGTGTCTGGCCAAGGCGAATTGAGCGTCCGCCGGTCGAACCACCTGCAGTTGTAGCTGATAGCGATCCCGATACAACTGTTGTTGCCAAGAATGTATCGATAATACCCGAAGAAAGAATATCCACAGATGAACTTGAATCAATGAACAAATTGGAAACACCTGTGGAAACAGAAAGTGGGCCGGCGACAATAACATCTCCTGCCGCAACAGAACCGGTGGCCTGAGTATCAATAGTGAGACTACCAGCAACAAGAATGTTACCCGCAAGATAGACTTCCGCATCGCGAACGGCTGTTCCGAAATCAGTTATCCCATCGACTGCAATACTGGAGCCATTAATGAAAATATCACCCTGTGAAGTGCCCTGCAATGCATTGACAGCAAATGATGCCGGGTAGAAACGGTCAGCACCGCCAACTGAATTGCCAACGGAACCAAAAGCAACCTTGCCACTAGCGGACGAACCACGAGTATCAATGAGAAATGAAGAATCAGCAATAGTCGCGCTTATTTCAGATGAAGCACTGGACGTAGAAGAGCCCAATAAAACATCACCACCTTGTCCTGGGGAAGCCTGTAAGGTATCAATTAGAACTTGTTTTGAATTCAATCGCAAATCGTTGCCTCGGTATACAAGACTTGCAGGATCGGTTCCAAATGAGTCGATAAATATATTGCCATTCAACACCAAACCACCAGAACCAGATCCAACGCCAAGAGTGTTGAACATCAAATCATTAAGGAAAGAACCAGCAAGATTATCGATTGGCCCAAGAGCAATGGCACCACCACCAGTAACAACGCTCAAATCGATACCGGAAACCAATCCAGAAATGGTTCCACCCGATTCCGCGATGTAAGCATCTCCACCTGCCAAAGTGATAGAGCGCTGACTTGGCAAAATAACATTTCCGGCCAATTCCAAATCGTGCACACCAAGGTGAATATCGCCATTGAGATAAATCTGCCCAAGCAATGCCGCATCTGAATACGAATCGACATCAAATGACGATAACAGATGGCCTGACCTGCCATCAACAACTCCAAACGCAACGTTTCCTACAGAAATACCTGAAAGAACTGTACTAATTTCAAAGGACACGTCTGGAACAGCCGCGGAAATAGACGCCGTCGATGCATTGGCAGTTAACCCGCCAAGCAACACAACACCACCATCGGTAACAATGCTAATACTGTTGGCAGCGGTATCGATAGGGTCAAGAACAATGTCTGCAGGATTGGCAAGGACAAGGTCCCCACGATTCGATTTGGCACCTTCCAGCGAAATATTACCAGTAAGGAAAACATTGCCAGCAACAAGACCAGATGTGTCAATATTCAGATCGCGCACAGTAGTAATTGTTTCAAGGCGAACAGTGCCACCCGCAGTTCGTATGGATAAATCAATCCCTGAAACTTGCCCCTGAATATCACCAGCCAAAGTGACCGATCCGCCTTGAGAAATGCCGTTGCCAAATGATGATAACAATAATGTGCGCGCTAATCGAGTAGATCCATACAACGCGACCGACGGAGAGTTAAGGGCCGTACCAGCCGTAACTATGGTCGATCCATTGACATAAATCGTGCCGTACGGGAAGATTCTGTCAGACCCATCGTAAAGTGTGTCTACAACAATTTGCCCGAAATACATTCCCGAGTTTTCTTCAACAGACCCAAATGCAACATCGCCAGCAAAGGACGAACTCGTTGTGTCGATCCGGAATTTATCACCGGCAGTCCCCGGTCGAACTATGCCATTACCACCAGAAGAAGTTCCGCCAAGAATAACATTGCCGCCCGAAGTTATAACCTCTAGCAAGGATCCCTTTGAATCAACGACCGTGATGCCACCAAGTGTTTCAAAGGTCACATCCCCCAGATCGCCACCCGATGAACCAAGTATTACCGATCCCCGCAAAACAAGGTTGCCTGACGAAGCACCACCAGTTGCGATAACCAGGTCATTGAGGTAATTCCCTGAATCTTCAACAACAGGGCCAAGAATTACTGTACCAACACCAGAAGTAGCGACAGTATCGAGTACTAGATCGTATCCGGTACCATTGGCACCGATGGTACCGTACGAAGCTGCAAGGCTGATTGGGCTTGAAGATCCATTATGTGATGTGGTGATGGAACGCGATCCACCCAATCGGACATTACCTTCAATATCAATTGGTCCGGAAGTTGCGAGATCACCGTTAAGCGCAATAGTGCCAACAACAACACCATTAGCATCCATAACTAATGATTGAGGACGTAGCAAACCACCAGCCTCAACAGCGCCCAGAGCAATCATTCCAGGCATGGATGCAGCCGATACCGAAATTGTTAGATTGACTCCCGTGGCAATCGAACGGATTCGCGCGGTTGCATTGCTCGAGGATGTGTCACCCAGCAACACGTTTCCAGCAACAGTTGCGGTTTGAGCGGTATCAATGGCGATAGAGCCTTCAAGATTCACGGTCGTGTAATTTGACAGAAGAAGATCACCGCCATCAAGGAATATGCTGCCAGCCAGATATATTTCACCAGCACTTGAGGTGATAGGACCGGAAGTTGTCATGCTCAAACTGCGTGGCCACGCCGAAGGAATGCCAACAACATCAAGCCGAATGGCGCCACCAGACCTGCCATTCGCCGACGTGCTGGTATCAAGAACAATATCAGTATTTGGAACAAGGGCAGCTACAGAACCAGAAAGGTCGATCACCCCACCATCAACGGATGTGGCACCATTAGCGGTGCTGATCATCATGCTTGCCAAGGAAAATTCAATTCGAGAACCAGCAAATACAATATCGCCCGCATGAGTGGTTCCAGAAGTGGAAAGCGATGCTCCATTAATACGAACAATCCCATCCGTACCTGACGCACTGTCCGAATCTACCAATATTGTCTGAAGATAAAAGTTACCCGAACTATCAGCGGAACCAAAAGCAATTTGACCAGAAACCGTTCCCTCGGCAACCAACGCAAAGTCAATACCTGCTGCGTCAGAGGTAATAATGGCATCGGCAGATGATAGTGTGACTCCTCCGAGCAAAATATCACCTGCAGGGCCGTTACCACCCTGCTCTGTGTCGATACCAGCATTTTCACGAACCAAAACAGTTCCAGGTCCACCAGCAGTTCCCGGATTAAAAACGAATGACGCGCCACTTACTGATGTCCCGTCAAGGAGAATCTGGTCCCGTAGAATCAAACGGCCAGAACCAGATAAACCACTGGTTAGAACAGTCATATTCTTAACAAATGAAGTTGTCCCGCCTACCGCGTCAAGTAATACATCGCCCCCGGTCTGGCCAGCAGCCGAGGAGCTTGAATCAATCACGATATCAAAGCCACCAAGCAATGATCCTACAGCACCGGTCAGGGTAATACCACCTCCACCGGAGGCATCAATAGCATCATGGGAATCTAGAATTGTATTAGTTAAGAGCACCAAAGAACCGGTCAAACTAATTCCAGCACCACCGCTCGTTCCAATGAAACCAGAATTTGCAACAATCAATCCGTCCAAAGAAGCAATAGAGCCTGAATTAATGGTTAAAGATTCAAGCCAGTCACCTTGGGTACCATCAAACCTTCCGAAAACAACATCACCACCCCGGATAAGGGCATCAGTGCTTATAGTCAGTTCAGCGCCAGGGGAATTTGATGAAATGGTTGCTTTGGCATTACTATTAGTCGATCCAAGGTAAACCGATCCCCCAATACCGTACAATTGCGCTGTGTCGATTGAAATAGCACCCGTTACGGTGACAATTGATCCCGCTTGATTATTGGCATCATAAATAAATGCAGCGGTATTCGAAAAACCATCTAATTGAATGGAACCCGACAGATTCAATGAGCCTGGGGTCGGGTTAGCATTGCCTCCACGCGTTTTGATGGCGATCGATTGCAAGCAAAATCCGCCAGCATTATCGACGATACCAAGGGAAACTGATCCACCCGCCTGAAATGCGGATTCTGTGTTAATATCTAGTAAAACACCAGGTGAACTTCCAGATAATGACCCCGCAGTGGATGCAATGCGAATAGTACCGGGAACTGAACCTTTGTTGCTGTCAATGGAGAGACTTGCTGGGACGACAATAAGCCCATCGAGTGTGATATTTCCGGAAACAGATACCGAGCCATTGAGGCGGACAGTTCCTGGAACCCCGGAAGCGTCAGTTCCAGCATCAATAACCAAGGCATCCAAATATACTCCGCCGGAATCTCCCACACGCCCCAGTCCAACATTACCGCCACCAGTGGTACCAGCGGTTCTTATTGTCAAACGCGCGCCTATGGTACCAGCAGTAATGGTACTGGTTGATTGAGCTATCAAAGAACCACCTAACAAAACGTCATTTTTTGAGGCATTATCAAGGCTATTTGTGTCGATTGTAATATCAGACTGAACAATTACATTACCTTGATTCGCTAGCACTAGGCTGCCCTGCAATGACATATCCTTAAGCAAAGTCAATGAACCTGATGAAAAAGTACCCGTTCCGGAACTACTCAGCAAAATCGAACCAACAACTCCACCTGAAAAATCATTGAAAGCGCCAAGAACAATTGATCCACCTGCGCCACTGACAGGTACCGTGGAAATGGCAAGTGATCGATTTTGTCCCGCCGTGGAGACTGAGCCACCGTCCATAGCCAGATGGACAGGCGCGCCTGGACTCGTCAGCGTCAGGTTTTGAACAATGACAATATTACCATCCAGAACAATTCCAGTCGCCCCTCCACCAAATATCGAAATATTCGTGGTGTTGACGGAAACAGCACCAGACTGAACATTACCAAAGGCAATAGCCTTGAACGAACGTAAAGCATGCCCTCCGGCCCCATCGACAGTTCCAAACGAAATATCTCCACCAGTTGATGCCCGGGCATCCAATGTCAGATCGAGACCTGCCAAGGCAGCATATACTGGAATATTTCCCAGCACAATCATGCCAGCAGAACCATCACCCTGATCCGTGTCAATTGAAAGACTCGCCGCGATCGCGAGAGCTGATGCACCTAACACTTCAAAATTATCAGTAATGAAGACATTTCCAGCCAGAGTGACAACGCCTGTTGCCAGCAAGCTGGTGTTTTGGAAAAAGGCTCCATCCACACCATCAATGTTTGAGATAGATATAACAGGCGCCATCAAATTGAGACCACGAGCGATTGTGGTGGACATTGCTGAAGCAATCGAAATACCCGAACCAGCCCGTAATTCAACAAGGACACCACCTGATTCAGACAAAGTGATCCGTTGGCCAGTAATCCCAAAGGTTGTACCCGCTCGGTAAAATGATCCTTCAAGACGAACCGTTGATGCCGCGAAACTGATGGAACCAATTGTTCCTGCAAAAATGACAGCTCCAATATCGCCTGTAACAACGATTGAATTGGCAGAAACATCCAAGCTTGCTAATGAATTACCGGCGCCAATCGAACCAGAAATTTGAATTGTCCCATTGCTTGATGATAATGTAAGTGCCGAGTCTTTGCTTGTAGTATCATCAATATCACCAACAATGACGAGATTTGTTCCCGACCGAATAGATATGGGTGTAGAGCCAACAAGTGACAGATTTCCCACGATATTAACTGACTTTGATGCCGAATAGTCTGCACCTGAAAATTTGGCTGTCGTTGTTGTAATTGCAAGCGATAGTGCGTCCGATATCGATCCACTGATTAAATCAGCCGTTCCCGCGTTCAAGGTCATGTTGTTGCCATTGGCATCCACGGCATACAGATTGATGATTCCTGAAGATGCTGAAGTATCAATGGTTACTGGAGACGATAATGTAATGGGCGCTTCTATTGTTACTGAACCTGCGGTAATGTTGGCGCCAAGGGAAAATGATCTACCTGTTCCCCCAATCTGGTTCAATGCACCAGCCAGGAGAACAGTTCCTGTGCCCATGGTGAAGACACCTGCAGGCTGAACCGTAACCGTCATGGAATCTGCCGTTATTGTGGCAGCATTGGCCAATGTTATTGTGGTTCCAGATAATTGCACTGATCCGGTAACATGGATCGGATTTCCGAAGAATATCGTATTGCCGTCGACCGTAATGGCATCCGAATGTACAGCACCATCAATTGCAACTGACATCGGAAGAACCGAGCTCGTCCCGATATTCAACGAAGCAAGACGCTGAGATACACCTATTTGGCCTGTAACATGAATAATTGTGCCCAGTCCCAAAAGGGATAAATCCTGAGATGATGCTGCCTGACCATTGATCGAACCATTAATGGTGATGGGATTATTGGCGTAATTCTGAATTCCACCGGTGATTGGATCGTTGCAAATAGTGAACGCAGTGCCATCCAGAATCACATTGCCTGTCAAACTGATGGCACCACCTTTGTAGTTCACACCAATACCACTTCCGGCAGCGAGTGACAAAATATTGCCTGTCAGTGTTATGGTTGGGGCAGTAATTCCAACATTCCCACCCGCGCCTGCTACAGAAGCAGAAGATGTTATTCCAGCAAGCTTGGCTGTAGATCCAGCGAGAGTGACTCCACCCGGGGCAGTAATGGCGGACATGAATTCAATCGAACCGGTCGAGGGAACGTCGGTAACCACTGTCCCAGCGGCAATAGTGGATTCGGCAAGAATTGAACTTGTGGAACTAAATCTTAATGCCGATGGAGCAACCCATTTACCAACAGATGATTTGATGTTGACTAATCCGGAAGCACCGATGGTTAGCGATTCTGAACCTGTCGTGGCATCAATGGTACCTTCAAATGTCAACGAAGAGCCAGAGGATGATACCGCGACGTTCGCTGCAACCGTTACCGCTTGGCCAAATGAAACAGCGCCAGTCGCCGCAATATTTCCCAAGATCTTCACAGGAGCACTTGATGAGGCGAAAGCTCCAGTAACCGAAATCCCATTGAGTGTTACCAAGCCCGTATTGGTAAAATTGATTGAGCTGCTGAAAACGGAATACTTATTGAATGTAACTGAGTAAGATCCACCCAGAAAATCAGCAGCCACAAATTCGTTGAAATTCCCTTCGAACAAAACGGTTCCTGTGACTGCAGATCCAATAATCAGGCTGACAGTAGTTGATGAACCAACTATGCTTTTGAATGTAATTCCCGCAGCCTTGTCCAAACTTAGGGTGTTGATATTTTCAACTGCTCCATTGACAAGCAAATCGCCAGTAGCGTTGACCAATAAGCTGGTTCCTGTCGCCCCTGCTGCACCTTGTAGTGATCTGGTAGAAACTCCTCCAACCGATTGGATCGTCAGATTTCCTGATTTCGCAAGTGTCAGGTCGCCAAGAGTTATGTTTCCGGTTGTGCCACTGCCAATGACGCTCGTTCCAGAAACAGCGATACCAGTATCAACATCGCCTAAAGAGACAACCGAACTGCCAGAAGTTGCGACTGATCCTTGCAACGAGATGGAGGTTTGTACCGTGGCGGTCAGACCTCCAGTAAATGTAATTCCGTCACCATCGGCATTTCCAAGCACTAGCTTTCCTGTATTAGCCAGCACGGTGATTCCAGCAATAGATACAGACGACCCCGTGATAGACAAATCGTAGCCACCTGATCCAACGGTTAATCCATTAGTGATGGCAACATCTGCTTCTAATCGAACCGTTTGTCCTGCTGATGCCGCTGTAGCCGATACGACAAGATTCGATGCATTCAGAGCACCAAACGACGCTCCACTGCTTTTTGTCAATGTGATGGTGCTTAGTGACTTGGTAGATCCTACGGCACCCGAAACAATTACTGACCCCGACGTGTTGATGCTGACACTGCCTGTATTTGCCAATGTCGAATCAATATCTCCAGAAACGGTAATTCCGCCGGTTGTGCTGTTCAGGGCAAGGCTTGCTGTGCTGCTGATAGTGGTGGCGCCGCTAAGGGCGATAGCCCCTGCGGCGGTAGTTACCGATGATACGCCCACAAACGCCACGTCAGCAATACTGATATTGAAACTTGCACTTGCAGAAACTTTTCCTTGAATGGTAGTTGCACCATCTGTGCGCGTCAGGCCGCCGGAAAATGAATAAGCATCCGTGTTGTTGTTTCCCAGAATCAACTGTCCAGTTGTAACAATCGATGTTGTTCCGGATATCGTGACATCTGAAAGGAATGTCAAATCACCCGCACCGGAAGCAACAGAAAGAGTGTTTGCTGTCACAGATCCGCTGAAAATCACTCCACCCGATTGGTTGGCAGTTATTGTCATAGCCGTGGCATTGACAATTCCAGAGATAGTCACCGACTGCTGACTGTCAATAATCGTTAAAAGACCAGCTTTACTAGATCCAAGAGCCGCAAAGCTTGCCGTTCCTCCCGCGTCTACAAGCGTAAGACTACCTCGCAGGTCCGGTACATTTCCCAGCACCAGGTTTCCTACCGATTTCAGAATCAGTCGGTTCTGCGATGTGGTGACAATACCTACAGTCAAGGCGTTTCCCGAGTCTAATGAAACCGTTTCCGCCAAGGTGATTGGGCCTAAATCCATACTATCGCCAGTAGCGAATGAACCCGCCAATGTAACTGTGGACGATGCCTTGGCTATAAATCCCGCCGAAAACGAAAATGTGTCCGATGCTGCGTTTCCAAGTACCAGCGCGCCTGTATTGGCGAACGTAACCGTGTTATCGATTGCGGTATTGGCTTCAATTCGGAATGAATACGCCCCGGCAAGCGGACTGAGTGTGGTTGCCGTCAAAGCTTGCTGCAGCGTTACCAATCCAGTATTGGTGGCGTCGATTTGGAAGGTTGTTGTTTTTACAGTTCCCTGAAATGTCGCGTTTGATGCCGCGTTTTGAATTCTAATCAAGGCTGGGTCATTCAAACCTCCGACCGCACCTGTGACAATCAAGGCAGCGGTGGAATTGATGACCAATGATCCAGAACCCGAGCTATCCCCATTGATATTTGCCAATGTAATGGGTGTGGCTTGACCGTTTCCCAGAGTAACTTCAACACCCTCGATCGTGAGAGAATTCACAATAATAGATCCGACGCCTGAAGCCACACTGCCACTTTTGGCAACCCGCAGTAATCCAAATTGAATTGTTGTGCCGCTTGACGACAAGCTGTTAGCTTGCAGTAGCGTTGTACCTGCTGTGTTGGTTAATCCACCCGCGAAGGCGAATGCGTCTGTTGACACGAGGTCGCCCAAAGTAAAAAGGCCCGTACTAACAACCGTTACTGCTGTGTCGAATGATGCACTAGAATTGAGTGTGACAGCAAAGGGGCGACTGGCCGTGGTCAGGCCGCTCGCTGAAACTGACTCCACAAATTCAACGGCACCAGTACTTGTATCAGCATTTTCCTGAAGGGAAATTTGCCCCAACGATGAGACTGTTTTCAAAAATGTTGTTGTTGACTTTCCTGAAATTACTTGCAGATTGCGTCGGATGGTTGCATCACCTGAAACGGTTCCATTGAATTCAACAACTGCTCCAATGGAGCCAGTGGTTTTGATAACAGTAGTGCCACTGCTGGCGGGCAGACTGACGTTGCCTTCAAAGCTGACAGGCCCATTGTTGGTTTGGATGCTACCACCCAAACTGACAGCACCGTTCCCGGTTTGAGTGAATCCCAAAGCGCCAGTATTGACCTGAACGCCTGTGGCAATCGTGAGCAACCCATCGTTATCGATGGAAACTTTCCCCGAACTGGTGACCGCGCCTCCGCTCAATGAGATGGTACCACTTCGTTTCGCAGTCAATTCAACACTTTGGGCGGACAGACCACCTGTAACAACTATCGATTGTGTTTCGAAATTGACGGAACCTGTTCCACCTTGGAAATTTGAAATCGTTAACTTATCGGTTCCACCCGATGAAGTTTCACTAGCGCTAAGACTGAGGCCAGAAACTCCAAAGTGACTGGCTGTTAAATGTGTAAAATCGACAGATTCGTTGATCGTGTCTTCTGTACCCAAACTGATGCTAGTCAGAGGAACGCCAAATTCTGTGGCAGTATCTGTGGCACCTGAATCAAAAGTCAGGGTGATACTTTTACCCTGATTACCCGAGGCTCCATCAAAAATATCCTGATTACTTTGCAACACTAATCGATCACTAACGGCATCGGCAGTTATGGACAATTGAATATCGTTCACTACCGTTTTGTTGATGGTAAATACGCTGAGGGTCCCGCTGTTGAACGAAAATTGAATGTTGGCTGGTGTTTCGCGCGCTTCCAGTTGTTCCAATCGCAACGACTGACTTCGTGCTGTTCCAGTACGCTTCGACGTTGATTCGGCAAACCAAAATGGTGGACGACCCATGAACGAATCTCCCGTCGGAGGGCCCCACAGAACCAAAACTCACCGGGGCGGCGACAAAAATCCAGTTATGTGCCACTAGATACTATCTTCAAATCTTATCACGTGCAATCCGATAGCCATCCCGATCCTGTCGGGTTGATGAATTTATCATCGGCACATGGCCGGTTGTTCTGCTTTCCGATTCATTCATGACGATGGGAACATGGTTGCAGTTTCAAGAAAAGAGTTTATGTGAGAAAACCTCTTCCCTGCTTCCCGGTGTCATAATCACTGATTAATCGGTTATAATGGAGCTACTTCCTAATCGCGTAGCTGCGAGGTGCCACCGGTGCTTTGTTTAATACTCATTCTGGCCCCTTCTGCGCCACTTCCCGACGGATTCGTTGACCGGGAAGTATTGCCCATCCTGAAACAGCACTGTGGCAAATGCCACCTCGACGGGAAATCCAAGGGGGGGTTGAGTTTATCGAATCAGCAATCCCTGGATGAAGGTGGTGATTCCGGTCCTGCGGTTGACGCCAAAACACCAAGGAACGGACTACTTGCCAGGGTATTGCGTTACGACGGCGAAATGAAGATGCCTCCGACGGGCAAACTTCCGCCTCAACAGCTGGAAAAGCTGATGCAGTGGATCGATGCGGGCGCGCCGCTCCCCAATGCCACAAAAACAGCCCCAACCACCCAAAAGCCCGGCACGCCAGACGATAAATCGTACTGGGCTTATCAAAAGGTCAAACCGGTTTCAGTTCCCCCGGTTGTTGGTAAGGCTTGGATCAGAAATCCTGTGGATTCCTTTGTGCTGGCACGGCTCGAAAAAGCAGGGCTCAAACCGAATCCCGAGGCTGATCGGCGCACCCTCCTCCGCCGGCTATCTTACGATTTGACTGGACTTTCACCCACGCCGGAAGAGTTCGACGCGTTTATTCACGACAATTCTGCTGATGCCTACGAAAAACAAGTAGACCGCTTGCTGGCGAGCTCCCGCTATGGCGAGCGTTGGGGCCGCCACTGGCTTGACGTGATCCGCTACGCCGAAACCAATGGCTACGAACGCGATGGGCCCAAGCCGAACGTCTGGCGGTTTCGTGATTATGTGATTCGTTCATTCAATAACGACAAACCGTTCAACCAATTCGTACGCGAGCAGATTGCGGGAGACGAATTCGCACCCAACGACCCGGATGCCATTATCGCCACTGCATTTTACCGATTGGGCGTATGGGACGATGAACCAGCCGACCCGTTGCAGGCCCGGTTCGATGAATTCGATGACATCGTGGCAACCACGTCGCAGAGCCTTCTGGGCATGACGATGAACTGCGCCCGCTGCCACGACCACAAAATCGACCCCATCCCCCAGACCGACTACTACCGATTGCTGGCGTTTTTCCGCGACATCCCCCGCTACTCCAACGACCGCAATGTGATGTCCGCCACCAGCCAGAGGGATATCACACCCGTTGAGAAGCGAAAGGTTTACGAGGCTGAACTCAAGGACAGGCAAGACGCCATATCGAAATTAAAAGCCGAAACGGTTGCGGTAGAAAACACAATCATCAAGCGCATGACAGCCGAGGACCAGCGAGCCAGCGAGGGCCTTGATAGGCCACTGGTTCTCAAGAAACTCAAGGAATTCCAGAAACCCGAAGAAGGCAAAGCCCTTCGAAAACTCGCTGAACAGGTTCGGGAACTGGAACGAAAGCCCACTCCATCCCAGGTTTTTAGTCTGGCGATCAATCAATGCCAGCCACGCCCGGAACCCACCAACCTCATGGTACGCGGCAATCCCCATTCACCCGGTCCAGTGGTTGAGCCCGGTTTTCCGAAGGCTCTCGGTGGCACGATGCCGAACATCCCGCTGGCAGATCCCAAGGCAACCTCCGCTGGACGACGCCGTTTCCTGGCGGAATGGTTGGTTTCTCCCGAAAACCCGCTCACAGCCCGGGTATGGGTCAACCGTATCTGGCAGCACCATTTTGGTAGGGGAATCGTGGCCTCCAGCAATGACTTTGGCAAATACGGCACACCACCCACCCACCCGGAATTGCTCGACTGGTTAGCTGGTGAACTGGTCCTGCAACAATGGCGGGCCAAGCCCATGCACCGCTTGTTACTCACTTCCAGCGCATACCGGATGTCGAGTGTTGGCCAAGCCGATGCACTGGCAAAAGACCCGGCTAACCACCTGTTCTGGCGTCAGCCCATGCGGCGCCTTGCCGCCGAGGAAGTAAGAGATTCCTTCCTGCAGGTTTCCGGCCAATTGAATGAACAGATGGGCGGAGAAAGCATTTATCCGCCCATTCCGCGCGATGTGCTGGCTGGCCAATCGGTACCGGGGTCTGGGTGGAACACATCGCCTCCCGATCAGGCTAACCGTCGGAGCGTTTATGTTCACCTGAAAAGATCTCTGCAGGTTCCCATACTTGGCCAATTCGACCAAGCGGATACCGATACATCCTGCCCGGTTCGCTACACGACAACCGTTCCTGCTCAAGCTCTCGGTTTGCTCAATGGCGCGTTCAGCAACGACCAAGCAGCCCATCTGGCACGTCGTCTTGAAAAAGAAAGGCCATCCGACATGCGTGCTCAGGCAGAACGCGCCATCCTCTTAACCACAGGCCGCACTCCATCCAGCACCGAATTGGATGCCGACGTTGCCTACATGAAATCTGTCGTGGCTTCGGGAGCATCGCCCTCGGAAGCCTTGCGCCAGTACTGCCTGCTGGCTCTCAACACCAGCGAATTCATTTATCTCGACTAAGGAGTGCCTGCAATGTCGAATGAACGCCAATTCTGTGGCCGCACCCGCCGCGAAATGCTGTGGCAGACAGGTGCTGGTTTTCCTGCTGCTGCCCTTGCTGGCATGCTTGGAAACGACTTCCTCAGCCGCCAAACGCGCGCAGCAGATGGATCCGCCTGGACGAACCCGATGGAAGCCAAGGCGCCGATGGGATCTCCCAAGGCCAAGGCTGTCATCTTTTTGTTCATGTACGGTGGTCCAAGCCACGTTGATACATTCGACTACAAACCCAAGCTTTATCCGCTGGATGGCAAAACAATTCCTGTCAAGACCTTCGGACGTGGCGGTCACCGCAATGAAGGGCGCGCTGTAGGCCCCAAGTGGGCGTTCAAACCGGGTGGTCAGTGCGGGCACATGATTTCCGATTTGTTCCCCAATCTGCGCCAAAGGGCGGACGATATCGCTTTTGTCCACAGTTTTCATGCGGAATCGCCCATTCATGGATCAGCCATGCTGATGATGAATTCAGGGCGACTACTTTCCGGATTCCCCTGCTTGGGTTCGTGGGTCACCTATGGTTTGGGCAGTGAAAATCACAACCTGCCCGGCTTCGTGGTCATGCTCGATCGCACGGGCGGCCCCATATCGGGTGCCAAGAACTGGTCAAGCGGATTTATGCCTGCTGCCTATCAGGGCACGTTGCTGAAAGCCACGGGTACGGCCATTCACGATCTGGCGCCAGTACTATCGCCTGCAGACCAGCGCCGCCTGCTCG
>CAMCLK010000112.1 GCA_945875585.1 Candidatus Kuenenia stuttgartensis | reverse complement strand
AAAAAACCCCCGTATGCCGTGAGGCACCGGGGGTCAACAGGTCGACAGATGGAAAGAGTCACTTAGACGCAGCGGACATAGTGCCAAGAAGTGAGATCTTGACAGATCAATTTCCTTAGAAAGGAGGTGATCCAACCGCAGGTTCCCCTACGGTTACCTTGTTACGACTTAGTCCCAATCAGGGAGGTGAGCTTCGGCACCTGCTTGGTGAGGCGACTTCGGCCCCCCTCCCCTTTCGTGGCTTGACGGGCGGTGTGTACAAGGCTCAGGAACACATTCACCGCGGTGTTGCTGACCCGCGATTACTAGCGATTCCAACTTCACGAAGGCGAGTTGCAGCCTTCGATCTGAACTGGGGCGCGTTTTCTGGGATTGGCTCCCCCTCACGGGTTGGCTTCCCTTTGTGCGCGCCATTGTAGCACGTGTGCAGCCCTAGGCGTAAAGGCCATGAGGACTTGACGTCATCCCCGCCTTCCTCCGGTTTAACACCGGCAGTCCCTCCAGAGTCCCCGGCATGACCCGCTGGCAACTAGAGGCAAGGGTTTCGCTCGTTATGGGACTTAACCCGACATCTCACGACACGAGCTGACGACAGCCATGCAGCACCTGTGATAGTCTCTGGATTGGATACCAGCCTCCCAACGTTTCCGCCAGGATACTTCTACCATGTCAAGCCTAGGATAAGGTTCTTCGCGTAGCCTCGAATTAAGCCACATGCTCCACCGCTTGTGTGAGCCCCCGTCAATTCCTTTGAGTTTCAGCCTTGCGACCATACTCCCCAGGCGGGGTACTTACCACTTTTGCTTCGGCTGCGAGTCCATGTCTGACCCGCAACCCAGTACCCATCGTTTAGGGCTAGGACTACCGGGGTATCTAATCCCGTTCGCTCCCCTAGCTTTCGTGCCTCAGCGTCAGAAAAGGTCCAGCGCATCGCTTTCGCCACCGGCGTTCCTTCCGATATCTACGCATTTCACCGCTCCACCGGAAGTTCCACACGCCCCTACCTCTCTCGAGAACAGCAGTATCGAGGGCACTTCCCCAGTTAAGCTGGGGGCTTTCACCTCCGACTTGCCATTCCGCCTACGCACCCTTTAAGCCCAGTGATTCCGAACAACGTTCGCACGGTTCGTCTTACCGCGGCTGCTGGCACGAACTTAGCCCGTGCTTCCTCCAGAGGTCACTCAACCTTGCGGCTTGTTTCCTCTCGACAGTGCTTTACAACCCGAAGGGCCTTCATCGCACACGCGGCGTCGCTCGGTCAGGCTTTCGCCCATTGCCGAAGATTCTCGACTGCAGCCTCCCGTAGGAGTCTGGCCAGTGTCTCAGTGCCAATGGCGCGGGTCGTGCTCTCACACCCGCTAGACATCATCGCCTTGGTGGGCCATTACCCCGCCAACTAGCTAATATCGCATGGGCCCCTCCTAGGGCGGTTGCCCTCTCCCGATCGTGTCATGCGACACAACCGGCTTACCTGGTATTACCTGTCCGTTAGAACAGCTATCCCAGGCCCCAGGGTAGGTTACCCATGTATTACTGCCCCTTTCGCCACTTCCACCATCCAGTTACCCAGATGATATTCGTACGACTTGCATGCCTAATCCACGCCGCCAACGTTCGTTCTGAGCCAGGATCAAACCCTTCAAAAATATAACGTCAATCTCGTTTCATTTACCTCTTGCGAGATACCTTCAACTTATCAACCGAAGTGTCTGATGGTCGCCCTTATTAAGGCTTAGCTCTCAATCTTGCTGATTCCACACACAGAGGAATCAGCTTGCGTAGCTAGCCCTAACAAGGGCTCGCCACGCCTAACGTGACTCTTTCCATCCACCGACTTGTCAAAGAATTGTCTTCGCTGGCATCAGCAGCGATGACTCATGGATACTAGGGCCCCCCTCAAAACCTGTCAAGCGATCGATTCCACAATTCTACTTTTCTTCCTCACATGACTGACGGCCAACCTTCCAATAACCTTTACATATCTGCCCTTTCGACCGACCATTCCGAAACGGACCCTTACATGATGACTCCTCCACGGGCCCTCGTACTGCGTGCACCAGGAACCAACTGCGACCACGAAACCGCTTTTGCCCTCGAAACCGCAGGCGCACCCACCGAAAGACTCCATCTTTCAGAGGTCCGAGCTAAGCCTTCTCTCCTCAAACGCTTCCAGATCCTCGTCATACCCGGCGGGTTCTCTTTTGGTGACGATGCTGGCGCAGGCGCCATCTTTGCTTGTCAGCTGCGCCATTTTCTCGGCAACGAGCTTCGCGCTTTTCGCGATGCGGGCAACCTGGTCCTAGGTATCTGCAACGGATTTCAAGTTCTCGTACGCACCGGACTCCTTTTGCTTCCAGATGACGAAGGCCCACTCATCAGCCTTACCCGCAATACCAATGGCCGGTTTGAAGACCGGTGGGTTCATCTGCGGGCGCGTCCTGGCAAATGCCCGTTTCTTGCCGCCATCGACCGTATGCACCTGCCCATGGCCCATGGAGAAGGACGGTTCATCACCCGGCAGGAATGGATTCTTCAAGGGCTGGAACAGGCTGGTCAGGTGGTTTTGAGGTATACCAACGCCGCTGGCGTACCTGCCGATGTGGATGACCGAAACGCCAATCCCAACGGATCGCAGGGCGCTGTCGCAGGCCTATGTGATGCCACCGGACAGGTTTTCGGCCTCATGCCCCACCCAGAACGGCACGTACTTCCCACCCAGCATCCACGTTGGACACGCGAAGGGCTTTCAGAAGCCCCAGATGGCCTGCAGATCTTCCGAAACGCCGTGGCTAGTTTCACCTAACAGGTCCACATGGAGCCTCAGTGCCATGTCGCTCAAAAACGCCATTGTGGCCAGTATCGTTTGGTTTGTTCTCATAACTGTCTTTTCGGGTGTTTCGATCTGGTACATCGTTTCGAACCCGGTTGCAGGAGCAACCGCCGAACAACGCAGCGCGATGCTCGGCTCAGGGGTGGGAATGGTGACCGTCATTGGCTTTGCCGCCATCTGGCTGCCCTTTGCCTTTAAGTTGGGGCAGGAACGCCGTAAAGCAGCGGCGCTTGCGGCGCGCACCCGGAAAAGCGCTTCGAAAGCCGGGAAATAACACACTAATAAAGGCGCGGCTGCCACGATACTAACAAAAACGCCGGGCGTTGCCCGGCGTTGAATCGTTTACTGATTAACTCACCGAATCAAGAAATCTTCACATTGATGGTGTTGCCTGTGGAAGTAAGGGCATTACCCACCAAGTCTGTGGCAAGAGTCACGCTGCTTCGCAGACGCACGCTCAATGTTCCGCGCGCTCCAGGCTTCAAAGTCACGGTGAAGCTCGATCCTGTTCCTTTCAGAATCAATTGTGTTGGATCCACATCAACACCGTTCAACTGGACCTGAATCTTGGAAAGCGTGAATGTGCCGGTATCCATCATTTCGGAGAATTTGATACCCACCGAAACCGACTCGCCCAAGCGAATGGCAGTAGCTCTGGTTGAAAGCACAACTGTGGGCCCAGTGCCATCGTGCATCCAGCTCAATGGGGCCGATGCGAGAACCTTATTGCCATAAAGGTCGCGCACCACTCCGCCCAAAACACTCACCCGGATCGGCGCGTCCCATGCACCTGTCGGGTTGGTTACCGTCAATGTGAAGGTGGCGCTCAAGCCGTTGGCGGCAACGCTGATTCCACCAACAGTGCTGTGCATGGTGGAAAAGGCCGCAGCCGTCACTGTTGCCGGGTTCACAGGCTGAGTGAATGTCACCTTGACCGGAATTGTGGTAACAGAAGTGCCAACCTTGGAAGCAAGTGTCGCGCCATTGAGCGCCAAAGTTGATTTCACGGCAAGATCACGGTACACATTGGCACTGACCACGGCAGACGCCACACCCAGATTGCCGGCAACATCAGCATAAGCCGCCGCGCGCACCTGGGCGGTAACCACGACCGGCCCTGTGGCCAGCAGATTGGGTTTCACATCCAGTTTCCACTTTTTGGAATCGGTTCCCTCGATGATGAACAGGCTGACAATCTTGCCATTGGTAACGGTGATGGCATCTCTGGGCAGATTTTTCACCGGATCGGAAAAAGTGCAGAGGTACGTGAGATTGTTCAGATTGCTGGAGCCACCGTCGACGAACTGATTGGGCCATGGCGTCAAAATTTCGGTGGGTGGTTCGCGATCAACCACAAATTCAAGAATATTCGAGTCTCCTGTATCCCACGCATCAGCGTCGTTGGTTACGGCCGCGGATGCCGGAATAAAGAAATTCCAGGTTTCGGTGGCGCTGGCAGTGGTTGGCAAGTTGAAGGTGAACCTTTTGCCAAGAATGGTTTCCGTCAGTGTTAAACCAAGGCCAGAGACTGGAACGCCATTCTTGGTAATGACGATATCGCTGAAGGTAAACCCGGTTACGGCTTTTCCAAAATTGATAGTGACCGGAACCGATGTCAGATTGTTTATCAACGGGGCCGAGGTGCTGATGACAGGCTTGAGGGCCGCCTCCATCTGATACCAGTCCAAGGTACTGGTTTGATCCACCGGGTTTCCGACATTGTCGACGATGTCACTGACCGGATTGAAACCGAACGAATAGTTACCACCAGGCTTGGTATTGTTGGTGCTGAATCCGGCTAACGAAAACGTACCGGGCGATGCAGGAACAGAGTTCAGAACAGCACCCGGCAATTTCACAATTGTAGTACCGGCATTGGTGGAACGTTCCAGCATCAGATCGGAGTAATCCACATAGGACACCGATTCACTGAAGACCATGTCCAGCTTGGACAACTCGTTGCTGCCGGTGACGGGGCGCGTCGCTGTGTACTGCACAGTGGGTGCCGTGGTATCGATAAGAATAGAACGGGTTTGTGCTACCCCGGTGTTACCAGCCAGATCGGCATAGGTGCCAGGCAAGGCAACCGAAAGCGTGGCACCATCGAACGTGGTCCAACTGCCTGCTGGTGTTGTTATTTTATAGGTCGCGAGCAAACCAACCAACGCCGTGCGGTTTGCTGTTACGGTACGGCTGCCACCTGTTTCGGAAACCACCAGAGTGGATGGAATGGTGGCGGTGTTCACACCACTTGCCAGACCACCTACTGGAATAGGGTCGGCAAACAGAACGGTGAACACATAATCAGAGGCCTGACTAGCAATATTGATATGAGGTGGTCCGCCCATAACCGCCGTGGGAGACACCGTGTCGACCAGTACCTGTGCCAGGGGCAAACCGCCAATCACACTGGGCACGGGAGCCATCACCAAACCAAAGGCGTCTTTCACCTGATTGGCGACAAGGCGGATGTCGATTTTCTTACCATTGATACTGGACCAACCTCCAGCGGGAGGCGAGATCGTGTAGGTGGCGGTACCGGTGGTAGACGATGCCGGATTGTAAACAACCGAGGCAATGGTGAGTTGGGTTGTTCCCACCCATGCCGTGATATTGGCGGTGGTGATGGATGCGGCATCCATTCCGTTAGGATCGGTGTAGGTAATACTGAATGTCGGATTAGCCGTCATAAGATACAGGTTGGGATTGCTGGCAACAGGAGGCAAATTGATAGAAGTGACTTGTGTGGCCGTGTTGGTGGTGGTGTGTGTGGCGCCATCATCCGCGAAAATAGTGAAGGTAGTGGTTACCACACCAGCGGCTTTGGCTGCCGCGCTGGGGGTGAATACCAAGCCACGCAAAGCTGTCGTGACAGCAGCCTGAGTACCACTGACGGTGTACACACCGTTGGTAAGAGTACCCGTCCCAAGGTTCGAGAGGGTGCCACTGGTAAGGGAACTTGGCGTGACTGTGACAGAAACATTTTCAACTGGAATATCAATGTCGAGAATCGTTACTTCTTTCGTTACAGATGCAATTACCGAATGGAACGGTTGAACTGTAAGGTCAGACGCGAACGACTGAGTTTGAGTACCGGTTACCGACGGCGCATTGTCGTTGGGGTTGATCGTGACTGTATAATTGGACGCGCTGGAAAAAGTGCTGCCCAGATTTTGGACAATGACCGCGGCACTACTACCCCAAGGACTTACACCATAATCGCCATATTCAGTGGCATAGCTCCACGCGGAGTCATTGAATGATGGATCAGTTTTCCAAGAGTTTCCGGTAGGTGCCGTTTCTGTGATCTTCCAGAACGCGCTGGTACCAATCACAACACCACCGATGGTGATGCGGCCGATCAAACTGCCGGGACCGCCCCAATTGGTTACCTTGATTGCTACGACATCATTGCCGTTGAAGTCTGCCAGTGCCGTGTAGGGAGAACCCCAATCACTGCCAGACCCCACTTGCACGCCATTGACGTACAGTTCAAACGCGTTGTCGGCCGTCATGACTATACTGCCAACCCCGGTAAGTGTGGCGGGAGTCACGTAGCGCGTCCAGACATTGGTCTTGTTAAGATCCGGGCCATAAATCCATTTCGGTTTATTGGTTACGCGCAAGGCGAATGTTTCCGCAGTTTCAGCGATTGTATCGTCGATAATAGGAATGTTGAAAGTGTGCGACGATGTGTCGCCTGGTTGATAAATCAATCGGCCGCTGGTACCCGTATAATCCAGTCCCTCAGTAGCTGTGTAACCCTGACCAGAACCGGAAACAAATCCTGCAGTGGCATAATCCAGAAACATCGGCGCGGTACTGGTTCCAGCAACAGACAACTGGAAGTTGACTGAAACCGACGCATTGGGAGTTTCGTTAACAGTGGTACCACCCGAAATGGTAAAGGAGGGTGGTGCTGCCAGCGTGAAGTTAATGGTGGCCGGCAACGAATGGTCTGTACCATCGTGGGCACGGAATGCAAAACTGTCGGATCCCACATAACCATCTGTGGGCATGTAGATGAAACCATTTCCCAAAATCGTAATCGTTCCACGGGCTGGATTGGTGGAAACAGAGTAGGTGAACGAGGCACTGTCGATATCGGTCGCAGAGAACCTGCCGGAATAAGATGTATTGCCTGTCCATGCAATCGAAGAACCCGTGACTACGGGAATATCATTGACAGGCGCAATAGTCATGGTGCCGGTTGCTGATCCGCTGGAATAGGCGGTGGTGCCACCGTTGACGGTTACGTCTTCCAAGGTGCCGGCTGTTCCGGTGGTGCGATCCCAGGCGCGGAAGGTAATGGTTGTCGTGCCATTCCAGTCGGCATTGGGACGGAAGCGGACGCTGTGCGCGGCAATGTTACCGGCCAGCAGCAAGGCAGAGCTATCGGACACTCCGGAAATAGCGGTCCAGTTGGTACCGCTGTTTGTCGAGTATTCCCAAATGCCATTGGTGTTATTCACCGCCGTGATGGCAATACCTGTCACGGCCACGCCATCGACATCGGTGCAGTAAGCGGTAATGACTGAAACAGCCGTGCCTGTATTCGATGCCGTGGAAACATCTTCTGCAATGGTTGTCAACGTGGAATTGTTGGCGGTGGGAGCATCGTTAAAGGCTGTTAGAACAACCTTCACCTGAACCGCTGTCGACGAGGCCATATAACCGTCGAATGCTTTCACTGTGAAGGCATTAACGGTACCGTTGGCGTGCATGGCAGGGGTGAACCGCACCTTGTCGCCCGAGGCGATTTCTGTGGTTCCAGCGATGACGGCAATCCATGTGCTGGATGTGGCGTCGTATTTGGCAAGAGTTCCGGTTGAAACCGCCTCGATACGGAACCATGGATCATTATCGATATCTGCCTCATTCGCGGCCGCGATCAAATCGGCATAGGTGATTTCAAAAGGAATATCTTCGGTGCCGCCCGTGATGGAGGCGATGGTTGTCAGGGTGGGCCTGTCGTCTGTGCCCACAATGGTGATGTCAACCGTGGTAGATGCAGTGCCACCGGCGCCGTCGTCCGCGGTGACCGTGTAGGAAAACGTGATTTCCTCACCCGTTCCCAGCCAATTGAAGTTTTCGGTCCCGGAATTGAAGGTCCAGTTGATTTTCGCATACTGAAGAGACGTTGTGTCGGTTGTCGTGGCGCTTAAAAACGCTTTGATGGCGGCATTGGACAGTGTCAACCTGCTTGTGGCACCCGACACAGCGACAGAATCCACGCGAGCGGTGACCATGTCCGCGGCTTCGATGTCGTACATGCTTATCGATCCGTTGGTGGACAACGGAGCATCGGTTTCCAGAATACTGGTCGACCTGACGGTGGCATCAAGAGTGCCTGTGCGGCCTGCCTGGGTGGCATCGTACTGGACAATCAACCCGGGCAAGTTGGCAAGAACCGTGTTGGACGGATTGATAAACTGTCCAGTCACCGATTGCAGGTCGCTCGTTCCCGATTTGATGCCCACGGTGAATCCGTGCCAGTATTCAGTGGTAGGATTTGTCCACGATACGGAAGTAAATGCCCCTTTAAACCGTATCACGCCGTGTGGTTCACTGGTGATACATTGCAAATTGTAATAAGTGACACCCGTAACGGGGTCAACTTCAATGATTTTTCGGGCTTCGCCCCTACCCCAGTAACCTGGGTTGGTAATCGCCTGACTAAGAATATCGAAATCGCGGTCAAATCGATAGCCGTTGCCATTCATGCTGACAAACGCGTAGTAAAGGTTTTGGACTTCGCTACTGAAGGTGAGAGTGCGATCACCACTCTGACCAAATTGAACAATGTCAGGAGTGGTTGGCGCCGCCACACCAGGACTTTCAAAGGGAGTCGTTGGAATGAAATAGTTGCCGCCACCGTTAATCTGCACATTGAAATTTGATGTGCTTGTCAGCGTTGCCGTGATGGTTCCTGTTTCTGTGGTCAGGGTACCGTTAGCCGTGGTCGATGTGGAACTGGTCCAGTCGATCCATTTCACCGGCACGGTGTTGAGATCTGACGTGCCATCCTGAAGGGTTAGAGCGGCGCCAAGTTGAATATCGATGTAGCCATTGGCCATATCGGTAATAGTTAATGGTGTGCTTATTTGCGTTTGGCCAAAGTATGAGACCCTGACCCTGTCGCCAACGGTCACGCCGCTTGTAGGAATGGCAAAGCGGATGATCGGGTTGGAACTACCCGTGACAAGACGGATGGTGTCGGATAAGCCTGTATAAATAACAGGTGCATCATTAACAGGTGCCACAGCCACTTTAACCTGCGCTGCCGTGGTGGATTCGAGAACTCCGTCAAACGCCTTCACGGTGAATGCAATGATGGTGCCGTTGGCGTCTTGCGCTGGAGTCCAGCGGACCTTGCCACCGGGCGCGATCAAGGTTGTGCCGTAAACCACGGGAGACCAACTGGAGCCATCCCAGGTTTCCAAAGAACCCGTAACAACGGCATCGATTTTAAACGACAACGTGTCGCCATCAGCATCCGCCGCGTTGGACGCCGCGAGAAGTGCCGCATGCGAAATTTCGTAAGCCGTGTCTTCGAACGCCCCCGTTAGAGTGCTGATGGTGCTCAACGTCGGCGCATCGCTGGTAGGGTTAAATACAACCTGAACCTGAACCGCTGTCGCAGATGAAAGGGCACCGTCATACGCTTTAACCGTGAACGCGTTCAGCGTGCCGCTGGCGTTGGCTACCGGGGTCAAGCGAAGCTTTTCGCCAGTAGATATCAATGTTGTTCCGGCAACAACCGCCACCCACGAAGAGCCGTTCCATTTTTCAAGAATGCCACTGTTGACAGCTTCAATTCGGAACGAAATGGCGTCCCCATCCGCGTCTGCCACATCGGAATTGGTCACAAGCTGCGCGTAGGTGATTTCGTAAGACGTGTCTTCCGTAGCGCCTGCCAATGCCGTCATCGAAGTCAACACTGGCGCATCGGCGACCGCGGCAACAACAACCTGAACCTGAACCACTGTCGCAGATGCAAGGGCGCCGTCATACGCTTTCACCGTGAACGCGTTCAGCGTGCCGTTGGCGTTGGCTGCGGGCGTCCAACGAACTTTCTCGCCTGCGCCAATGGTGGTGGTGCCGGCAGTGATCGAATCCCATGCACTGGTTGTGGAATTCCACTTCTCAACTACGCCTGTGCTCACAGAATCAATCAGGAAAGACAACGCGTCGCCATCAAGATCGGCTTCATCTGCCTGGGCCGCAAGCTGCGCATAAGTGATTTCGTAAGACGTGTCTTCCGTGCCGCTTGTGAAGTTACTGACAGTGGTCAGTGTGGGCGCATCGTTGACCGCTGCCGTAACAATATTCACCTGAACGGCGGGGGAAGATGCGAGGCCGCCATCCCACGCTGTCACTGTGAAAGCCGGCAAGGTGCCGTTCGCGTCTTGCGCCGGTGTCCACACCAGACTCTCGCCCGTGGAAAGAAGCGTTGTGCCCGCAGTTACTGCAACTCCGCCCTTCGTCAAAGTTCCGCTGCTAACAGTCACAATACGGAACGACAGCGCGTCTCCATCAACTTCAACTGCGTTCGATGCCGCAAGAAGTGCCGCATAGGTAACCGTGTACGCTGTGTCTTCGCTGGCTCCCGTCACATTGCTGATGGTGCTCAACGTCGGAGCGTCGGCGACCGCAGCAACAACAACTTGAACCTGAACCGCTGTAGCAGATGCAAGGGCGCCATCATACGCCTTCACCGTGAACGCGTTCAGCATGCCGTTGGCGTTGGCCGCGGGCGTCCATCGAAGCTTCTCGCCTGCGCCAATAGTGGTGGTGCCGGCAGTGATTGAATCCCATGCACTGGTTGTGGAATTCCACTTCTCAACTACGCCTGTGCTCACAGAATCAATCAGGAACGATAACGCGTCGCCGTCTACATCGGCTTCATTGGCATTGGCCGCAAGCTGAGAATATGTGATTTCGTAAGCGGTGTCTTCCGTCCCGCTTGTGAAGTTACTGACAATGGTCAACGTCGGTGCATCATTGCCCCCACCAACAACAACCTGAACCTGAACCGCTGTAGCAGATGCAAGGGCGCCATCATACGCCTTCACCGTGAACGCGTTCAGCATGCCGTTGGCGTTGGCCGCGGGCGTCCATCGAAGCTTCTCGC
>CAMCLK010000111.1 GCA_945875585.1 Candidatus Kuenenia stuttgartensis | reverse complement strand
ACGGTGAATCCAAAATCGAAAGACGATCCCAAAGCGGATGCCGCGATTGTGGCCTGGGCCTACGACCGTCCAGCGGGCGGCAGGTCGTTCACCTTCACCGGCGGGCACCTGCACAAAAGCCTCGACGATGCCAACTACCGCCGCTTCCTGACCAACGCCATCCTCTGGTCCGCCGGGAAAGAGATCCCGAAACAATAAAGAAGCGGCAGCGCGTGCATTCGAGCCGTCGACGCGAGTCGACGGGTTCCGTCCAAATACCAAACGCCATTTACTGCTTGCAGCAATAAACCCGACGGCTTGCGCCATCGGCTCGAAAGTATGATGAGTGTGTTGAGTTGCGCAGTTATTCGAGCCGTCGACGCGAGTCGACGGGTTTCAACCAAATACCAAACGCCATTTACTGCTTGCAAAAATAAACCCGACGGCTTGCGCCATCGGCTCGAAGTATGTGTGTGTAATTTGCCAGCTATTCGAGCCGTCGACGCGAGTCGACGGGTTCCAACCAAATACCAAGCGCTATGTACTGCTTGCAGAACTAAACCCGACGGCTTGTGCCATCGGCTCGAAGTATGATGTGAGTGTGTTGAGTTGCGGAGTTATTCGAGCCGTCGACGCGAGTCGACGGGTTCCAACCAAATATCAAACGCCATTCACTGCTCGCAGCAATAAACCCGACGGCTTGCGCCATCGGCTCGAAAGTATGATGTGTGTGTTGAGTTGCGGAGAGTTATTCGAGCCGTCGACGCGAGTCGACGGGTTCCGTCCAAATACCAAACGCCATTCACTGCTTGCAGCAATAAACCCGACGGCTTGCGCCGTCGGCTCGAAGTATGATGTGAGTGTGTTTAGTTGCGGAGTTATTCGAGCCGTCGACGCAAGTCGACGGGTTCCAACCAAATACCAAACGCCATTAACTGTTCGCAGCAATAAACCCGACGGCTTGCGCCGTCGGCTCGAAGTAATTGGTGTGTCGGCTAGAACATTTGAGTGTTTAATTGCGCGTCCGCTTACTGCCCTGCCGCGGGGGTCACCAATATCTCTTGGCGGTCGTGGCCGGTTACCAGTTTCTGCCCGTCGGGCGACCAGGTTACACAGTAGGCACCAAACTGAGCCAGCTTCTTCTGGAATACCTGCTTCTTCGCGGCGATGTCCCAGACCGTCAGGTGGCCCCCGTAACCGGAGGTTGCTAGCTTCTTGCCATCGGGCGACAGCGCCAGGCCGTACAGATCGTCCGGCGTGGGGCCCATCGAGCCCGCTTCCTTGCCGTCAGCCACGTTCCACAGCTTCACCAAGCGGTCGTGGCTGATGGTGGCCACGGTCTTTCCATCGGCCAGGAACACCGCGCCCGTTACTGGTGCGGTGTGGCCCTTCAGGTCGCGTAGCGCTTTTTTCTCGGTCACGTCCCAAAGCTTCACCAGATTGTCGGCGCCAGCCGAGGCGAGCATTTTGCCGTCTTTACTGAATGAAACGGTGTAAGCATTGGCGGTATGGTCGCCTAGTTTCTTAATTTCCTTGCCGTCAGCTGCGTTCCACAACCGGACTGACTTATCACTAGATGCTGATGCGAGTGTCTTGCCATCAGGTGAAAATGCGATGCTATCCACTATGCCGGTGTGGCCTTTAAGTTCCAGTGTCATCTTGCCATCAGCGACATTCCATAGCTTGATGATCGGCTCAACCGAGCAACTGGCCAGAAGCTTGCCATCAGGTGCAAAAGCGACAGCGTATGTGGGCGATGGGTGGGCTGCGATGGCTTTGATTTCTTTTCCTTCAGGCCAGTTCCACAGCTTCACAACCCCGTCAAATCCAGCAGATGCGAGGACTTTTCCGTCTGGGCTAAATGCCAAGCTGTGAACTGGTGCCGAATGTGCTGTCCATGAGGGTGGCTGGGCCAGCGAAATAGAAACGCAAGCCATCAGCAGAAAGATGCAGCGCAGAATCACGTTATAGACTCCGGGTGTGTTCCGTCGGGGAATGAAGGGCGATAGTACCACGCCACAGGTTGCATACAAGGGTTGGAAAGTTGCAGCTGAATACTGAACGTCTTCTGAAAATTACCCAGCTTTCCAAGAATGGTTGAAAGGTTCAAAAAAAGTGTGGTAGACTGAGACGTACCTGAATCTTTCAGTGAATATAAAACTAAAAGGTTTGGGAGTGCGTTGTTAGTTCAGTGCAATCGGATGGTCCGGTTAATGGAGTCCTTGATTCCCCGGCCTCTATCTCGATTTGGTGGCATATCAGTTGGTATGCCATTTCATCAAACGGAGTATTGACGCCATGAAGAATCGCCGCGGTCTCTTGCAACTCGAAGGCCTCACCGAACGTATCGTCCCAGCAGTCGCTATCCGTGCAATTGATGGGGACTTGGTAATTCGAGGGATTCACAATACCGGTACATTGGCCATCAGCGTATCAGGCCCAAATGAGGTGACTATTACGGATGGTGGTAAAGCCCGAGGTCAATACGAAGTCACTGGCGATTTAATCCTTAACCTTTCTAACAGAGCTGACACAGTCACGATTGACTTTGCAGCAACAGGAACGTTGGATGGTGGGATTACCGCAAATCTTGGCAACGGAAACGACAGTCTTACCATTACCAACTCTGGCGGTGGAAATGCCGTAATTTCCGGCGCGATTACAGTTGATGGTGGCAACGGTAATGATACCGTTGCTATTGTTAATGATGGTGCTGCCTCAACTTTGAGCATTGAAGGCGCTGTGTCGTTCAACGGGCAAGCTGGTAGAGACACTATTAACATTAATGGAACTAAAATAGCAACAGCCCCAGCATCTTCAATCGAAATCGGCAATGGTTTAAGTCTTACCCGTGTTAATGTGGTAGATGTAGCCAATGACACAACAAATGCTGGTATCGACGTAACTATCAGTGGAAATGTTGTTATCAACGCTTCATCTGACAAGCTCATTGCAAACAGTGTTGCAATGGGTGGCACTAAAGGAGCGGTTGCTGTTGCAGGCGCCTTCACCGTAACTGGTGGCCAAGGATCTGACACCGTTACTCTGGAAGACGTTCATGTAGGCGATGTGGTTCCTGCCGAAGATGAAGTGATTGAAGTTAGCTTCAACTTGGACCGCGGTGCAAACAAACTCGAATTCACAGATGTTGAAATGGGAATTGTTGGAACCGATGTCGACTTCCTTTACACAGGCGGAACTGGCGGTGACATAATTGACTGGTCTGCTGGAGGTAACAGCTTCTCTGGCGATGTCACGCTGAACCTTAGCAATGGAACGAATACCGTTGATGGCGATGCAACGACAGATTTCGATTCAGATTTGACAATCAATGGCGGTAAAAACGGCGATGCCATTGATCTTGATACCGGTGATGTGTTAGGCCTGCTTTCCCTTTCATTGGGTGCGGGCACCAATAGCCTTGATGCAGGAGGCGCTTTGGATGGTGGCTTAACCTACGTTGGTGGCGCCAATGATGATACTGTGAACCTTACCGCTAGCGAAGACATTGCTGGCGACGTGTCGATATCGGTTGGCGCTGGAGACGACGATATTGATATCGTCGGGACTGGCGTAGTTATAGCATCTTCCATGATTATTGATCTGGGTGTTGATGGTGTAATTGATAATCTTGACTATGATAATGAATTTGATTCTCTTATCACGATTCTCAACGAAGGTTCAGGCGACTTAGTAGTCTCCACGCCTTGATGAATCTGACACTTTTTAGTGTCGCCCTTTTGTGCACCCCCGGCGCATGCGCCGGGGGTGCTTTTTTGTCCTGAAGCATTCTCCACGCGATTCACCCTAGCCGGTTGTATTGGCTGTGCCGATGAACCTGGCTTAAAAAAAGCAACAAATCCCGCACCTTTTTTTGACTGCCTACCGATCCCGTGCAACGTTTGGAACGTCACAAGGATGTGTCGACATAGCGGAGGATCTGCACCATGACTCGTCAGCGCCCCAATCTCGAAGGCCTTACGGAACGTATTGTTCCAGCCATCAGCCTTAAATTTGTTTCCGGCAACCTTACCATCTGCGCTGTGCCGGCCAATGTGGCCAACAATCTCACGCTCACACAGTCGGCCACCGATGGCAAGTTCACCGTCACCGACGGCGGTCAGTCTGCAGGCCCGTACAACGTGCGCGGCAACATCACTATTATTTCCAGCAACGCGGGCGACACCATCAACATCGAGCTCAACCGCGGTGCCGCCGGCGGTTTTGCCATTCCAGGTTTTCTGAGCATCAATTCGCGCAATGGCGCCGACACCATCAACATTACCGGTGATGCCACCAACGGTGGCCGTATCAGCGGTAATGTGATCTTGGCCACGGGTTTTGCCAACGACACGGTCACCATGAGCGGTGGCGGAGACCTGCTGTCGATTGGTGGAGCCATCTCGGCCAATTTCGATTCCGGTCTCGACACTTTCAACATGGGTAGCACCGCTAACAGCAGCAGCGTGATCACAGGCAAGGGCGTGAGTTTGTACCGCGCCAATTCGGTGAACATCGGCAACGGCACAGACCCTGTCACCATCAACGGCAGCGTGTGCATCGACAACACACTCGACTATGGCCTGACCAACGCCACCAATGTCGGTATTATATCAAGCATTACCCAGGCGCGCATTGCCGGGAACTTTGTGTACAACGGCGGTACACAAACCGACACCATCAACCTGTTCGGCACGGTGCAGGCCGCACCTGGCAAGAACTCGGTCATCAACATGGGACAGGGTACCAACACCCTGAACATTAACGCCGATATCGGCGCCGCTTCGGCTTCCGACCTGATCGTGACAGGCGGTAGCGGTATCGATGATGTCGCCTTCAATGACGATACCGTTATTAGCAACGACGTCATCTTCAGTCTAGGAAATGGCGCGAATCTGTACGGCTTTAACAGCACATTCGCGGTGAATGGCGACTTCATTCTCAACGCGGGCAATGGCGACGACAATCTTGGCATCTTTGCCGGCGCCATTGGTGGTAATCTGACATTGTCGCTGGGTAATGGTGATAATGGATTCACATTCGCCAGCTTGACCAATACCACGGGTGCGGCGCAATCGGCCAGTTGCCACGACTTCACCTACACCGGTGGCGATGGCGACGACACGATTATCTACGATGCCGACAGTGGCGCTGTGGAAAACATGCTGACGGTTTACCTGAACTCAGGTTCCGACGTGTTCGACGGTACCCAAAGCGCGACCGATTCGTACCTGCTGGGTTACATTGCTTTGGGTCTGGATGTGGATCCCGATAATGTGATCTTCCGCTCGGCTTTGGCGGGTGTGACAGACATTGAGGAAATCTTCCCCAATGACACGGTAACCGCGGTGTGATGTGAATGTCCGGTTTGGTTTTTCGCGGCTTTTAGATTTTGTATTCGCGCGCCCCCCAACGAAAGTTGGGGGACGCAAGTCTGGCGCGATGTGGAGGGTGGTGCGAGTGACTGAGGCACCCCCCTGCTGACGCAGGGGGCTCATGAAGACAAATGTTGGGGGAAGTTGGGGACGGGCAGTTTGGGGCGCTAGCGCCCCTTTTTCATTTGTATTCATGAGCCCCCAACGTGAGTTGGGGGGTGCGCAATCGCTTGCGCCCCTTTGCATTTGCTTTCTTTCGGGTACATTGCTGGCCTGCGGATTCCCGTGCGGAGGGTTGGTCATGCGACAGTTCAGCGGTGCGGCGGTTGTGGCTTTGCTTTTCTTTTCCTGCGCGCAGGCGTTTCCGCCGCCGGAAGGGTTTGTCAGCATTTTCAACGGATCAGACTTCGCTGGATGGGCTGGAGACCTCAGCCATTATGAAGTCAAAAATGGTTGCATCGTGTGCAAGCCGGGCAAAGGCGGCGTGGTGTTCACCACCCGCCAATATGCTAATTTTGTCGCCCGGGTCGATTACCGGCTGCCACCGGGTGGGAACAACGGACTCGCCATCCGCTACCCAGGCAAAGGCACCGCCTCGGTAGACGCCATGTGTGAAATCCAAATTCTCGACGACACCCACCCCAAATACAACAAACTCGACCCGCGCCAGTTCAACGGGTCGAGCTACGGTATTATCGCGGCCAAGAGCGGAAGCGGCAAACCCGTGGGTGAGTGGAACACCATGGAAGTGACGGCAAAAGGATCGACCCTGAAAGTGGTATTGAACGGTTCAACCATTTTGGACGGTGATGTGGCCACTGTTCGGGAGTTCATGCGCAAGGAGCCGCCCAAAGGGATTAACAACACCACGGGTCATTTTGGCTTTTGCGGCCATAATGATCCCGTGGAGTTTCGTAACGTTTATATTAAAGAAATTCCTTAGATACCATCCAGCGCCGAAAGCACCATGCGTAGCTTGTCGAGCGCGGTTGTTTGCACTTGGCGCACTCGCTCCTTGGAAAGGCCCAACTCCTTGCCTACCTGTTCGAGCGTGCCCGCTTTTTGGCGGTCGTCGAGGCGGAAGCGGCGGATCAGCACTTGCTTTTCCCGTTCGGAAAGCAGGGTGTTGTCTTCTTTCAGGTACAGGTCTACGCGCGTTTGGTGGCGTGAGCCAGGCTCACTAGCCGACAACGATGCCTGTTCGGTATCCGAAATGGTTTCCAGAGGCAGCGACTTGGCCAAACGGTCGCCTTGGTTCTTTTGGCTCATGCGCGAAAGCGCGCGCATGAGGCAGGTGAAGGCGTAGGTGCTGAAGCGGATGCCCAGCCATGGGTTGAACGCAGCGACCGACTGAATCATGACGATTTGGCAATCGCTGATCATGTCGTCGGAGCGCGATGGGTTAGACATCCATCGCCTAACCGCACGGAACACCAGTTTGCGATTTCCCAGAACCACCAGATCGCGCATGGCGATATAGTGGTTTTTCCAAACGACGCGGCGTGTCGCGGATTTTTCACGGCTCATGCGCCAGGCGGCGTAGTGCATGCGGCGGGAACATTCGCGGGTAACTTCGTCGGGCATGTACGAGCCAGTGTGCTCAGTCAAAGTGGCTGAAGGACCGTAAAGAGCGGTGGCTTTTGGTTCTAGAAACGAGGGATGAACCACAAAGTATAAGCCGTCTGCACGCTGTCTTTCTTCACGTGTGGGGCTGGTGGTGGCGGGAATGCCCATGGGATCTCCTCGCTAAATCGTTCAAAAGGTTCAGGCCTGTCCTTAGATTGCGGAATAGTGGGCCTGTCGTCAAGTCGGATTGAACGATTTCTGGAACGGTTTGTGTAAGAAGGGTGTCTTGCAGTGTAAGATTTTACGGTTTTGCCCGGATTTATTTCAGAGAAGCCCGGAATACCACTGGAACTGGTAGGGGGCATGAGGGTATAAGTAATTGAACGATTTGAACGATTGGTGCCGGTATGCAAGAAATTGAATACATCTCCGTGAAGAAAGCTGCCTCCTTACTGGGGGTTAGTGTTTCGTCTGTGAAGCGATGGGTGGATGCTGGAACTTTGCCAGCTGTGAAGACCTGTGGCGGGCACAGGCGCCTACGCATGGACGATGTGATGGCGATGCAAAGCGCCGCTGCCGTCACTGAACCAGAGGTTTCCGGTCAGGAAGCTGGCCTTTCTTGTGTGCAGTGCCATTCAATTCCCGACCCTGCTCAGGTGCACCATCATCTACTGGGGTGTGTGGAGCGGGGCGATTACGAAGGTTTGGCCCATGGCCTTCAGTCGTTGTTGGTATCTGGCATGGGGATAGCCATGCTGGGCGATGCTGTTATTTTTCCGTTAATGGCGGATATTGGCCACAGATGGTCAGCGGGCCATTGGGATCTGTCCGTCGAGCATTTGACGGTGCGCACCATCCAGCATGTGCTTGCCGGTTGGAAGATGAACGACGGATCTCTTTATTCAGGCCAAGGTCGCGTCGCCGTGGGCTGTTGTCCTCCCGCAGATCATTATTGCTTGGGTAACTTTCTGGTGAAGCTGATGCTGGTGGAGCAGGGCTGGCGGGTGTTGAATCTGGGGCCTAACACGCCATTCGAGTCGTTGGGGCGTGTGGCCGTGCAGTATCAGGCATCGTTGGCGTGGGTATCGTGCGGCCACATTGAGAATGAAGAAACGTTTGTGAGCGGATTGAACAGCCTGCATGGTGCGTTGCGTTCTCAAGGAACCGTGCTGTTCCTGGGCGGGCAGGCGCTGCAGGGATCGGTTCGCCGGAAGATACGTTTCGATTGGCTTGGCGACACACTGACCCAGATGCAGCAAGCCGTTACCGACCGGTTTCCACCCACCCGCCCGCAGATTCATCGTTCAGCCGCCAATTCCTGAATACCTCCATCCTTCTCTTGACCTAGACAGCCTTATGCGGATAACCGGGCCACGCGGCCGGAGATCCGGGACGGCTGCCCCATGGTTTGGAGTGGCGTTTCATGGCACGAGGAGTTGGAGTGCTGGCCCGATCGGGCCTGGTGGTGCTGGGGCTGGTGGCGATGGGCTGCCAGACGCCGGCGATGCGTCAGCTTCAGGCACAGGGTGCTCTGCCCAACGATCTGCCTGAGCGGATCGCGAAGCTCGGGCGCGGCATGCAAGGCCCGGCAGCGGGAGCGGCGGCGGAGCAGGAACAATCTGTGCCTGTGTTTGTCAGATCGCAAATGCCCGATAGCCCTTCTTCGGCTCCATTGGTATTTCCTCCTTTACCCGGTCCCCAAATCAAGAAAACACCCGCGCCTGTGGCACCGGTAGCGCCGATGGCGCCCAACCCAGTGGTGCAGACATCGCGGACAGCGAACCCCGCCAGTTTGGGTTCTCCCAAAGTGGTGGAGCTAGGGCGGCTTCACAATGGCGGCGTGGTGGTCGCCATCATCAATGGTGAAGTGATTCTTGAAGAAGAAGTGCGCATGGCCATTGCGCAATCTGGCGGCGAAGGCGGCGACACCGTGGCGCAAAGGCGCAAGCAAGCTATTGCCACATTGGTGGATCGCGAATTGGTGGTGCAAGATGTGCTGTCGCGATTGAGCAAGAATCCGCAGGCGCAGAAATTCTTGGACAAACTCAAAGAGCTGGCAGGCAAGGAATTCGAACGGTATTTGCGGCAGATACGCGAAAAGAACAAAGTGGCTTCCGACGAAGAATTCGACCAGATGCTTCAGGCGCAGGGAATTCCGTTGGACCTGATGCGCCGGCAGTCGGAGCGCAATTTCATTGCCATGAATTACATGCAGCAGCGGGTCATGCCCATGGTGGATCGGTTGGGTGGCAACGACCTGCGGGGGTATTACGATACCCATCCTGAAGATTTCACGGTGCCCGATAGTGTTGTGTGGCGGCATATTTTCATCTCGCCGGTGCGGTTCAACAACCGTGAAGAGGCGCGGAAGATGGCGGAGTCGCTGCATGCGAGGGTGCGGTCGGGCGAAGACTTCACCAGACTTTCCAAGGAATTTTGTCATGGCGACAGTGCCTTGCGCGATGGCGAAGGACTGGGGCGCAAGAAGGGCGAGATCAAGCCGCCGGAGCTGGAGCCGATGATTTTCAAGGCGGCAGCGGGCGAGTTGCTTCCGTTGGTGGAGTTGCGCAACGGCTTTCACATTGTGCGGATCGATACGCGTGAGTTTGCCGGGGTGAAGCCTTTCGACGAGAAGGTTCAAAAGCAGATTCGGTCGAAGATGCGTGAAATCATTGCCCAATTCGAAATGAAGCGCCTGGTGGCGGAGCTTAAGCGGGTAGCCGTGATCGAGTACCCCGGGCAAGAGTGACGGGCTCTCGCTGCTGGTGAAGCTGTTGGCCTATGTGTATATTCAGTGTGTGATGACGGTTTAAGAAGTCTCGGGGCCGTCGAGTGAACGGTTCCCCGGTTGGTTGAATGAAGGAATCCAGAATGCATCCTATTGCCGCCGCTGATCCCGCCATCTGGAAAGTCTTGCAGGACGAGCGTATCCGCCAGCAGGACGGTCTGGAGATGATCGCCAGCGAAAACTACACAAGCTCAGCCATTCTTGCAGCTCAAGGCAGCGTTCTGACCAACAAGTACGCGGAAGGTTATCCGGGCAGGCGTTACTACGGCGGTTGCGAAGTGGTGGACGAAGCCGAAAAGCTCGCCATCGACCGCGCTTGCGCTCTGTTTGGTGCCGAGAACGCCAATGTTCAGCCGCATTCCGGTGCGTCGGCGAATATGGCGGTTTATTTCGCCGCGCTGAATCCGGGCGACACGATTGTGGCCATGAATCTGGCGCACGGCGGTCACCTGACGCACGGCATGCACCTGAACTTTTCAGGCAAGCTTTACAACGTGAAGCATTACGGTGTGCGGCCAGACGATGGACGTATCGACTACGACCAAGTTGAATCGCTGTGCAAAGAGCACAAACCGAAGCTGGTGGTAGCGGGGGCCAGCGCCTACAGCCGGACCATTCAGTTCGATCAGTTTGCCGATATCTGCAAGCGCCACGGTGCCTTGTTCATGGTGGACATGGCGCACATTGCCGGGTTGGTGGCCGGTGGCCAGCACCCGAGTCCTGTGCCATGGGCCGACTTTGTAACCAGCACCACGCACAAGACGTTGCGAGGCCCGCGCAGCGGTTTCATCATGTGCCGCAAGGAATGGATCCAAAAGATCAACCAAGCGGTGTTCCCCGGTCTTCAGGGTGGGCCGCTGATGCACGTGGTGGCTGCCAAGGCTATTGGATTTTTGGAAGCTTCTCAGCCAGAGTTCCGTGCCTACGCTGCCCAGGTGGTGGCGAATGCCCGAACGATTGCCCATGAACTGCTTTCCCACGGTTACCGGCTCATTTCCGGCGGAACCGACAACCACTTGGTTCTGGTGGATGTGAACGCTTCAGGCCTTTCTGGTCGCCAAGCGGAACGTGCCCTCGACGCCGCTGGTATTACCGTGAACCGCAACGGCATTCCGTTCGACACCCGCCCGCCACTGGATCCGTCGGGCGTGCGCATTGGCACGCCCGCGCTGACCACGCGCGGTATGACCGAAGTGGAAATGCGTCAGATTGCAGCGTGGATGCACCGTGTGCTGAAGGCACCAGACGACACCGCCGCGCAGGCCGCCGTGCGCGCTGAAGTGCGTGAGTTGTGCAAGAGTTTCCCGGCACCGCACGAGCATGCCTAAGACTAGGTAATATCTGTAATGGGCGCATCACCCTTTGGGGTGGTGCGGTGCGGCCACATGGCAAAGTTCCCGTTGGAAAGCCCATCTGTGTGGTTTTCCACCCACGGGAACCACCACTTGCCCACAATGGCACCCTCGCCGTTCCATTTGCCGTAATAAGCGACATTGTACTGCGGGTAACGCTTCATCAGCCTCACGTCGCCATTCTCGCTGACACCTTCCATAACAAAAGGGCCCACCATGTCGGCGCCTTCGCCGCGCAGCGAAACCCCGTCGAACGCCATGTGAATGGCTTCCATGGGCTGCCTGCCGGGGCCAATGGGCTGTTCCCACCATCCCTGCCAAAGACCGGTGTACGGTTTCATGGGCTTATGCCTCTGGTGGTGTGGCAACGGGTCGGTTGCCAGCGCGGCTGAACCATTCTTGAATAGACAAAACGAACCCCGGCAAGACGGGTTCGCCAACAAGGGAATCGTTTTCGCCTAAAAGCGTGTGCGTATTGGCATCTGTAAAGACTCGCACTTGGCGTGTTTCTGGCAAGACTTCCCAGTAAAGTCGCGTGCCGCTGGCGAAATATTCTTGTCGTTTTTGTTC
>CAMCLK010000110.1 GCA_945875585.1 Candidatus Kuenenia stuttgartensis | reverse complement strand
AAATGGTCGGTTTGAAATAGTCATGGGATAGGGCGATTGATCCCCCTCAATCAAACCTTTCCTCGGATAGCTGGCGTGATTGAAAAAACCTTCATGCCTTGAATCAATCCCGCGCTCGACACCTTTAAGAGTGTGCTGCCGGCCGATTTCAGTGTCAGGTTGCTGAACGTTGCCACTCCATTGACTGCCCGAACAGTTATGGTCGATCCGGTCGTGAAGTCGGCGGGTCTGCCAGCAATAGTTGCCGCGATTGTCACACTGGCAGTGCTGCCGGTGACTTTGTTGCCATACTGGTCTTGGATCATGGCGGATATCACGGGAAGGAGTTGACCTGCTGTGCCTGTAGCTAGGGTTGAACTAATCACAACCTTGCTCGCTGGCCCCGGGTTGATGGTCATTCTTTGTTGAACCTGATTGGCGACAAAGCAATTTTGATTTCCAGACTGATTAGCGTTGATAATAACAACGCCAGGGCGAAGTATGGTAAGAACGTTACCCGAGATGCGTGCTGCATTGGGAGTAGATGCGGAATCGATTGTAAAGACAACCGGATTGCCAGATTTCCCGCCCGTTGCACTCAGAATGAATTGCTTGTTTGGAACAATCATAACGGTGCTGGGCAGCGGCGTGAAATTAATTGACTGGTTGGCTTTGCTGATGGTCATACGACTTGTGATGGTTTCGTTCACCCAAGTCTCGTTGCCGGCAAAATTCGCGACAGCGGTGTAGGTACCAACATTGACCGGAGCGCTATTAAGCCTGTATCGAGGGCTCAGATTGGTGCCACTATAATAACTGATTTTCGGTGTGATTCCGTCGAGGCTGGCCGCGCCATTGACCTGAGCGGTGGCGGGGCGAGCATTTCCAGTGTAAATGCCATTCGTGAAGTTAAGGGTCAAGAATGGCATCATCACAACGGCAGGACTGTCTTGATAATCAAGTGTGACTTGATTGACGTTTGAGAAGAAGACTGTCGCCACGCCCGGATTCACAACATAGCCAACATAGTTGCCAGTTGCGATCACATCGCTGTACGAGTCGGGCGCATTGTAGGTAAGAATTGCCGGCGATCCCGTTCCGCCGCCAATGGATACGGTTAAATTCCAAGGAAGCGACTGAGCGCTGATAAATGGCGTTACGGCTAATGTGTCTCCAGCCCCTCCGCCTAAATAGCTGAAACCGATCGTATTGCTGAAGGAGTAGGCGATACCGTTAAGAGTGGCCGTGCCGGCTTGCTGACCGGTGCCGACGAGGCTCATGGTGTTGGCCACGCCGCTGGCCCCATTGAGTGTCAAGGTGCTGCCGTTGGTAATATTAACAAACTGTACGTTCGTAAATGTCAACGGCGCCAGATTTCCAGCCCTGATCGTGTTGCCCGCGATGGTTACAGAAAGACCCTGCGCGTTGAAATTCAGCGTGTTGGGCCCCGCTGTGGAACTACCGCCGTTGACGGTGATCGGAGTGGTCGCTGAAGGGGTGATATTGAATATCTCATTGCCTGTGGAATTCGCGCCGACTCCAATCGAGACCGACTGTGCCAGAAGCGACCCAGCGACGGTCACAGTCGCACCGTTGGGATTGGCATCGGTATTGGCAGTGATGGTGATTACATTATTAGTAGCCGAGATTGTCGACCCTGCCTGAACCAGCACATTGTTGCCTGCGCTGAGGTTAATTGGCGCCTCATTGGCCTGAACTGTGACACCGGATGTCACAGTCAGGTTGTCTCGAATATTATTCTGATTACCGCCAGGGCCTGCTTGCAGATTGATGGACGTGTTCGCGGTAATATTAGAAGTGATATTCAAAACGCCATTCGATGGATTATTATTTTGAATGGTCAAAGCGCTTGAACCGGTCGCAGATATCGGTTGAGAAGGAGAAGCAAAGACAACACCGGCAAATGCTAAGGCTGTATTGGACACTCCTTGGGCCTGAACCTGAGCGGTGTTCGCTTGAGCTGTGCTGTAGATTTGCGCGGAGGTTTTGTAAGCCTGCATCGACACATTGTACGCGGCAGTCAATGATGTGAGGGCAACCAGTTCCGCTTGCCAAGTGGCAAAGGCTTGATTGGCTGTACTTTCCGCGAATATCAAGTCTTGCAAGTCTGCCATAAGGGCTTGGAACGCCTCATCTAATACGACGTTCAAAGAAATTGCGGACATATTACTGGCGGCAGCAGTAGACCCAAAAAATGCTGCAACTTCTAAAGGTATATGTCCAATGGTTACTGCAAGTCCACCAAGAGGATCCGTAACAACACGGAACATTATTTCACCTAGAAGAGTAAGGCCGGCCTCTTGGGATTCCAGAGAACCTGTAAAAAACTCAACAGCTTCCACAGCTGTGGCAAGATTTTTTACATTGGCAAATTGAGAATTAAGAGTCGTTTGGCAACTAGCTACTTGAGTCAAAGCATTAGTGTACGCGTTTTGGTCGTTAGTTACCTTAGTCTGAAGGTTAGGAATATATGATTTGAAGGCATTGGCTGCGGCTAGTTGCGCGGAAGCGGTTGCACCCGCAGCGTATTCCGCGGCGATTGCCTTGGAATAAGCTGCATTCGCCGCCGCGACCACCTGGGTAGCGTTAATCTGAGCCAGTGCCGAACTTTGGTTTGAGGAAGTCGGTTGAGACCCTTGCGAAAGCACTATTGAACTGCCAGTCAGGTTGGGTGTGCTGGCATTATTGGAAAGGATAAATCCAGAGGTAGATGTCACGGCAATCGCGCCGAGTGAGGCAGATTTTCCAGCAGCCAGTGTGCCAATGGCAATGTTACTGCCGGCGCTGATAGTGATACTGCTTCCTGCGGTTGTCAAGTTTCCGAGCGATGCCACGGATGTAGAGGAATTACCTGCTGAAATGTTGATTAAACCAGAACCAGTGGTTGTGATCGTGTCTGCCGGATTAAGAAACACGATGGGGCCATCTGTGGCAACAAGTATCAAAGACCATCCCGCTGGAATTGTGGCGTTGCCTGGGGCCCCCGATTGGCCAAGAGAGTCGATGGTGATGGCTCCGGCCGTGATAGTCACCGTATGTGTGGCGAAGTTTAATACTTCGGTGCCGTTGGCGATTGGAATGTTTGTTTGGTTATTCTGCTGCGCTAGATAGACCGACGATGTAAGGTCTGCCCAAGTGACTAAAGCGGGAACAACGGGAACACCGTCCGGAATAGGGGGAATGACTTCTTGGGTATTGCTGACAATTATCAAGGTGGAAAACGATGAAGTGCTGCTGTTGCTTGTTTCACCGTTGATGGAATAGGTTCCGGTGTAAATGTCATCTCCGGGTGGGGTGATGGTTATGGTTGGGGCCGAGGTGTAGCCTGTTCCAGCATTGGTAATCGTGATGGCGGTCACTTGCCCTTGGGCATTGATCGTGGCGGTTGCGGTGGCGCCCAGTCCGCCACCTCCGGAGAGGGTTACCTGCGGAGCAGCTTGATATCCAGCGCCGGAATTAATGATGGTAACGCCGCTGTTCACCATGCCATAGGGATTGATGTTGCATTTCGCCGATGCGGTAGACGATAAACTGGTGATGAGCCCATTACCGGATCCAGTTACTGTTGTGCCGTTGGAGTTGAGGGTTTGGCCAGCAACAAGTGTCAATTGACCGCCCGGATTGAAGATCGCCACGGGTAAAGCGGTCGCCAGTTGAGTTAGAGTGGTCGTCTGCTGCTGAAGCTGAATGTTGCCTGCGCTGTAAATCTTGATATTATCTGCAGTTGCGCCGGTATCGGTTCCTACGGAGGCAGCGGAAAGCGTCAAGCGATCGAAGCTTTGGTTGCTGAGGTAAATGCCACCGTAGTTAGCCGTGGCGTTAATGATTGAAGCATTCGTTTGAATGACACCGGTAGATGTGCCTATGCCATTTGCCGAAATCGTTAAGTTGCCGAAGTTGTTTGTTTGAACGACTACTTCGGCCGATTGAGTTACGTTTCCGCCTGTTGCAGTCAAGTTGACGAATGTTCCGCCCTCCACATGGCCCTGCAAGTCCATGTTTCCTATTGACGAGATGGTAAGGGTGCCAAAATCTACTAATGCAGATGTCAAATTGACAGATGTATTGCTTTTAACATAGATATTGTCAGTAGCACTCATAGCCAATGTTAATGTGCCCAACGAAGTGGCCAGCAAGGGTGCATCGACTGAGCCGATGGACCCTCCTGAATTCAGGTTGAGAGTGCCTGCGGATATGCTCGAGTTATCGACACATGAAATATTGCCCGACGCTGTAAGGGTTACGGAACCAGGCGCGGAAACACTGCTTAAAACAACTCCTGAATTGCTGCTGAATACACTGGCGAGATCGATATTATTGTTCCAGTTGACAGAAATGTTCCCCGCTGAAGTGGTGGCAGTTAGTGTTAGCGGCGTGCTGATACCTCCATCGGCAAGATAGATGTTGCCTGTTTTGGTCGAGGCGTCGACCGTCATCATGTTTTCGAGAGAGGCAGCTAAGGAGATTGGTGCTGCCGAGGTGCCGATACCGCTGGCTGCGGTCAACAAGATTGGATTGCCGCCGTATCCGGTGATACCGCCCGCAGAGTTTACAAGGATCTGCCCTGCCCCAGCAATACCATTGGATCCGATGCCAGCTGAAATTTTGTTTGTATAGACGTTGCTGCCTATGATCACGTTGCCAAAGGAACCGCCGTTATTGTAAGTGTTCGAGAAGGTTACCATTGCGTCACCATTTTGTGTCAGCACATTGTTTTTAAAAGACAGATAAAGCGAGGTGGCATTATTATCCATTCCGTTGATGGTCACGTTGCCACCGAAAGTGCTGGCGCCAATCAAGCTAAGATGATGATCAATTTCGTTATTGATGTAAATGCTAGCGGAGCTACGTGTGGTGGCAGTGGCGTTCGCTATTATTCCATACGTTGCATTAACGTATAATGGCATTGAGGACGTTCCCAGATTATATGGGCTGGTCACCGAAACAGTCGAGCCGCTGATGCAACCGTTGCCTCCATCTGTGTTCATACCAGCATTGATTATGGATCCGGAATTCGCGCTGACAGCGGCTAATCCACCCGCTGTTATGTTCTGAACTATTAGGAATTGGGCACTGCTTGACACGGATACATTGTTGAGAATTCCATTCCGCCCATTGGCAATGACATTCATTGCTGTGCTGTTAACAGAACCTCCCGCATTTAAATAAATAGAGCCGTTGGTTGTAGTGGCACTAAAAAGCGGCGCGGTTGATAAAGAAACGGGGGCGCTTGCTTGCCCGATAATGCCATTGTCTACAGATACATTATTGTCAATTTCCGGGGTAAGGACAAAACTTTGAGTCAATGTCAGCGTGTTTCCAGACAAGCTTGAAATCGTGAAAATGCCATTGTTGGCGCTGGAGAGAGCGTTGGCAATAAATATCGTATTACCAATGGCAAAGCCGTACGAACTCCAAGAATTTGCTGTGGTTGGAAGAGACAATGTGTCGCCACCAGAACCCTGAGCAAAAGTGATTTGGCCCTGATAACTTCCTGTCCCTGTGGCAGTGAGGGTTATTTCGGGGGTAATAATATTAGCAGATTGCTCATTCCCCTGAAGAATAGACGAACCAGAAACCGTGACATCTCCAGTGGCACTTATAGAATTGAGGGTAACTGGTCCAATTGATGAGATCGATATTCCAGCACCTCCAACCGAGTAGGTGGCCGAACTGGAATTAGGAGTGCTGTTATATTCCACGTTGTTATTATTGATCGTTGCTTCTTGACCTGATTGCTCTGCAAGAAGTGAGCCAATGGTCAGCCCGGCAGGACTGGTGTCATTGATTGAAATGGCAGTCGATGTTTCGCCAACAAGCGCCCCGCATGTGACAATAGCCGACAGTAGAAGGCTCTGACCGGGTACTCCACCTTGGGTGTTGACCGCGATCGAAGTGGCGTCGGCGTTTTCAGAAGTCGAAATAAGATTGATTGCACCGCCTGTCAGTTTGGCGGAGGGAGTAGCCATATGAATGGTTTCATTAGCACCTAGAGTGATTGTTCCGGAGCCAGCGTTGATATTGCCAAGAAGGAGCCCAGCATCATTGTAAGTGTCCAAGATAGTAATCGAGCCGTTGTTCGAAGTGGCATTGAGAGTGATTGATGCGTTAGCATAGATTGCTGCAGAAATCGAACTGCCTGGGCCGGTAACGTTCAATGTTAAATTGGTTGCGCCCGTGATTTGAGTGGTTGATTCCGATGCAGGCTGCAAAATCAAATTGCAAGGGCCTGTTGTATCATTGGGGTTGGTGGTAAAGTACATGTTGGTGCCAATAATCGCTTCGATTGTGGCTGTGCTATAATTGCTTGTGTTATAATTGGCTGAGTTGTCGACGGAATAAATTATGTTGTCTCCAGCTTTGTAGCCATAAGTTCCCCATTCGGGGCCAGTAATATACTGGCAGTTTTCGAAGGGTTGTCCTGTGGCAGGCGCCGCATTGATAGTTGCACTTCCTTGATAAGCTACGCCCATAGTGGAAAAAATCAGGCTGTTGACGGAGGTTAATGATACAGTGGGAACATTAATTGTTGATGTTGATGTGCTTGTATTTATTGTTCCGCCATTAACAGTTAACGTGCCGCCGGGCATTGTCGCGGAAACAAAAGTTACAGTATCGTAGGTGTCTGCTCCGGCGATTTCAACTGTGGTTTCTGGGCCTCCGATGTTAAGGTTGGAAATTGTGCCGGTATATGACAAAGTGTTATTTGTGCTGGAAAAGCCAGATGGAAGATTGTCTTGAAATGATGCTGAATTTCCAGTCAAAGTTATGCTGCAATTATTTGATGAGATGCTCACTCCTACTGTGACCGGGCTACTGCTGTCATTTGGAAGAGCCAGTGCAAGTGTGCCATCCGAATAGAACACATTAACAGTTGATAAAGCCAATCGATCTTCCAGAGCTTCGGCGCAAAGTGAAACGAAGTTGGATTTGCGCCGGACGGGCGTCTTGGAGCGGCTTTGGTTTGAACCAGTTCGGAACAGGGGCTTTAACCAAGAAAAACCAAAAAACGCAGTCATTGTATGGCCCTTTATATGGTCCTAATGAATAAGCATTGAATTGGAATATCACTATAAAGATTTTTAGTCGCGTCCGTCAAGTGGCGCACATAAATTTTAGGTGATCCGCAAGTTAGTAAAGGCTTCATGAATAGATTTCCTCATGGGTGCTTGGTATTTATTCCTCCTTGGTTGAGTTGAGGTTATTGAAAAAGTATATTGGTCTAATCAAAAGAATTTATACGAGCCGGTATAGACGCGCATCTGTTTTTAGTCTTTGTGAATTTGGCGCTTGCTTGCCAGCTGCATGTGCCAACCAGTCTAATGATTAATTTTTGAACCTGTTTGGTAGTATGGGTTCAATTGGCAATAAGGGCGGCTTGTCTATGTCCTTGTTTCTGAACGCGCGAATCGGCCCGTATTTCATGTGCTTGAACAGCATACAGGTGAAGTGTCCAACACCATTGTTTTAACTGGCTGGTTTGATGGACAAATCTTTCAGCTTCTGCCGAACCGCGGCTCGCCGGGCTTCTTCGCCGCCCATGAACAGCGTTTCCGCGCCGCCATCGTCGGTTGTGTCGTCCTTGGCAAAGGCAGGTATGGATTCACGCGCCACAATGGTGGGTCCGGAACCAGCATCGACACGTATCAAAATCCAATCGCACGGGTAACGGCGGCCCGGCCCTTCAAGCACCGGTTCACCCCAGCGGCATTCGAGAATCCAAGCCACTTCATCGATATCACATGCCGCGCGTCGCGATATCTCCCTGTCCGACCAAAGATCGAACAAGGCATGGCGCAGGAAACGCGCACCCAAACCCGCCCTGTCTTCCAATACTGTGATAAGGCCGCCGGGCGGCACCGTTATCGGGCCCGGCTTGGGGCTACCCGTTGCCGCTTGGATTTTTTCGGTGACCTGACGGGTTAGCCGGGTCTGGTTCACGCGGTATCGAAATCCTCGTTCCCGAGGCAACTGGTTCGTTAGGTAATCGCGCGCCTTGACGGCCGCTTCGTAGGTCTGTTCCGTGCCGTGACCGTCGGCCATGATTTCGTCGAGCCGAAGAAGCCGTTCTTCCCGCAATATTTCGGCCTGCTCGGCGGGATAATCTTCCGGGCGATCTCGCAACATGGTGACAATGTCGGTGCGGAGTTGGCTGTCGTACCTGCGAACAACCAAACTAACGGCAATTTTCCGCGCTTCTTCAATCACCCAAAAAGCCATGAGGGTGGTGACAAGCGGCATGATGGCACATGCCACCCAAAGGCTGGGGAAGCGGGGGTAGCAGGTCTGGCCAGCGACAAAGCAGGTGGCGGTAAATGTGCCACCCACAGCCAAAGGCAGGATCCACAGCGGTGGAAACAGGCCCAGCAGCGCCAGCACAATGCCGGTAACCAACAGGCCTGCGGCAGTTTTGGCGATGGCGGCTGGCGACATGCAGGGTATCCTCTTTCACATAGTGATCCTAGCGAAGGAGTCGCAATGACACCCGCCCTTTTCATCATAACGATTCTTGCTGCTGCCGATCCATTGCCTTGGCCACCAGACCTCAACGATCGGCTCGATCGGCTGGTGCGTGAAAACCGCGCTTTCTGGCGCGTGCCGGGCTCGGTGGTGGCGGTAACCGATGGCACTAATCTGCGCTATTCCACTGCTCAGGGTTTTGCTGATGTGGCCGCCGGCAGGCGCATGGACCCAAACGATGTATTTCCCATGGCATCGTGCACCAAGGCGTTCACAACGCTTTTGGCGGGGTGCTTGGTGGATGAAGGAAAAATGGCATGGGATGATCCAGTGGTTCGACATCTTCCCTGGTTCAAAACGGGTGGAAATGCCAGCTATCGACCGATCACGCTCCGCGATGCAGCCAGCCACCGCTCGGGTTACGACGCTCACGATCTGCTCTGGTACCAAAGGGCAGAGTCCTTGCGTGCGCGGGTGGAGCGATTAGGGGGGCTTGCGCCCGAAGCGGCGCCCGGGGAGCGCTTCCGCTACCAGACCTCGGTATTCACAACGGTTGGTCTGGCTGAGGAAGCTGTTGCGGGAAAGTCATGGGAACAGCTTGTTGGTGAACGCATTCTGAAACCGCTGGAATTGAATTCCACCTGGACCGACCCGGCACGGGTGCCTGCCAAACGGATTCCCCAAGGATACAGGCTAGATGGTGAAGCCCGCCCGGTGCCTGCCAATACATATCCGTGGAATGGCCCGGATTCCACAGCGTCGATTCATGCCAATGCCGCGGATATCTGTCGATGGCTGAATTTTCATATGGGCGATGGTTCATGGGCGGGAAAGCGCATCATTTCCCAAGCCAATTTGCAGGAAACGCATGCGCCTCAGATCACACAGGAGCTGACGCCCGAGGTGCGGGTGTACCATCCTTTCACAAAAAAGATCGCTTATGGTCTGGGGTGGGTGATCTTCGATCACCGTGGCGAAACGGTGGTGGCGCATGCGGGCGCCATCGATGGCCACCGTGTGCAGGTGACCATGGTTCCCTCGCGGAAGCTGGCCATTGTGGTTCTGGCCAATCTTGAAATGACGCGGATGAATCTGGCCACATCGCTCGGAATCGTCGATGAGGTTCTGAACCATCCGTTCAGAGATTACAACCGTCCGTATATGCGCCAGATGGAGATGGAGGCGCGTCTTTCACTGGAAAAAACCAGCGCCGAGGCGCGCGCGCAGGCGGCATTGCCGGCACCGACGGGGACGCTGACTGGAAAATTCCACCATCCGGCTTATGGAGACGCTGTGCTATCGGAAAATGCTGGCGAGTGGACGTTGGAATTAGGCCCCAGCAAAGCGAAACTGTTGCAGCAAGGCCCCGCCTGCTGGGTAGCCCCCGGCCTTACGTTTGGCAACGCGGTGGTCTCCTTCGATGGCATCGATGCCCTAGTCGTCGGCGGCCGCGTGGGAGAGAGGTTTGGCAGGAAGTAGGGTCACGGCCTTATTGGCTGTGTCCAAGCGCATTCCACTTCGTCTGCGAAGGATGGGTTGGGATGCTTTTTGGTTGAGGTGACCTTGGCGCGCACATAGAGTTCGTTGCCTTTGAATTCATAGGCGACATCCGAACCCGTCACGGTGGAAACCACCAAACCAATGCCGTCTGGGCCAGCGTCTTTCAGCGTGGCATGAAAGGTGGTGGTGTAGGTTACTTCGGGTTCCGCCTTGATTTTCAAACCAAGCACTTTTTTGGCATAATTGAGATTTTCGAGTGTGACACCGGTGGAAGCGTAGAAGTCACCCGAAGCCATTGCCTTCATCAAGGCTTCCGGTTCGAGCGACGTCGCGCGCACCATCACCCATCCGCGCCCTGGTGTGGGAGACTTGATGGAATTGATGTGGTAATTGTGGGCGTCATCTGTGGCTAATCCCAGCAGAGGTGCCCGACGGTTGGCTTTGATACGTCGCGTAACAACTAAATCCCACAACCGCTCGCATCCGGGCCGATCCTTGTCGCCATTTTGGTTGGTGCCTGGATGGCCGTTATAGACTTCGAAAAATTTCAGCTCCTCGGCAGTGGTCATGTCGTCGGCGTTCACGCCCCATCCGAAGTTGGGGTGGTTCAAAAAGGTGATGATCTCGCGGCCTGATTTGATTTTTTGTTCCGCCACCTGCCGGGCATTCACGGTGATGGTTTCTGCCACACTGCCACCGTCGGCGGGTTTGATCGTGGAGCCAAGATTGATGGCATTCATGTGCACAGGCAGACGGCCAAATTTGTGGGTGATCTCTTCGCCGGCCACCAGCAGGAACTTCCCGGGAGTGTCGAGTTTTTCACGCACCTGCGCCAGGGTTTTCAGGCGCACCTGCGGCCTGTCTTTCACGGTTCGTTTCTCGAGCCAGTCCGCTCCAAAACGCTTGGTGCATTTTGTTACAGCATCTTCACGCGTTTTGTTGGTGGCGGCATCTACCCACTTTTCCCCCGTGGCCATCACATTGTGTTCGGTCAGCGCGAGGAAATCGTAGTCATGGGACTTGTACCAGTCTGCAATCATCTCGGGAAAGTCATCGCCATCGCTCCAGAGGGAGTGCGTGTGCAAGTTTCCCTTGAAAAACACCTTCTGCGTGTCGGGTTTGCCGTCGCGGGCAGCCCAAACAGCCACAGCAAAACAGCCAATGACAGTAACAATCAAGCTGGTGGTGCGAGCCATGTTCATCATCTCCTAGCCTTGGTATGAGATCATCCTTGCGTGACTTGGCTATCTGGACAATGTTGGTTTCGATGAGGGTTTCGAGAAGTTCGGTGCAAGACTATCCAATGCCCCGGTGCGCAACTCACCTTGATCCTGCTGATCCTCCTGCATTCAACTGTTGATTGAATTCAGGTTGCGAGTGGGGTGTTAATTCATGAACAAGTTCCTGCGTGGCATGACACGTGCCGTGGTTGAATCGTTTCACCTTCCCGAACCGATCTTGGAAATCGGTTCTCTTCAGGTGGAAGGTGCCTCCGACGACATCAACATACGCACACTGTTCCCCGGTAAAGACTACACGGGCGTTGATTTTCGCGCTGGACCGGGCGTGGATTGCGTGGCCAGCGTTGAAGACCTGCCCCAGAAAAGTGGCAGCGTGGGCACGGTTTTGGCACTGAGCACATTCGAGCATGTTCAGCGGTTTTGGAAGGGATTCGAAGAAGTTGAACGCGTTTTGCGGCCAGACGGCGTCTTCGTGGTGGCATCGCCCTTCTATTTTCATGTGCACGGTTACCCCAGCGATTACTGGCGCTTCACGCCTGAGGCATTCGATTTCATGCTGAAGCCGTATCCGCGCCGCCTACTGGGATGGCACGGGCCCGATCGTCGTATGGCCAATGTATGGTGTGTCGCGTTTGGCCCGGAGGCACGCATGCCTGACGAAGCCAGCATCGAAACATACCGCCAGAAGATGAACCTGTATGCCAAGGAACCGCTGCCCTGGCACCGCAAGCTACGCTACGAGGCGGGCAGACTCCTGTGCGGCAGGCGCCCGTTTGCTCCGCACCTCGATCGAGAAAAGTGGGATATGGAGATGCGCGGCGCGGCTTAACTTAAGCATCAGGCCAAAATAGGGCGTACCACGTTACCGTGCACGTCCGTGAGCCTGAAGTCGCGTCCGCTGTATCGGTACGTCAGTTTTTCGTGATCGAGCCCCAGCAGGTGCAGCATGGTTGCGTGCAGGTCGTGCACATGGACCTTGTCGCGCACCGCTGCAAATCCGAAATCGTCGGTGGCACCGTGAACCATGCCACCCTTGACGCCTCCGCCCGCCAGCCAAACGGTAAAGCCGTGGTTGTTATGATCGCGCCCATCGGCGCCCTCGCTTGTGGGCGTGCGGCCGAATTCGCCGCCCCAAAGCACTAATGTCTCGTCGAGAAGTCCCAATCGCTTAAGATCGGCAAGTAACGCGGCAATGGCCCTGTCGCTTGCCTGCGCTTTCGACCGATGTCCATTAACGATATTGCCATGGTCGTCCCATGGCTGGCCCGCGCCGGTAAATACCTGCACGGTGCGCACGCCGCGCTGCACCAACCGGCGGGCAATGATCAAAGAATCGGCATACGCCCCTGGGCCATAAAGCGACCGGGTGGTGGTGGTTTCCCGGGAAAGATCAAATGCCTCGGTGGCTTCGGTCTGCATGCGGAAGGCCATTTCAAACGACTGGATGCGTGACTCCAGTTGGTCGTCACCGGCGCGGGCGTCGCGGTGATCGCGGTTCATGGCATTGATCAGATCTAGTTGCTGCCTTTGCGTCTGTGCCGAGAGCTTGCTGTTGCGGATATGGTCGATGACTTTGCTGGGTTCCATGTTCTGGATGTGGCACCCCTGATGGGCCCCCGGCAAAAAGCTGCTTCCCCACAATTGCGGCCCAACAACAGGTTTACCGGGACACAGCACCACAAACCCTGGCAGGTTGCGGTTCTCGGTACCAAGGCCGTACGAGAGCCATGCCCCCATGCTGGGCCTGATGGGCTGCAGGTTACCGCTTGTCATCATCAAAAGAGATGGCTCATGGTTGGGAACATCGGTATGCATAGACCGTATCACGCAGATATCGTCGATCTGCCTGGCGATTTCAGGGAAAATCTCGCTCACTTCCGTGCCCGACTGCCCGGACTTATTGAATTTGAAAGCTGTGGGCAGGCAGTTGCCGGTTTTCCGTTCGGTGGACAGATGGCCTGCGGGCATCGGTTTGCCTGCATGCTGCGCCAGCATGGGCTTGGGGTCAAATGTATCGACCTGCGACGGACCGCCGTTCATGAACAAGTGGATGACGTGTTTGGCTTTGGGCGCGAAATGCGAAGGTTTGGGTGCCAGAGCATCGCCAGTAACCGTTGCAGCTTGCACATGCCCGGCATCGTGCATGACACCGGCAAGGCCGACCATGCCCATTCCGGATCCTAAGCGTGCCAGCATATCGCGTCGTGAAGGAATGATCATAGTGCAGGCTCCCCTGTGGATATTCAATCCACGTAGATAAATTCGTTGGCTGCAAGCAATGCTTGGGCGAATTGCTCGTGGCGGTTGAGTTTGTCGTCCTTGTCGGCTGGCGTGGCTATGAAAGCCAATGCCAATTGGCTTTCCCGCGCGGTGGGTTCGCGGCCATAGGCCAACCTGAAACCGAGGCGGATGCGATCCGAATCGGTGGCAGATGCGCGAGCCAGCCTACCCGCAAGCGCCGTGGCTTGCCTGGCTATGAAATCACTATTGAGGGTGAACAGTTGCTGCTGCGGGACTGTGGTTACGGTGCGACGGTCGCTGGTGACATTCGCATCAGGGAAATCGAAAAGCCTTAGCAGACCATCGAGATTGTGCCGGCTGACTTTGGCATAAACCGTCCGTCGGTTGGCGCCGGCATCGCGCAGATCGAAGGTGGGCCCACCCGCGGTAAGATCGAGTGTGCCGGAAACGGCCAGCAACGAGTCGCGCCATACTTCCACATCGAGTCGGCGGCGGTTGGCGCGCCAAAGCCACGTATTGGCAGGGTCGGTGGCTTCGTTGGCAGCATGCGAATCGCTGGATGTCTGATAGGTCTTCGACATCACAATAGTTCGGTGCAGCCACTTCAAAGACCAACCATGATCCATGAACCGCACCGCCAAGGTGTCGAGCAGCTCAGGGTGAGTCGGCTTGTCGCCTAGATGCCCGAAATTCGAGGGTGTGCCAACCAAACCCTTGCCAAAGTGCCGTTCCCAAACCCTGTTCACAATCACGCGTGCTGTGAGCGGATTGCCGCGCGAGGCAATGGCTTCAGCCAGATCGAGGCGCGTGTAAGCCTCGCCGCGCTTCGAGGTAGATACCGATAGAGTTACGGGAAAACCTTTGGGTGCGGGCGCGCCTTTTTTCAAAACATTACCCCGAATGTAAAGGGGCATGGTCTGGCCGCCACCGCGAATGGAGTGAGCCACCGGATACATGGGAGGCGATGCCTTTTTCAACCGATCAACCTCGGCGCGCATCTCGGCGATAAGTTTTTTCTCCGCGTCGCCTGCCAGATTCTTTTCAACTTCTTCGGGAGTGACAAATAGTGGGCCGGCCTTGTCGCCCTTTAGAGCCTTCATCAAAGGGTGATCGGCTGGTTTGGCACTGGTCGATGCTGCCGTTACGGCCTTGGCAAACGTGCTACAGGCGGCAGCAGTCGCTTCCGAAGTGGCATCTGGTTTCAGTGCCAAAAATGCACTGAGCTCGGATATTTTTCCGGCTGGTGCAGAAGCAAGAAACTTGGTCCAGCGACCAAGAAAATAGGCGGACAGGCCGGTGGCCTTAGCTTCTGCTTCAATGGCCTTCATATTGCCTGTAGTTTTGGCAATAGTCATTTTTCTGGCAGATATCAGATAGTCGCTCAGCCGGGGAAGTGTGGCGCGTGCAGCCTGATCGCCCACCCGGGCAATTTCGCGATTCAACGAGCCTTCGGCGTCTTTGACTTGCTTTTGCGCCGAATCGAACGCCTTGACAACATCGGGCTTGGCCAATGGCACATCCACGTTGCTGAACCCGTTGAAAATGCCTGCAAGAGCGTAATAATCGACTTGCGAAACCGGATCGAATTTGTGGTCGTGGCAACGGGCGCAGCTTACTGTCAAACCCAGAAATCCGCGGGTAACGGTATCGACACGGTCATCTAGTTCGTCGGCAATCGCCTGTTCGCGCGCTGTGTTTTTGTAGTAATCGGCTCCCAGCCCAATGATTCCTAATCCTGCCAAACGCGTGAACGGATCACCCGACGATTCAGGCATCAGATCTCCAGCCAACTGGAACTTGATGAACTGGTCGAAAGGCATGTCGCTGTTCATGGCGGCAATCACCCAATCGCGGTAGCGATAGGCGTTCGCTTTGGGCGTGACCGCAAAAGTATGCGCCTGATCTTCGGCGTAGCGTGCCACGTCGAGCCAGTGGCGCGCCATGCGTTCGCCATGGCGGGGTGAGGCTAGTAGACGATCTACAAGTTCTGCATAGGCGGTTGGCTTGGTGTCCGCCACGAATGCATCGACGTCTTCCGGGCTGGGGGGCAGGCCGACAAGGTCGAAATAGAGTCGGCGGATGAGGGTGCGCTTGTCGGCGCTTTTCAGTTGCACAAGCTTGTTCTGGGCCAGTTTCGCTTGAATGAAGCGGTCGATCTCGCCGGGGCTTTCCGCGCCGGTGGCTTTTGGCGGCGTGAACGACCATGGAAGGCCCGATTTAACCACGTTGCCTGTGGATTTTTCATCGCGCGGGTCTGTTGCGCCCATGCGGATCCAACGTTCCATGTCAGCGGCAATGGCATCGGGCAATTTGCCTTTGGGTGGCATGTGGATATCGCCCGTATGCTTCAGTGAGGCAAGAAGTGTGCCTTTTTCAGGCTGGCCTGGCACCACGGCAGGGCCGCTATCGCCACCCTTGCGCAACCCTTCGCGATGATCGACCCGCAAACCACCTTTCAACTTGCCAGCCTTGGCGGCTTCTGCGGAATGGCAAGCGTGGCAATGCTCCACCAAAACAGGCCGGATTTTCGATTCAAAGAAAGCCACGCCATCGTCGGCGCGAACCATCGCGGGAATGAGTAGGTATGTGGCAAGGAGAAGGGTGCGTTGCACGATTGGCCCTGTCCATGAAGGTATTGTGGAGGCGGGAACGAAGCAGGTAACCAAGGCAGGAGAGATCTATTCTTTTCTGCACGATCCCGACGTCAAAGTCAAGCATTTGCACGACTTTGCCACGGATCCATCAGGGGGCCTTGTCTACCGTAAACGGTCGCGTCAACAGGCCTGCGGTGGAAGCTCTGGCAGAACCTTCGGTATCAAACAGCCGATCGATTCTATTCCCCGCTGGATCTTCCAGTGCCGAACCAATGCGCAAAGTGTAGTTGCCGGGTTTCCAAGGGTGTTCCGGTCGGAAGCGGCAACCGGTTTCGCCGGGTAAGGCCTCGTTCAGCCCAGCAATCGGGTTTCCTTGGCTGTCGGCAACGGTAATCAGGCGTTCTATCAGGGCTTTGTCGAGAGCATTCGGGAAGCGCACCACCAGCGGGTCTGAAGCACGCGCGGGTGGCGTTAAGAGCCACGCTGCGGGAGTAATACGCTCGCGCACCGCTGGTTTGGCCAGATACTCCTTACGGTACGGTCGAGCCAATGCCTTACCGTGTATGTCGGGCCACGAAGCATCGATTTCAAGCGTGTAGCGGTTACCTGATTCAAAAACCGGTCCAATATCCTCCAGTGGTTTCACACCACGTTTGATACGACCCGGGTCGACCAGCAACGTCAGGCGCGTGCCTGTGGGATCCCACAATTCCTCATCCAATTCCAAAAATGGCAGATCAGCCGCCTTGCCTTGAGCGTCGACAAGCCTCACATGGCGGTACGCTTGTCCGTGCTGCATGGGCGCCGAAAAAACCAAGTAAAATCGCAGCGTGTTTTCAGGAATCGTCACACCCGAAGGGTAAACCGAAACAACAGTGGTGGGAGCCGATTTCGGTCGAGGCAGAATCACCTCGGTGGTGAGCGGTTGCGTGCCCGCACCCAGATCCAGACGAGCTGTATGACGGATATCAAAAGCCAACGGGAAGCGGGGTTTGAACCAGATCGTGCCGTTGGTTTCTGATCCCCATGTTCCCAACAGGCCGGGGCCAGCTTCCACGCGTACCGACAGAGATTTATCCGGAGTCTTCAAGCCGGGAAATCCGGCCGGCAGGCCCCTTGCTTCAAATCGGCCAGCAGTACCGTTGGGCCCGGAGGGCGCGTAGGCAATAACCAGCGCATCAGCACAGGTGGCTGTAAGTGCAAAAATAAGCGGGCAGGCCAGGATTGCCATGCTGCCAAGCCTGACCATGCCGCTTTCAAACATCTCGAATCCTCAATAGCGTGACAAATCAGGGCAGATTGATCGTCTTGATCGACACGCCATCTTTGCTACGCACAAGCAGCACGGCATGGGCTTCACCAAGCTTGGCCAGTTGCTCGACGCCGTTGAGTTCTTTCAGAGTTTCATACTTCGTTCCGGCGGTGTCAGCAACCTTGGCCACGATCGATTCGATCTTATCGAGGTTGTCGAGCGACACCTTCATCACGCCCCGGGCGCTGTTGGCCATGAGCGCGTACTTGTGGCCACTATTTTCGTAAACAACAATATCGAGAGGCCTGTTGCGGTTGCCCAGTTCAGCGATCGTGGTGCCCTTTACCTTGGCCCCGTTGGTGAGCTCAGAAACGGGAATTCGCACCAGCGGTGTGCAGGTGTAGGCTGCCAGAATCTCTTCCTTGCCGTTGATTTCCACGGAAGTGAACGTGCGCACGGGGGCTGCTGTTTCGTATTTTCCATGGGCGCCGTGGTAAATCTGAATACCGGCGCTCGTTGACTTGCCGGAAAAAGGCAGCGGAATCGATCGCAGGGTGGAGGCGAATTCCTCGTTGGAAAGACCAGCCACCAAAAGGGCGTCTTTAACGACCTTCAATCCGGTAATGGCTTCCATTCGCTTGGCGCCGGCAGCAACGGGCTTGGACAGTTCGGCTTTCGCATTGGGCACGTTCGAAAGCGCCACTTCCTTCAGTTCGCCCGTCGCGCCAACAACAAACAGCACTGGCGTCGCGTCAGGGCCTTTGCCGCGTGAAACGGAAAGGTAGACGCGGTTCGAAACGGGGTTCACTGCAAGGTCGTTGATTTGGATATCTGCGGCCTTCACGCCCAAAGCGCCGGCCAGTTTCCCTGACAATCCGTCCACTGTGACCGGCGTCACCTTGCCTGCTTCGGTATCACCCGTGCCAATGGCATAGATCGTCGCGGCTTTGGGGTCTCCCACAAACAGCACGCCTTCAGCGCCGAAAGTGATCGGACCTGCCGACTGCAAATTGACTGAACCGGGTTTCAGGCTGGCAAGCAGTGGCCCTGCTTGGGCACTTGCCGCCAACGCCAGAGCGGTCACGGCAGCCATACCAAGCTTCAATGTTCGCATCCAGTCACGCACCATGTCGGCATCTCCATTTGTGTCGAATCGATGAGTCCAGGAGCAGCCCCGGAGTATCCACCAGCGTTGGATAAAGGCGCGCGGTTGTCAATGGTGCAACATGATGAAGAGAGCCAATAACGGAAGAATGGCAATATTTTCATAATGTCGCCAAATGGCAGTATTTCTCCTATTAAATCAACTATGGAACCACCTATTTTGCTTCACCTGACCACTGGATTGCTTGCCTGGGCGTTTATCGCTTTGGGGGCGTCTATTGCCGGCCTGTACTGGCTTCCATCAGCACACACCCAGTTCTGGCGTGGGTTCTGGTTCATGAATGGAATCTGGGGGCTGATTGATGGCATCATTGGGTGGGCCAATCTGCTGACACGCACTGTTGATCCAGATTTTTTACGTCAAATCCTTTCCATCAACAGCGGCCTCGATGTGGGCTACATCGTGGCGGGAATCGTGTTGGCGACTCGTTCCCAACCGCTGCTCAAGGGTTTTGGGTGGGCCGTTGTAGTTCAAGGATTGTTTCTGCTGATCTTCGATTTAACGTTTTTGGCGTGGACCTAAGCCGATTATGCGGGCTGGAACAGAAGCCAATATCCACTGCTCGGTTGGCAATCGACCCAATGTGTGGTAGTATAGTTTATCAAGTCTTGTCGCCCTACTGGCAACTCGGCTTAAAGCCAGGTTGAATCGTTTTCTGAACGTTTGTTGCGTTCATCGTATTCGGTCCTGGGAACATAGTCCCACAAGGACCGCTATTGATGAGCTTTTCCGATCTCGGATTGATTGAACCTATTCTGCGCTCTCTCGAAACCTTGGGATATACCATCCCCACTCTGATTCAGTCGCAGGCTATTCCGCCCATTATTGAAGGTCGCGATGTGCTGGGCAGCGCCCAGACAGGAACAGGTAAAACAGCAGCTTTCGCACTGCCCATCATTCACCGCTTGTTGGTGAAGGGAAACCCGCCTAAAGGCCACGGTAGGCGCATTCGCGCCGTTGTTGTGGTCCCTACCCGTGAACTCGCCGTGCAGGTTTGCGAAAGCTTCCTCAAATATGGTCGCAGTGCGGCTTTGCGTGTGATTGCTGTTTACGGTGGTGTGCACCAGTCGCTTCAGGTGCGTGCATTGCGCCACGGCGTGGACATCCTTATTGCCACTCCCGGTCGCATGGTCGATCTCATGGAGCAAGGCTTTATCGATTTAGGCCGCGTTGAAACCATGGTTCTCGACGAAGCCGACATGATGTTCGACATGGGCTTTGCTCCAAACCTCCGTCACATCATGACACACATGCCCAAGGAACGGCAGAACCTGCTGTTCTCGGCAACCATGCCAGCGCCCATTGAGCTTTTGGCTCGGCAGATCCTCAAGGATCCCGCCCGTATTGAAATTATTCCGGAAAAGACCCCTCTGGAAATCATCGATCACCGGGTTTCCCCGGTCACGAAGATGGCCAAGCCGGCTGCTTTGATCGCTTATCTGAAGTCCGTCACACTGGAACGCGCCATTGTTTTCACCCGTACCAAGTACGGTGCCGACAAGGTGACCATGCTTTTGGTCAGGTCTGGCTTTTCCAGCGAGGCAATCCACGGCGACAAGCGGCAAAATGTGCGTCAGCGCACGCTGAACGATTTCAAAACCGGCCGGTTGCAGGTTTTGGTTGCTACCGACATTGCCGCCCGCGGAATCGATGTCACGGGCATCAGCCATGTGATCAACTTCGATATCCCGCTCGATCCGGAAACCTACGTCCACCGTGTCGGCCGCACCGGCCGCGCTGGTGCTGGCGGTACCGCGTTGTCGCTGTGCCAGCCTGAAGAACGTCGGTTGCTGATGTCGATTGAACGGCTTATTGGCAAGCGCATTCCAGTTCTGCCGTTCGAAGGATCCGCGGACTCTGCTCCATCCGAGGGCATGGATGACGGCGATCGTCGCGACCGTGATCGTGGACCACGGACCATGCCATCGGGCAGACCGTTCCAGCCTAGCAGGTTGCCCGGCAAGGGCGGCACTCGTGGCCCGCGTCCGTTTTCAGCTGGCAAGCGAACAGCATCGAAATAGTAACCTATAAGAAGGTCTAAAGAAGAAGCCGCGCGGTCCCAACCGCGCGGCTTCTTCTATTTTCAGACGCATCACCTGCGTTTCGAGCCCCCAACGCAAGTTGGGGGGTAACCCTATCGGCTACATCGAACTAACTTCCTGTTCATTCCCCTCCCACACATCACGCGTGGAAGGGATTACAGAAAACCACAGTTCCCTTTTCAGCACTGCTCGAGCCCCCAACGCAAGTTGGGGGGTAACCTATCGGCTACATCGAACTAAATTCCTGTTTATTCCCCTCCCACACATCACGCGTGGAAGGGATTACAGAAAACCACAGTTACCTTTTCAGCACCGCTGGCATTAGGCAGGCTGCTGGACTTCGAGGGTGAGGTTGGTGCCAATCATCAGGTTGGTGGCAAAGCTTGTCTGGAATGCGGAGAAGATCACATCTGTTGGGTTGTCGAAAATGAACAGCGTTCCAGGTGCGCCGCCAGCAGAACCGGTGGCGACTTCAAGCAATCCATCCTTATCAAAGTCGGTCAAGCCAACATTCACACCACCGCGGAAGCCAGGTGCGTAGGCGAGGAATTCCACTTCCTTCTGGCCGCGTGATGTGTAGATGGCCACCGAAGGAGCACCACCAGCACCGGCACCGACCACGATATTGTTGGTGCCGTCGCTATCGATGTCTCCCACCGAAACATTGGCGCCAATGATATTCGCACCGAAAGCCAAGAAGCTGGCCACCGGTCTGTTGGTTTGGTTCAGGTCGAAGGCCACCACGTGAGCAACGGTCTTGGCACCCACAACCACAATACTTTGACCCGTGGAATCAGGGTTAGACATGGCCACATTCACGCCACCGTTGTATTCAGGCGCAAAGGCATAGAACTGGTTGATGAATCGGCCAGTCACAGCATTGAACACGCTGACCGAAGGCTGCGCGCCAGCGCCAGCACCAGCAACAATCACAGCGGTGTTGGTGGCGCCGATAGCTGACAAGCCGCTGGAAACCGACAGGCCACCCAAGAAGCCCGGATCGAAGGCAAAGAAGCTCAGTGCCGAGCGACCTGTGGCAGCGTCAATCACCATGATGTGAGGCGCTGCGCCGGGCGAGGCAACCGCTACCAGCAAACCATCAGCAATGCCTTCACCTGTGCGGTCGATGGCATTGACCGAAAGAAGACCTGTATAGCCCGCGAACGGTACAATCTGCTGAACTCTTCCATTTTGGGTGGTGATTTCAACAACACCGCCACCGATGGAGGTCACCACAGATCCGGGTGCCAAGGAGAACGGAGCAGTAACAATCGGTCCGGGAGGTGTTGGCACATTGTTGATGGCCGTCAAGACAACGTTATTGCCATCGGGTCCGCCCTTATAGGTGATGTGGAACCGAAGGACACCCAGACTGACCGTGGCGTTTTCCGGCAAGCCAGCGAACGTTCCGTTCACCCGATTGGTGCCGTTGTTGAAGACGATGGTGAACCGCTCGCCCACCTGTGGATTGAAGCCCGTGGATGTGGTCAGTGCGAGAGTTGAACCCAGTGTGATGTTGGTGCCAATAACCTGGCTGTAGCCGGTACCGGGTGTTGTTCCATCGAGTTCAACAATGTACGAGCTGCCCTTGCCAAGAGACACATTACCAGCGGAGTCGAACACTCCGGGGCTCTGGCCGGGGCGTACGGTACCGCCAGTGGAAGTCAGCGAAGCAACCGGGCCAGAACCGCGCATCATACCGCCGGTCACCTGAACATTGCTGTTACCCAGTGAGCCGTTGAGGACCAAGATGCCAGCGGTGAGGATGGTGTTACCCGAGAAGGAATTGTCGCCATCCAAAGTGAGCGTGCCTGTGCCATTGAACACCAGACCGCCAGTACCGAGCAGATCTTGTGTGATGGTTGAGAAACCTGGGGCGGCAAGAACCAGCCCGTTTTGAGCATTCAAAGGCCCGACATCACTGATGCCACCGGCAAGTGCGGTGATGGTGAAGATCCCCATCACATTGCCGCTGAAGTTGATGTCGTTGGCATTCACGATGGTGGCGTTGCCATCCATGGTATTCACAGTGATGAAGCCGATGACTGCAAGACTGTCGAGGTCAATCGTATTACCTGTTCCGCTCACTTGGAACGTGGCATTGTTCGAGACGTTCACCGCGGAAATGTCAGTGAGTTTGCCGGCGGTATTGATATCAAGATTGCCGGCTGCTGTGCCTTCAATATTGAGGTCAACCGAGTTGTTGATGGTGACATTGGCGCCATCGAATGAGACGCCACTGGCAAGCGTATTGTTCAAATTGTTGAGTGTGATGTCGCTGCCAGTTCCTGCTTTGAATTCGGAACGGAACAAGACATCGAGGATTCCGCTTTGGGTGATGGCGCCCTTGCTGGTCGCGATGAGATTGCCAACCATGGTCGATGCCGACAAATCCAGAGGGGTTGAATCGACGACTTTCACGGTGTTGGGGTTCAATGCGGTCACACCGAAACTGCCAGTGAAGATGTTGGCGGAGTTTTCAAGGGTGACATTGTCGTTGGTTTTGATGGTGGTGTCGCCACCAATCGCAAGAGCGCCGTTCTGGGTGATCACTCCATTACCGTTGATCGAGGCATAGATGTCCAAATCGCCACTGATGGTGATTGCATTCAGCGCGAGTGCGTTAATGTCGTAAATCGTCACATTCTTGCCGCTGGTGATGCCAACGGATGAGAAGTCATTGGCGACGTTCAGGGTGATGTCGTTGCCGGAACCTGCGGCGAAGGTGGAAACGCCAGTGACAACCAAGCCACCGCTGTTGCTGATGGCACCGTTGGTGGTGACGCCAAGCGTGCCGCTGATGGTGCTCGCATTGAGGATGAGGGCGTTGATGTCATTGATGACGACATTCTTGCCGCTGGTGATTCCGACGGAAGAGAAGTCGTTGGCGTTGTTGAGGGTAATGTCATTGGCGGAACCAGCAGCGAAGGTCGCTGCGCCGGTGACCTGAAGAGCGCCATTGTCGGTGATGGCACCGTTGGTGGTGACATCGAGCGTGCCACTAATGGTGCTGGCGTCGAGTGCCAGAGCGTTGATGTCGTTGATAAAGACATTCTTACCGCTGGTGATGCCGACGGAAGAGAAGTCGTTGGCGTTGTTCAGGGTAATGTCGTTGGCTGAACCAGCGGCGAAGGTTGCCGCACCGGTAACCAGCAGAGCACCGCTGTCGGTGATGGCACCGTTGGTGGTCACATTCAAGGTACCGCTGATAGTGCTGGCATCGAGTACCAGAGCATTGATGTCGTTGATGACAACATTGTTGCCGCTGATGATGCCAACAGATGCGAAGTCGTTGCCGGCGTCGTTAAGCGTAATGTTGTTGCTGGAACCAGCGGTGAGGGTGGCGGCACCGCCCACGATCAGGGCGCCGCTGTTGGTGATGGCACCGTTGGTGGTGACATTCAGCGTGCCGGTGATGTTGCTGGTGGTGAGCGACAGAGCATTGATATCGTTGATGTTTACATTATTGCCACTGAGGGCACCGAATGAAGCGAAGTCGTTTCCGGCATCCGTCAAGGTGATGTCGTTACCGGCTGCGGTGGTGTTTCCAGCCGTGATGGTTCCGATCTGGGTGATGGAGCCACCGCTGGCCAAGGTCAGGGTGCCAGTTGCGGAAGAGGCAGCCAACACCAGTGGCGAAGAATCAGCAACGCTGACATTAGCGCCCTTGAAGTCGACCGTGCCACCAAAGGTGTTGGTGGGGTTGCCCACAGTGATATCGCCAGTGGCCAACAGGTGTGTGTCACCCGCGACCTGAAGTGCTGTACCACCAGACTGGGAGATGGCTGTCGCGGCCTTCAAGTCGAGAACACCCGCGGCCGTGCCGTTACCCAGCAGGATGGTGTTGGTATCCACGAGGGTCACATTCAGGGCATTGAAGGAGAAGGCGCCTCCAAGATTGGTCCCCGCGTTGTCGAGTGTGATGTTTCCGGTGGAAGTGACATCGATGTCGGTGGTTCCGGTCACAGCAATCGTGGAACCAATGACCTGATCCACACCGATCGAATTAACAACCAAATTACCACCAATGGTGGAGTTATTGAAGTTAAGGGCATTCTGGGCCCGAAGTTTGGCATCGGTACCCGTGGAGACAGTGATCGGCCCTGTGAAGGTGTTGGATATGTTACCGAACACCGTGTCGGCGGTGGTGGTCAGGTTTGTCGCGCCAACCACAGTCAATACGGCCGACTGGGTCAGGGAAACCGCGTTCAGGGTGAGTGTTCCTGTGGCCGAACCGCCAACACTAAGGATGTTGCTGTCGCGGAGGCTGACATTCGAACCGGTGAAACCTACAGCGCCGACAAAATCGTTAGCGGGGTTCGTGAGGTTGATCACGGCGCCATTGAGTGTGGATGATCCACCGATAACCACGGCCGCTGTCTGGCTGATATCGCCCGGGGTGCTGAGGAGTAGGCTTCCACCAACAGTACTGCCGTTCAGCGTTACCGCGCTGGCGCTGGTGTAGGAAGCGTTGGCCGTTGCCCCGGTGGTATTCAACTGCACGGTGCCAGCCACAGCCGCCTGGTCGAGCGTGATCGTGGCATTGGTGGCACTGGTGGTGAATACAGCGTTGCCGTTCACATTGACAGCGCCGCTGTCGGTCAGGTCGCCTGTGGTAGCCGTGGCTGCAAGGTTGCCGCCCACGGTGCTGGCTGCCAGAGCCAATTTTGTGGCATTCACCAAGGTAGCGTTGCCAGATGTCGACACAGCAACCGTGCCCGTGACAGCCAAGCCGTCGAGCAGCGCGCTGACAGCGGCGAAGGCGGCATTGCCACCGACCGTGATGGTTCCTTCATCGGTGAGGGCGCCTGCGGAAGTGACGTTCAGGTTGCCAGTGGCCGAACTGCCCGTGGTGATGTTCAGGTCTGCGTTCGCATCATTCAGCACCACATTGTTGCCAGTGAACTTGACATCGTTGGCAAAGCTATTCGCGGCATTCAGCGAGATATTGGTACCCGAGAAGGTGCTCTTGCCCGTGACAGCCAGAGCGCCAGATTGTGAAATGGCACCCGTGGCGTTGACATCGAGTGTGCCGGTGGCCGTGCTGGTGGCCAGGTTAATGGCGCCGGTGGCCGTGAGCGCGACATTGCTGCCATCAAATGCCACTGGGCCCGTGAAGGCGTTGGTGGCCTGATTGAGGCTGATAGCGGCACCTGTTGCGTTAAGTGCCGTTGAACCCGTTACCTTCACGCTGCCAGCGGTTTGGCTGATGCCACCCGTGGAGCTGAGGACCAGATTGCCAGTCGCGGAGGATGCCCCTGCCAATGTCAGAGCTGTGGAATCGTTGATGGTGACATTGGTGCCCTTGAAGGTCACATCTCCACCCAGATTGTTGGCGCCCGCCAGATTGATGGTGCCGGTGGCTGTCAGGTTGGCTGTGCCAACAGGCGCCAGTGTGCCAGCGGTCTGGCCGATGCTGCCCGCATTGATAGCCAAGGTTGCCGATGCCAAGGCGCCAGCCGAAGCCGTGAAGCTGTTGACAGTATTGATAACCAAGGTGCCAAAGGCATTCCCGGCGTTGTTGTAACCGAGTTCCAGCGTGTCAGCACCCAGTGTCAGGTTGCCGCCAGAATTGGTGGCGCTCACCAAGCCAAGGCTGGTAACGCCGCCAAAGGTCACACTTCCCTGAAGGAGTGTCTGCAATGGGCGGGAAGCACCGGAAGAGATAACAGTGACATCAGAATCGTCGTTGCCAATGGTCAAGGCCCCGGTGTTCAAGAACGAAACCGGTCCGCCAATAGTGTTGTTCGGCCCGACAATAGCGACGCTGTAAGAAGCTGCCGCGGCTGAAAGCTGTCCCGCCACTGTCAGATCGTCGTTGAACGATACAGCGCCGGTGAGTGTGTTCGACAGTTGGATTGTCTGCGCCGTCACCTTGGACAAGGTTACGCCAGTGGCGTCTTGAATATTGATATTTGCGGCATTGGTGATGGCGCCAGTTACCGACACAGCTCCAACCGTGCTAGAACCAGATTTGCCATCCAGTGTCAGGTCGTTGTTGTCCGCATTAATGGTGCCCGTCACGGTGATGCCATCGCCCGACAGCACAACACTGTTGGTCAATGTTACCGCACCTGTCAAAGCCAGCGATGTTCCGGCGGTAAGGTCGGCGTCGAGGTTGATGGACGCGCTGTTGAGGCTGAGTGTGGTGCCCGTTGTCAGTGCCGCGCCCACATTGATGATGCTTGCTCCCGTCGGATCCGCGGTAAGAGATGCGGCACCGGCCACATTGGTTGTATTGGGCAGATTGATCTGCAGGCCTGTCACCGTCAGGTCGGTTACCAGCGAACCTGTTCCGCCGGTACCAAATCCATTCAGCGCGCCCAGATCAACCAAACCATTTTGGCCTGCTGTGATTACCAGGCTGTTGCTGGCGCCCTTGGTAGCGAAAATACCATTCGTGCCACCTGTGATGGTGACATTGGCGCCTGTAGGGACAGCCCCGCCGTTGGTGGTGTCGATCAGCACGCTTCCGGCATCAATCTGCACGGCATCGTCGATGAGAACATCGGTTCCGGCGGTGACAATGGGTGCGCTGATAACAGTAGTGGAGCCCGAACCATCGATTTCAATGCCGGTGATGGGACCTGACTTCACCGTCGATGTGAGCGCGCCGGTTACAAAGACCTTCGCGCCGCCACCATTGGCAACGATCTGCAGCAGGTCGTTCACGTTGGTGATGCCCACGGTGACGGCACCCGAGCCGCCATTCTGCCCGACAATCAGCAGACTGGTATTGATGGCGTCGATACCCGATTGATTCACTTTCAACCCGGGCAGAGGCGAGCTTGCCGCCGAACCTAGGTAAATGTTGCGCGAGAGCGTAACAGGCGCCACCGTGACGGTACCGCCTGTGGTGATGCTACCGGTACCGGAATTGATAAAGATATTGTCCGACTGAAGCACAACATTATTACCTGCGCCGCCGGTAATGCTGCTGCCCGCATTCACGGTCAACGCGCCAGCCTTGGCCTGAATGAGCGTGTTTTGTGCAGTCAGGGTTACAGTAGCTGTTGTTGCTCCCGTGCCGATATTCAAGTTGCCGGATTCAGCAATCAGTTCGCCATTGTTCACAGGCACTGTGCCCGTGACATCGGTTGAACCGGTGCTGCCTCCAAGTGTGGTCAGAACAAATCCGTTCAGCACCACACCGTTGGTAAGGCTGATTGTGGCGCCGGTCAAACTGCTACCGTTATTGGTGGCGTCCACCGTGGCATTGGCTGTGAGGTTGACCTGATCCAAGTGGATGGCTTTCCCTGCAGTGCGGATGAACCCAGCGATTGACGTTGAATCCGTCGGAGACACATCAACCACATCAATACCGTCGGTGAACAGGAAGACATCTGTGGCATCGTTGCCCAGAACCACGGTTCCAGTGTTGGAAAGAACGGTGCTCGGACCAGTAACACTATTGTTGGACCCGTTCAAAACAAAATCGTAGGTGTTGGCTGTGGCTGCTGTGCTGAGGAAGAAGGCAGTCAAGTTGCCTTGAACTGTCACCCCGGTGGTGGCATCAAACACCCTCATGTCGCCGACGTTAATGCTGGAATTGAACGTGGCGGTGTTCGCGTTAACGATGGTTACAGCATTCAGTAATGCCAAGGATCCAACAGCGCCTGTCACCACAATGTCGCCTACTGAGCCTGTATCCAGTGCCAAGCTGCGGGGGGAGAGATTATCCGAATCAATGGTTCCGGTAATGGAGATGTCGTTGCCTGTCTGAATGGTGATATTATTTTCCAACACGACATTCGCAACGATGGCGACATCGGTTGTGTTGCTGATATTGTTTCGCAGAGATAACGTTGTGGCGTTTGCATTCAGGGCTTTCAGATCCGTTACAAGCCCCAGATTAATGCTTCCGGTTGTGGTGAGCGTGGCTGTTTCAACAGGCGTTACGGAATTAGAGCCATCAATGCCGCCAGCAAGGCCGATTTGGCCAACGCCCTGAGTGTTGGCGGTGAAATCAGCACCATTCAATGTGAGTTGATTGAGCGTAAAGAAATTGAGGTTGTCAGCAGTTGTCGAGAATGCAGTGGTTCCGGAAGTTGCCGCAGCATTGAGATTCGTGGCAGTATACGACTGGAAACCATCGGTTTTATAGGTGGTGCCATTGAACGTCACGCCTGTTGTGGCATTAACGGTAGTACCACCGGTTACGCCCACAGTATCAACATCGCCAATATCGTCCAAATTGACATTTGAGCCGTTAATGGTCAGGCTTGACAAGCTGCTGGTGCTGCCGATGGTATCCGTGAGAAGTACTGAGCCACCCGAGCCGCCATTCAGGTTCAAGCTGCGTGCCGTGCTGTCGCTATCAACTAGGCCGCGAAGAGTAATGTTGGCTCCCACGGGGAACGCATTGCTTGATGTGGTGTCGAGCGCGACATTCGCATTCAGCACAATGGTGGTGGCGCCGCCCGAACCGTTGTCGAGCGTGATCGCTTGACCGGCAGTAACGATATCGCTGTTGAGGAAGATCGTGGTCGGAGACGCGCTCAGGTTCACCGAGGCATTGTCGGTGCCCGTGATGGTGCCGTTGACAGTGATGGTACCGCTCTTTCCCGTGGACAGAATGCTGACAGGGTCGCTGAACGAAACCGCATTAACGATCACGGCACCCGATTGAACGGCGTTGCCGATGGTGATGGAGGTCGCTCCATTGGTGAGGTTGGTAAAGACGGAAGCAGCGTATTGAACCTGCCCTGCGGCTCCAGCAACGCCAATCGAAGTAGCAGACGTTAAACCTTGGAAAAGAATCGCGCCAGAGGTGGTAATGCCGCCGCTGGCCGTAATGGTAACCAAACCGGAGACTGAAAGTGCACCATTACCGATTCCAGAAATGCCGCCGATGTCGAAGCCGCTGCCTTCCGTCAATGTGACGTTGCCGCCACTTGTCACGGTCACGGCTGAGAAATCGTTGGTGTTCTCATTCAATGTGATGTCGTTGCCAAGGCCTGCCGCGAAAGTCGCCGGACCTGCAACAGACAATGGGGCGTTTTGGGTGATGGTGCCCGAGGTGGTAACATTGAGTGCGCCGCTGATAAGGCTGGATTCAAATGCAAGCGCATTGATATCGACAAGTGTGACATCCTTGCCGGAGGTGATCTTCACCGTAGAGAAGTCGTTGCCTGGGTTGTTGAGTGTGATATCGTTTTTAGATCCAGCGTCGAATTCAGCAGCAAAAGCAACCTCAAGCTTTCCAACCTGACTGATAGCGCCATTGCTGGTGGCCAAGAGATTGCCAATACCCGTGGATGTTGCGAATTGAAGGGCTGTGGAATCGGTAATTTTGACGGTGTTGACATTCGAGGCTGTTATGCCAACCGTGCCAGTAAAGATGTTCCCTGGGTTATCGAGCGTGACATTGTCAGGGGTTAAGATGCTGGTATCGCCACCAACGTTCAGCGCGCCGTTCTGTGTGATGAGGCCACTGCCGGCCTGACCACCGGCGTTGATATCCAAATTGCCGCGGATGGCGCTTGTGTTGAACGCGATACCGTTTCCGTCTGTCAGAGAGACATTGTTGGCGTCAGTTATTTCAACCGTGCCAAAGTCGTTGGTGGAGGTGTTAGCTACGACATCGCCGGAGCCGTTGGCGTTGAATGTTACGGTGTTTCCGGATGTGCTAACTGAGCCATTGAATGTGATCGTCCCGCTGCTGGTGGTGGTGAACTGTGTTGCGGCACCTAGGGCGACATTGTCATTGAATGTTTGGTTACCGGTGGTGGTGATGGCACCACCGTTAATCTTGGTGGTACCACTGGCATTGGTCGAGAGCGATGCCAATGCCTGGCCACCGCCACCCACAGCGCCTTCAAACGTGGTGGTGCCCACGGAATTGGCGGACAGTGCAAAACCGCCACCAATGGTGCCACCGAAAGTGATGTCCGCGCCGCCAGCATTGACGACGGTATCTGCAATTAGGTTCACACCTGTGTCGATGTCACCCAGCACGAAGGGGGAATTAGAAGATCCAAATGTGCCTGCAAGTGAGATAAGGCTAGGGGCAGTCGCTGTGAGGCCAAAGAAGTAGTTTTGACTTCCGCCCGCTTGGCCAAGAGTAAGGGTTCCAGTGTTACCAAAAACCACGGCATTGGTGATGGTGCCGCCACTGCCTGTGCTGCTGAAGTTGTTGACGGTGGCACCTACGCTCAGGCTTGTGGCATCAACTGCGCCATTAAAGGAACCGGTACCAGTCACATTTTGCAGGGTGAGAGCGCTAACGCCGGAGACAGATGTGCCGGTAACATCATTCCCATCGAGAGTGAGGCTGAATCCAGTACCAGTGACTGCGCCCAAGACGACATCGCCATTTCCAGAATTGTCGTTGGCATCGAGTGTGGTGTTGCTACCAAGGGTGACTGCACCTAGCCCAATGGCACTGTCGGTGGTGGCAATCGTGCCATTCAGAGTCACCAAACCACCAACAGAAGTCGTATTAACGCCGCCTGAGAAGGTTTGAGTTCCGCCCGATTGGCCAAGGGTAAGCGGTCCGGTGTTACCAAAGGCCACGGCATTGGTGATGGTTCCACCTGTACCGGTGCTGCTGAAATTATTAACACCTCCGCCAACGGTGAGCGCATTGGCATTGATAGCAAAGGCGGTTGTCACATTATTGGCGCTTATGATATTCAGGCTTGTTTTGATTGAGTCGCCGTTGAAATTGCCACCAAAACTGACATTGCCGGTAGAGCCAGCGATGATGCCCAGTGAATTTGTCGCGTTGTTGACACCAGTCACGGTGCTATCGAATTGAACGGAACCACCCGTGGCACCACCATTTGTTGTAATGATGGCAACATCGTCACTAATCGTTGTCGCAGATTTGAAGTTGACAAGGCCACCGTTGGTTACAATGTCATACGCAATGGTAATTCCCTGAACACCCGACATTAAAGTTACGTCACCACCTGCGAACAAGCCGCCGGTGCTGGTAATATCCAATGCGCCGCCTGAAGTTACGGTAATGGCGTCTGCTGCCTGAAGAGAGTTGCCCACCACAATCTGGGTGTCACTTGTCAAGCTGATGTCATTACCCGTGCCACCTGCAAAGACGGGTGAATTTGTTACTAATCGGCCACCAAGTGTGTCGAGAGAAACAGATCCCTTCGTAGCGGTCACGGTACTAAAGAGAACATCTCCCGCAGCATTGTTAAAAACGATATTGCCCGTTCCAGAGGTCAGGCTGTTAACGGATGCGGCAATGGCATTGTCGATTGAGATGTTGCCGTTGGTCGAATCAGCGGTGATGGTAGCTGCCGAGAGGTTGGCAGTAATTCCGGTGACGGCGTTGAGATCTGCCGTGGCAGCGGTGACGAGACCGGCCCCAGAGATGTCACCCGCGGAAGTAGCGGTAACCGTATCGCCGGCGGCGTTAACGGTTCCAGTGAGGACGATGTTGCCAGTGGTGGTTGTGGTGAGGCTGAGGTTATTCGAGCCGCCAGCGGTAACGGAAGTGGCAACAGTGAGGTCGCCGCTGATGGCTTCCAAGTCAACCGAGCCGTCGGTGGTGGAGACGGTTCCAAAGGAAGCATTTGCCGTATTGTTAAATACGATATTGCCCTTACCTGTGGTCAGACTGTTAACGGATGCCGCGATGGCGTTGTCGATGGAGATGTTGCCGTTGGTGGAATCAGCGGTGATGGTAGCTGCCGAGAGGTTGGCAGTAATTCCGGTGACGGCGTTGAGGTCTGCCGTGGCAGCGGTGACGAGACCATTTCCAGAAATATCACCCGCGGAAGTAGCAGTAACCAGATCGCCGGCAGCGTTAACGGTGCCAGTGAGGACGATGTTGCCAGTGGTAGTCGTGACGAGGGTGAGGGAATTAGAGCCGCCAGCGGTAGCGGAAGTGGCAATAGTGAGGTCGCCGCTGATAGCTTCCAATTCGACGAAGCCGTCGGTGGTGGAGACTGTTCCAAAGGAAGCATTTCCCGTATTAATGAATCCGATATTGCCCGTTCCAGTGGTCAGGCTGTTAACGGATGCGGCAATGGCATTGCCGATGGAGATGTTGCCGTTGGTGGAATCAGCGGTGATGGTAGCTGCCGAGAGGGTGGCATTAATTCCGGCGACGGCGTTAAGGTCTGCCGTGGCAGCGGTGATGAGGCCGGGACCAGAGATGGTACCTGCGGAAGTAGCGGTAACCAGATTACCGGCGGCGTTAACTGTTCCAGTGACGACGATGTTGCCAGTGGTGGTTGTGGTGAGGCTGAGGTTATTCGAGCCGCCAGCGGTAACGGAAGTGGCAACAGTGAGGTCGCCGCTGATGGCTTCCAAGTCAACCGAGCCGTCGGTGGTGGCGACAGTTCCAAAGGAAGCATTTCCCGTATTGTTAAATACGATATTGCCGGTTCCTGTGGTCAGGCTGTTAATGTCTGCAGCGATGGCGTTGTCGATGGAGATGTTGCCGTTGGTGGAATCTGCGGTGATGGTAGCTGCCGAGAGGTTGGCAGTAATGCCGGTGACGGCGTTGAGGTCTGCCGTGGCAGCGGTGACAAGACCGCTACCTGTGATAGCTCCGAACGTGGTGGTCAAGCCAATGGTTTGACCCGTTGCAGACAGTGCGGCATCGATGGCAATGCTACCGGCATTTTGGACTGTTAAAGTACCGGAATTAAACGTGGTGTTTGAAGCAACAGTTGCTGCACCTGGGGTGTTGGATAAGTTGACGTTGAAATTGTCAAAATAGGAAAAAGTACTGCTGTTGCTGAAAATTACTGCCGCCCCGCTCTGTCCACCGACATCGGCCAAGTTTACGTCTGTCAGTGCCAAAGCATTGGTAATGGTGAGGGTATTTGTGCCTGTACCTGTCAATCCTGATTGATCTGATCCAAAAAAGACGTTGCTGCCATTGAGGGTAAATAAGTAATCGCCACCATTGCTGGTAGATGTCAGGAAGATTTCTTCGTTGTTACTGCCGGCGCCATTCGTGATGTTGAGATCAATGCTCAGAATGCCACCACCGAATGTAAAGTTGGCCGGGGTGGTTCTGTCTTCCATCTGCTCGAGAAGCAAGTTGGCCCGCTGGGCCTGCTTGGTCTGGTTACCTGAGATACCGCCGAAGAGTGAACGGAACAGTGAAGACCAAGTACGACGTGCCATAGTGACAAACTCCATAAGTGATCAAAAAGACGCGACAAATATCTGCTAAACTGCCTGAATTACCATTGCGTGTATCGTGCTCGGCACCCAAATGCCCTGAACCTGCAAATAAGCGACGGGCTATGCAGCTTGCCGTGTTTCGGCCAAACCGACCAAATTGCCCAAACGCTCGCAAGTTTTGCCAAGGTAACCATAGCTTTCTTTCAGCAAAATGCAACGAGGGCGCCGAATAATCCCAGCTTAGGGATTCGGAAGTTCTTATCGGTTATACAGATTGGGCAACTTGTGTTTTTTTGGAAAGTGAGAAGGAAAACAACCTTAAGCAACAGATGCGTGTGTTCATGAAAAGCCTCACCCCGTATTAGTGCCCCGGTTTGGCCCATAGAAAAGAAGTGGCAGGCAAGTCTAGTGGGAAGTTGGTTTGGCAGTGCCACCCGTGAGATGCCCTTTTTTTTCAGCATTTGATTGATATTTATAAGCCCCCAACGTGAGTTGGGGGGTAAATCTGGCGCAAAACGAAGCAGCGAGGAAGGTTCAGGCTCCCTGCTTGATGAAGCAGAGAGCCTGAAATTGTTTTTGTAGCTTCTACTTACTTGCCGCAAGCAGGAACCATGCGGCATGCCGTGTAGGTTTCCACCACGGGGACCATGCGTGGTACGCGGCAAACCACTTCTTTGGTTACAGGGCGGCAAACCATTACCGTGCACTTCACGTCGACGGTTTCCATCACTGGCTTGCAGCACGTTACCTTCACGGTGTCGTTCACGGCTTCAACATGCATGCGGGCACGTGACACTTTTTCCATCACGCGTTCTTTACGGCATTCGTTCACCACCACGGTGCATGTTTCCATCGTTGGGCAGGGCACCCACACGTTTTTCATGTGGCCCTTGCAGCCAACTGGCTGGCATTCGAAGTGGCCACGATCCACACACCTTGTGATCGTCTTTTCTACAGGTTCGCTTTTCACCACGCAGCGTTCCACCATTCGCTCTTCAATGACTGGCTTGCAAACGTGACGAACCACCTGCACATCGCGTATTTCGGGAACCATACGGCAGACTTTTTGACGTACAACGCGCTCTTCCGGTACCAGTTCCATCACGGTGACCTGGCGGCGCTCTTCGGTCCACTCGCAGCGCATCACCGTGCGCTGAGCCGTGTAGGTTTCAGCAACCATCGGCACGCATGGCGCGGGAGCAACAACAACAGCCTTCTTATGACCATTGGCCTGCAGGTTCGGGGAACCCAGCACACACGCGGCCAAGGCCAACGCAAGGGTACGAATAATCATGGTGCAATCTCCTGATATGGGCAAAGCGCTGTATCATCCCGGGGACATCCGGGTGCAGGGGAGAGCTTTGCCGATTATTCAGGATAGGTTGGTTATCGAGGCGAGGCCATAGGCGTCGCCTCGATAATCTGGAAAAACCTTAACGCCTAAGACTTAGGCTTCGGATATGGCTGAATCATCCGAACCATGACGGATGATCCCTGTCGAACCATCAGTAACTCACCATTCGTCTGAAACGAATCGATCGGTGCCGCCGATGGGCTGGCAATCACACCACATGCCCGCGCGATGGGATCGAACGCATGAATTTCCCCCGGAAGCGCCGCGAAGATACGGCCACCGGAGTCGTATGCCACGTCCACAACATTGCTGGCCAAAACACCCGGTCGCAGGCGCAGGGTGGCGCAGCGATCGGCGGCATCGAGCGTGCCGTTGGCATTCACCCGGAAAAACCAGATGTGCTTGCCCCCGGCATCACCCACAGCCAGCGTGCCTCGATCTGGGCTAAGAGCCAGGCAGGAAGGCGTGACCAGACCAACAACCGAAATGGAAATGGGCGCACCTTGCGCCGGGCGATGTTCCAGCGCCCGTTTGGCACCTTCACCCACGATGGCATAGGTGGAACCATCGGGCCCTTTCACCTGCCGCGCAGGTCCTTTCATGGTCAGATCGCGTCGAGCGGTCCATGGTTGGTCATCGAGAAGTATCGTGGCAAGCGATAGATCTTGGGCGCATATCAGAGTGGCGCATGCCAGCGTGAGGAAGCTTGTCATGAAAACCTCGTGTTATCAGGGTGTTGTGGTGTAATCGCGCCAAAGCCAACGCAGTGAGTCGGGCATAATGACGCCGCCGTGCTTTCCGTTATGGCCGCCCTCGCCATATTCAAATTTGTAATCATATTTCATAAACTTGAGCGCCGCGGCCATCTGCTGATTGGCGAGCGGCCAGTTGCCGTGCAGGTTGTCGAGGTCGTTGCTGCCTTCTTGCAGGAAAACGCGGATCGGCTTTTTCTCGGTTTTGCGAATGATGCCGGGGATGACATCGCCGCCACGGATGTTGGTGAAACTTCCCACATGGCTGAGAACCTTGCCGAACATGTCGGGTCGTTCCCATGCGACCACGAAAGCGCAGATGCCGCCGCTGCTGATGCCGCCAATGCCGCGTGAAGCGGGGTCTTTGCGCAAAGGAATGGTCTTGTTGATTTCAGGAATAATTTCGCTTTCTAAAAAGCGCGCGTACTGGTCTGAAACGGTGTCGTATTCGAAGCTGCGGTTGCTGCGGGGTTTCGCGTTGGGCAGGGTTGCGGGCACGGTGCCCGGATTGAGGAAGATCGCCGCCATGACGGGGATTTCTTTTTTGTGGATGAGATTGTCCATAACGACGGTGACGCGGAAATCGCCTTTTTCGTTCATGTAGGACCCGCCGTCTTGGAAAACCATGAAGGGCAACGGCTTGCCCGCTTCGGCCTGTGCCGGGACGTAGGTCCAGCCATCGCGTACGGTGTCGGGGAACACCTTGGAAGTGTGGGTGAATTTGGTGACCTTGCCCTGAGGCACACCCGGCTGGCGTTCGGAATCGGGCCCGTGTTTGTAAGGTTCAGCGGCATGGGCCGCGCCCACCGAAAGTGCGATAAAGGTGAGGGCGATGTAAGAAAAGCGGTGCATGGCTACTCCTGATGGCAGAACCGGCGAAGGTGCGAGTGTAACGGTAAGCACGGCTCTGTCGAGAGGGCGGGACAGGAATCAGGGCGTATGCGGTTGAGGTTCAGGCATTCCCTTGACGAAACCGTGGTCCGGGCTCTAAAGTATGCGTGTTGATAGTGCGACGGCTCTGTCGTCTAGTGGCCTAGGACACGGCCCTTTCACGGCTGTAACACGGGTTCAAATCCCGTCAGAGTCATCTTCAAATCGCGTATCAATCAATAAGCGACCCCTCCAAACCGGCTCGTCTGGTTTGGAGGGGTTTGTTTTTTATGCGTGCACCATCCAAATTCAGTTATTCTGCGCGCTTTCACCATCGGACGGTGATATCTGATCGTATTGATGCCGTGTTGCAGCCATGCGATTGCAGCTGAAAAAGCTTGCTTCGTTTTCCTCGATTCAGCCGTGTGCATCCACGTTGAAAATACAAGAGAGTAAGTATACACTTACAACAAGTGCTTCCGTGCCGGTCGCTCCGATGCTTCAACTGCCATGCCCCGCTTTGCGAACGGGCATTTTTCCGAAACAGTGATCTGCCCCATGCAACCATCCGTGAAACTTTCGGGCGACGAGCGGCGCGCCGCGATCATCCAATCTGTTCGCCATCTGTTTGCCAATCAGGGGTTCAAAGGGACGCGCACCCGTGAAGTCGCTGAAGCCGCAGGGGTTTCCGAAGCGTTGCTTTACCGGCACTTTCCCACCAAAGACGCGTTGTTTGCAGCCATTCAGGAGTCGTTCTGCGACGACCGGACACGGGCGCGGTTTGCGCGGATGAATGATCTGGAACCGTCCACCAAGACGCTGATTCTGCACGTTCATTTTCTGGTGGCTCAGATCTTGGGCGGCCCGGGCGATGGTGCAGAACGACCAATCCAGAACCGCATGATCTTGCGCAGTCTGGCTGAGGATGGTGCTTTTGCACAGGTACTACTGCAACCATTCGCATCCATGGTTGTTCCCAAAATTGCGGAGTGTTGCCGGGCCGCCGTGGCTGCTGGCGATGCTGTTGAAAACCCGGTTAACGAGAATATCGGTGGCTGGCTGATCTATTCACTGGCCGCAGCGGTCTCATTTTTATCGACTCCATCGATGCCTGTTGTGGCTTTTGACGGGTTGACTCCCAGTTTGAACAGGCAGATTGCCTGGTTCGCCTTGCGGGGGTTGGGGCTTCACGAGGAAGCCATTCGTCGGGATTACAACTGCGCCGAAGTGTTGGCAGGATTGGAACTCTCATGAACATCACTCCATGTCGGAACCACCCGAATCAGGCAAACCGCAACCAGCAGGCATTTCATGACGCTGACAACGCGCATGGGGTGAGGCTTATTTGCGCTCGCTATGGGGCCGCCATGCTGCTGGCGACAGTATTGCTGTACGCGGTCGGCTGCGAGCAAAAACGGATTGCGCCACCGGCGCCACCGCCTCCAGTGGTTTCGGTCACGCGCCCGGTAACGGCCACCGTTCAGAGTTATCACGAGTACAACGGCAACCTCGAGGCCATGGAAACCGTGCAGGTGCAGGCCCGCGTGAAGGGATTTCTTAAAGAAATCGCCTTTACCGAGGGCGATGAGGTCAAGCAGGGCGCCCTGCTATTCAAGATTGATCCGCGTGAATATATTTCTGTTGTCAAGCGGGCTGAAGCCGATATGCGCCGGGCCACCACGGAATTTGATCGCTGCAAATCGGAAGCGGAACGAGCCAGTAAATTAATGAGTTCCAGAGCGCTGGGAATTGAAGACTACGAGCAGCGGGTTGCCGCACGCGACACGGCTGCCGCAACCTTGATGCAGACGCAGGCCGCGGTTGAAGGGGCCAAGCTTCAGCTCAGCTACACGGAAATCCATTCTCCCATCGACGGGCAGATCAGCCGGGCGATGGTGACCCGTGGCAACCTTGTTGGCCAGAATGAAACCACACTTTTGACGACGATTGTCAGCATGGACCCGCTCTATGTTTATTTTGATACGCCAGAACGCGATCTAGTTGATTTTCAGCGGGCAAGGCAGGCTGGTATTCAGGCCGATGTGCTGAGCAGGTCTTTGCCGGTGGAAGTTGGCATTACAACAGAAGAAGGTTATCCGCATGCGGGTAAAATCGACTTCCGCGAAAACCGGGTCGATGCCGGCACCGGTACGGTCCGCTTGCGTGGCCAAATTCCCAATCCGCACGTGAATCCCGGCAAAGTAAGGCTGCTTTATCCCGGTCTTTATGCCCGTGTCCGTGTTCCCACCGGCGCGCCTCGCGCGCTGTTGTCGATCCCGGAAGACGCCCTCATGACCGGGCAGGAAGGGCGCTATGTGTATGTGGTTGGCGAAGGCGACATTATTCAGAAACGCACGGTTCAGGTGGGGCCGCAAGTGTCCAAGGTCGCGGTTCCCACAACCGGTGGCCGGGTAGGTTGGACTCTGAATGCCTCCGGAACGATGGCAGCCGAGGCGCCTAAGTCGATCGCGGTGACCGCGGTAGTGTCGATAGAAAGTGGTTTGCAAGCCACCGATCGGGTTGTTGTGAACGGATTGATGAAATCGCGCCCGGGTTCCCCTGTCTCACCGCAGTTATGGGAACTGAAACCTCCGCCAGAAACTATTTCGAAATAAGCATGGGCGCCGACAGAATTGAGGGCATCGCATGATTTCCAGATTTTTTATCGACCGCCCGGTATTCGCCAACGTTATCGCCGTCGTCACGATCCTTCTTGGGGTAGTGGCGCTGTACCGGTTGCCGGTTGAGCGCTATCCCGCCATCACGCCTCCCACGGTGGTGGTGAGCGCTGGTTATCCGGGTGCCGATGCCAAGGTGGTAGCCGATACGGTGGCCGCCCCTATCGAGCAGCAGGTGAATGGCGTCGAAAATATGATGTACATGTCGTCGACCAGCTCGGCGGACGGTACTTATTCGTTGACAATCACCTTTGAAATTGGCACCAATTTGGCGGACGCTCAGGTTTTGGTGCAGAATCGTGTCGCCATAGCGGAACCGAGCCTGCCCGAAGAGGTGAGGCGTCAGGGGGTATCGGTCAAGAAGCAGTCCTCTAATATTATTTTGGCAATCTCGCTCACGTCGCCTAGCAAGAAGTACGATGGCCTGTTTTTATCGAACTATGCCACCTTGCGGTTACGCGATGAATTGAGCCGCGTGGATGGCGTGGGCGAGGTGATGGTTCGCGGAGTGGGCGCCTATGCCATGCGCATTTGGCTCGACCCCGACAGGCTTGCCTCCCACCAACTGACCACGCAGGATGTAACCGCTGCCCTATCGCGCCAAAATGTGCAAGTGGCCGCCGGGCAGATCGGACAGCCACCCAGTCCAGATGGTCAACGGTTTCAGATGACCGTGACAACGCTCGGTCGCCTTTCGGATCCGGCGCAGTTCGAGGGGATTGTTGTGAAGTCTGGCAATACGGGCCAGATTGTTTACCTGCGCGACGTTGCCAGAATAGAACTGGGCGCCCAGAATTACGATTCGTTCGCATCGCGAAACGGCATGGATGCCGCCAATCTTCTTGTCTATCAGCTACCCGGTTCCAATGCCATCGATGTGGCCCATGCCGTGCATGTGGCCATGGAGAAAATCAAACCGAGCCTGCCGGAGGGAATGGAATACAGCATCCCGTTCGACACCACAAAATTTGTCGAAGCCGCCATTCATGAGGTTTACAAAACACTTTTTGAAGCGGGCGTGCTGGTGTTGATTGTCATTTTGGTGTTTCTGCAAAGCTGGCGCGCCTTGCTTATTCCCGCGACCACGGTTCCGGTGACCATTATCGGCGCGTTCGCCTTTATGCCAGCGCTGGATTTTACAGTGAATATGCTGACCCTGTTCGGGCTGGTGCTGGCCATCGGTATTGTTGTGGACGACGCCATTGTGATTGTCGAGAACGCCACGCACCACATTGAAAATGGAATGGCGCCGCGTGAAGCCACCATTCAGGCCATGAATGAAGTGACCGGCCCGGTGATGGCCATCACATTGGTTCTGATGGCCGTTTTTCTGCCCACGGCATTTATGGGGGGTATTACGGGGCAACTTTATCGGCAGTTCGCCCTCACCATTGCCGCGACAGCGTTTATCAGTGCCGTGAATGCCCTAACACTAAAACCCGCGCAGTGCGCTGTGTACCTCAAACCGTACAAAGGCAAGAACATCTTCACCCGCGCGTTTGATTTTTTCTACAAGCCGGTGGAATGGCTTTACACATGGATTGTCGGGCAGTTGCTGCGGGTGTGGTGGTTGGTGCTGGTTGTGTTTGTGGGCCTTGCCACGTTTACCGGGTGGTGGTACCAGCGGACTCCCACGGGATTTTTGCCTACTGAAGATCAGGGATATGTTATTATTGCGGTTCAACTTCCCGATGCGGCATCGCTGGATCGCACCCGTGAAGTGATCGACAAAATGAACGCCATTTTCGCCAATACCGAAGGCGTGAAGCATTGGTTCGTCTTGGGCGGTTTTTCGCTGCTGGATGGCACCAACTCCTCGAATGCGGCAACGGCTTTCGCCGCATGGACAGACTGGTCCGAGCGCACAACGCCTGAACTGTCTCAAGAGGCGTTGGTCAACCGTTTGCGTGGCGAGTTCGCCAAGATCCAGGAACCGTTCGTGTTGGTGCTGGTACCGCCGTCTATTCAGGGACTGGGTGTGGCGGGTGGTTTTCAGATGCAGGTGGAGGATCGTGAAGGCGTTGGCGCCAATGTGTTGCAGGAACGCACCCAAGCCATTATTGATGAGGCCAAAAAACGGCCCGAGATTGGCGGCGCCGCCAGTACCTACCGCGCCGGCGTCCCGCAACTTTACCTGAATATCGATCGCGTGAAAGCCGAGCGAATGGGCGTGATGCTCGACGACATATTCGCGACATTGCAGGCCAACCTTGGCTCTGTTTATGTCAACGACTTCAATAAATTCGACCGCACCTATCAGGTCCGCGTTCAGGCTGATGCGCGATTCCGCGGCGACCCGGGGCGATTGCGGCGCTTGGAAGTGCGCAATCGAACGGGTGGCAGGGTACCCCTGGCAACACTTCTTTCCCCGGAAACGCGGATCGGTCCGCAATCGATCACCCGGTACAACCTTTACCAAACTGCTTCAATCAACGGTGGTGCCGCGCCCGGAGTCAGTTCCGGCGAGGCACTGAAAACGATGGAGTCTGTCGCGGCGGAAGTACTGCCGCGGTCGATGGGCTTCGACTGGACGGGCGTCGCCTATCAGGAAAACCGTGTCAGTGGCGAAGCGTTTATTGTTTACGCGTTGGCCGTGTTTTTGGTGTATCTGGTCTTGGCCGCCCAGTACGAGAGTTGGTTGCTTCCATTGGCGGTCATTCTGGTTGTTCCACTTGGTTTGCTCGGCGTGGTGGCGGCGGTCAACATTCGGGGAACAGACAATAACTTGTATACGCAGATCGGTGTTGTCTTGATTATTGGCTTAGCATCGAAAAACGCGATCCTTATTGTCGAGTTCGCGCGTGAATTGCGACTTCGTGGACGCTCGATCCACGCGGCGGCGGTGGAAGCGTCGCGAATGCGCTTTCGGCCGATCCTGATGACCAGCTTCGCGTTTATCCTTGGGGTCTTGCCGTTGGTTTGGGCCACGGGCGCTGCCGCGGCCAGCAGGCAAGCCTTGGGAACGGCTGTATTTGGCGGGATGATTACCGCAACTGTTCTGGCGGTGTTTTTTGTGCCGGTGTTCTATGTTGCCATTCAGGGGCTAATTGAATTCATCAGCGGTCCACCAACGGGTAAACTTCATTCCGCAGCCATAGCTACTCCATCCGCGCGCGATAATGTGGTGGTGCCTGGCACGCAATCGCACTGAGTGTTGGATCAGAGGGTGGGCAGAGGTTGCCAATCTTTGCCCATTTCGCGGACTTCAGCAGGGTGAAATGTGCCTTTGTAGGCCATTCCTAGGCATCCTTCCACCAAATACCCCAAGTAAACGTGCGGTATGTTACGTTTTTTCGCTTCCTCAATAATGCTCAGCACGTTCCATATGCCGGGGGACCGGTCCCTGATCTGGAAATCGTAAAAGAAGTAAATGGCCGATAAAGCCTGAGGTAGAACATCGACGTAACCGGTGCCTACCAACCGGCCATCGAGTCGGTATTCCCACTGCTCTACTGAGAATGGTTGACGGATGAAGCTTTCCACAAACTGAGAGCCGTCGCCGGAAAAATGCAATGGCCAACCCTTGTTTTCAGATTGATGGTCGTGCCACGCGTCGTATAGCCTCAGGACTTCCGGTGTGCAAGCAGGGGGTGTGAATGTGGGTTCCAGCACGCCGGCGTTCAGCCGCGTGACCCGGCGTTGGTTGCGGTTGGGGGAAAAGGTTTGAACATCGATCCGCACGGTTCTGCAGGCAACGCACCCATCGCACGCTGGGCGAAAGAGCATATGGCCGAAGTGTCGCCAGCCATGCTCCATCAAGATCTGGTATTCGGCAGATGAAATAGATTGAACAATAATGTATTCAAGGCGCTGAAGCCGGTCAGGCAGGTATCCGCACGTGGACGGACTCTGAAATTCGTGCAGTGCTACGCGCATAGAGCCAATCCTCCCCTGAGGCGTTGGCCTATCAGGTATGAAGATTTTCCAGAATTTCCCGCTTCTTGACGAGGCGCTGGCCTCTGCATTCGTCGATATGCAAGGCTTTCAGCAAGCGGCGGCGCAGTTCCGCCTGCATGTTTTCAATGGCAGACGAAGCCTCACTGGGCAGTGGTATGGTTCCGCCGGCGCGGCGGTCGTGGCCACCCGCGCGGCCAAGCCGCCCCACTACCTTGTGCAGCAACTCACCCGCTTGGGCGTTTTCCACCGCCGCGCGCAGCGAGAGAATCAGGCTGCCGCCATGAACTCCGGCACAGAGGGCCCAGTCGACTTCCTCGAAGCGGATGAGGTTATCGACAACTTCGGCAGCCATTTCAGGCTGGGGAAGATGGTCTACCCAAGAGATAATCAAACGGTCGTAAATAAAGGCGTTTTGCAAGGCCTGAAGGAGCCCACCGAAATAGCTTTGGGGCAGTCTGGCATTGCGGATACGCGCCAAGAGGTCGCGATCTGCCAGTGGATAAATATGAATCAGCGCGGCTTCATCGGCTGGGCCTGCTTCGCGTGGGTAACCACACAGTTCCGTTTCAATGCCGTACATGAGGCCGGTGGCCAAACGAGAAGACGGAATCAGACCCTGCTCGCGCAGGTAGGTGACCACTACGGAACAGGTGGCACCCAACGTTTCGCGCACGTCGATAAAACCAATTCCAGCAAGATCGCCGGGCGTATCGTGATGATCAATCACAGCTGAGATTGGTGGCGCGCCTGCCAGATTGTGCCTGCCTGTGTTGGGTTGGCTGTCCACCATCACCACGGCTTCATCTTCGGCCCAGACCACATCTTCGATCGGTTCCAGTTCGATATCGAGCAGTTCAACCATGGCGCGGTTTTCGGCGCGGGAGATGGGGCCGTCGCGGGTGAGGCGGGTAGGCAAACCCAGCTTTTCCTCAATGAGGTAAGCCAGGCCCATCATGCTGGCCAGACTGTCGGGGTCTGGGTGCACGTGGGTGACAAACGTGACACGGGCGCAATTTTTCAGCGTAGCCAAAAAACGGTCCGAACGTCGTGCGGCCATATGAGTGTCATTCCAGGCCCGGCGTCGGATCGCTCACAACCACCATGGTTGGAACGCCGCTCCGGTGGACGGGTCTTAGCCGTCCGCCTCTGCGAGGGACAGCACCCTGCGCCATTGTACTTCAGTCAGCGGAACCACAGATAAACGGGGAAGTCGCACCAGATCGCAACCTGCCATCGTCGCGTCAAGCTTAATTTCCGCCAAGGTAACTGGGCGTTTTAATTGTAGGTGGGGTACCACTTCAACAGTGATGTCGCCGCTATCGGTTGCCCCCGGTGGCAATGCAGGGCCGGATACCACGGTCATGGTACCCACCACGGCTTTTTGCTTACCGGTGTGATACAGGAAAACGAGGTCGCCCACTGA
>CAMCLK010000109.1 GCA_945875585.1 Candidatus Kuenenia stuttgartensis | reverse complement strand
GCCTAGAATTCAGTTTGTATTCGGGGGCGGCCCGACCCCGATTTGGCAGCAAGTTGTCGATGCTTGGCCAAGTGGCGAACCAGTTTTAAACTGGCGAGTGTGTTCTCCGTTTTGGCCTGGTCCGGATTCTAAGACCACTCCATTCGAGTCGATCGCCGCGGCACTGCTACAGCGCGGGGCTTCGCTAGAAAAAACCGAAATCGAATTAATCTGTATGGCGGATGTCCCCGGCGATAATGCACGCCCAGTCTTTCCTTTCCCACTTCTTCGTGGCCTCCGAGAGAGACAATTTCCCGTAAATCGTGGGCGAATTGTGCCTGCTCGACTGGAAACTCTTGATAATGAAGTACCGGATCGAAAAGCCGAAGGCCACCGGGCACTTCACGCCAAATGGATCGTCCTTCGTGGCCCTCAAACGGCCGTGGCGCTATTAGGATCAGCGAATTTTACGAACACCGGCTTTGGTATAGCGACAGGAGCTAATATCGAGGCTGGCGTGTTGATCACATGTCCGACGGCCATCTTACCAGAGGATGTATGGCGGCCGCCGCTCGTTGAAGCTGGTACGGTCGATTGGGCCACGTGCGCCAGTAACGATCTCTTTCTTCCACTGGCCGAGCCTGATGATCCCGTCGATTGGCCGGCACATCTTCTTCGTGTTGACCTCGACATCGATTGGACGAATAGTCACGCTCCATCCGGCCGTTTGCTTCTAATGTTCGTCAGCTATCAATTCGTTCCGACATTAGTGCTTAGCAAAGGCGATGGAACAGAGTCAGCATTATCCGAAATCATGCGGATCGAGGTATTTCCCATTGAAACCAGCGGGGCGGTCTCTATTTCAATTAATTCATCGATGGTTCGCCGCCTTCTTGTTTCTCGCGCGGTACAAATTCGCTGGGGCGAATCGATGAAACTGGCCGAGTTCCCGATCAACGTCCTCGATTCAGCCAAAGCGGGCTTGCCCAGTTTTCTTGTCGCACGACCCGATGAACAACAGTTGCTCGCCTACTTTCACGGCCGCATCGGCGAAGACGATCTCCTCATCCTTCTTAACAATAAAGCCAAGCAGCTCGAACAAGGTTTTGCATCAGGTGCTGATGATTCCCCGCTAGTCGATCTCCAGAATTACCTGATCCGCGAATTTGTAGAAAGCCTCTTTGGACTGTCGGCAACGCTTCGAAGCGCGATATATTCACACCGCGCCCTAGAAATCACATTGTTGGGTGAATTCAGTCTTATCGCCCTCGCTGATCAGGTTCACATCGCTTTAAAGGAGGGCAGGAGATCGCCAACTGCCGCAGCTTTCCAACTTTCTGAGTTGCTGCAGGTTGTTGTGGCACTTCCACTGGAATCCAGCGAAGATGATCACAAAACACTTGTCAATGTTCAAAATCGAGCGCTGGAACGACTACTGGGCTTAGTTTCATTGGCAGCCACGATGCCTTCCTTTGCTGCCGTGCTTCGCGATCCGCATTTTGTATCTTATGTTCGGGCTTCATTACCTAGAGAAATTGCAGCGAAGTTTATCTCAATACCTGGTGAACACCAATCATCCTTTGAGGAGGCTGCTTATGACACTGCGACTTGATCCGGTGCTCAAGCTAGGCCAGGACTCCCAACGGATGACTCCCGAGGACACTCTGCGACAGGAAACCACAACGAATTGGCTCCTTAAAGCATTCTCGGAACCACTGCCGGGCCGGCGTGAGGTTCAACTTCTGGCTGACGAAGTGGGCCTTGGAAAAACCTTCGTCGCATTGGCGACTGCTTACAGTCTGCTCCGCGCCGTTCGAGAGAAACCGGATATTGCAGACGCAACGGGATTGGGAAAATGTTATCGGGCGATCGTAGTTGTTGTCCCATCTGGAAATCAGTCTCTAGCTCGGAAATGGCACCAAGAGGTCGAATCTCTACGAACGCGTTGTTCTACCAATCCAAAGGAAACGGAATGGTTCCAGTCCCGCGTTTGCGATAACGCATATGAACTGGTCGAGGGCTTACGCCGTGCTTCTGATCTGCGCCGCAACACACTTAAGAATCCGTGCGTATTGATCTGCACCGCAAACGTTTTTAGCAAGAAAATTCCGGAACTAGGTGATCGCCTTCGATTTCTCGCCGCCTGTCTATTTCGCTGGTGGGGAAATAAACTCAGCCTTCATGAAAGGTATCGCATCGTCAGTCGGGCTGCAGAAGTTAAAGGGTTTTCTGAATGGGCAAAATGCGCAAAGCGCATCGGACCCTCTGATTATGAGGTAGACCTTTGGAACTTCCGGGACCACGAGGACTATCTCTCTCCTTCGGAGCGACAGAGGTGGAATTGGCCCCAAGACTTGCAACGATTATATGAACAGACCCCATTTTCTTTCGCAGACATTACTGGTGCCCTCAATTCTCTTCTGCGAACCGAGGATGGCCGTGCCCTCCTCGAAGATGAGACGCTCACAACCCGCGATGGACACGAAGAACCAATTGGTCTCTTGCAATACTGCAAAGATGCAGCCCAGCGCCGTGGCCACGCGGAATGGTATTTCCAAGGTTTCAAGACCCGGCTGCTCGGTCTCTACAAAGAACTAGCTCACCATCTATTTCGGCAGGATATTCCCCTTGTCATAGTCGACGAAGCGCACCACTGGCGAAGTGTGCATCGAAAGGATTGTCAAAGCTTTCAAATTCGGCTGGCACCTCTTGCCCGCAGGATGTTGCTGCTAACGGCCACTCCATTCCAAATGCACCGCGACGAGTTGCTCGAAGTCCTTTCGGTTGGCGACGCGATGGAGCCAGCTATCGGTTCGGAACGGGTTACTCACCTGAGATCCCTGCGGGAGAAAATCAAGGAAGCCACTGCTGCTTCTGAAGTATCAGGAGTAGCGTTTTCTCGAGAATGGGGCTCGTTGCCCGAACAGTTTGCCAAATTCGCTCCCTATTACGATCCGGCCAACGGAATGTTGCCGGGTATATCGGACCCGCGGACCGACCATTTGTCTCGCCTATGGAATGAAATTACAGCAGCGGATCCAAACGGTGAATCGAGCCGACTTGCTACAGTTCCAAGAGACCTCAGACGCTTTTTCGCACTGGCACTTGAGCTGAAGGCCAGTAATGGTCAATTGCGTAACGCAATGCGGACTTTGATTATCAGGCATCGGCGGTCGATTGGGCATCGCCGCGTTCTAGTGGGTCGCGAATACCCGAATACGGCAGACAGCTCTGCAAGACCGGACCAACACTTACTTCACCTTGCACCTGGAGCTTCTATACCGCCCCATGCGGAGTTGGCTCAGTACCTTCTGATGAAGGTCGTCGCCGACAGCTCCCGGGGCAAACATCGCACAACCTTGGGAATGGATATAACCGGCTGCTACACGACGCTCTGGGAAAGCCGGGAAGGCGCGCGAGCTGTCGAGGCAGCCACAGCCGGAGGCAACCAGCGGTTATTCCGCATACTTCAACAACTTACGGGACATAGGAATGGAAAACTGAATCGGGAAGACCATCGTCACCCTAAGCTGCAAGTCGTCCTTGAGGAAGTGCTGCGCCGCTGGGATCATGGCGAGAAATCACTGATATTCTGTTTCCGAGTCCCAACCGCCAAAACCCTCGCACGATTGCTCGCCGATGCAGTCAGCCAAAGACTCCGCCTATCAAGTCGCGCCCTTCTAGTATCACGAGGTACGCAGGTTGCTGGAGAGGCGGACATCCCCAAAGCGATGAACGATTTCCGAAGATCACTAACGGCCCGAGAGGGCAGCGGAATACCCCTATTTCTGGACCGCGTATTACTGGGCAGGTTTCAGAAGTGCAACATTCAGTTACCAACATTCACCGACGGCGACCGAAGAAGCGTTGCGTCACTCTACGCCCGCGCAACGTTTGTCGGCAGTCCGCTATTCCGCCGTGGCGAGCGACCCCGACTTGACCGAGTCTTCTTGAACCGTGCTATCGAACATGTATGGGCCAAACGACTTGTAGAAGATCAATCTTCATGGTGGCCAAATCGAGCAAACGAAGAACGAGACGTTACTAAACGTCTCTTGGAAGTTCTTTCGAAGGAGGAGTGGGTTCAGTTCCGGTATGGCGATGCCAATTTGAGTCGCCGAAGGGGCGAGGTCGATGGGGATGCGATGCCCACGGATTTAGTAGCCCGTTCAAGCCTATCGGGCTCGTACGACCTTGTCATTGAACCCGAGCGCGAAGCCATTAAAGCTATCGAAGAAAACTTGTCTCATAAAGTTGTCGGCACCTTGATCTCCGGGCCAAACCTTTTCGTTCCCACAAGTCCGGATATCGATTTTCTGAGCAGCAGTGCCTTAGAGCGAATTTGCAAGATGCGTGATTTGCTGTTCAAAATAACTTGTTCCGAAGAGTCATGGGAGTGGGGCGAGCGTGCTAGAGTTCTCGACGCTGTCGTCCGTGCGCTTCTCCGCGAAGATATTTTGTTGCGGTTACCAAAGAATGTCTTTAAAGATGCGGACGAGACTTGGTCCGCGAGCATCTTGCGGGGGTTACACGAACCGCCTGGGGGCGGCCAACTTGAACCGCTGGCTGGTCGCGTTGAGGAGTTCCTTAGTGAGTTAGCAGAAATGGGGCCGACCGAACGGGAAGCGCACCTTCGTTACGCAATGAATCCTAGGGCTGAATCAGTGAAGTTGGTGACAGGGGAAACGAAAGACCGCGATATCGTATTTAACGGCTTCAATACACCGCTTTTACCTGATATCTTAGTTTGCACTCAAGTTGGGCAGGAAGGAATCGACCTTCATAGGCACTGCCGTCATGTTATCCATTATGACCTTGGATGGAACCCGGCGACGTTAGAGCAACGTACTGGCCGAACTGATCGGTTGGGAAGTAAGGCGATGAGAGAAAGAAAACTTGCCTGCGATGCCCGTGGACCAAAAGAGTGCAATGAAGTACTAGATTCGGCGCTGCCTGGCCTAGACATCGCTTTACCCTACCTGGCTGGCACATACGACGAACGAATGTTTGCAAGGCTTCGCAGCCGTGCACAGACATTCGAGATTCTCACCGGCGGCGACCCATCAGTTGACCGTGACGAGGAATCGTCATCAGTAGAACCGGCTGACATAGATGACCAAAAAGGAGGACAGTATGTCCCCTTGCCTAGTGAGATGCTTAAGCAACTTCGCGTCAATCTTGCGGTAGAGCTGTCGTCCAATGATTTGTGATGCTTGAAAAGTATTGAGACATGGCAGAAGCGTGACGCTGGTGCCAAAAAGACCAGTCTTTTGCCACGCAACGCACGATAGACCAAATGTTTTACTCGACATGCACTTGCATCGAGTTTGGGTAATTGTGGAACTGAGGAGCTGCGGGAATGCCGTAAACGCCTCATGCGCTGCTACTTTCATTATAAGTGTTAAGCGTAAGCCACACGAGAAAAGATACCACTCATGGAAATCGTTTCGAGGTAGTCAACCGTGCCGCATTATCGAACCCATATCCTTTATATTCGTCGAGTTTTTCGGAAAATTCGAGGATTGCGTATCGATCATTTCCTCGTCCCCTCTCAACGATCAAAACCACGGTGCGGCGGTCAATAGCCTCCCACCGAGTTGCGGATCGTGTCGAATCCCAATCCGGATGGTTGGTATACCCATCAGCTTGAAAGACAAGCGGCTTGTTTCCCCAATTCCACCGGGTGCCCATGAGTACTTTTTTTAGGGCTGCTTTGGTGGATACGTTCGATCTCGGCGAAACCATTTCCTCTGCTTTCTTTATTTCCTCGCGGATCTGGATCGCAGCATCCAAGTTGCCAATCTTTGTCTCTGAAACAAGACTTTCCGTTAACTGTCGCTTGTAGATTCCCGTAGCTTGCCGGATCGCATCATCGTAAACTGCTTGTGCCTTATCTGATGCTTTTTGGTAGTCCGTTTGAGCAGCGACTAATTTGATCGGAAGTTTTGGCGATTGGCCACGCGAAGTACGTCCTAGGCAGGCCCCTAAAACCAAAATTAGCAATATACAAGTCCGCACACGCATACTCCATAAAGAAAATGAAATAAAGTTTACCAATAATTACCATGCAAAAATAGGAAATAAACGGCTCAATATAAGGTAAATCCTCATGCATTCTCCTATTTCTCACGAGTCACATGCAGTTAGTCAACATTCGGCCTAATTGGGAATAATTGATGGTTTGGGCAATGCATAGTTATCCGCGTAGACTTCGATGGTTTCTCCTGGTCGAGGAGTCCATGAGCCGAACGTGAGAAATCCAACTTCCACAACGCCACCTGGGGCTAGGTGATCGGTCGCCTTCACAGATGCACTGGATACTTGTTTGAAGTTCCGACCAGTGACTTTAACGTTGTAAAGATGATGGCCTGATGTATTTGTTATGACAACTACCTTGCCAATACCAAACAGCGATGATCGGTACGAAACGTCAACCGGGGGCGGAAAAACTGAATTCCCGCAACCAGAAACCATCAAGGCAATCCCTGAGAGCAATAGGGCCATCAAGGCAGTAACTCTGTTCATGGCATCATCCTCAAGCGTTGGGTGGCGATCATAGAGTTCGCCCTCAAT
>CAMCLK010000108.1 GCA_945875585.1 Candidatus Kuenenia stuttgartensis | reverse complement strand
CGACCAGCCCCCAACATCAGCCGTTCCCCGGGATCTGTTCAGACCTGGGCAACAACCGAATGGACGACATGAGCTTCTTCGCATCAGCGCTATTCAAATGGTAATAGTGCATCACCATGGCGCTGTTGCGGTGCCCCAACCACTGCTGCAACGCCATGATCGGCGTATTGGCATTGGCCATCTGTGAACAAAAGAAGTGCCGGAAGCTATGCAACCGGCCACTCGAAAACCCTCCCACCGCATCAGGGGACGGGAACTGACGTGACAACGGTTTGATCACGTCGCGAATAAAAGTGTTGCGCAAAATACTGTCATCCAATCGACAGCCGCGCATCGACGTGAATATAAACGCACCGGGATCCCGAACCATCGACATCAGCAGTTCTTTCAATTCGGGAAGCACTGGCAATGATCGACTCCGACCCGATTTGGTCCGTCTGCGCGTTGCAGACTTGCTTGATCGATATCCCTCATCAGTCAGGTGGATCGTTTCACAATCATCGCTGATATCCGACCATCGCAAACCGGCTAGCTCCTGAATTCGCAGACCCGTGAAAGCCAAGCCAACCAAGGCTCGATACATCCATTCCATGTCGGGAAGTGACCGCGCCCTTGCAAGGATCGCCGTAACCTCTTCAGTGGTGTAACAGTGAACATCCGACCCTTGAGGCTTGGACATGCGCAATCGGAATGATTGCGTGGGCGGTAAAGCGCCTTCCTCCATCAGGAACTTGATAACCTGCTTGATGGTGGTTAATTCCAGATACACGGTCCGTGGCGCGTAGCCTTGGCCTTCCAGATGCGCCCCATAATTCAAAAGAACGGCTCTGTTGATCTGGTTCCACGAATCCAAACGCTTTGCCTCACAGAACGCTGTGAAATGAGCGAAAACCGGCCGGTACCGTTTCCGCGTGCTTGGGCGTATCCCGCGGGATACTTCGGGTCGGGCCATGAACGTTCGGTACATTCCTATTCCTGCCTCCAATAACAACTGAGCGCTATTTTCGGGAGTCACAGCCTCTTTCGTTATCAGACCATGTTCCACAGCTATGTTTTCATCGAGAAGAACCAGTTTCCGCTTGGCTTCGGCCTTGTCTTGGGTTCCCAAGGAATGTCGTCCCACACTTGTTCGGTCACACCGTCCATCCGCGTAAAAAGTCTTTCCTCTTTGAAAAAGCCTCCAACTGAAAAACCGACACGCAATCTCTTCCCTGCTCCGTTTAGCGGGCATTCGTTTTCCTTTCGATATTCAAATCATCAAGATTGCATCCACTTCGGTGCCGGTCCGGAAAGCCGGACTCCACTACCAAAACGTGGATCATCACTAGGCACGCGTAACAAACGTTGAATGGCGTCCTCGGGAATCAAAATCTTCCCGCAAGGTCCGCCGGGCTGAGAAAAACTGATCCGCCCTTCACGCTTCCACGCATAAATCGTCGAAAGAGACAGTCCGAACCTGACAGCCGCGTTGGCAGGTGTCAGGTATTTGGCAGGGTCGTTTGTTTCGTAATGATCCATGGTGCATCTCCATCCATTTATTGTGGCACTACAAACGATCAACGAACTTTGACGGAATCCATCAGCCTCTTCGATTCGGCATTACTGATGCCGTAGTAATGTCGGGTCATCAAGCTATCTTTGTGGCCCAACCAGTCCAATATGACCATTTGTGGTATTTGAGAATCCACAGCACGCGAACAAAAGGCATGTCGGAAACTGTGGAATCTGCCCGTGATAAACCCGCGTCCTTCCTCAGTGGAAGGAAATCGGGCTGCCAACGGCTTGATAATCAGCTTCACAAAAAGACGTAAGAACACATCGGCATTGAGCTTTTCGCTGCCGGGTGACACGAAAACATGGCCGCTACTGGAACTATCCATCGATGCCAACACGTTCAACAAATACGTGTGGATGGAAATAAACCGGCTTTCCCGTGATTTCGTTCTGGTTGCATATGAGGAGCGGTAGCCACAGTCGGCAACCAGAATCGATGGCGTTGGTGATGTTAAGTTCACATCAGACCAACGAAGGTTCACCAATTCACTGATCCGCATGCCGGTGTAGGCCAAACATGCCAACGCTTGGTACATCCATTTGTACCCATCCAGACTCTCAGCCAAGGTCAGGATCGCATCGACTTCTGCAATTGAAAATCGATGAACATCACTCCCCGTAACCTTGGGCAACTTCATCCGGAATTTCAGTTCGGCAGGCAGATGCTTTTCCTCAATCAGATACTTCATCACCTGGCAAATGAAGTTGATCTCAAAAACACAACTGCGCGGCTTTCGACCACTGGCCTGAAGCCATGAGTGGTATTTCTTGAGAGCTATCTGGCTGACATGGTTCCAGTAGACAATCCCATGGGTATCGCAGTATCTGGCCCACTTAGCCGCTACCTGTTTGTACCGGCCCATCGTTTTGGTACTCAACTGGCCAATCGTCTGGTCGAGTTGCCTGGTGCCCAAATAGATGTCGTTACCCTTCGAAATGGGAAGAGGGTTCCGAAGCATTTCAGCAACCTTCTCCCAACTCACGAGCCCATGCTGGAATGCGGCCTTCATGTCCAATAGCTTCAGTGATCGCAAAGCTTCAACCTTGTTCCGCGTTCCCAAAGAATGCCTCCGTTGGGTGTTACTCCCAGATCTGGCGTCGGCGTAATAAACGCCGTTCCTCTGAAACAGTTTCCAGCGGAAATAATCGCAATGAATCTCGAGGTTCTTGAGCTTGGCTGGCATAAATTATCTTCCTTGACGTTGTTATGATGGCTTGCAAAAAAGAGGCATCTTTTCCTCTCCTATCTCCATCCAACCATGGAACCTTCCCGCGCTCCAAACTTTGGAAGGCCTTAGTGGGAAAATTGTTGAAAAAGATTTGGAGCAGTTAAATCAGGCGTCTGGAGCCGCTTTTGGCTGTTCCGGATCCGGAGAGTTGAGTTCCAGTTGCCTTTTGGCAAGAAGTCTAGCCAGCAGCTTCAACAGGTCGTTCAGTGCCAGGGCGTGCTCCGTTGCGG
>CAMCLK010000107.1 GCA_945875585.1 Candidatus Kuenenia stuttgartensis | reverse complement strand
CATCACTTTGGTGGGTGGCGACGAAGTCGTCGGTATGGTTGTGGTCGATCCCGAAGGTGCTTTGCTCACGGTATGCGCCAATGGCTACGGCAAGCGCACGCCCTTTGGTGTTGCCGCTGTTGACGATACAGAAGAAACAACAGCGCCCGAAACAGAAACGCCGGAAGTAGCAAGCGCGGAAGGCGACGTGGAAGAAACTCCAGAGCCTTCGAGCCTGCGCTACAGGCTGCAACGACGAGGCGGTAAGGGTGTTCGCGATATTAAAACTGAAGGTCGCAACGGCCCGGTGGTGGGTGTCGCGGCGGTCAAGGGTAGCGAAGATATCATTCTGATGTCCGCCGCGGGAATGGTGAACCGCAGCCCTGCAGATCAGGTGCGCTTGTGCGGTCGTAACACTAAGGGCGTACGCTTAATCAACCTGCGCGACCAAGACCGTGTTGCCAGTTTGGCTGTGGTGGCGCGCGATGAATCTGTCGCCGAAAGCGACGAAGTCATCGCACCAACACCACCACCCGCGCCCACCGATGTTCCGCCAACGGCATAACGGTATTGAGCCCAATGGTTTCCCGTTCTGAGGGTTGATGGCATGCGAGTACTGGTAACCGGCGGGTACGGTTTTTTTGGTGCCTGGATTGTTCGAGAGTTGCTTGCCGACGGTCATCAGCCAGTGCTGTTCGACCTTGAACACAATCCAAGGCGGCTTGAAATTGTCCTCAGCGGCGAGCAGATATCAGCTCTGCCGTTTGTGCAAGGCGATGTCTGCACGCACGATGCCGTTCTCAACGCCTGCAAAGACCAGCAAATCGACGGCATCATCCACTTGGCTGGCCTTCAGGTTCCAACATGCCGCGCCCGTCCGCTCGACGGTGCGCGTGTCAACGTGACGGGCACCCTCGAGGTGCTCGAAGCAGCGCGTATTTTGGGCGAATCGATTTCACGTGTGGTGCTGGCCAGCAGCGCCGCAGTATTTGGGCCTCCCGGGATCTATCCGGCTGGTCCACTTTCTGAAGACGTTCGCAATGTTCCGGGCACGCACTACGGATGGTTCAAGCTGTGCAATGAAGGCAATGCCCGCGTGTACGGAACAGATCATGGCGTGAAGACGGTGGCTTTGCGCCCATGGACGGTATATGGCCCCGGCCGCGATGTTGGCATGACAAGCGAGCCAACCAAAGCAGTGAAATGCCTAGCCCTTGGCCGCCCTTACAAGATTTCTTATGGTGGGATTCAAGACCTGCAATACGCGCAAGATGTCGCCCGCGTGTTTGTGCGCTGCCTCACAGGCCCTTGGAAAGGTCCGAACGCTTACAATCTTCGCGGCGCCGTTGTGGATATCGCCGAGTTTCATAGAGTTCTGTGCACGGTCGATCCGCGTGCCGCCGAACTGATCAGCCATGGCACCAGCCAGTTGCAGATCGCGCCTGATCTGTGCGATGCGGCATTGCAACGCGACTACGGCCCGCTGCCCCCAACACCACTGGCCGATGGTCTTGCTGCCACATTGAAGATCTTCCGCGATCTTCTAGCCAACGGGCAACTCGATACCAGCGACTTGGGCTGACGGTAACGTTACGTGTCATCGAAAGAGTGCGGCCTCAACAGCCAATCCCGGGCCAAACCCGAGCATCACGCACGGAGTTGGTGCCTTCGCGGCCATTAGCTTTTCCAGAATAAACAGCAACGTAGGCGACGACATGTTGCCATGCTCCGCGAGCACCGCGCGTGAGACCGCCAAAGACTGTTCAGGAAGCGCTAATGCCTGCTCAACGGCATCGAGAATACGCGGTCCACCCGGATGCACAGCCCATGTGGCGATATCAGTAATACTCAGACCTTGGCGCTCCAACCACTCTCTCAACCATGGGCCCAAATACCGGCCGATCAATCCCGGTACTTGCCTCCCCAGCGTCATTTCAAAACCGGAATCACCCACAATCCATGTCATGGCCGCGGCCGAATCGGGCACAATGCACCCGCCGTTGCCAACAAGTTGCCAATCATTTGAATGATCAGCGCTGCGGCCGACAATCGCAGCTGCGCCATCGGCAAACAGGGCGTTGGCAATCAATTGCCCCGGGTCCATATCGTAGTGGTAATGAACGCTGCACAGTTCCACCGCCACAAGCAGCACCGCTCCGCCTGTGGCAGCAAGGCCACGGGCCACGCGCAGGCCATTAAGTGCCCCATGGCAGCCCATGAAACCGACATTGGTGCGGTTCACCGAGCGGGATAGGCCTAGTTCCTCAATCAACCGGCAGTCAACTCCAGGCGCAGCAAAGCCGGTACACGAGACAGTTACCAGATGGACGATATCTTCAGGCTTGATGCCGGATTGCCGCAGCGCATTCGATGCGGCCTCCAGGGCCAGGGGCCATGCCAGCCGGGCATAGTGCCTTAGGCGCTCGCCGGTAGATGGGCCGCCCACTTCGCCTTCGGTGGGAAGAAATGGCGAACCACTGGCACGAGTGCCATAACACAAATCATTGACGAGATCGTTTCCCAACACGATTCGGCGCGATTTGATTCCGGATCCAGCCACAACATCCTCAAGCCAGGTCCCCTGTTCGGGGCTGGCTTGGCTCAAGGAACGGGCCACGGCCAGACTGATGCCGGCATCGAGCAATGTTGCCGGCACAGCGGTTCCGAGGCCCAAAATCTCAAAATTCATGACAAGGTTCCGGGACGAGGGAGGGATTGGCGATCAAGCAACCAAGTAACAGGCCATGCCAGCGCCGGGACAAGGCGCAATAAGCAAACAGTGGCATCCACACATGCGGGCCGGCGCAGGCCCCATGCCAAGGCTGAGCATACGAACTTCTTGCGGGGGGTAGACAATTTTCGATAGGCGGTCTGCCATCGATTGTGAACCTGATCCAACGATCCGGATGAACACGCATCAAGCACGAGTGGAACCAAGGTCTCGGCAGCTTCAAGGGCCCAGCCCATTCCCTCACCGGTAAATGGTTCCACATACGCCGCCGCGTCTCCAACCACCACCAGACGGGAAGCCCCCACATTGCGTTGGTGCGTCAGCCTCGGGGTACCACGCCACGGAGCGCTCATCATTCCCACGGGAACCGGCCATTGGCAACCTTCGAGAATTTTCGCGGCCAAACGGGCAGGTCCACCCGATTGGGCCAAACCAACCTGATCGGCCGCCATGGCAAGGTCCAG
>CAMCLK010000106.1 GCA_945875585.1 Candidatus Kuenenia stuttgartensis | reverse complement strand
GCAGCAGTGGCTGGGGCACCGCAACAGCGCCATGGTGATGCACTATTACCATTTGAATAGCGCTGATGCGAAGAAGCTCATGTCGTCCATTCGGTTGTTGCCCAGGTCTGAACAGATCCCGGGGAACGGCTGATGTTGGGGGCTGGTCGGGGTTGATTATGTGAGCCAGTGAGTTACTGGCACCGAGCCTCGAAAGCCTGTCTTTGTGGAGAGTGTGAGTGGCTAGAAAAGGGTCTGATTGGCCCACGATTGGCCCAGTTGCCATATAAGGCAAATCTTATGGTTTTAAGTTCTTGCTGTATAAGGGTTTATGGCAGTGATTGAAAACAAGCGGAGAGGGGGGGATTCCAATCGGAACCCTTTCCAAGTCTCTGAAAATCAACTGGTTTGTCGCCACAAGTCTAATTACAGCAAGGTATTTACGCATCAATCAGATTTTTGCCATGTTTGGTTCTGACTGAGCCATTTCTATAGGGTTTGGCACACTGTGCCAAGAAACTTCTACTTCCGGGCTCTCCAGTTTTGTTTCGAAACTGGAGGTTTGCTCATGACAAGTTTACGACGTTCTGGCTTCAATCGTCTCACCCGTGGTCGGCCTGATCAGGAAGCGGTTCGGGCGATGGCTATTGTATGGCTCGATGAGCAGAGGAAAGTATGGCCTGACTATGTGGCCAAGTTTCAGGCAAAGATGTCCAACGATGAAACCATCGACTCGATGGTGGCATCCTTCATGGCACGGTTCGGCTTCAAAGACACAACCCACCTACATCCGTGGCTGCCCAAGAACTTGGCAACCACCTACCTGCGCTATTCCTGCGACAATTCCAACAAGAGGAGTTTGTGCCAGCAGCTTTTGAATGTGTTGACTAAGTCCAACGCTGACGGCTCGTTTATCCCGTGGTCTCTGGTATTTGCTGACGCGGAAATTACCGGAACCATTGCCGCACGTAAGGGCTACCAAGAGAGTAAACGCGTTATTTTGGAACCAGGCAACAATGTCCGATGCCTGTATGTCGATGACATCGGTCGCGCTAGCCGAGACCTTGTTGAACTGCTCAGTTTATTTCGCAGTGTCATTCACTCAGGCAAACGCGTCGTTTCTGTTTCCGATGGCTTTGACACGAACGACGAAAACGCTCGGCTATTGCTGACCTTCAAGGGCATGTTCGTCGAGCAGTTTATTGAACAGCTCAGGCAAAAGGTGTCTCGAGGGATGAAGGACGGGTTCAGGACCGGCAAAACCGTTACCGGGGAAGCGTTCGGATATGTTCTGGTGGATCAATACGACTCTGACGGCAAAGTGATGAAGTATGGCAAAGACAAAACCGTCAGGAAAATGGAAAAGATCCCCGAGCAGGTCAAGGAAGTGCAGGATGTCTTTAACAAGTTCGTCAACAAGAAGTGGAGCGCTCATGCAATCGCTAATGATCTCAATGAGCGCCGGGTGCTGCATCCCCGTTTCTGGAAGGCCTGCAACATCAACCAGATGCTGACACGCCACTTGTATGCCGGGTACGAGTTCTGGGGAAAAAGCACGGTCAAACAGAACCCGGAGACCGGCAAGCTGACCGCGATCAAAAAGCCCGCTAGCGAATGGCAGCCGCGCAGGGAACGCCCTGAGCTGCAGATCATTAGCGAGGAACTGTTTGATCAGGCCCAGGAACGTCTGGCGTTCCTCAAAGAACGCTTCAAGGAACGGCAAAAAGACAATCCGAAGACCAGCCGCACTGATCTGCATCCCAACCTGTTGATCCGGCCGATTTGCCATGCCTGCCGGTGGCCTTTGGGTTTGGTTCGGTCACTTAGTTCCGGTTACGGCTCCCTGAAATGCACGAAGGGGTTTGACAAGAACACCCCGTGCGGTCGTTTAGGGTGCAAGGCTCTGAATCTGATCAACAAGTGTGTCTTGGGCGTGTTGCAGGACGAGGTGTTCACCCCCGAGTTCTTGAACCGTTTGCTGGCGGAAGCAAACGCTCATTTGAAGGAGTTGGCCAAGCTTCCCAAAGAAGACACCAGGCCGATGAAGCAGCAGATTGCCGAAATAACTCAGGAGGAGAAACGCCTAGCGGAACGGCTAACGGGCCGGTCGGAGGAGGGTATTGAAATCCTGTTCGACCGGCTGAAAGACTTGGCTGCCACGAGGAAGCGTCTGACGGACAAGCTTCATGAAATGGAGTCGTGCAATAACTTTGTGCCGCAACCGATGGGGCCTCACGACATGGTCAAGCTGCTGCAAGATCTGGAAGCGCTTTTACAGATGGAAGTTGGTGAATCAGCAACGGTGCTCAAGCGAATACTGGGTGATGTGGTCGCGGAGCCTTCGGATACGAAATCGAAGCACGGCAAAGCGTGGATGCTGCGTTTCACCATCAACGGTGCGGCATTAATGGCTGAAACGAACCGATTTCGGGATTATCCAACGAAGGATACTTGGGAGTACCTAAGTGATACTGGCTGGATAATGCCGGGTGTGAAGGAAACGGTGGTGGAAGTTTCGGAGGCGTATCCCGAGGAACTTAAGCGCGCCCGCGCGAGGGAACTTCGCGCGCAGGGCTTGAACTTCAGGCAGATCGCCCAAGCTATGAAGACGACCCTGCTGCATGTGAACAAGCTCATGGACCCCGATCCCAACCGGTACAAGGAGCAAATAAAGTCGCTCGAATTGCGGCGGATCTTGATCTCCTACGAGCGTCTGGCTGTTGAGGGCCTGAAGCTGAAGGCCAAGGGGCTTTCGATTGGTGAGATCTGCGGCGAACTGAAGGCCCGCCGTGACGCTCTGCTGCGAGCGTTTGATATGGCCAAAGAGCAGGGGTGGGATTTGATGGCGGGGGAGAATGTGGGATAGGGTGGAAGTTGTGAGTTGAGGTGAGAGCCAGCCGGGGGGATCCTCTGGCTGGCTTATTTGGTTTTGTTGAATGGTTTAATTGCCAGAGGAATCTGTCTTTATTGGTTTGGGGGAAACAGTTGTGGTGGTGCGGCAGATGCGGAAACCTGATGATGCGGCGCGCTGGTCGGCGCGGGCCATCAGGCGGGCACTGTTACGGGCCGCAGTTGGGCTGTTGCTGTAGGATCCGCCACGGACAACCCGGAGAGAGTCTCCGGCGATCACCATGAATTCACGTTGGGGACTTAGTTTGCGATCGAGAGGAACAGTTTGGTCGTTGTACCTGCGGAAATCATCCATCACCCATTCCAAAGCGTTGCC
>CAMCLK010000105.1 GCA_945875585.1 Candidatus Kuenenia stuttgartensis | reverse complement strand
AATACCGCAAACCGTTCGTTGTGCCCTCGGAATCTGATATCTGATTCTGCGCGCCGAGCGCTTGAAGCTGTGGCCGCCAATCGCTCGGTACTGGTTCAATGGGACATTAAGCAAGGATTTCCCGAACCACCTTGCCGTGAACATCGGTGAGACGGAAGTCGCGACCCTGATAACGGTAGGTCAACCGTTCATGGTCGTATCCCATGCAGTGCAAAATGGTCGCGTTCAAGTCGTGAACATGCACGGGATTGCGCACAATATTATAAGAGAAATCATCGGTCTCCCCGTGGGCCATCCCCGGCTTGATACCGCCGCCCGCCAGCCAAACCGAATAGCAGCGGCCATGATGATCGCGGCCATAGTCCGCCTGAACACCACCCTGCCCATACACAGTGCGCCCGAATTCTCCACCCCACACCACCAATGTTTCATCCAGCATGCCGCGTTGCTTGAGATCGCGTATGAGGGCTGCTTGCGGTTGGTCGATATCGCGGGCCTGCTTGGGAATATTGGTGGGCAATCCTCCATGCTGGTCCCAACCGCGGTGATAAAGCTGAACGCAACGCACACCCTTTTCCAACAATCGGCGCGCCAGCAAACAGTTGGCCGCGAAGGTTCCGGGGCGCTTGGCATCTTCCCCGTAAAGCTCAAATGTTTTGGCTGATTCTGTGGTCAGGTTGGTCAGTTCAGGAACCGACGATTGCATGCGAAACGCCATTTCGTACTGCCCGATGCGGGTGGTTATTTCCGGGTCGCCAGTTTCCTGTAGCTGGCGCTCGTTCAGGGTTGCCAAACCATCGAGCATGCCGCGCCTGAGTGTTCGGTTAATTCCCGGAGGATCCGAAAGGTACAGCACCGGATCACCGCTGCCACGGAACTTCACACCCTGATGATTTGAAGGCAGAAATCCACTGCCCCAAAGCCTTTCCAATAATCCCTGATTGGCGTCACGCCCGGAACCATGGGATATCAAAACAATGAACGCGGGAAGATCTTCCGCCTCACGGCCAAGTCCATAGCTCAGCCATGCACCCAAAGAAGGCCGTCCCGGTTGCTGCGATCCCGTTTGGATGAAAGTGATGGCAGGGTCGTGGTTGATCGCTTCGGTGTGCATGGAACGGACAAGGCAAATTTCATCCATGACCGATGCGGTGTAAGGAAGAAGTTCGCTGATCCATGTGCCGGCTTTGCCGGCCTGCTTGAACCCGAATTTGGGAGCAATGACCGGAAAGCTCTTCTGCCCCGATGTCATGCCCGTGAGGCGCTGACCCTGACGGATGGAATCGGGGAGTTCTTTTCCATGCAAGGCCTTCAGCCCCGGCTTGTAGTCGAACAATTCAATATGAGACGGTCCACCCGACTGGAACAGGTAAACAACCCGCTTGGCTTTAGGTGCGAAATGAGTGAGTTGGGCCGTGGCATTGGCGCGGACCCGGGAATCCGTGGCCATCAACCCCGCAAGCGCCGCCGCACCCAACGCGGAGCCTGAGCCGTTCAGAAACGCGCGGCGTTGCATCTGGCTGGCCAATTCTAATATCTGACTCATTGTTTCGGTTCTCCATGCATGGCGGCCCAGACGCTGGCAAACCACATCAAGCCTGCCCGGCGCTGGCCGACCGGCGAAAAATGCCGACGCGACTTCACGCCTCCGCGGTTTTCACCAGCCAGAATATCGGTGTCTGGCCCCTGACCGAATCCCGGTCGCTTCCAGAGTTGGTCAATCGCCTCGCGTATGCGGGCTTCCTCAACCGGCTTGCGGTAAACCGTGGGGTGCAATGTCGACTTCGCCAACAACCAGCGGGGTGAAAAACCCCATTCCTTATCCAAACCGGCATGAATAATCTGAAGGCGATCAACATACGTGGCCGTTGCAATGTTCTCGATCACATCACTTTCACCTTGCTGCCACAAAACAAAACGGAATCGCCCCGCGGCTTTGCCACCCTCGGCAAAACGGCGGTAAAGGTCTTCCCCAGGCAACCATTGGCGGGAAGCTGTACCACCAACCGCGACATTGACCAGCCCGACAGGCACGCGGAGTATCGGCTGAATGGCATTCGCAAAAGCTGGCCAAATCGTTCCGCCATTATCCACATGCGGGAAAGGATCATGCGCCGTACGCCATGATTTCGCCTGATAATCCAGCAGTACGGACCTTTCCAACGGATCTTCCACCCGCTGGAGTTCGTCGTTGGCGCCAGCCGCATACGATTGGCCAGAAATCAGAAATACCTCGCCAACCCCAATCGGATTGACCTCGGTTTGCGCTATTGCCGCTCCAGATGCGGCCACCGCGCGCACTTCTAGCCGGTACCATCCACCGGCTGGAATCATCACCTTAAAATTGAAGTCCCCAGCAACCTTGACTTCGCCCAACATGGTCCAGCCGAGGGCGCGACCTGTGCAACCATCGTGCAAAATGGCACGGGCTTCCAGTCGAGCAGGAATGGAACCAGACCACGTTCCTTGAACATTGACTTCTGCCCGGCCCAATTGAGGACCGCCCTGCTCGTGTTCGTGGGCATGCGCTGCCTGATAACCTTCACGCTGAATCACCTGACGCGGCTGCGGGCTATTCAGCTTAAGCGGGCCAGAATTCGGATCCACACCCTGAACCTGCCCACCCCATAGCAGTGCCCCACCAGCCAGCGTTGCCTGTTGGCACCACGCTCGCCTGTTGGGAATGAGCTCCTTGGAATGATCTGTCATGGTTTTGATATCGCCTCGTCGAGGTTCAGAATCATGGAAGCAACCGCTGTCCATGAAGCTAGTTCAGCGCTGTCGAGCCCCGCTTTTCTTTTCGAGTGGCCAATGGCAAGCAGTTTGTCCGCTGCTGCGCGGTCGGCAACAAACTGCTTCAAGGCCTGCTGCTGGACTTTCAGCAACACACCAGTTTCTTCAGGTAGCGGCACACGGCACAGCGCCAATTGGTAAGCTTGTTCCACGCGACCGGCATCGGTGGTAGATTTCAGCATAATCCGCTCGGCAAAAGCACGCGCGGCCTCGACATATGTCGGATCATTCAGCAGCACCAGAGCTTGAAGCGGAGTGTTGGTGCGAGCGCGCCGAATCACGCACGTTTCGCGATCTGGCGCATCGAATGCCGCCATGCCTGGAGGCGGACACGTCCGCTTCCAAAACGTGTACATGCTGCGCCGATAAAGGCCTTCGCCAAGGTCGGGCGCATATTTGTCACGCCGTTCCACCGAAACATCTTCCCACAGTCCTTCCGGCTGGTACGGTTTGACACTGGGCCCACCCACGCGGTCAACCAACAAGCCACTAATGGCCAAGGCATTGTCGCGGACCGTTTCTGCTGGAAGACGGTATCGTGGTCCTCGACCAAGCAATTTGTTTCGAGGATCCTGCTCCAGCGACAAAGCTGTCGCATGCGAAGATTGCCGGTAGGTGGCTGAAAGAACTATTTTTCGGAGTATCTGACGGGTATTCCA
>CAMCLK010000104.1 GCA_945875585.1 Candidatus Kuenenia stuttgartensis | reverse complement strand
TTCCCGCAATTCAAGGGCGCCATCCGATGCCGTGTCGATTCGCCACCAAGTAGTAGCCCCATCGAGTTGGAGTGCTGCAAAGCGATCACCGGTTGGTGTTACTTTTGTTTCAACATGCTGCCAGCCAGTTTCTTCTGTCACCACGATTTTTTCACCATTAGCGCGAGCCGCCATGGCCCTATGGCGATAGAAGGGAACGGTTCCCCCCTGATCTGGTGCTGTGGACAGTCCGCGCCAGCAAACTGCAATAACCAACACAAGCGAGAAAACAATCAGCAGCCCGCCTTTGAGGAACTGCACGTAGGTCGTTGAAGCCATGCCCGCTGTAGCCACGATGATCATCACGATACCGCCAACCATGATGACGCCCCAATGGTGTGGCAGGCCCAAAAGGGGCTCGACAAGCACGCCGGCACCGACCATTTGCGGTATTAAATAGCACAATGAGACAACAAGTGTGCTGATGGCTGCGGCAAGTTGAATGCCTGATGAACGAAATGGCGCATCGATGGCGTCGGCAAAAGTGTAGCGTCCCATGCGCCGAAGGGGTTCCGCAATAACAAATAGCGCGACCACCCACCCTGCCAGATACCCGATGGAGTACAGGAATCCATCATACCCTTGGGTGGCAATCATGCCGCAGATCCCAAGGAATGATGCTGCCGACAGGTAATCACCTGCGAAAGCAATACCATTGACAACCCAGTGGATCTGGCCGCCTGCAGCGTAGTATCCGCTCGAAGTTTTGGTTTGGCGACCAAGATATACCGACAAGCCAACAATAAAGGCGACGAAAGCTAGAAATATGGTCAGGACCATGCCTGGGTGTCCTTTGCGGATGTTGAAGGAGTTTTGGCTTCTTGTGCCCGGCAAAGGGCGTCGTAGATAACTGCCAGAATCAATGCGGCTATGATCAACACGAAACCGTATACCACTGCAAAATTGATGCCCCAGAATAGGGGCAGTTCCATCAGTCCGGGTGCCAGCAGATTAATGGCCACGAATGCCGCGTAGAAGGTTGCGTAAAGGCCGAACAGTGCCAGACCAAGTCGCGATTTGTAAGGTGCGGCAGGATCGATTTGGCCAGAATTGTTGGCAGGTTCGTGCAGCACGCTCGGTTGCTCCCGTCACGCAGGTGGAAGTAAGAAGTTTATTATGGTAGGTAGGGGCATCCGGGTCAAACAGATGGATCAATCAAGGATGGGGACCAGTACCTTTTCGAGCATGTCTTTGCGCGCCAAACCGTCAAGCCACGCTTGCGGAATGCCTGTTTCACCAAAGAATGCGCCAGCCATTTGCCCGGCAATGGCGCCAGTTGTATCGGAATCATCTCCCAGATTAACCGCTCGCAGAACGGCGGTCGAATAATCGGGAGCATTGTGAAAGGCCCAGAGCGCTGCTTCGAGCGAGCGAATCACATGCCCTGTACCACGAATGATTGGAGGTTCACGGTGCATGTAGCTGCCACTAGTTACTTCCAGAATGGCAAATGGCATATTGTTGTCAGCTAGAAGTGGAGCTAAAATCGAAGCTTTGGGATCGAGAACAATCTCGCGAGGAAGGCCTTCGATCAAACCTGCGAGAATTAGCGCCAAAACGCGCGCTGCATAGCGGCATTCGGGGGCAGCATGGGTTACAACGCTCGAACTGTCCGCCAGTTCTGCAAGACGTTCTGGTTGCGCGGTCAATAAATGGGCGTAGCGAATACTTACCGGCGAAAGCCGCATGATCGAACCGTTGCCTTGCCCAATTGTTGATCCGGAACGGGTCGCATCGCCATGGGTTTCAAAAGCACTCAAGCCACTAGCGGTGGTGCCGCCAATATCGAAACAGCGGCCAGTAACAGAATATTCCCCAGTGCGCCACCACGAGAGGTAACGGCGTGCCTGATCATTGACATCCCAACCGTGGGCCAGACTGTCGGCTAGGGCCAATGCCATGCTGGTGTCATCGGTCCATTCACCGGAAGCAAGATTAAAAGGGCCCCCTGCACGATACTCAGTGACAGCGTCAAAGCTTCCCGGTGGTCGGAATTCCACACAGGCTCCCATCGCGTCACCCACCGCAAGCCCAATGAGTGCGCCACGCTGGCGATCAAGACGCGACATCTGATAAGCCCTCAATGTTTAGAAGTGAACAGAAGCTGCAGGATCTGCATTGAGAAATCCTGCGATTACATTGGCGATGGACAGAACCTTGAGGAATCCGCACTCTAATTGTCTTGCGCGGGGATGAGTGTCTGTTGTCACGATCATATCAATTTGACCAGATGAACGAATGCGATCTATACTATCGCCTGGGAAAACACCATGAGTGGCGATGGCACAGACACCCGAGGCACCAGCCTCCCGATAAGATCGGGCAGCCTCGATCAGGCTGGAACCGGTACGGATCATGTCGTCATAAATAACGACGCGCCTTCCGCCAACGCGCGCATTCATAGCCATCACTTCAGTTCGACCGCCATCGAGACGGCGTTTGAAAATGAACGATGCATCAACTCCCAGATTGTTGGCTAGCGACTCAACCCATTTGGCCCGGCCCGCATCCGTGCTGGCCAAAACGTAATCATTTCCACCCAATTCCCTCGCGGCCTCAAGAATGAGCGGTTTGGCATAAAGGTGGAATGGATGCAGGTTTCCCTCGAAATAATAGGGAAGGCCGGGAGCATGAAGGTCCACTAGAACCAGTCTATTGCCAACTTCTGCCATGGGGATTGACGAAAGAAGTCTGGCGCGGTTTTTGGCGGTAACGACCTCGCCTGGCTGAACGGCACGCTCCATGGTGGAGTACCCGAAATAGGGCACAACGAATGTGAGTGACCTTGCACCATGCCGTACCAAGGAGCAGCCTAAGTCGTAGATCTCCAATGTTGAAGTATCGTCAATCGTGCCGCCAACAAGTACAACGTCCTTGCCACCAGGCGGAGTGATCACCCTTCGGTAATGCTCGCCATCAGGGAATTCGCGGTTTTCGATGGTGCCAGTTTCAAGGCCGGCAGCAAGTGCCAAGCTCTGGCCCAAATGGCTGTAGGCAACGGTGTGATACAGGAGTGGCATGGGACGCCTCGGGTTAAGCAGAATCAAAGGCACCCTGAGGCGCTTGGGGAAAACGCCTCAGGGTGCGAATCGCACAATCAGTTTCAATCAGGCCTCATTGGCCTCATATTCCCGCTTGGTGACGATGCCAGGCTGTGGTACAGGGTAGCGGCCATTCTTGTCTGCCTTGATCGGCGCTGGCCCGTTGACCACCAGCTTGTCGATGTTGGGGGCAAACTCGTGGTCGCAATTCAGCATTTCATCGTAGGTGACCACGCGACCAGTATGGGCTGCCATACGGCCCATCGATGTGACAAGGCTCGCCTTGGCGCCACGCTCGACCTCGTTGTAGGGCTTGCCGTTACGGATGGCATCGATCAGGTGATCCCATTCGAGCTGGTAAGGATTGGGTTCCTGAC
>CAMCLK010000103.1 GCA_945875585.1 Candidatus Kuenenia stuttgartensis | reverse complement strand
TGACCCACGCGTTGGTTACTTCACCGAGAGTTTTGTTGACTTCGCCCACCCGCTGGGTTGGTCGCAAACGAAGCAATTCATTGCGCGCTATCGCCTCGAGAAGAAAGATCCCGCCGCTGAAGTCAGCGAAGTTGTTAAGCCGATCACCTACTACTTGTCCAAGGAAATCCCCGAAAAATGGCGTCCTTTCATGAAGAAGGGTGTCGAGGATTGGGCCATTGCCTTTGAAAAAGCAGGCTACAAAAACGCCATTGTCTGCAAAGATGCGCCCACGCCTGCTGAAGATCCTCATTTTGACCCGGAAGATGCCCGTTATTCTGTGATTCGCTGGGTGGCAGAACCAGTGGCCAATGCCATGGGGCCCCACGTTCACGATCCGCGCAGTGGCGAGATCATCTCGGCGCATATCATTTTCTGGCACGATGTCGTGAAACTGGCCCAGATGTGGTACTTCATTCAGTGCTCGGCTCAAGATCCACGCGCTCGCAAGCTTCCCCTGCCGGATGATCTGACGGGAGAATTGCTGCGCTACATTTGTGCTCATGAAGTTGGCCACACCATTGGTCTGCGCCATAACCACCGTGCCAGCCAGGCCTATTCTATAGCCCAACTGCGCGATCCGAAATTCACAGCACAGTACGGCAGCGTTGGTTCTATCATGTCCTACGGCCGGTACAACTATGTGACACAACCTGAAGATAAGATGCCCGTTAAGGATCTGATTCCCAAGTTGGCACCCTACGACTTCTTCGCGATCGAGTGGGGTTACAAAGCCATTCCAGCAGCGAAAACCCCTGATGCTGAAAAAGAAACACTCGACACATGGGCTTCCCGTCAAATCAAGGAACCATTCCTACGCTTTGGTGGCGAAGACGGTCCGAGCACGGTCGATCCTACCGTACTGACCGAGAACATTGGCAACGACCCGGTCGAGGCGACAGCCCTTGGGTTGAAGAATGTCGACAAGGTCATGGACCATCTCATTGAAGCGACCACCACAAAAGGCGAAGATTTCGCCCTTTTGGAAGAGACCTACAAGGAAATTGTGAGCGCGCGCGGCAAATGGCTGGCCGCGGTGGTCAAGCAGGTGGGTGGGGTGGTTGAGAACCGCTCCCTCGGTGGACGCGGCAGCGAGGTATTCGTGCGCGTGCCGGAAGAAAAACAGCGCGCTGCCGTGAAGTTCCTTCTCGACAACGCTTTCACAACACCGACCAAGCTGGTTAATCCTGCTCTGGTGAATCTATTCAAATACACCGGCCCCGCTAATGAAATTGCCAGCCAGCAGCGGTCGCTTCTCAATAGCCTGCTTTCACCGACGCTGATGAGCCGACTGTTCGATGCGGAATTGCAGGCGGGTGAAAAAGCCTACACGGCGACGGAACTGGTGGGCGATCTGCAGAACGGCATTTTTGCTGAACTGAAGGCAGAGTTGCCTCGCGTTGAACCTCTTCGCAGACAGTTGCAACGCAACTATGTGGAAATTCTAGAACGAGAATTCGCGGCACCTGCAGAACCTGCCGCTGCCCCACCAGTGGGTCCGCCATCTCGCAGAGGCAGCAGTTTTGCGCCGCCGGCGCGCACCAGCGAATTGCGTGCAGTGGCTCGCGTAGCCCTTGAAGGCCTGTTCAAGGACATTGCCATGGCAGCGGCCAAAAGCAAAGACCCTGCTACCATTTCTCACCTCAAGGATTTGGCCGCGGAAATCAGCCAGACGCTGACAGGCAAGAAGAACTGATAATTCGCTTCTTTAGCTGGATATACCGCGGACGCTGGAATCGTATTCCAGCGTCCGTAGCTTTATGGGGTATCGCTTCCCCCCATGGAGATTCAAGCATGTCATGGTTTCTTACAGCCTGTCTCCTTCACGCGGCCCAAGTTGGCCAGCAAGGGTTCAAACCAATGGAATGGCATTCACTCCTTGCCAAGGAGCAATTTCGTTCGGGTGACAACGTCCTTCCGTACAGGCTCATGAGCCCAGCCAACCCGAAGCCGGGGCAGAAGTACCCGCTGGTTATTTTCCTGCACGGTGCCGGTGAGCGTGGCAACGATAACAACGTGCAACTGGTGCACGGAGTGAAGGAATTTGCCAATGCTCAGGCCCGCGAAAAATTCCCCTGTTTCCTCATCGCACCGCAATGCCCAACGGGCAAGCGTTGGGTAGAAGTGGACTGGTCGGCAAAGCAGCACGACATGCCGCCTCAACCTAGCGAACCACTCAACTGGCTCTTGGCTTTGCTTGAGCAGATGAAGAAGGAAAAGCCGATCGACACGAACAGGATTTATGTGACCGGTTTGTCGATGGGCGGTTATGGAACATGGGATCTGTTGTCCCGCCATGCTGACATGTTTGCGGCAGCCGTGCCAGTGTGCGGTGGTGGCGACGAGGCCAAGGCACCAGCCATGAAAGCTGTGCCTATTTGGGTATTTCACGGTGCCAAGGATACGGCCGTTATTCCCGAGCGTTCACGCAACATGGTTGCCGCCGTCAAGAAAGCCGGTGGCAACGTCAAGTACACGGAATACCCAGAAGTGGGGCACGATTCATGGAACAAGGCCTATGCAGACCCTGAACTTCTGCCATGGCTGTTTGCGCAGAAGCTCAAGTCTCGCTGATAACGAATTCTCAACAGACCTCGATAAGCTTGTGGCCCTTGTCCACCAAGCGGATCGGACGGCCGATAGGAGTCTGAATCTGCTTGGTGGGGTCGATACCCATCAGCGTGCAAACAGTGGCCATAAAATCGATGACGGCAATGGGGCGGTCCTCAACGGTGCCGCCCTGTTTGTCGGTACGGCCAATCACTCGGCCGCCCTTCACGCCGCCGCCAGCCATCCAAGAGGTCCATGCTCGTGGAAAGTGATCGCGACCGGGTTTCTCGCCTCGGGTGTTGATCTTGGGCGTGCGGCCGAAGTCGCCCATCCAGATCACCAATGTGGAATCGAGCATGCCACGTGCTGCCAAGTCATCGAGCAGCGCGCTGGCTGGTTGATCGATGGTGCCGGACAATTTCTTCACACGTTCAAAATTGTCGAGGTGAGTATCCCACCCACCCAGATTGACTTCGACAAATTTGACACCGGTTTCAACGAGGCGCCTGGCCAAAAGGCAACCTTTACCGAACTTGCTGGAACCGTACATTTCATGCATGTTTTCAGGTTCCTTCGAGAGGTCGAAGGCAGCGGCTTCGCGGCTTTTCATCATGGTGACGGCGCGTTGATAATTCACTTGGTGGTCCAAGCCAGCCCCAATGGGGTACTCGCGGCGGAAACCAGCTTCCATGTTTTCCAGCAGGCTAACCCGGGCGTCGAACTGGTTGCCCTCGAGGGATGATTTCAGATTCGCCACACCAAGTGAAGGGTCCGCCACAACCAGCGGTTGGTGACGCGGTCCAAGGTATGCGGAGGTGTAGCTGCGGTTGCCGATACTGACAAAACTAGGGATGGGAAACTCGGGCCTTCCCACTTCACTGGAGACAATGGAACCCAGTGCTGGGTACTGGATACCGCCCTGTCCTTCCCGGTATCCGGTATGGAGCATATACTTGGCGCGCGAGTGAGCGCCTTCCA
>CAMCLK010000102.1 GCA_945875585.1 Candidatus Kuenenia stuttgartensis | reverse complement strand
GCAGCACCATTGATGGTAAAACGCAGCATCCATGCTTTGCCGTGCTTCGATTTCGTATCCGAAGGCTCCGCGACCACATCTCCCAGTATTCGCTTCAGCACCGTTGCTGATTCACCAACTTCCATCTGAAAAAGCGCCTCAAGATCTTGCAGTAACTTGACCATGTCGTGAGGCCCCATCGATTGCGGCACAAAGTTATTGCACGACTCCATCTCATGAAGCTTGTCCGTCAGACGCTTCCTCGTGGCTGCCAAGTCCTTCAGCCGGTCGAAGAGGATTTCAATACCCTCCTCCGACCGGCCCGTCAGCCGTTCCGCTAGCCGTTTCTCCTCCTGAGTGATTTCCGCAATCTGCTGCTTCATCGGCCTGGTGTCTTCTTTGGGAAGCTTGGCCAACTCCTGCAAATGAGCGTTTGCTTCCGCCAGCAACCGGTTCAGGAACTCAGGTGTGAACACCTCGTCCTTCAACACGCCCAAGACACACTTGTTGATCAGATTCAGCGCCTTGCACCCCAAACGACCGCACGGGGTGTTCTTGTCAAACCCTTTCGTGCATTTCAGGGAGCCGTAACCGGATCGAAGTGATTGCACCAAACCCAAAGGCCACCGGCAGGCATGGCAAATCGGCCGGATCAACAGGTTGGGATGCAGATCAGTGCGGCTGGTCTTCGGATTGTCTTTTTGCCGTTCCTTGAACCGTTCTTTGAGGAACGCCAGACGTTCCTGGGCCTGATCAAACAGTTCCTCACTAATGATTTGCAGTTCAGGGCGCTCCCTGCGCGGCTGCCATTCGCTAGCGGGCTTATTGATCGCGGTCAGCTTGCCGGTCTCCGGGTTCTGTTTGACCGTGCTTTTCCCCCAGTACTCGTATCCGGCATACAGGTGGCGTGTCAGCATCTGGGTGATGTTGCGCGCCTTCCAGAAACGTGGATGCAACACCCGCCGCTCATTGAGATCCTTGGCAATGGCATGGGCACTCCACTTCTTGTTGACGAACTTGTCAAACACATCCTGCACTTCCTTGACCTGCTCTGGGATCTTTGCCATTTTCCTGACGGTTTTGTCTTTGCCATACTTCATCACTTTGCCGTCAGAGTCGTATTGATCCACCAGAACATATCCGAACGCTTCCCCGGTAACGGTTTTGCCGGTCCTGAAACCGTCCTTCATCCCCCGGGACACTTTCTGTCTGAGCTGATCAATAAACTGCTCGACGAACATGCCCTTGAAGGTCAGCAATAGCCGGGCGTTTTCGTCGTTCGTGTCAAAGCCATCGGAAACAGAAACGACCCGTTTGCCAACGTGCATAACGTTGCGAAAAAGGCCCAGCAGTTCGGCAAGGTCTCGGCTGGCTCGGCCGATGTCATCCACATACAGGCACTGGACATTGCTGCCCGGTTCCAAAATAACCCGTTTACTCTCTTGGTAGCCCTTGCGTGCGGCAATGGTTCCGGTAATTTCCGCGTCAGCAAATACCAGAGACCACGGGATAAAAGAGCCGTCAGCGTTCGATTTTGTCAACACATTCAGAAGCTGCTGGCACAAACTCCTCTTATTGGAGCTGTCGCAGGAATAGCGCAGGTAGGTGGTCGCCAAGTTCTTAGGCAACCACGGATGGAGGTGGGTTGTGTCTTTTTGGCCAAACCGTGCCATGAACGTCGCCACCATCGAGTCGATGGTTTCATCGTTGGACATGCTTGCCTGAAACTTGGCCACATAGTCCGGCCATACTTTCCTCTGCTCATCGAGCCATACAATAGCCATCGCCCGAACCGCTTCCTGATCAGGCCGACCACGGGTGATACGATTGAAGCCAGAACGTCGTAAACTTGTCATAACCAAACCTCCAGTTTCAAAAACAAAACTGGAGAATGATGAGGGAACTGGTTGATTGGCCCAGTGGGCCAATCAACCAATTAAAGGTGCCAACTCACCAACGACGAGCCAAGTGCCTCTGGTTTTCAAAACTCCTACAAAATAAGGGTTTATGTCGAAAAACAAGCGGTTTTCAAGAGACACAGGAGGGGCTTTCGACCGAATCCCCCCCTCTCCGTTTATTTTTTATTGTCGCCACAAACCTATACACAACAACGACTTACATCCATCAGTTTTGCTTAATATGGCCTCTGTGTCAAAACTGTGCCAAAACAGGTCTGCTTCTACTCCACGGGCCCTCCACAAACTCGGGATTTCAAGCCTCGCTGCCGGACACACGCCGGCAGAACCTCAAAGGCCTTCCATCCCCCTCCAACATCAGTTGTCAACTGCTCCCGGTTTGGTAGCAGGCAACAACTCGATGGACGACATCCGCGCATGGGAATCAGCATCACTCAAGTCGAAGTAATGCTGCACCATGGCGCTGTTCCGATGACCCAGCCATTTTTGAAGCACCAGTTGCGGCGTCCCCACTGTGGCCATGCGTGAACAGAAAAAGTGACGGAACGAATGCAGGCGGGCATCCTTAAAACCCTTCTCGCCCTCCGGCGACGGAAAGCGCTCAGAAAGAGGCCCGATCACATTGCGAATCAATTGGTTGCGTAACCTGCCATCGTTCAGCCGATGACCCCGCTGCGACACAAACACGAAACGGGACGGATCCCTTGGAATGGTCAAAAGCAACTCCTTGAGTTGCGGATGAACAGGAAGCGAACGGCTTCTGCCCGTTTTGGTTCTTCGTCGATGGCTGTTCTGCTTCGATCGATGCCCCTGATCTGTCAGGTTGATCGTCTGCAAATCGTCACTCAGGTCCGACCAACGCAATCCAGCCAATTCCTGAATGCGCAATCCCGTGTATGCCAAACCCACCAATGCATGGTGCATCCACTCCAATTCGGGCATGGCCTTCGTCAACTCAAGGATCGCCGCCACTTCCGCCACGGAATAGCAGTGGACATCGGTCCCCTGCGGCTTGGACATCCTGCACCGGAAAGCACAGGATGAAGGCAGATACTTGTATTCGATCAGATATTTTGAAATCTGCTTGATCGTGGTCATTTCCAAATAGATCGATCGAGGCTTGTAGCCATCCACCTCAAGCATCCTGCCAAAATCATTCAGGACTTCTGCCGTGACCTCATTCCAGGAACTGATCCGTCTACTGTCGCAGAACAGTGTGAAATGGGCCATGACTGGCCGATAACGCTTCTTGGTGTTGGGCCGAACCCCCTTGGCCACTTCCGGCCGGTCCAAATGCTTCTTGTAAATATCCAATCCTTCCTGAATCGACAACATCCCGTCTGCGGTTGCCGAGCTGCCTTCCCGCATAATCTTGCCCACTTCAATAGCCTTCCTCCGGTCCAGTATCCGTAAGTTCTTCAGCGCCTGATCCCGATCCCGGGTACCCAGTGAAAGCCGCCGAAGCCCGATCTCGGCACCCCGACCATCGGCGTAGTAAATGTTGTCCCGGCGATACATGCGCCAACTGAAATACTCGCAATTATGAACTTCGTTATTAGCTTTTGCAGTCATGGTTGTCTCCATCATGTTGAATCAAACCCACTAAGGCCGCATCCAACTGGGTGCCTTGCCAGGCAACCTGTCGAATAGGCCCTTGCGCGGGTCGTCTTTGGGGGTCAGGTAAGAAGGGTCAAAGGCACTGAATGGAATCCTGATCGCTCCGCCTTTGCCCGAGAAACGCCGGTATGGGATCCGGCCTTCTTTCACCCACGCGTAAATCGTCGATTCAGAAAGACGCCAGTAAGCGGCTAATTCTTTGGGAGTCATCCAATCATCGGGTGAGAAATTGCATGGTGTGTTTTTCATAGTGGTTCGTCCTAAACGCTTTTGAAAGCACGGGATAAGCG
>CAMCLK010000101.1 GCA_945875585.1 Candidatus Kuenenia stuttgartensis | reverse complement strand
GGTACCGATGCCAACGCTATTCAAGTCTCCCGGGCAGGTGTCGCGACCGGTCTGATTGGCATTCCCAACCGGTACATGCACAGCCCCGTGGAATCTGTTCATCTCGATGATTTGAACCACACAGCCAGAACGTTGGCGGAATTTTGTGCCAATTATCCGCTGCGCGACTCTTGGGCCCCCTGATCGCTTTGATTTAAGCCGCTTGACTCCTGCCCCTGCCAACTGAACAATTGATCAGTTAGCAGGAGTCCCTTTCGTGCTGCCCCTCGAAACTGTCGATTTTTTGGATGATTTTGCTGAAAACAGTTTGGAATCGCGTGGTTGGGATGGCGATCCTAAATCCATTGCCAATACTCTTGGTTGGGTGCCAAACAAAGAGTCCGAGAGCCCACCATGGGGAGACCTTTCTAGGGCCCTGCTGGTTGGAACAGGGCACCGAGCCGATCCCGCCATTGTTCGTCAGTTAACGATGGCGCTTCGGTGGCCCAAGTCCTCGCTTCTCAACATTTGGAAGTATTGCAAAGGCGATTTGCCAGCTGTCGCATCTGCTTTCAATTGTTCAAGCCTGGACCTTATTTGCCTGAGGGTGCTATCTCTGAACCCGTCCTTTGTTGGTAGTTTGACAACCGGCAGGCAAATCCTCTGGCGCACCACATGGGGGCCTACCGCCAGCTCAAGGCTGGAGCCATTGGAAGCTATCTGCTTGGAAAGGGTTCAAGCCTGCAGCCGGCCATGCAGCCTTTCTGATAATGACATCACGGCAAAATGCTGGCCGTGGCACTCCATCGATAAGAGGCAGGAAGTGATGCTGCTTTTCCGCGCAGAATTAACTTGACCGCGACGACAGCACGAGTAGACTGAGACTTAGTCTCAATAAGCAATCCGAAGCCAGATGGTCACACCACCATGGATTGTCGTCTGCCACTGATGCCCCTCGACCTTGCCAATCGACTAGGTTGGTATGAAATTGAAGATGTTTCCCTTGAAGATCATGCAACGCGCCGCCTTGGCGAAATGGGTGTTGCTGTTGGTTGCCGTCTGAGACTCTTGCAACCGGGCTCTCCATGCCTTTTCCAAATTGGCGAATGCCGTTTATCACTCCGCGGCGCCTGCTGCGAAGGAATAATGGTGCGCGAAGTTACCGCTGAAAAAAATCATGTTTCCTGAAATTCCAACAACACTCGACTGCGTGCCACTTGGTGCCCGTTGTTTGGTGACTGCTATTGATGGAATCGATCACCTTGCCCGCAAACTCCTCGAAATGGGTGTTATTGAAGGGGAGGAAATCGAGGTCATTGCCCGAGCTCCTCTTGGCGACCCTATGGAGATCAGGCTTTTGGATTCCTCGTTAAGCTTGCGCAACGTCGAGGCACGACGTATTCATGTGACACTGATTGGCACTCATCCATGAATCCACCTACCGCCATCCGCGTTGCACTTCTAGGAAACCCAAACACTGGAAAAACAACGCTTTTTAACGCTTTAGCCGGACTCAACCACCGTACTGGCAATTACCCGGGGGTGACCGTTGAAGTAAAAAAAGGCAAAGGCATCCACGGCGCAACTCCAATCGAATGGATCGACCTTCCAGGGACCTACAGCCTTGCTGCGCGCAGCCCGGATGAAATGCTGGCGGTCGACCTGATTTTGGGTCGAATCGCAGGCGAACCAAAACCAGACGTGCTGCTCTGTCTGGCGGATGCAACCAATCTGGAACGCAACCTGTACCTGATCAGTCAGGCACGGGAATTGGGCCTTCCCATCGTTGTCGCGTTGACCATGAATGATTTGGCCGAAAGTCAGGCAATCAGCGTTGATCTTGGGCGGTTGGAATTGGGACTTGGACTCCCCGTGGTTGCCATATTGGCTGCACGCAACAAGGGGATCAGCCAGCTCAAGGACCGTCTGCTGGAAGCCTCAAAAGGCCCAACCCCGACTTTCGATCCGCCACTTCCAGCAGAAGTTATCAATTCAGCTAAAAACATCGCTCAGGATTTGGATTCCGAATTACCGCCGGCACTTGCATTACGAGCACTGCTAGATGAAGGTGGATCTGCCGAGGTAGAATTAGTTCAACAATATGGGGCCAAGGCTGCGGAAATGCTTGCCTCGCACCGCGCATCGCTCACCCAAGCGGGCCACGCAGTTGCGGTTCTGGAACCAAGGCATCGTTACAAAGACCTGCGCAAACGGCTCGCTGGAGTCGTCACACGTCCGAAGGAACGACAAAACACGTTTTCAGATCGCCTTGATCGCTGGTTGGTCCATCCGATTTGGGGAGTCGCATTCTTCTTGTTTGTAATGCTCCTGCTGTTCCAATCCATTTTCTTTTTCGCCAGTCCCGCTATGGACGTGATTGATGGCGGGATGGAATCACTTCAGGATCTAGCAAGAAACAATCTGCAACCAGGCCCTTTCACTAGCCTTTTAGTTGATGGTGTCTTGGCAGGTGTGGGCGGGGTCGTTATTTTCCTGCCGCAGATAATTATCCTTTTCGGATTTTTGGGCATCCTTGAAGATTGCGGCTACATGGCGCGTGCTGCGTTTCTAATGGATCGGATCATGTCGAGATGCGGCCTGAGTGGAAAATCGTTCATTCCATTACTGAGTTCATTGGCTTGCGCTGTACCCGGAATCTTGTCAACACGCGTGATTGAAAACAGGCGTGATCGTCTGGCCACCATCCTTGTTGCCCCACTCATGAGCTGTTCAGCGCGATTGCCGGTATACACCCTGTTTTCTGCCGCATTTTTTCCAGATCCATGGTGGCTGGCCGGAACGGTTATGTTTGGGCTTTATGCAACCGGATTCGTGGTAGCCCCTCTGGTGGCCTTAATCCTGCGCGGAAGCCTGCTGAAAGGCGATGTTCCCCTTTTTGTTTTGGAAATGCCAACGTACCGCCGTCCTGCAATTCTCCCCACGCTTAAACGGATGTGGGATGCCGGAACTAGTTTCCTCTACCGGGCAGGAACGCTTATCCTTGCCACAATGGTTTTAGTTTGGGCGCTGCTTTACTTTCCTTCAGCAGATTCCAATGGATTGGATTTTCCGACGAGGATTGCCAATGCAAACCCCGAGGATCAGCAAGGGCTGGTTCTTGAATGGAAAGAACAGAGCTGGCTTGGAAGAACTGGCAAAGCACTGGAGCCGGTTTTCATTCCATTAGGCTGGGACTGGCGCATTGGAATGAGTGTTCTTGCCAGCTTTCCAGCACGGGAAGTTGTTGTAGCTGCGTTGGGCGTTTCATTTGGTGAAGGGGAAGTGGCAGCGAACGATGAGGAAGGACGCAACAAATTGACGCAAAGGCTAAAAGCCGCAACCTGGCCAGATGGAAGGCCGCTATTCACAACAGCTTCAGCTCTTTCATTGCTCGTTTTCTTTGCCCTATGCTGCCAGTGCGCTTCAACACTGGCAGTGATTGCCCGAGAAACACGCTCGATAGGATGGGCTATTTTTACGTTCAGTTACATGACAACACTTGCCTATGCCGCTGCGTTTGCCATCTATCAGACAGGGCGACTCTTTGGTTAATCAGAAAGATTGGTAGCCATGCAACAAATTCAATTAGTTATGACAGCAGTTGCCATTGGATTATCAGTTATTTTTGTAATACGGTCTCTTTTACCAAACAATAAAAAAACCTGCTGTGGCCATGGATGCGGAACAGGGGCACCTTCGGCAGGAAGGGTACCACTCACTATGACGGACCAACGGGTGTTCAAACATAGTGGTCCGTCGTAAAAAGGCTGATGCGTCGAATTACACCTGAAACGGAGATGTCTGGCATGATTGCGCATAATGTTTACTTCACACTGAAC
>CAMCLK010000100.1 GCA_945875585.1 Candidatus Kuenenia stuttgartensis | reverse complement strand
ATCGATGCGGCTTGTCATTGATGGGAGCATGGTGCCGTACAAAGTGTGATTGTGCGCGGCGTTTTCGCCAATGGCGTTGCTCCTCGACGCCATGTTTGCGGCATGAAGGTTCGCCGCGTTGGATAATTGGCCATTGAATCTGAGTGCGGGCAAGCCGAATCGCGCCCTTTCCGCGTTAGTCAACTGAATGATCACGTTATTGATATTTCCCGCGGGAGACTGCGGTATTGAGCGCAGCGGGCTTTCCTGAAAAACACCATTCGTGCCTATACCCCCATCGGCAACATCACTGCCTGTGCCACCATAGATCAAATCATTCCCGCCCCGGCCAAAAAGCCTGTCCGCTCCCCAGCTTCCATAGATTTCATCTGCTCCCCCACCGCCATAGACCGTGTCATTGCCACCTCCGCCATAGATGCGAGCTGGCTTGGTAATGGCCGCTCCAACGGTAATGGTGTCGTCCCCACTTTCACCAACAATCACAATGGTATTCACAGCACTGGCTGCAAATGTCCTGCCCGCTACACCGATGCTGCTGCCGCTTTGAGTAACGGTAATCGCATCGGCACGTACTGTTCCATGAACCGTGAGTATTCCATTGGACAACACGGGCGTGACCGTGGACGGAATAGTTGAGCCGGAAGGAACGTCCCTTCCTTCAAGCCCCTCCAGTTGCAGCAATATCTGAGATCTGCAGGCTTTATGCGCCAGACGGATGCCCGGTTTCGCCAGTAGCTTCCACAATGTTGCAAACATGGCAGTGACTCCCGTTCAAATCCAACTATCCATCAGAAGCGAAAACCACACTCGAAACCGGACATATTTTTTCCATGTCAGCAGAAAATCTCGCCCATCTAACCCTTTTCAAGGGATAGCTTGACCTGATCATTGCCTGTAGTTTGAAGAATCTCTCCGGGAGATCTTCAATCATGCTTCATCATCGCCGTTCGTTCCTTGCCGCCAGCACTGCCTGGACGCTGTTGCCATATGCCGCGCAATCAGCTACCGCGGAGAGCGCCGGAAATTTACATTTGGCCCCATTCCGCTTCGATGTCACCCCCCCCATGGGCCACCCTTGCTGCGGGGGCTGGATCAAGCCTGTAGAAGTAGTCGACGACCCACTCGAAGCCATTGGCGTGGTGCTTCTGGGTGCCGGCAAGCCGATCGTCTTATGCGCCGTGGATTGGACAGGAATCCTGAACGAAGCCCATGTCGCATGGCGAACCGCCATCGCTGAAGCAGCAGGCACCACACCCGACCGCGTCGCCGTGCACTGCGTGCACCAACACAATGCCCCGTTCGCCTGCCTCGAAGCCGAGAAACTTGTGGCGGCGCAAACCGACCTTCAACACATTGTGTTCCCGGACTTTCACGCCCGCTGTATTGACAAGGCGCGCGCGTCCGTAGAAAAGGCTATCAAAAATAGCGTGCCGATCAGCCATGTCGCTATGGGCTCGGCCGCCGTGGAACGCGTCGCTTCCAACCGCCGGCTCGATCGCGATGCTGAGGGCCGGGTGAAAAGCATGCGGGGCAGTGCCAGCAGCGATGCCCGCCTTATTGCCATGCCGGAGGGGCTGATCGACCCGCTGCTGCGTACCGTCGCGTTCTTTAATGGCACACAAAAGGTCGCCTCGCTCCACTACTACGCGACACACCCCATGAGCTACTACGCCGATGGACGTGTCACCAGCGATTTTGTCGGCTTGGCGCGCAAGGCCAGGCAGGCCGAAGACGCCACGTGCCACCATGTTTACTTCACCGGATGCGCGGGAAACGTGGCGGCCGGCAAATACAATAATGGTACCCCCAAGGCGCGCGCCGATCTCACGGCCCGCATGCTGGCAGGCCTGCGCGCCTCGGAAGAGCGCCTCAACCCCGTGCCCGTCAAATCGATCACCTGGAACACCGCTGAAATGCTGCCCACCGCCCGCATCAAACCTGCCGTGCAGGAACTGCTGGCCAGCATTGCCAACAAAGCTCTTAAAGGCGCCGCGCGCAACCGTCCTGCTTACGAAGTGGCATGGGCCCGCCGCCTTGAGAAGAAGATCCCCATTGTAGTCAGCGCTCTGAATGTGGACGGCATCCGCCTGCTCCACCTGCCTGCGGAATCGTTTGTGCAGTATCAGATTCGCGCCACATCAATGGTAGCTGATGGCCGCGTGGCAGTCGCCGCCTATGGTGATGGCGGCCCCTGGTATATACCGATCAAAGAAGAATACCCAAACGGTGGATACGAAGTGTCTGTCGCCTTCAGCGACGACTCTATCGACGCCACCATGACAGCAGCCATGCGCCGGGTTCTGATCGGGTAACGGAATTGAACGGTCAGACAAGTTCAGGCAGTGGTTGCCAGTCGTCTACCAAAAAGTTCGGCCTTCCCGTGTAATCGGGTAAGGTCACCGAGCGCGGATCAATTCCAAAGTGCCGGTACAGGCTGGCGTGAACCTCGCCAAAGTGAACCGGTCGCTGGGTGATGCGCGCGCCATCCCGGTCGGTCGCGCCAATCACCTGACCAGTGCGGAATCCACCCCCGGCAATCAGACCGCCGCCCACCTGCGGCCAATGGTCGCGACCGGCATCCTTGTTGATGCGTGGCGTGCGGCCAAACTCGCCCCAAGCGACCACTGCGACGTCTTTATCCATGCCACGCTGGTGCAAATCAGTGATCAGCGCGTGCATACCCTGATCGAACATCGGAAAATGAGTGTTTTTACACTCGCTAAAGTTGCTGCTGTGGAAGTCCCACCGACCAAAATTCAGCGTCACAACACGCGCGCCAGCCTCCACCAACCGCCGAGCCAAAAGGAAATGCTCGAGGTTGCGGGGCGCACCGTCGCCGTAGTTCTTCGGGTCACCCTGTCCGTATTTGTCGCGTACCGCCTGTGGTTCCTTGGTAAGGTCGAGCGCATCGAGCAGTTTGCTCGATGTGAGAATACCCATGGCCTGACGGTTGAACGAATCCAAAGCATCCATGGTGCCTTTGGCATCCAGTTCGCGGCGCATGCGGTCAAAATGAGACAACAAAGACAAGCGGTCCGTTAAATGGCTTGCTTGAACGGTTCCATGCTTCATGTCATTGCGCACGGGACCAGACGGACGAAATGCCGAATGTGCCACACCCAGATAACCAGGATGTCCGGGAGATCCGTAGGGCGGATGACCAGCATTAGGAGCCAAGCCAAAAAACGGGGGTACCGAACCGTTGACAGGTCCCAACACCCGGGAAATGGTGGAACCAATCGACGGCCAACCGCCCGGTGGCTGTTTCTGCACAGTCCGACCGGTGTAGCAAATGAACGAATCGTGGTCGCCACTGGGCGAGCCATAAACAGACCTGAGCGGTACCAGCTTGTCCATGATGGAAGCAAGCTTCGGCAGGTGTTCACAGATCTGGATGCCGGGGACGGGTGTGTTGATCGGTTTGAATTCGCCTTTGATGTCGGCAGGAGCGTTCATTTTGAGATCGTACATATCCTGGTGCGGCGGCGCGCCCACCATGTAGATCATGATCACGGCTTTGTGGGAACTGCTGATACCCGCGGCTTGTTCGGCGCGCAGCAATCCGGGAAGCGTGAGTCCGCCCAGACCAAGTCCGCCAATGCGCACCATCTCGCGCCGGGAAACCTTGGCATTTTCACGGAAACCCTGACAGCCATTGCTGTTATGGCGTGTTTGCGTCATGAGTATAAACTCCGGCACGAACGGAAGGCAGGTCGATCACTTATTACTATACCATGCTTAGCACAGCGAGGGAAATCGGGGGCGGAAGCCACCAAATTGTGTTTGATGAGCCCCCACCGTGAGTTGGGGGGTGCTCAAGCGACTCCTCACCCCCCAACTCACGTTGGGGGCT
>CAMCLK010000099.1 GCA_945875585.1 Candidatus Kuenenia stuttgartensis | reverse complement strand
ACGGTTTGGCTGTCAATGCCGATGCAGATACTGCCACTCTGTATCTTCTATCCACTGTGGATGATGTATCCACGGCGACGGCCATTGCTGGGGTTGGTTCGATTGCGTTGGTTTTGTCCGATGGTAGCCCTGTAGATTTCACAGCCAATACTTCAGACTACTCCTTGCAGTTCAATACCGAATCTGGCGCCATTGAGGTGAGCGCCTTGTCTGGCTTGGTGCAGACGCAGTTTAGGGTTGATCCAAGCACAGGTTTGGCCATCGATGGCGATGAAGAAGCTGATGGCACTCAACCAGATTCCTCCTTGACCATCGTGCAGGATTTTACTCCTCCACCCGAATGGTGTGACATACCCATCAGCATTGTCATGCCTCCTGTTCCATGGCTTCCCGCCGTTGGCGGAATTCCTGATTCGGAGGTTTTGGTATCAGTAGTTTCAACAGGCGATGTCACATATGGTCTGGCTGTTGATGCCGCAGCCAATGTTGCCACCCTTTATTTGGTCTCTACGGTAGAAGACATTTCCACAGCAACGGCCATTGGTGAATTCGGGTCCATTGCATTAGTCAATGCTGATGGAAGTGTTGTAGTTTTCACGGATTACGCTGCTGACTATGTTGTTGAAGTTGATGCTGACGGAAATATCGGTGTGCGTGCATTCAACAACAATTTGCAGACCAGCTTCCGGATTGACCCGTCCACAGGTTTGGCAATTGATGGCGATGCCGGTGTAGAGGGTACTCAGCCTGACTCTATCGAATTTGTCCGCAGGTACGAACCCCGCTACGTTGCCTACAATTATAGAACTACAACTACTACAGAAGTTGAATTGCCCGCTATTGGCGGTATCGATTCCTCGGAAACACTCGTTTCTGTTGTCACAGCCGGTGAAGTGACATACGCCTTGGCCGTGAATGACGATGCGGATACAGCCACGCTCTATCTGGTTTCCACAGTGAATGATGAATCTACTGCAACGGCCGTTGGCGACATTGGTTCCGTCGCCCTGACGTTTGCCAGTGGCGGGGCTGTTGAATTAACGGCAAATCCTAGTGATTATTCCCTGGATGTCGATGCAGACGGGAATGTGGTCGTTCGGGCGTTTTTTGGAAGTATACAACGATCATTCCGGATCGATCCAACATCTGGTTTGGCGATTGACGGTGATGCCGAGGCTGAAGGTACACAACCAGATTATGTGCTGGCCGTCTGTTATTCAGCCGGACCACCAGTGGCATTAAATGATGAGGAATTTGAACCCGAATGGGCCTACCGCACCAACGATGACGGCGATTCGACTATCGATCCGAGAATCTTGTATAGCACTGGTTCATCGAACGGCGGTTCAGAATCGTTGAGTTTGAACTTCTTTGCCTTCTGTGATGACACTGGCTCAGAGCCGATGCTTTATGCTTCCGCCCAAACGAGTGCTCCCGCGCCTGCCCTGACTTATTCCACCACTGGTGGCAAGGTTGTAATGGTGACTGCGGATGGAAGAACTGGTTCATTCACACCGTTTGTCGGGTACGATGGCAGCGTTCACACGGCGACAGGCGACATCAACGACGATGGCATTATGGATGTTGTCGTGGTTCCCGCAGTGATAGGCGCCCCTGGACACATCAGGGTATTGAGCGGCGCCGATGGCTCTTCCATCGCGAGCTTCATCTGCTTCCCCGGCTATCTGGGTAGTATTGATATTGCTGTCGTAGACATCAATAGTGATGGGTTCGACGATATTATTGCCTCATCAACCGGTGGCGCAAGTGGCACCGTTGCAATCTTCAATGGCCGCGACTTCTCCGTCATGAAAACCTTTTATCCATACGGTGCCGGCTACATGGGCACCGTTCATGTGAGTGGTTACGATCCCGATGGTGATGGAGCTTATTCCATTCTTACCAGCACGGGAGAGGGCACACGCGGTCACGTGAAAGCATTCGACCCAAATCTGGACGTCTTCTTGAGCTTCTTCTCGGGCGCCGAAGGCGATCTCTCGGGTTGCTACGTCATAGGTGGCGACCTCGATGGCGACGGCTTGGATGACATCGCAACCGGAACGGGTGCTGGAACTGAAGCCGAGGTTCATGTTTTTGATGGCAATACCGGTTCCCGACGCCATTCCATGAAGGTCTTCAGTGGCTACATGGGCGGTGCAAATCTGGAGATGATTTCCTCGGCCACGAATCCATTAGCCATGGATCTTGTCGTTGGCTCGGGAGACGGAGCACGTGGCACGCTTAACGTGATCGATGGTCGAGAGTTCGAGGTCATAGACGCGTACTTTGCCGAAGGTGACGCAGAGGAATCTACTGAAGGCATTGTGTTCTGATACTGTTGGCTACTTTCAGTTTTGACTGATATGAAAAAGTGGCGGGGAGCTCATTCAAGCTTCCCGCCACTTTTGTTTTATTGTTGAAGAGCGATAGTTGTCAGGCCAAGGCTGTCATCAATTCAGTCGCGGCGCGTTGGCCGCTCAAGTAGGCGCCGTGCGCCGTGCCGCGGTACATGCCGTTGGTATGCTCGCCTGCAAAATAGAGCCTACCCTGCGGTCTGGCCAATGTGTCGAAATCGCTGGCTTTTGTTCCAACCGCTGCAAAGCTGTACGATCCGCGGGTGTAGATTTCGTTTTTCCAGCGCGTGATCCTAGACGACTTCAATTGAGGGGGAGTGGCGCCAAGAATGGGCCGAATTCCGGCAAGCGCTTCCTGCACCGCTTGCGCCTGTGTCAATGTCTCTAAACGCAGCGCCTCCGCGCCCGTGTAAATCAACACAAGGACATTAGACTGATTGTTCAGCTTTTTCACGTTCATGGCATAGCAGGCCCTGCCTGACTGGCCGGCTGCCCTGCAAAAGCCGTAGTACTGCATTCCTGATGGCCATGTGGCCCTGTCAAATTCCAGAATTACTTTGTTGATTGTCCCAAAACCGATCCGGCCTAGGGCCGCAAGCTTGGTCGCGCTCAGCGCGGGGGTGAAGGAGATTGCCCCAGCTTTCAGCACTCCCAGAGTCGCTGTCACAACAACGGCATCTGCCTTGATGGTTCCACCGGTATACCGCACGGTAACATCGGTTGCCGATTGCTGGATTGCCTCCACGGGCGTTCCAGTGCGTACTTCAAAACCATTCATCAGAGGTGTGAGTATCCGATCGTAACCATTGGTAGCGATCACGTCGGTACCCCCAAATGCTTCATCTTCCATGCCTTGTAGCGCTGAAAGTTCGTTGAGGGGCGCTCCGGTATCGAATTCTGTCCACGCCGCGCCGAAATACCGCATGATTGGATCGTTCAACAGCGTGGAAGACTGTGAGGTCAGGGCTTGCTGAAAGGAAATATCCTTACCCAGTTTTGAAGCGGTACCCCTGACCTTGTTGGATAGTTGGTCGTAACGTGTTTCCAACGGATCTGAAATTGAATTGGGCACAGCAGTGCCATTGATGGCATAGAGTTGAACAAGATCATCGGGAGTTACAGCGGTGGTCAATCCAGCGCGTGCTGCCAAGCCAACCAATGGATTCCTAGCGGAAGGACCGTGGATCCACGAAGCACCCAGATCCATGGGCATGGCAAAAGACCTGTCAGTTTGAATGCGTCCCCCAAGCCTTGCTCGTGCCTCGAGCACTACAACCTGATGCCCTTGTGCCGTTAATTGTGAGGCCGCCGACAGCCCAGCCAAGCCGCCACCCACAACGACCACATCCAAAGGGTTCGCGGCTGCTTTGATTGGTTTGTTGGAAGCCAATGCGATGGCTCCGCCCATGGCAGCTTGAGAGATGAATCGACGGCGAGACTGCATGGCAAATAGACCCCAGATTAAAAAGCGATGTGAATTTACGACAGCAGAACGTAGGTCGAAAAATTGAGCGGGTCAAATCGAGGCATGTTTTTTTTCGAATGGGACAAAAAAGAAGAGCAGCGGCCTTTTTTGGGCCGCTGCTCCATCAGAAAGCCTTGAGGGCTTTCTTCGGGGGTTATTTAGTCGGCTGAGAACGGAACGCAATGGCGCGTCGTACCGCGGGTGGCAGCGGGGCATTGGCGCCCTTCACATGCCTCCAGAGGATTTCATTCAGCTCGAAATCGTCGATCCGGTCGTACTCGGTGAAGTCCATTTTGGCGGACCGGGCAGCACCGTAGGCAGTAGCCTTGTTCACGGCATCGAGGTCAATATTGGCCGGAACATGCGCATATGTCGTCAGATCGGGCTTATCTGTGAACGACTCGAACATCGGGCGGGCAGCCGCATCGTACTGGCTCAACGGGGGCAGACCAAGAATGAGCTCCATGGTGCGGATCATGCTGACCGTGGCGTACTGCGTGCTGTCGATATGTTTGCGACGCACGTAAGGCGAAATCACCAGTCCGATGGTGCGGTGCGCATCCACGTGGTCTGGTCCGTTCTGGGCATCGTCCTCAATGACGAAGATGGCAGTTTTGGCCCACAACGATGATTTGCTGACGGCATCCACAAGGCGGCCGAGTGCCAAGTCGTTGCTGGCGACACATGCTTCTGGTGTAAACGCGCCCGGGGTGGTACCCGAGGTATGATCTTCCCCAAGGCTCACAACCATGAAACGGGGCAGGTTGTTGTTCTTCTCATAGTCGCGGAATTCTTCAAGGAAAGACTCGACCTTGTGAGTGTCGCGCACCTTGGTACCAGGTTTTGCTGCAAGGCCGTAC
>CAMCLK010000098.1 GCA_945875585.1 Candidatus Kuenenia stuttgartensis | reverse complement strand
AGGGCTTTGTGCCAGAATACGCCGACAAGAAAACCCTCGATCTGTTTTGGCGGCGTCAAACTCCGGTTGGTATTGAAGTTTGGGGTGAGAAGGCCGCAGCGGCATTTTTGGGCATTCGCCTGGAATGCGCCCAGTGCCATAAGCACCCTTTCGACCGTTGGACTCAGGTGGATTACCGCGCCTTCGCCAACACCTTCAGTCAGGTGGTGACGGGTGTGGGGCCAGATATTAAAAAGGCTGCAGACGCCATCAACACGGAACGCAAGGGCACTTCCCCCAACAACAATAATGTGATTCTGGTGCGCGAAGTGTATCTGGGCAGGCCTGTGGTGAATGCCCGCCGCGGTTTGGCCGGCACCCTGCCCCATCCGGACACCGGCGCCCCCCTGAACCCGCAGGCGTTGGGTGGCCCGGAGCTGAAGCCAGAGTCCGGCAAGGATCTGCGTGAGGCTTTGTTCGCGTGGATGCGCGACAAGAACAATCCATTTTTTGCCAAGAGTCTGGTGAATCGCATTTGGGGCCATTACTTGGGCGCGGGAATTGTCGATCCGGTGGACGATTTCTCGTTGGCAAATGCCCCGTCGAACCCCGCCTTGCTCGACGCTCTGGCCGCCGAATTTCTGAAATCAGATTTTGATTTCCGCCACATGGAGCGTTTGGTTCTGAATTGCAACACCTATCAGCTCAGTTCGCGATCGAACTCGGCCAACAAGCTCGATGAACGCAATCATAGCCATGCCATGATCAGGCCGATGATGGCGGAGGTTGTGGTGGATGTATTGAGCGCGGCGACCGGAGTTCCCGAGAAATTCGGTAACGATGCGCCGCCAGACAGCCGTGCCATTGAAGTGGGTTCCAGCCGTCTGAATGGAACCGTGTCGTTCGCGATGCGTATTTTCGGCCGACCACCCCGTACTACAGCTTGCGATTGTGAACGTTCGATGGAGCCAGCATTGCCACAAAAACTGTTCTTGATGGCAGACCCGGGCTTGCAGTCGAAAATCATGGATCCGAACAATCGGTTGAAGGCACTCCTAAAGAGTCAGGACAACGATTCCAAGGCTTTGGAAGAACTGTTCTTGGCCACGGTATCGCGCCTTCCCACTGAAAATGAAACCAAAGCGTTCGCGGCTTACCGCGCCAAGGCACCCGACCGCCGGACCGCTTTTGTGGATACCATGTGGGCTTTGGTGAACACGACGGAGTTTATTTTCAATCACTAACAGGTGCCCTGCGTATGGGCATGGAATTGACGCGTCATTGATCCGATTAACCCTGACTTCTTAAGGAGCTGACTATGTCCCGGACCGATTGCGAAGGCTTCCATCGTCGCGACTTCCTGCGTATTGGCACATCGGCTGGCCTGATGGGCCTGAGCCTACCAGAATTGCTGCGCTTGGAAGCTGCGGCAGCGTCGAAGGCTCCCGCCAACAAGTCGCGCAAGGCCAACTCTGTGATCATGGTTTGGCTGTCGGGCGGCCCCGCGACCATCGATATGTGGGATCTCAAGCCAGAAGCTCCCGAAGGCATCCGTGGCGAATTCAAGCCCGCCGCCACCAATGTCCCCGGCATATCAATCAGCCAGCACATGCCCAAAATGGCCAAACATGCCGACAAAATCACCATTGTGCGCTCGCTGCACCACACGATTCCTTCGCACGGCCCAGCCACCACCTTCATGACCACGGGCAACAAGCCAATCCCTTCGATTCAGTACCCCGCCATGGGTTCGCTGTGCTCGAAGCTGCTGGACACACCAACTGGTGTTCCCGCTTACGTGTCGTTCAGCGACTTGCGCGGTGGAACCGCCGGTGCTTCCGGATTCTTGGGAACGGCTCACAATCCGTTCATTGTGGAAGGTAATGCGGCGGCCAATGCCAAGACTGCAGCCGCAGCCAACCTGCGTGTTCGTGGTATCCAGTTGCCCACGGGTTTTTCCCTCGATCAACTCTCCAACCGCGATCAGCTTCTGCAGGAGTTTGATTCCACATTCCGCAAACTTGATCGCTCCGACGACCTGATGGATGGCAACGATGCCTTCCACAAGCAGGCTCTTGAGATTCTGCGTTCCGACAAAACCAAGCAGGCCTTCGACCTTACCAAGGAAAAGAAGGAAACTCGCGAAGCTTATGGCCTTGATGGTTTTGGACAGGGTGCCTTGGCAGCCCGTCGTTTGGTTGAAGCGGGTGTTCGCTTTGTGACCATCAGCCTTGGTGGTTGGGACACACACCAGAAGACCTTCGAGTCTCATGCCAACAAGCTCCAGCCAACGCTGGACCGCACGCTGAGCATGCTGATTAGCGACCTTGCCGAGCGTGGCATGCTTGAAAACACCATTGTTTATTGCGCTGGTGAATTCGGCCGTACTCCGAAGGTGAACAAGAATGTTGGCCGCGACCACTGGGCCCGGTCGATGGCTGCTGTATTGGCCGGTGGTGGTTTCAAGGCTGGTCACGTGCACGGCTCAACCGATGCGCAGGGCATGGCTCCCGCCAAGGATCCAGTTTGTCCAGACGATATTTCAGCCAGTATTTTCCAGAACCTTGGCATCGACCCCAAGCTGGAAATTCCAAGCGGTAATGGCCGCCCGATCACGCTGTTCCGCGAAGGTACCGTGATCGACTCCATTATTGCCTGATTCGCGACGCGAGTTAAACGCGAAAGGCCCCGGATTTTCCGGGGCCTTTTTGTTGATAATCCGCAGTGCTCAGTAATCGAAACGGAACGAAAGCAGCGCGCCCTGATACAGCAGATTGGCTGATGATGGGCTAATACCACCCACATTGAAGAACTGCTCAAATGTGTATCCCGCGTATACTTGGAAAAACTCCGCGCTGGGCGGGCGATAGGCAAGTCCAATATCCGCTCGCAGGTCGTAGGTGGTCACCGAGCGATTGACTTCCGTTTGGCCATTGACAACACTGCCGCCGATGGTTTGTCCGGCGGCAAATGTCTGGTCGAGGTTGCCAATCAGTACGCCGATTTCCGAACTGCCTGAAATCGACAGCCCGGGTACCAGTGAGATTTGGCACAGGATATCAAGCCTTGCTGTGGGACCAGCGCCTGAATAGTTGTTGGCAATTTTGCGGAAAAACCCATTGTCGCCACCAGCGACAGAATCAAAGTAAATACCCGAATAACGGGCGCCGAATCCGCCGCGAACATCGTAGCGTGGCATTTGTATCAAATTGTTGGTCATGTAGCCGATATCAATAATGTTGGTATTCAACCTGCTTGTGACCGAAGTGTTGACCCCGTCCACAACAAAGGGCGACACCCCTTGCGAAGCTAAAAGCTGGTACCGCATGAGAAACGAGCCACCGTTTTCCGGGATATTGTAACCCAGCGTGATTCCTGGCATGGCTGCCCAGTCGAGTGGCGCTTGAGGAACAATGACCGTGAACGGATTAGCACCAAGGTAAACAGTGTTTTGCAACTGCTGACCAACAGCAGGCGCAACGATGCCGACATCGGATTGAAACCACAAGGCTCCATCAGGCCCAAGCGAAGTCCAGACAGGCTTGGGTTTGGCTTCAAGCCATGGAGGCAAAGGCACTGGACCACCAAATGCGGGTGGGGGAACCGGCGCACCGCCAGTCCCCGATGGTGGGATGGTGGGTATAGGTGGAAGGGGAGGTAGTGTTTCGCTCCCGAATTGTGGAGCGCCGAGCCCCGGCAAACCCGTTGGAGGTGGCGCCTGAGCTGATACGGCAATAGCCATAGCAGCCCATACCATGGTGCAGATGCAGTGTTGATACCGGCCCGATGGCATGCGATTCAATCCTCCCGGCTCGGACCGGGGCTGATACCTGCAATAGGTAAGCGGACGCAAGATAGGTTGTGGCGCAGGCAGTGGTGGATGCCGGACTGATGCTGCAATTAGCCTGCGGGCGGACGCGCCATGGTAATAGACTGCCGGCTGATGACACGGTCGCGCATGTTGCTGATGGGAATCAGGCCTGTGAGGCGTTCTAAATGTTCAGGAAGCCCAGGGGCTTGAACCAGATGTCTGGTACCTGATGAGTCATGAACGAAAAGTGGTACCATGCCACCCATATCACGGGCCATTTGGTTGATACTCTTTCTGGTGAGGCTGGTATTTTTGTCGAGCGTAACGCTAACCATGGCATAGGTGCTTTTTCCAAGCCGGAACAAAGCGTGAACTCGTTCGCCAAATGCCGCGGCCGCGATGGCGGGTGCCACCAGATCTGGAATGGACAGCGCGTTTTTTAGGTTTGCCTCGTCCCGCAGCAAGTCGGCCAATGTCGGATCGGACTGCAACAAAACAACAGTCTGTTCCCGCCCACTAATACCCTTGGCCACCAAAGCAATTTGCAGATTGACTAAGTCGTTGGAAGTGACGGCAATAACAGCACGCGCCCCCGCCGAGCGTGCCTGTCCCAGTGAGACTTCATTGCCGGCATCACCAGCAATAATGGGAACTCCATCGCGGCGCAGGTTTTCCAGGTAAGGGCATTGTGGATCGCGTTCAATGACAACCAAGGGGATTTGGCGAGCCTGAAGCAGCTTGGTGACTTCGAATCCGACTTTCCCCATACCGCAGACAACAACGTGGCCGGAATCGGGAACGCGTGTCACCAGCAATACGTCCCTCAGGCGGGCTTTGAGAATGTAGTTGGTCAGGAGCGCGGTGAAAAGCGCCAACAATGCGGCGCCAACAATGCGCAATCCGCTTACAAAAAACTTAAGCCATGGCTTTTGGTG
>CAMCLK010000097.1 GCA_945875585.1 Candidatus Kuenenia stuttgartensis | reverse complement strand
TTGGTTTCGACGTCGTAAGTGATTTGAACCCTGGGACGGCGAACGCGGTCCAGTTTGTGCTGAAGACTATCGGCCATAAGTCCTCCTGCCATAGCATGGATGAGTGGGGTAAGATTGAAGTGCTGAATAGTTATGCTACAAAAACCTACTTCATTGGCAAGCTGCCAAATGCCTGAAAATGTGGCGATTCACGGAAGCTTCAGGATTCGTCCATACAGAATCCTGAAGCTGACTAATTCGCATGCCAATGTCGTTTTTCAAACAGCCATTATTTCGCCGGCTCGCTGGGGGCCGACTTCAGCCCGACAGTGTTGATGGCGATGACACGGTAAGAGTGGCGCGCACCGGCTTCCGCTTTGGTGTCTGTGAACTTGAGCGGCACCAAAGGCATGGACGGCGTGTCGCTGTACTGCAGGTTCTGGAACAGCGGCCTGCCGAACGGGTTCTTCGCCTGCTGGGCAAGGTTGGCGATCTCTTTGCCGTCGCGTTCGATAACAAAACCTGCCAGACCGCTTTCCAAATCGGCCTCCGCCTGCCAGGTCAGCACGCTACCCTTAAGCACCACGCGAGACGGCGCCGCGGGCGGGGTACTGTCGGTCACCTTGGTGTCTTTGACATATTCCATCCACGCTTTGGCAATCCGGGCGTCAGGCAACCAGCCAAGTTTGAGCGGGTCGCCCTTGAACACGGCGGCTGCCGAAGCCTCTGTGCCAGTAATCGGGGCCAACCAGATGTCACTGGTGGGCATTGGCTTTAATTGGCCATCTACATTGTTCGGCAAACGCGCCGCTAAGCAGGCGTCGAGCCACGCGATGGCCATGTACCGCTGGTTGCCGCACTCGTGGCTGGAAAGCGGGTCCACGGCAACACCGATCAGGCCGCCCTTGGAGCGCATTTCATTAAAGAAGGTTTCGTTAGCGGGCCATACGCCTCCGAAGCGGCTGTCTTTGACGGTCACGCCTTCCTTGGTGCCCGGATTGCACATCACTGGCACCTTCAGCGCCGCGTCGGTCAGTGTGTGGGCCTTGATGCCCCCTCGGCCAGATTCGGCCTTAAGCAGTGGCACGCCCGAGCGCAGCCAAGCAGCAGCAACGCGTTCGGGATGCGTAAGGACCATGCCGCCGGCCCAGTGGCCACCACCGCTGTGGCCCCACAGTGCCCAAGGAACCCGTGCCAGTTCAGGGTGCCCCGAGGTTGCGCCGAGATCGGCAAGGCACCTTTTGAAAGTCTCAGCCGAACCGTTGCGCGGGTCGCACCACATCTGGCAGTCGGCTTTATCGGGTTGCTCGTAAGCGGGCGACAGCAGCGCGCATCCGTGCTTTTGGGCCAAGGCTTGCCAGTGCAGGTCGTAAGCGCCGGTCAGCCCCGATTTGCACGAGCCCTCGCCACAGCCGTGCTGGTGCACAATAACGCCCCGGATGGTTTTGACACCTTCGGGGATCCAGATCGTATAATTTACTGCATAAGGCAGTTCCCCGGCCTTGGTGGACTCCTCGTACCGAACACGATAATAGGGTGGCGCGGCAGCCGGGAACACATCGTATGGGGCCTTCTGGGCGCGCAATTCGGTGGCGCAAACCAGCGAAAGCGCAAAAAGGGCAGTGGCGGTGCTTAGTCTCATAGGTGAAAACCTCAGTCGGTGTGCGGGGCAGAAGAAGCAGTTTATGCGCCCCGGTTGGCTTGCGCTAGTCGGGCGGAAAGCCGCATGCCTATCAATTAAATATGAACCGCAAGACGCCAATCGACCGTTATGCCCTCCACGAGCGACTGTCTGGTTGCTTCACGGGCGAGCCAAAGGCCACCACGCTTCGTGGCGGTCGCACTGAGGCGCTTAGGCTGTTGGATGCCTACGATCCGGCAGGCTATGGCCGAGGCCGCAATTTTTTAGCCGGACCCGTTTCCAAGCTATCCCCCTACATCCGGCACGGCATGATTTCCCTTGTGGAAGTGCGCGATCGCCTTAGCCAACGGTTTGCCGACGATCCTAGCCGCCTTGAGGAGTTTTTCCGTCAGTTGGCATGGCGCGACTACTTTGCCAAAGTGCTGGCTTGGCACGGCCGCGGCCTTGAGGAAGCCATCGAACAACCCAAGCACAACGTTGCTCGCGATTCACGCATACCGCTCGACATGATCGTGGGTGAAACAGGGCTACCATGCGTCGATGGTATGTTGGCCAACCTCTATCAAGATGGCTATCTCCATAACCACGCCCGCCTTTGGTTTGCCGCCTACTGGTGCCATTTCCGCGGCCTCGACTGGCTGCAAGGGGCAAGGCTATTCCGGCGTTTCCTGCTCGATGGCGACACGGCGAGCAACTTCGCGAGTTGGCAATGGGTTGAAAGCACCTTTGCCGCCAAACCGTACTTCATGAACAAAGAAAACATAAAAAACTTTAGTGGTGGCCAATGGTGCAACGGCTGCCAAGCAGCTTGTCCATTCGACCGCGATTATGCGGAACTTCAGAATTTGCTGTTTGGCGGCACGCGGGCCCCTCTGGCAAATCGAGGAAAACAAGGGCTTGCCCCAACGCCTCTATCGGCCATGGCGGGTGCGGCACAATCGTTGCCTTCCATCCCCCATGCGCCAGAAATCATTTGGGTACACGACGCCGCGTTGTCATGGAATTCCCCGGCCTTTAAGACAAACCCCAGCGCGCCGGGGGTTTTCGTCTTCGACGAATTAGCCATGCGCTCGGAGCCTCCGGCGTGGCACCGGGTAGCGTTTATCCTCGACGGTATCGACGACCTGATTACAAATATTCCCAACCCCGGGTTAGAGGTTCTGGTTGGCGATCCTGTCGATATTTTGGAAAGGGTGGCGCTTGCGGCGGGCGCGGAAACGATCCACCTCGACCAAAGCCATGAACCGGCAATGATAGAAATAGCGGAACGTTTAAGGAGGCGTTTCCGTGTGGTGGAGCACCCGGCGCCCGAATTGGCGCGGTACGACGATGAACCCAAACGATTCTCACGTTACTGGGATAAAGCAGCGGCGCAGGTGACCGGCAAGCCGGCAAAACGGGGTGGGAAGTGGCACCGATAAGCCAACCGCTAGCCGTCTGGTGGGTCAAGCGCGATGCCCGACTCGCCGACAATGCCTGCCTCGCGGAAGCCGATGCGCTTGGGCTGGATATTCTGCCCTTTTTCTGTGTTGAGCCATCGCTTATGGCGGCGACCGACACATCGGCCATGCACGCGCATGCATGGTGGCAAGCGGTTTCAGCGTTGCGGGCAGGTTTGCGCGAACACCACGCGGATATCCTTATTGCCCATGGCGAGGTGGTGGAAAAACTGGCCAAACTTCACGCCCGGATTCCCTTTACCACCCTGTTTTCCCATCAGGAGGTCGGTAATGGCCTCACCTACAAGCGCGATCAGGCTGTGGCTGCATGGTGCCGGAACAACGGCGTGCAGTACCGTGAGTTCCCTCAGTCTGGAGTGCGCCGTGGCGGGATCAACCGCGACCGTTTCCGGAAATTCTGGATGTCGCGCATCGCCGCGTCGCCACCGTTGCAGGTGCCGGTAATTCGCCAGCCACAGAATATCCGCGTTCTGGCTGCCTCGACCGGATTTCCTAGTCTGCCGATGTTTAATAATCATGCAACGGCTTGGCAGCCGGTCTCTGAGGATGCTGCTGCCGAAACCCTCAACGACTTTATTGGTTGCCGTGGCAAGCGCTACCGTGGAGGCATCAGTTCGCCAAATACGGCGTTCGAGGCAGGGTCGAGGTTGAGTGTTCATCTGGCGTGGGGAACGCTTACCGCCCGGCAAACATGGCACGCGGTCCGCCAGCGTCTGGCCGAACTCGATTCTCGCGACCCGTCCACTCCACGCTGGCGTTCGAGCCTCTCGGCGTTCCTATCCAGACTGACATGGCGCGATCATTTTAGCCAAAGGCTCGAGTCGGAGCCGGGCCTTGAGTTCAACAGTGTTCATCCCTGTTACCGAGACATTCCCTATGAAAACGATCCACGGTTGCTGAAGGCATGGTGCCAGGGTTTAACGGGGTATCCGCTGGTGGATGCCGTGATGCGCTGCCTGGCAGCAACCGGATTTGTTAATTTTAGAATGCGGGCGATGGTGGTCAGTTTCGCTTGCCATGTCTTGCATCTCGACTGGCGATTGATCCATCCTCATTTGGCGTGCGTGTTTCGCGACTACGATCCTGGAATTCACCTGCCTCAGCTTCAGATGCAGGCGGGAGTGGTTGGCTGGAATGCGATCCGGATTTACAACCCATCGAAGCAATTAACAGATTGGGATGCGGGTTGTCGGTTTACCAAGCAGTGGGTCGGCGAGTTGCGTGATGTCACTGTAGATCAGATCTGTAATGGGGATATTTCGGTAGATTATCCCGCGCCGGTGGTGCCATTCGCCGCGCGTTCGCGTGCCATGGCCGACATCCTGTACCGCATCCGCAAGACTGAAAAAGCGCGTGCCGAGACATCGGCGGTGTATAACCGCCACGGCTCGCGCCGCCCGGACCGTTCGTTCCGTGCTCGCAAGCGCAAACCGCCCGCCCCCCAGCAGCGGACGTTGTTTGACGATGTGGATTCGGAGAACTGATGTCGGTTTATTCATGAATTTGTATTTTTGAGATCATGAACGTCTCCATGAGCCCATGAAAGCCGTATTCATGAGCCCCCAACGTCAGTTCTGACAGTTCATGCCATTTTTTGTATTGACAAGTGGTATCCGATAACGGGCTGTATGGTTTTCCAACCTCGCCAAAGTGTGATCCATCCGGGTGGATGACGCTTTGGGTTTTTGAAATATCCGCCGAGTTTGGCGAGATTGACCCAGA
>CAMCLK010000096.1 GCA_945875585.1 Candidatus Kuenenia stuttgartensis | reverse complement strand
CCCATGGCCACAGGCAAAATTCCCATGAGTTGTAGCATCGTTTCAATAGGGATGCTCCCGGAATTAACTGCAAATGGCAAAGCAAATCCGCCGATCAATCCAACCACAACACCAAGAACAATGACAAGCATACCCATGTAAACCAATTGAAAACCCAGAGCAAGCTTGCGAATGGCTTCAACCATAGTACCGACCTCCCAATGTGAAGTTACGAACGAATTTTTTAGGAAATCACCCACACGTTGCAAGCGTTAAAAGTATAGTCATTTGTTTACCAAGTTCAAATTCAGCGTTTATTGCAATAGCATCCTATTTTTTGGATCATTCACTCGGACCGTTTTACGTATCGGTGGGACCGTCGTAGGCTTTAAAGGCTGATGGCATAATGCAAACACACTTCGCGCCCCTTCATTCAATTTTGGAGTGTTACGCATAGCACCCGTATTGCATCGGGCCACCAACCAGTCGTGCGGTGCTCTGCATGACCTTGCGGGAAAAATAGTATCTGGTCGCATCAAAACGCGGAAATGGCATTTGGCTGAAGCTCCATGATTATCCTTTGTTGTCTATAACATCTTGACATGTTCAAAGTTTTGAAGGTATAAAGCCGATGAGGTTATTATGAACGGCACCCAACCCATACCTTGGCAATCTCTTGAAAAAGCTGCTGAATGCTTTCGCATTCTCGCGCACCCCGTCCGCTTGCGCATTGTTGAAACTGTTTTGGCGCGCCGCGCCACCGTCGGCGAACTTGCCGAAGTCTGCGAACTACCTCCTGCCATGATGTCCGCCCATTTGCGGCTTATGCAGCGATGCGGACTTTTGCTTGCCGAGCGCGAGGGCCGATTCTGCCACTACCGTGCCGCCACCGATTGCCTCGTTGATCTGATGACCTGCATCCGCCACCGCTTTGGCGGTGAACCACCTCACCCAAGGAAACGCTCATGAACCGACTGTTTATTGGTTGCCTCATCTTGTCAGTCAGCCTTGTAGGGGCGCAAACCACCGATCCCGTTGCCGAAGCGCATGCCAAGGTCACCAAGGGGACAGCGAAACTCGTTGACGTGCGCGAAACAGACGAGTGGAACGAAGGCCATCTGAAAGGCGCTGTGCACATTCCCTTAAGCCAAATCACCAAAGGACTCGATGCCAAAACCTTGAACAGCCTTAAGAACGTACCGGTCTATGTCCATTGCAAGGCAGGCATCCGTGCCCAAAAAGCTGCTGTTCTTTTGAAATCTTCCGGCATCCAGGCCGAGGCACTGAAAACGAATTATGAAACACTGGAAAAGGTTTTTGGCTCATCCACACGCTGATGTTGATTGAATAATTCAGGAGTATCAGTCATGGAAATGCTCTCACCTGTCCAGCTCAATGATATGATTGGCCGCGGCGAACCGGTATTAGTGATCGACGTGCGCAGCCCGGCAGAATTTGCCGAGGCGCACGCGCCGTTTGCCAGCAATCAACCACTTCCAGATCTCAACGCCACAGCAATTCGCGCCGATATCGAAAAGACAGGCAAGCGCTTGGTGTTTATCTGCAAGTCGGGATCTCGTGGAAAAGCGGCCTGTGAGAAGCTCATGGCTGCCGGGCTGACCAATGTCTGCAATGTTGAAGGCGGCACCACTGGTTGGATTGAAGCTGGTTTGCCTGTGATTCGCGGTGGCAAGTCCTTTTCCATCGAACAACAAACACGGCTTGTGATCGGCTCGATGGTATTGCTGGGTGTGGGTTTGGGGGCAACGGTCCACCCGGGCTTTTTGGGTATTGCTGGCTTCTTTGGTGCGGGTTTGGTTTTCGCTGCTCTTACCGATTCTTGCATGTTGGGCCTCATGATTGCCTCGATGCCATGGAACAGAAGCAAGCCCACCTGCCCTGTTCGATAAATTCAATTTTAATTGGAGAATGCGCATGAAACTTGTCATTGTGGGCGGTGTTGCAGGTGGAGCATCGGCGGCGGCACGGGCACGCCGGATCGATGAACACGCCGAAATCGTGCTGCTCGAGCGCGGACCCGATGTTTCGTTTGCCAACTGTGGGCTTCCGTACTATCTGAGCGGTGAAATCACCGAGCGGGCCAAACTGCTGGTCACGCCGCTCGAACGGTTGAGGCAACGCTACAAGCTCGATGCGCGCCCGCTTTCAGAAGTGACCTCCATCGACATTGAAAAACACGAGGTTGAAGTTCGTGACGTGGCCACCGGCACAATTAATCGCGAACGGTTCGACAAACTGATCCTGTCGCCCGGCGCTGCCCCGCGGATGCCGGGCATTCCCGGTCAGGATCTGCCCGGCGTGCATTCCCTGCGCAGCCTGCAAGATGCCGACCGTATCATGGCGCGACTGCATGCCGGGGTGAAACATGCCGTCATTATGGGTGGTGGATTCATCGGATTGGAAATGGCGGAATGTCTGGCACACCGTGGTGTGGGCGTGACGCTGATTGAGCGTAATCCACACGTTCTGATGGCGCTCGACCCTGAAATCGCCCGCCCAGTGGCTGATGAGTTGGCAACGCGCGGGGTCAATGTGCTGACCCAACGCAAGGTCACGGGAATCCATTCGATCCATGGATTGCTGCGCGTCACCATGGAAGGGGGAGAATCGATAGATGCCGGTCTGGTGGTCATTGGTATTGGCGTGACACCCGAAAGTGATTTAGCCCAGAAAGCTGGTCTGGCCTTGGGAAAATCGGGTGGCATCAAGGTTGACCGCCACATGCGCACGTCGCATCCCGACATTTACGCCGTGGGCGATGCCGTTGAAACTCCCAATATTGTTACCGGAGAACTTGCTGTCGTGGCACTGGGTGGACCTGCCAATAGGCAAGGCCGCATCGCTGCGGCCCACGCCATGGGGCGCGCGGAATCACTCCTCGACAGTTCGTACCGTGGCAGTCAGGGCACAGCCATCGTTCGCGTCTTTGGCCGCACCGCTGGTTGCACCGGCGCCTCGGAACGGATGTTGAAGCGGTTGAACATCGCCTACAAAACCGCCACGGTCCATCCTGCTCACCATGCGGGTTATTACCCCGGCGCGGAAGGAATGACCCTGAAGGTGGTATTTGCACCTAATGATGGCCGCATACTGGGCGCTCAGGCTGTGGGAGGTGCCGGTGTCGATAAACGGCTGGATGTGCTGGCCATGGCCATTCAGGGCAAAATGACTGTCTATGACCTGGAAGAAGCCGACCTCTGCTATGCGCCTCCATTTGGTTCCGCCAAGGATCCAGTCAACATGGCAGGGTTTGTGGCAGCTGGACTTTTGCGGGGTGATCATCCGCAAATCACGGCGGCAGAGTTACGGGACCATATTACTGCAGGCACGGCAACGACATTGGTAGACGTACGCACCGCGGCAGAGTTTGAACGCGGAACGGTACCCGGTGCCATCAATTTGCCCGTCGACGAGTTGCGGACTCGTTTGGGTGAATTGACAAGCGTGGCGGGATCTGGGCCGGTTGTCGTGTTCTGTCAGGTTGGAATGCGGGGTTATCTGGCCACCCGGATCTTGCTGCAAAACGGGTTTTCGGCTCGCAATGTTTCGGGTGGCTACACCAGTTGGACCCGCGCCATTTAACGACTAGCCCAAACGGCTGTTTTCTCAGCAGTTTCTCATTCTTTCAGCTCTGCGGAACCTTGCACGGACCGGGGTGTTATGAAGAATAGAGTGCTGGAGGATTCAGACCATGAAGCGTGTCATTGGTGTGTCGGCCATTTTGGTTCTTGCGAGTCAGGCCATGGCCTGGCCCGAAAAGTCGCCCGATTCGGCCAAACAGACAACTGTATCGCTGCAAAGCACAGTCGCACTCGCCCGAGCGGTAGATAAGGCCGTTGCTGCCAAGTGTCAGGAATCGGGCATTGCCCTTTCCCCACAAACCACAGACGCCGAGTTCCTACGCCGTGTGCATCTGGACCTTGTTGGCCATATCCCCACGCTGGAACGCACCCGATCATTTTTAGCCAGCACAGAACCGGACAAGCGCGCCAAGCTTGTGGATGAACTTCTGGCCAGTTCAGACTACGGCCAGCATATGGCAGACATTTGGCAAGCTCTTCTGCTGAGCAAAAACAGCGTTGCGCGCCGTCTCGATACCGAGGTGTTTGTCGATTGGCTGGCTGAATCGTTCAACAAAAACAAGTCGTGGGACAATCTGGTACGCGAGATCATCACCGCCAAGGGAGCTCAGGATAAAAACCCCGCCACAACTTTCTGGTTGTCTCAAGTAAGCGTCGACAACATGACCGATACTGTTTGCAAGGTATTCTTGGGTGTTCAGCTTCAGTGCGCCCAATGCCACAACCACCCATTTACCGGATGGAAGCAGGACGAATATTGGGGTCTGGCAGCTTTTTTCCTGAATGTGAAAGCGGCGCCCCCGGGTAATAAGCAAACAACCTCACCGGTTGTTTCCGAAGGGAAGTTTGTCCGGAAGAAAAACAACGCCCTGCCTGAATCGGCCAAGGTTCTGCCTCCCAAGTACTTTGGTGGACCGGTTGCCAAGGTGGGTTCCAGCTCAGAAATCCGCCCTGTGCTGGCGGACTGGTTGTGCGCCGATACAAACCCCTATCTGGCGCGCTCCATGGTGAATCGTTTATGGGCGCAAATGTTCAGCCGGGGACTGGTTCACCCCATCGACAACATTCACGATGGCAATCCTGCCAGCCACCCTGAACTATTGGAAGATCTCACGCGCCGTTTCAAAGATGCCAAGTACGATGTGAAAGCCTTTTTGCGAGGTCTGTGCCTTTCAGAAACCTACCAGCGATCGAGCAAGCCGGTGGAAGGCAACAAAGATGCCGTAGTGGACAGCTATGCCCGCATGCCCATGAAGGTTCTTACATCCGAGCAACTGTATGACAGCCTACTTCTGGTGCTAGGCAGCCCGGAACGGGGCGCGAAGGCCAGGAAGGCGGACACCACTCCTGTGAAAGGTGCGAAGGGACCTCGCGCTCAGTTTGTGGCGTTTTTCTCAGGCGAGGAAGGTGCCGATGCTACCGAGTATCA
>CAMCLK010000095.1 GCA_945875585.1 Candidatus Kuenenia stuttgartensis | reverse complement strand
TGGGAGCATAGGGGCAGCCCACTTAACCGCTTGGGCCGCGGCAACAGACACGCTTCCGGGTTGGCTGGCTACAGCCGAAAAGGGGGATGGGCGTTTTGCCACCTGGCCTGCGGTTCGCAGGCAGCAAGCATTAATGTTGCTCAGGCGTGCTTCTGGAAATTTGCCGGGTGCCATTGAAGTGGCGCGCAAGATCAACGCGCCTAACACTTCTGATGTGGAAGCACTTCAGATCGAGCAGGGGGCTTGGGCGGATCTGGCCAAGGTTGGCCCCAGTGACATGAATGATCCTACCCACAGGGCTGGGTTGAAGGTCACCTTCCTTAGATTGGCTGGCAAAACCAAAGAGTTCAACGAGTCGCTGGATCTGTTGAGGGAGCTGGCGGGCCGAGATCACGATGATGGCGAGCGCCTGCCGTATTCGGCCAAGGCTATGCTGCTCAACGATCAGACCGAGGAAGGTCTGAAGACCTTGATGGCGACAAACCACCGCTCGCTGGCTTTTGAAATTTTAGCGGCGCAGATGCGGTACAAAGAGGCATTCGCGCTGGCCGATGCAGCTCGCAAGGGCATGGACCGTGACCTGCCGGAACTGGAGTTGGTTGAAGCCCGTTTGCGCTGGCTTTTGGGCGAAAAAAAGCGCGCCGCTGAAATATTCGACCGTCAGGCAGTGAGCCTCGTCCCCGGTCAGGAACCGCCCTTGTTTTTTGAGGTGCTACTAGAAAACGAAATCATGGCGGGACGGAGAGGCGAGGCATGCGCGCATGCTGCTCGCCCATTTCCAACAGGCGAATTAGGAGACTGGAAAGGCCGGGTCTTTGCCAAGCTTTACCCCGAAAAGACCGGAGATGCCGATGCTTGGTGGGAGCATCTCGCCAATCGGGCTATACCCGGTGGATTGGCCGCGCGTCTGAAACTGATCGGCTCGATTCTCAACGCCACGGTGACGAAACCCGAAGCGCGTGATCTGCTTGCGGGTGTGGAATCGCGCGCAGACATGCCTGAAGACTTGCGCTTGGCCGCTGCGGATTTGGCCCGGCGCACTGGCTTGGCGGCCGAGGAGGAACGCCTACTGGCGAAAGGCAAACGCGCCATGTCGCGTATCGGTTTGGGCGATGCGTTGGCGCGACGAGACGATTGGGCCGGAGCCTTGAGGGCTTACGATGCGGCCGAGACTTTGGAGCCGGGTGATCCTCTGGTGCAGATTTTGCGGGCAGTGGCATTAGATCATCTGGGGCGCAAGGCCGAGGCTCAATCGGCGCGATCCTTGGCGCGGCGCATTCCGCTGGGATTTGAAGGTGTACGCTCGCGATTGGTTCAGGAACTGATGCGCCGTGGCCTTGTCGAGCTGGCGGGTGATCATTCCAAACTATTGTTGGCATGCACAAAACCTGGAAGTTACGAGGCCGGGAATGCCCAACGGTTCATAGCCCAAGACATGGCAAGGCGCGACCGTTTTCTTGAGGCCGCGGCAGGCCAGCAGAAAGCGTTATTCCGCATTATGGGTAGGGATGTGTCGTTTATTTATCCGACAGCGTATGTCTCTGTTCCTGCCCTTATGCACAGGCTTCAGGCGCGTGGCCTGTTGGCCGCGGGGAAAGTAGACGAGGCATTGTCAGAAATGAAGACGTGCCAGAAGCTGATGCCCCGCGATGTGGAACTGCCTATTTTGGTATACGATGCGCTTGTTCGCATCAATCGCAAGCCCGATGCGGATGCCCTGTATGGATCGACCCTGACGGCACATGAAGAGCTGATCCGTGATTATCCTGAATGCGCCTGGGCCCGCAATGGCGCGGCGTGGATGATGGCTTGCTGCCGCCGCGATCTTGACCGCGCGGTAGTTCATGCGCGGAAAGCCATAGAAATCAATCCGGAAAGTCCCGGTTATCGCGATACTTTGGCGGAGGCGCTGTTTCAGAAAGGCGAGAAGGCCGCGGCCCTTGAGGAGATTCGTAAAGCGGTAGCCATGGATCCGCGTCGGGTGTATTACCGCAAACAACTGGCGCGCATCGAGGCGGGCCAACCTGCCAGTCAGCGTCCCGACGAGAATGATGATGAGTGAATCTTCTGGGCCAATGCCTATAAAATTATCCGCAGTTTCCGAAGGTGCTTTGGAAACTGTGGGATCAACATTGAGTGATTCGGCCATTTCCCCCAGAGCGGAAACTGCACGATCTGTTTCCGGGTATGATGCCTTCCTGGACCGTTATGAAATTCTAAGTGAGGCTGGCCGTGGTGCTATGGGAGTTGTTTACAAGGCTCGCCACCGTTTACTCGGCAATCAATGCGCATTAAAGATCAGCACACCCGGATCAGCTCCGGAACGATACATCCGTGAAGCAAGGGTGATGGCCCAAATCGACTCTCCTTTTGTAGTGACCGTCCGAGAGTGCGGCATGATGCACGACAATCGGGTTGCCATGGTCATGGACTGGATCGATGGTGAAGACCTTGGCAAAACTCTGTTGCGCGAAGGAATCATTGAAGAGGCAAGGGCCAGAAGGTGGATGCTGGAAGCTGCCCGTGGGCTCGCTACAGCCAGTAACCAAGGTATTGTTCACCGTGACGTGAAGCCTTCGAATATCATGATTGACGATTGCGGACGAGCCAGGGTAGCTGATTTTGGATTGGCACGTGACATGGAAGATATCGGTGCCTCAGTGTCCAGCGGTCTTCTTGGTACACCCTTGTACATGGCGCCTGAACAGGCGGAAAACCCGCGCACGGTAGACCCGCGATCGGATATCTATAGCCTTGGCGCAACGTTTTATCATGTGTTGACAGGTCAGCCTCCTTTTGTGGGCAGCAGCGCCTTCGCGGTGTTGTTCAAACATAAAATGGAACCGCTAATTAGCATTAAAAAGCTGAATCCAAAGGTTTCCAGTCATCTGGCGGAAATTGTCGAACGCTGTCTAGCCAAGTCGATGAATGAACGGTTTGGTGGTTTTGATGAACTGGTGAAAGTACTTGAGCAATCCCAGCCAATTCAAACCGATGCAGACCCTGTTGTGGCCAGAATCCTTGAAGATTATTGCGCGTGGCGTGAACGATTTCTGTCCGATACATCAGTGCGGGAATTTGTGCTCGACTGCGGGTCTGGGCGATTGATCAAAATCCGCCGTGGTGATATTTGTTCGGTTGGTGTTGAAGCTCTTGTAAGTTCAGATGACGAATTGCTGACCATGACGGCAGGGGTATCGTATGCCATCAAGCAGGCTGCAGGCGCAAACTGGCTTGAGGAAATGGCGCGCCAATTCACCCCTGTGCTGGTAGGTAGAGTTCTCGTAACGCCCGCCGGCCCTAAACTTGCGACCAAGGGAGTCCGTTTTGTGTTTCATGGGGTGACGATTGCTTTTCGTGATGGAGTCAGAATCCTTCCAAGCCGCAACATCATCGCAGAAATCCTAGAAGGCGTATTTCACCATGCTGATACGTTTGGTCTTTCCTCTTTCGCAGTGCCGTTACTGGGCACAGGAAACGGCGGATTTTCTCCCGATGAATGCCTTGATATCACGGTCCATTACCTTGCCAAATCACTTGTGAGAGGCCTGACCACGGTGCGCGAAGCGCATGTCGTGGTTTATGCATAAGTGTGTTGCATATCAGCCCTGATTTCGGTTCCTGAGTATCGAAAGGAAATACCAAGATGATTAAGGCCGCCCCTTCTCTCGAATCGATCCGCAGCAAGGTCGCCGATGGCGTACGCCTCGACCGTGACGATGGTTTATTTCTGGAGGGTGCGGTGTCTCTGAACGATCTCGGTGTTATGGCCAACGCCGTGCGCGAACGCAAGAACGGCCGGGTTGCTTGGTACAACGTGAACGTTCACCTCAATCCAACCAATGTCTGTGCTTACCGTTGTACCTTCTGCGCGTTCCGCGCCGACCTCAAAGATCCGCGCGCCTACCGCATGTCTGACGAGGAGATTCTGGCCCGAGGGGCCGAGGCGCATGCCCGCGGCTGCACCGAGATGCACATTGTGGGCGGCCTTCACAACAAGGCGTCTGTGGATTGGTACCGTCATATTCTGGAATTGGTGCATCAAAGTTATCCTGAAATCCACCTGAAGGCTTACACCGCTGTGGAATGGGATTGGTTTGAACGTATCACCAACAAGCCCGTTGGCGACATTCTTTCCGAATTCATAGATGCGGGGCTTGGAAGCTTGCCGGGGGGCGGTGCCGAGATATTCGACCCGGTGGTGCGGGGTAAGATCTGCGAGCACAAGGCGGATGGCGGCACTTGGCTGCGCGTTCACGAAGCGGCGCACCGGTTGGGGCTTCGCAGCAATGCGACCATGCTGTACGGCCACCATGAGGGGCCAGAGCATCGCATCGACCATCTGCTGGCGTTACGTGATCTTCAGGACCGCACCGGCGGTTTCCAGACGTTTATCCCGCTAGCGTTTCATCCTGAAAACACGCGCATGTCGCACATGCCGAAACCGTCGTCCATCGCCGATCTGCGCACGATTGCCATCAGCCGCCTCATGCTGGATAATTTTGACCATATTAAGGCTTATTGGATCATGCTTGGCATTTCGACGGCTCAGATCGCGCTCGCCTATGGGGCTGACGATCTTGATGGCACAGTGGTTCATGAAAAAATCTACCACGAGGCAGGCTCCAGTTCGCCCCAAGAAATAACAGTGGCGGATCTTCGCAGGCTAATTCTGGAAGCTGGGCGCGAACCAGTGGAACGTGACACGCTTTACCGCCGAGTGGTGCGCGACCCGGCGCAACCGTCACGCTGGACGCTGGCGGCCTGAGCCATGCGCCCTTGGGAAATTGTGGAATCTGAAGAACTACTGCGCCGCGACCCATGGGTGGCGGTGCATCGCGATCGCCTAGTGCTGCCTAGCGGAAACACGGCAGATTATTTCCGAGTGGATTTGCCTGATTATGCGATGGTGGTCCCGTTCACGCGGACGGGCACCGTTGTGTTGGTAGAAGGTTATCGACCGGGCTACAACCGCGTGGCGTTGGGGCCTCCCGGTGGCATGCTCGATAGGGGCGAAGAGCCACTCTCTGCTGCTCGACGCGAGCTTCTAGAAGAAACAGGATATGTTTCAGACGATTGGAAGTTCCATGGTGCATTCACGGTGGATGGCAACCGTGGATGTGGCAGGATGCACCTGTTTTCTTGCCGTGGAGCCAGGCGAGAGTCTGATGTGAAGCTTGATCCGGGTGAGGCACTGAGCGTGGTCGAGCTCATGAGGGAAGATCTGATTCTAGCCCTTGCAGATGGAAGAGTTGCCGGGCTGGCGGAGCTGGCCAGCCTAGCAACGGTCTTGCTTGGAGAATCGTCTCGATAATCAGCGTGAATCGCGGCTCATCTTTTCGAGGCGCTCCATGATCTCGTCCATGCGGCGCTCCATCTGGTCGAGCCGACGCATGGTATCAGGGATCCCTCCCTGTCCCATACCGGGTCCACCCATGGGTGGGCCGCCCATCGGGCCTGAAGGTCGTGCGCCGTTGGGGGTTCCCATGGAAAAACTACCAAAAACCATGGTTTGGTTCCCGCCCATAAATCCGGGCTGTGGTTTGCCACCCAACTCAACAAGACGTCGGTTGGCTTCCATCAGGTTCCTGTGCAGTTCGCCAATGGCGTTGGCATGGTTGCGCAGTTCTTCGTTGATATTGTTGACATGCTTCTGAAGCTGCTCGCGTTGTTCTGCGCGTTCGCGGCTTTCAGGGCCGCCTTCGGGGCGACGCTCGCCATCGCCATGCCTAGCGCCTTCTGGTCTGCCTTCTGGCCTGCCTTCAGGGCGACGTTCGCCATCGCGCGGTGGCATAGGTGGGTTCCCGGGTCTGCCGCCTTCTGGCCTGCCTTCAGGGCGACGTTCGCCATCGCGCGGTGGCACAGGTGGGTTCCCGGGTCTGCCGCCTTCTGGCCTGCCTTCAGGGCGACGTTCGCCATCGCGAGGTGGCATGGGAGGATTGTCGCGTCGGCCTTCTGGCCGTGGTTCTTCACGTGGACGGGGTGATGGTTCCTGCGCACCCAACAGACCAGTGGCCATGAGGCCACCCAAAAGGGCAAAGGCTGACCGCATCATTTCGACGCTCCTATGGAAAGG
>CAMCLK010000094.1 GCA_945875585.1 Candidatus Kuenenia stuttgartensis | reverse complement strand
AGGGGAACCTGCGGTTGGATCACCTCCTTTCTAAGGAAATTGATCTGTCAAGATCTCACTTCTTGGCACTATGTCCGCTGCGTCTAAGTGACTCTTTCCATCTGTCGACCTGTTGACCCCCGGTGCCTCACGGCATACGGGGGTTTTTTTATGCCTATCTCCTCTTTTGACCTTGTTACCCTCTCTACATCCCCCGATCATGAAGGCTTGATCACGACCGAGGAAATGACCATGTCCGAGAATGCTCCCATCAACGCTCCTTCCCAACCCGTTGATGCTGCTCCACCTTCCTCCACCCCTGCGAAACCTCCCATGGTTTATCGCAACAAGGAAGGTAAACCGGTGCCGCGCGTGACTCGCGACGGTGCCCCCAAACCAGTTCCTGATACTCCCGAACCATCCGAAACTACTGCATTACCCGGAGGCGCCCGTCGCCTCGATGCCCCTGTTGTTGCTCAACCACCCGTTCAGCAAGGTATTGCCGCCGTTGTGGCTGAGCAGATACTGCCGCCGGAAGGGGAACCACTGCGTAACACGCGTGGTGGTGAACAGAGCCGACGTGATCGTAGCCCCCGCCGACCAGGGCCTCGCCGCGACGAACAGCCTGAACGTCGTGAAGCTGGTATTTTTTCCCACGAGTTCGGCTTTGGTAAAAAAGCGCTTCGCGAAGACCTGAATATCGATGAGGAGTTCGCTGCCGCCATGGGCGGCCGTTCCACCGTCGATATTCTCGGTGAAGTGAACGCTTCCCAGCCTCGCCGTAAACCGGCTGAAGGCGAAACCGGACCATTCCGTAACGGAACAGTCATTCGGGTTCAAAAAGACGCGCTTTATGTTTCTATGCCCGGTAGCCGTGCTGAAGGCTTGCTCCGCCGCGAACATTGGCCAGAAGGCGAAACGCCTGTTGCTGGTGACAGTATTGAAGTGCGTGTTGAAGGTTACGACGGAGCCAATGGTCTGGTTATTCTTGCAGGCAAGAAAACCACGGCTGTTGATTCGTCGTGGACCAGCATGGTGAAAGGCGCCGTTGTTGAAGGCCGCGTTGTCGGTGCTAACAAGGGCGGCTTGGAAATCATGGTTGGTTCCATCCGGGCTTTCATGCCCATGAGCCAAATCGATACCGGCCGTGTCGAACAACCAGAAGCTTGGATCAACCAGCGCATTCAGGCGTTGGTCACGCTCGCTGATGTGGCAGATTCGAACCTTGTTCTCAGCCGTCGCGATCTTCTTGACCGCGAACGGGAAGAAGCCTCCATCAAGACATGGAATGAATTGGCAGAAGAGCAAGTGCGGGACGGTATCGTCCGTTCACTTCAAGATTACGGTGCCTTTGTTGACTTGGGTGGTGTGGACGGGTTGATCCCGCTGCGCGAAATGGCATGGGCCCGCATCAGTCACCCCAGTGAAATTTTGAAGGTTGGCGACACGGTCAAGGTAAAAGTACTCAAGATTGATCCTGAAACCCGCAAGATCGCCCTCGGATTGCGTCAGTTGATGGACAACCCGTGGGATTCCATCGCTTCCAAACTGGTTCCCGGCACAACAGTCACCGGCCCCATCACCCGGCTTGCCGATTTCGGTGCATTTGTTGCACTCGACTGCGGTATCGAAGGGCTGATCCATCTTTCGGAACTGGCGATCAAGCGCGTTCGCCGTCCGCAAGATGCCGTGAAGGTTGGCGAAGTGGTCGATGTGATTGTGTTATCGATCGATACCGATCTCAAGCGTGTTTCCTTGTCGCTGAAAGCCGCCAAGATGGCGGCTGAAGGGCATGTGGAAGATGTTGCTGCTTTGGTAGCGGAATCGAATCCCGCGCCTGCTTTCAAACCCAAGGTTCGTCCGGGTGGTTTGCGTGGCGGCACCGGTGGCGGTGGCCCTCTGTTTTCACTTCCAAGCTGACAAATCTGTGAGCGGATTTTGCTAGGGGAAGACCGGCGAGACGCCGGTCCCACTGGAATTGAGCGCAGTTTTTCCCAAACATTCGCAGATTTAAGTGTACTGGGTGGGAGTGGGACCGGCGTCCCGCCGGTCTTAAGATTCTGTTGTTGGAAGACCGGCGAGCCGCCGGTCCCACCGGAATTGATTACGTTTTTTCCCTAACCTTCGCAGATTTAGATGTGGCGGGTGGGACCGGCGTCCCGCCGGTCTTAAGATTCTGTTGTTGGAAGACCGGCGAGCCGCCGGTCCCACTGGAATTGATTGCAGTTTTTCCCTAATCTTCGCAGATTTAGATGTACTGGGTGGGACCGGCGTCCCGCCGGTCTTATGTGGATTTCAAAAAATCAATCGCTTGCCGTGCCGTGCGCACGGCATCGTGCGAGTGTCGGCTCAGTTCCACATGCAGGCCCCCTTGGTAGCCAGCTGCTTTTAGTCCTCCCAAGACTTCAGAAAAGTCCATGGTTCCTTCACCGAAAAGCAGGTGATCGTGGATTCCTGCGCGCATGTCTTCAATGTGGACATTCCAAAGATGTTCGCGCCATTTCCAAGCATGGGGTGCCGTTGGTACTTCACTCAAGCAGTGCAGATGGCCAACATCGAGTGTAAGACCGAATTCTGGATGGTTCACGCGCTGAAAAAGTGCCGCAAAACGTTCCATGGTATCGATGAACATTCCCGGTTCAGGTTCAAATGCAAGTCGCTGACCTTTGGCAGCAGCATAATCGGCCAGGTACCTGCATTCAGTTGCCAGTCGGTCGAGCAGAACAGAGGCAGGTTCTTGGGAGATGGGCGAGCCGGACCAGAAGCTGACGGCATCGGCATTTAGTTCGTGGCCGACATCAATCGATTGTTCCAAGAATGCGCGACGAATTTGTCGCAAACCGGGATCTGGGTCGAGCAGTGTTGGCTGGTGTTTTCTAAGGGGGTCGAGCACAAAGCGGGCCCCTGTTTCAATGACTGTCCGCAATCCATGGCGTTGGAGGCTGTTTTTGATCTGCTGTTTTTTACCGCAGTCGTCGGAAGGCAGAAGGGAATGATAGTCGAGAGTGAGCGCGATGCTTCGGTAACCCAGATCTGCAAGGATGTTGATGGCGTCTTCAAGGCGGTGGTGAGCAAAACCGTTGGTATTGTAGCCGGGCAGCATAAAGCGCTTCTTCCTCAAGTGGGTGGAGTGGTGGATCCTGCTGCTGCTTGGCGTTTAAGGTTGAGAATGTTGCGGCGAATGTTGAGGCGAAATGCGCGCAAAGCCAGAACATCGTAGGCGAGAATAGCCAGCAGAATTAAGAAGACCAGAAAAAAGGCGAGCCAGTAACTGCCGTAGATACTGGCAAATCTCTCTTGGCTGTCGTCGAGGTGAAAGGTTGTGCCTGTCATGTCGGCATGGTCGCGGAGATCGGCAATAACCTGCGCTGGTTCCTCAAGCAGAATCATGGCCCCGCCAAGCATGGCACCCAGAAAAACAAGGATGAAAGCAATGACCAGTCGTCGCGATGCTTGACCGCGGAAAAAACGTGATTCTGCCGTGTCGCCTTGTTCGTGTGAAAGTGTGACGCACTGTTTCCAGGCGGTCCATAGCCCGATGATGGCAATTCCCAGCACGAGTGCCAGTCCGAAGAGGCTTTGGGCGGTACTCATGGTAGTGCTGGCCTCCCGATTGGCGGATTAGCGGATGCGATCCATCCAAGCAACCAGCACCCTAGAAACCTGATCCAGCCCCTCGGGGGCGCAGTTTTCAGGGGTGTCGGACATTTTATGCCAATGCGGGTAGTCGAAGTCGATCAAATCGATGGCGGGTATTCCGCCGTTGTTGAGCGGGACGTGATCGTCTTCGACAGGCGTGGAGGAATATTTGTTAGCCTGAAAGCTTGTGGCTTTCAGCTCGATGGCGGTGGTGTATATCTCCTCGACAAGACGCGGCGCCTTGAACCACGAGTTTTGCTCGATGGGAAATCGGGGATTTTTTCCCGCGATCATATCGAGAAGCACGGCGCATCGGTAACGTATTCCACGCTGGGCGTCGAGCCGGGCCCGTGTGGCGAAATGCCTACTGCCATGGAAATAGTCGTCTTCCTGATCGAGCACGAACTCTTCGCCGTCAAAGCAGACAAGGTCGATTCCGTAAACGCATTTGATGGACTTCGCGTGCCGGGCCAATTCCATGAGGAATGCCACGCCGGAACCGCCGTCGTTGGCGCTCAAAAACGGCGCGTCGCGTTTGGCGCGGTCGGTTTCCTGATCGGCGCGGGGGCGTGTGTCGTAGTGGGTGCACAGGATGATTCGGTTTTGTTTTTCCGGGTTGATCCGGGCGATCAGGTTGGCCATTTCCACCGTGGTGCGCGTGCTTTTGCGGGTGGCCTGAAACCTCTGAAACGAAACGTCGAGGCCTTGAGCTTTGAAATGTTTTTCGAGCATCTCCTGCTGCTTCTGCATGCCGGCCGACCCACTTACGCGGGTGCCGATGGCGCAAATGGCGGACAGATCTTTCAGTGCCCTTTGCGAATCGAATGGTACTTGATGCGCGGGAGCGGGAACGCGGTCTTGCGCGAAGGCGTCGGCCCGGCTTTCCTGTGGCCACCAGCGCCAAGCCAGAAAGACACACACGAGTGTTCCCATCAGGCCTGCGCCCCATAACCAACGCGAAGTCATGCCATGCCCTCCGTGGATCGCTGCTGCATCGATCTGCTTCATGCTACTCTGCGGGTTCTGGCCGAGGGGAGACCGAGTCGTGCGCATGAAATACCTTGGTCGGCCGAATGTACCCGTCGCTGAAGTGCCCTACAGCCCTCAAGCGCCCCGTTGTGTCGAATATGGCGTGGTCCACACGCTCGGGAAGTGGTTCGGCGCTTGGTTGTGGGCGACCTTGGCAGAGTGTATCAGCATCGGCTACCGGCAAGACAATTCGGGGAAGTGCAGCGACTGCGGCTTCACGGCCCAGCAGGGCGGCGCGCAGTTTATCTTGCTCCCAGTCGTCGCGGGCGATGGCCTTGTCTACGGTGAATGGCCCTACCGCCAGTCGCCTTAACTGGGAGATGTACCCGCCTGTGCCCATCACCTCGCCCAGATCGCGTGCCAGTGAGCGGATGTAGGTTCCCTTGCCGCAGTGCACCACCAGACGTGCCACAGGCCATTGCCATGAGGTCAATTCGATGCTGTCGATGCGAACCGCGCGTGGTGCCAATTTGAGTTCCATACCGGAACGAGCCATGTTGTGGGCCCGGCGGCCGCCAATTTTAACGGCAGAAAAATTGGGAGGCCGCTGCATGATGGTGCCGGTGAATTGACCCAATAGAGCGCGGAACACCGATTCCGCAGGCGGATCGATGGGAGGGGTGGGTGTGATGTCTCCCTCGGCATCGTCGGTAGTGCTGGAAGCTCCAAAAGTGATCTCGGCTTCATAGATTTTGGGCAGGTCCTGAATGCACTCGATCAGCCGGGTGGTGCGCCCCAGGCAGGCCACTAATACACCTGTGGCCATAGGATCGAGCGTTCCGGCATGCCCCATGGCGGTGCGCTGGCGCAAACGCGCATACACAATATTGAGCGCCAGCCGGGAGGTCATATCCCCCGGCTTGTCGAGTACTAGCACGCCATCCAGACTGTTTCCGCTCATAGTGCTCAACATAGCATGTTTGGCAGGTAGAGGGTGGCATCATGTGGTTTGGCGGACCGGTGTATGTGGTGGCGCATGTCGATGCCGGGCGCGGCCGTTCCCGGCGCTCCATCGATCGGTTGCGTGCCGTTCTTGGGCCCGAAGATCATCTTGAACCGACACGTTTTGCTGGCCATGCGGTGGAACTGGCGCGCCGTGCCGCTGAAGATGGCTGGCCGGTTATTGGCGCTGCCGGTGGCGATGGTACCGCCCACGAGGTGGCGTGTGGCCTGTTGGAATCGGGGCGAGATTCAACGCTTGCTGTTTTGCCTTTGGGTTCGGCGAACGATTACGCCGTGGCTCTTGGTCTGGTTCCGGGCTGGTGGAGCCGGCCTGTTGAGGGCGTGGTGCGTCGGCGTGTGGATGTGGGGCGCGCCACGTGGGCTGGCGGATCCCGATGGTTTGTTAACGGCGTGGGAATGGGGTTCAACGGACTGGTGACGGTGGAATCGAGGAAGGTCAAGCACTTTCGAGGTCTTTTGCTATACGGAATGGCGGTATGGCGCGCCTTGGGAAAGCCGCGGCTGTCGGGGCCATGGCATGTGAATATCGATGGTTTTATGCGGGAAGAGCGTCCATTGATGACGGTTTCCGTAGCTCTGGGGCACCGCGAGGGAAATTTCACGCTCACGCCACGCGCGCTTTTGGATGACGGATCGTTCGACGTTGTGGAGGCCGGGCATCTGTCGCCTTTTGAAGTGATGTCGTTACTTCCTCGTCTGATGATGGGTGGAGAAGTTGTTCATAACAAAGTGTGGCAGGGAACGGCAAAGACAGTCGAGATTGTGGCACCGGGTGCAGTTGCCGCCCATGCTGATGGCGAACTGCTGTGCCGGGTGGAAGACGGCGTGTCGGCACTGTCGATCGAATTGGTTCCCCGGCGACTGGAAGTGATCGCCGGGCCGGGGTTTCGGGG
>CAMCLK010000093.1 GCA_945875585.1 Candidatus Kuenenia stuttgartensis | reverse complement strand
GCATCGATTTTGTCGGGTACAACTATTCATCAATTCGCGAAAACATTGCTTATGGGTATCCTTCTGCCCAAGCTGTGGTGGAGGCATGGATGAATTCGCCCGGGCATCGCGCCAATATTCTTTCGACGGATATCACCGAAATCGGTGTCAGTGTTCAGACCAATGCGCGGGGAGTGATGTTTTTCTGCCAGAACTTTGGTTCGCGTTTCTAACAGATGAAGGCAAATCCTGCTGGGTGGCCGTAACAGGGTTGCGTGGCTTGGTGCGATACCACAAGCTGTAATCAACTCTCCAGCCACACTGCTCCTGTAGGATTATGCCACCATGATAATTGCCTGCATTGCGTCGTGCCTGTGCTTTCATCAGGCGCCTGCTCGTTTGCCCCGCGAGGAAATCCTGCAGATTCGAGGGGCAGATGGAACCATCGCGAAGGCGTCTTCCGCGGAAGCGTGGTTATTGCGGCGCGTGGAAATCATTAAGGGTATGGAATCGTTCATGGGGCCTTATCCCGGCAAGGAGAAGCGTTGCCCGCTTGACATGAAGGTGGTGGAAGAAGCGGATTGCGGGACTTATGTGCGCCGGCTTATTTCCTACGCTTCAGAACCCGGTTCCCGCACGCCGGCATATCTGTGCGTGCCAAAATCGGCTTTGTCGGGCGCACCCGCACCGGGAGTTTTGTGCCTGCACCCGACAGAAATCAACCTTGGCCCCAAAGTGGTGGTAGGGCTGGGTGGCAGACCTCATCGGCAATACGCTGCAGAGCTGGCAGAAAAAGGTTGTGTTACGATTTCTCCAGCCTATCCAACCATGGGTGGATACAATCCGGATTTGAAAATGCTTGGTTATGCTTCTGGAACCATGAAAGCCATATGGGACAACAGCAGGGCGCTTGATCTTCTCGATACGTTGCCTTTTGTAAAACCCGGCCCTCGAGCCACTATTGGCCATAGTTTGGGTGGTCATAACTCAGTGTTCACGGGCGTTTTTGATGACAGACTTAAAGTGGTGGTGAGCAGTTGCGGACTGGACTCTTTCACCGACTACTACGGCGGTGATCCCAAAAACTGGGACCATGGAAGAGGTTGGTGTCAGGATCGCTACATGGCCCGTTTGGCAGGATACAAAGGCAACCTGCAAGCGATTCCTGCGGACTTTCACGAGATGGTGGCGGCCATCGCGCCACGCGCGGTCTTTATTTGCGCCCCTACAAAAGACAGTAACTTCCGGGCTATCAGTGTGGATCGTGTTGCCGCTTCTGCCCGACAAGTCTACCAACTGCACGGCAAGGCGGATCGGTTGATAGTCGAGCATCCGGAAGCCGACCATGATTTCCCTGATGCTTCACGGGAACGGGCGTATAGTCTCATTTTAAAAGAATTGCGTTAACGCTTTTGGCGTGGCGGCACATTTCAAGGGTTTTTCACGAATCCTTGACAAATGGCTCAGGTTCCTTGAAGCTCATCTCAAGAATTGACCTGTTGGAGCTTGTAGGAGAATTCGGAAATGATGCGATTCGCGCAATTGATGGTGACCGGAATGTTGCTGGGCACGCTGGTTGTTGCCGGTACGCAGGCCCAAGATGACAAAAAAGAGCAGAAGGAAGGCAAGTCAGTCCTCCGCAAAGGTGAGGTCACCGGTGTGGTGGTTGCCAAAGGCGACAACTGGATCGAAGTGAAGGCCGACGGTGAGGAGAAAGCCCGGAAATATGTGCCGCATTGGCGAGGCGGGAATCCCGCGCAGGGCGGTGGACTCGATAAGAAGATGATTGCTGAGCTTAAGAAAATTCCTGTGAAATCCCGAGTTCGCATGGATTGGACGTTTGAGGAGCGGCCTCGAGTTGAAAAAATCGAGGTTTTGAAATGATTCTGGCGCTGATGTTGGCGTCGATGGCGGCACCGGCAGGTTGGCATGAAACTCTGCCTCCTGCCGTGGCTGAATCGAAGCGCACGGGCAAGCCGATATTTCTGGTGTTCCGCTGTGACCCTTGAACCGATTGCCGGGAAATCGACGCGCGGGTCACGCGCCTCGACCCCGCCATTGCCGTGCTGGCTCGTCAGTTTGTTTTGGCGCGGCTCACCAAAATAGAATCAGTAGACCTGAATCATTTTCGTTTTGATTACGACCTGACATGGTCGTGTTTTTTCATCAATGCCGATCTCACTATTTATGGCAGATACGGTGGGCGTGATGCGTCTGGACCGGATGCGCGCAACTCTTTGGAAGGATTGGCGTATGCCATGAAGCGGGCTCTGGATAGGCACGTGGCGGTTCCAAAGTTCATTGATCCTCTTCCTCGCAGCAAGCCATTCATGGTGCGCGATTTCAAGGCTTATGCCAGCCATGGCACTGGATGCGTTCATTGCCACAACATTAAAGAGATGGAGCGGGCCGACCTCAAAGCGTTGGGTACGTGGTCACGGGACGATGTCTATGCGTACCCATTGCCCGATAATGTCGGAATTATTCTCGAAACAGACCGTGGCGACATGGTTCGCCACATTGTTCCAAATTCAGCGGCAGAAAAAGTGGGGCTCCAATCGGGCGACCGGATTACAAAGCTGGCTAATCACCATATAGCGTCGTTTGCGGATGCGTCATTTGTACTCGATATGTGGAAGTCGGGCAAACCCATGCCTGTTGCTTGGATCAGGGGTGAAACAACTCATTCCGCGATGCTTGCTTTGGCGCGGGATTGGAGGCAGACGAATATTACATGGAGACCATCGTTGCTGGACCTGTTGCCTGCTGTGCCGTTTGCACCGGTGGAATTGACGGAAAACGAGAGACTGCAATTGGGAATAGCGGCAGGTCAGGCGGTGTTTCGCCAGGGCAATCGGGTTCATCCGTCGTTGATGGCTTCTGGCCTTTTGGCTGGTGATGTTGTGGTTTCGATTGGGGGAAAGCCCATTCAAGGGACTAGCGATGATCTCTTGGGAAATGTCAGGCGGCGTCACCTTAAAGGTGAAACCGTATCGGTGAATGTGCTGAGATCAGGCCGGCCCGTGGAATTGAAATTATTGCTGCGGTAATCCCCTTGACTTGATGCGACATCATCACGATTTTTGGATAGTCATAAGCCCTCAACGTGAGTTGGGTGGTTTGCTGGCTAGCGGGTATTGGCCCCTGCTCGTTGGTTCCGTTTCTTATCGGCCGTTCAGCGGCAGGGTGAGAAGGGGGGCTTGCTGGCCAGTTCTAACGCCCAGTTCCAGCCGCGACAACTCCATTAATAACGAAAAAGTCGATTTGCTGTCACGATCCGATTCATCGATATAAAACCAGTGGCCTTTATAAGGCACGGCAACGTGTGCCGTGGCAGGTGATTTTTTCCCGGCAACGCAATGAACACGCAATAGACCGTGCATCACTTTGTGCCAATCAAAGGGGGTGCCGTCTGCGTCGGTGGTCGATGGCGCCACCCCAGATGCCACATGTTCCGCCGGCACATCGACTCCTTGGGAAACAAAGAACAGAACCTGAATCAGCGACCTTGTTTCCAAGTCGATCTGCCTTAAGCCTGCTCCCTTTCCTTCAGCCAGAAACGGGTCCAGTGAATCGGTCGTGATATCAAAAGAACGACAATCGGGATCCAGATGGAAAACCCGGCTGAAGGCTGCCCAGTCCGCATCTCCTTCTGGAATAGCGCCGATGCGCAATATTGGTTGTTTTTGCTTGCGGGTGACTACCCAGCCGTTGGTGCTGTCGCCACGGTATTCGAAACCGGCTTTTGCCGATTCCACGGCTGCGGCAGCGACTCCAGCACCTTGGGGAACCGGATCGGTGAGTTTTTCCTCGCGGTCTTCACTGAAGAATGCCATGAGTTTGCGGTCTTGCAACCGTTGTAGGGCTTGGATGCCTGACTGAAACTCTTCATAATCGGGCGCCACGCGGGGCGTGGGGCCACTGGCTGTTTCGGCGTTGGATACCCAGTTCATGTTTTCCAGGTAGAGGCGAAAGACAGTCGAGGCAGACCACGTTGTTTTGCTGATGTACAGAGTGCCTTCCAGAGTGATGGGTGTGAACAACCTGCGTGTGAATTCTTGATCGTCCAAGGGGGAATAGCTCAGGGTAGGCCGCACGGCACCAGATAGTTCAGCCGAGGGCAGGATGGAGCCGGCGTAGCCGCCGAAGCTATTGCCAGCTGCTGCTGAAGTGAAGAATGGAATGGCCTTAAGCCCGGCAACGATTTCGGGTTGTTCGGCAATGGTGGTGACGCTGAGGCTGCTTGGGGTGTCGATATAGCGGAGGCGCACAATGTTCAGCAGCAACTGTCGTTCGGTTGTGACTTTGACGGAATCGTTGTAACGCAGTCGGTTGATTTCGATCATGCGAGGTCCAAGAGCGCACCCTGCCAGAACAAGGGACGTCGTAAGAATCGCGCAGACCAGAACAGATCGCATCATGCCAGTGCCACCTTTGCCCCACCATCTCTTATCGGGTGTGGTGCGTGTGAACTGGGGTGAGTTTGACGAAAATTACGATCATTCGGTGTGAATAAAAATGGCGGGCCCAATGGCCCGCCAAATGTCAATCATGGAAGCCGTCGATCAGGCATTATCGTCGCTAAAAAAGGTTTTATAGCTGTAGCCGGCCAGAATTGCTCCCAAGATAGGTGCTGCCCAGAAAAGCCAGACCTGTGCCAATGGGGTTCCCATGGCGATGAGTGCCGGCCCGGTGCTGCGAGCTGGATTGACCGAAAGATTGGTGATTGGAATGCCAATCAGGTGAATGAGGGTCAGGCCAAGTCCGATGGCAATGGGAGCAAACCCAGCAGGTGCTCTGCGATCGGTTGAGCCCATGATGATCAGTAGGAAGAAGAAGGTTAGCACCACTTCTGCCAGCAAGCAGGAAATCAATGTGTAGCCGTTTGGCGAAAAATTGTCGTAGCCGTTGGTGGCAAATGTGCCTGCGGAATTGGTGATCTCAAAGCCATGCTTTCCGCTTGCGATGAGATATAGGACGCCCGCGCCAGCGATCGCGCCAACCACTTGTGTTGCAATATAGGCGGGAGCGTCTGCAAATTTGAATCGTCCACCTGCCACAAGGCCGAGAGTGACGGCAGGGTTCAGGTGGCAGCCGGAAATGTGACCAATGGTGAACGCCATGGTCATGACGGTCAGGCCAAATGCCAGACTGACACCAACGAACCCGATGCCCAGATTGATGGGTGTGGTGCCGGAAGCAGAGATGACCATGGCGGCAAAAACCGCGCTACCGCAACCGCCAAACACCAACCAGAAAGTGCCGAGGAACTCGGCGAAAAGTCGTTTGCTCAATGACATGGTCATTCCTTAAGAAGTGGATTCCAACGGGCGAGAGACCGTCAGCCATGAAAGATTCATCGAACTCCACTAATTAATCCAGCCCTTTTGGAAGAATGGAAACGGAAGTATTGCGGAACTTTGAAACCGGTTGAGTGTTCATAAAGTAGGAATGATTGCCTCGTTTCTCGTGAGGTATTGCGCCATGTACGGTCGCCCAGCATTTCTGGCAACATTTATTATCGCGCTAAGTGCGGGGCCATCAGTTGCAGCTGAATCGCCAACTGTTGATTTTGAACGCCAGATCATGGGCCTGCTTGGCAAAACCGGATGTGCTTCTGGTTCCTGCCACGGCTCATTCCAGGGCAAAGGAAACTTTCGTTTATCGTTGTTCGGTTACGAGCCTGAACGCGACTTTCTTGCCATAGCCCGGGAATCGCAGGGACGCCGTGTTGATTTGCAGCGACCCGATTCAAGCCTTTTGCTGTTGAAGGCCACGGGGCAGGTCGAACACGGGGGCGGTAAGAGATTCGACCGTAATTCTTGGCAGTACCAGATGTTCCGCGACTGGATTTCGCAAGGAGCCACTTGGGAAAAGGGGAGTGGCACGCTGACACAGCTGCGTGTTGCACCTTCAGAAATTGCTTTCCGCAAGCCGGGCGAATCGGTTGGCGTAACGGTGCTGGGCACCTTTGCCAACGGTCGGTCGGAAGACCTGACGCCACTGTGCGACATCCGCGTTAACGACGATGCCGTGGCTCAAATCACATCGGCCCGCGTGCAATCGGTTCGTTCCGGAGACACCACTCTGGTGGTGAGTTACCGCGGTCAGGTTGTTCCAGTTCACATTCTGGTTCCTGCTGTTCTGCCTTCTGGCACGGTATTCCCGAAAAAATTACCTGAAGCCAATTTCATCGATACTCACGTGTTCGCCAAGCTGAAGCGTCTCAACATGCCCCCAGCACCCCGTTCCGACGATTACGAGTTCTTGCGCCGCGTCACCATCGACACGATCGGCACGTTGCCTACCCCCGAAGAGATCCGCGCGTTCGTGGCGGATCGCCGGGCCGACAAACGTGCCCGCAAAATTGAAGAACTGCTGGCTCATCCAATGCATGCTGCCGTGTGGGCGACGAAGTTCAGCGACATCACCGGCAACAATACGGATGCGATGGAGAACCCTCAGGCCACCAAATCGCGTCGCAGCCAAATGTGGCACGACTGGTTGCGCAAGCGCTTGGCCAGCAACATGCCTTACGACCAGATGATTCACGATATTCTGTGCG
>CAMCLK010000092.1 GCA_945875585.1 Candidatus Kuenenia stuttgartensis | reverse complement strand
AGGGTCGTGTCCTCAGTGGCAAGAATGTAGGCCAGTCGCTCAAGTTCACGATCGATCTCGGCAATCCGTTTCTTGATCGGGACGGTGTCCTGTCTGGGCTTGCTGGCTTCTACGATCAGGTACTCGTTGGCAGCCTCAAGCAGCCTGGTCAAAAACGCTGGTGTGAAGAACTCCTCCGTTAGCTTCTCCAGAACGCACGCTTCGATCAGCGAGACTGATTTGTACCCCATGAGCTGGCAGCCGCCGGCGTGTCTGTTACCACGACTGCATCTGAATGCAGAATAGTTAGATGAATTACCCAGTACCAAATGCCAACGGCATGTCTTGCAGATGGGGCGAATCAACAACTTTGGATAGGTCAACGCGTTGCTGTTTTCAGGATACTTGGGCCCTGCTTCTCGCTTCTTCTTTGCCCGTTCGGCTGTGGCAATAAGCTTGGCTTGGGCCTTCTCAAAGATTCCGGGTTCCAGAATCGTTAGGTGCGGTACCTCCCTCTTTTGCCATTGATCGCGGGGTATGTGGATGGTTGTGACTTTATTCGTCACCCGATCCCTCCGCATTTTGGTCATGTTCCGGTACTCAATACCGGTGTAGATGTGCCGTCGCAGAATTTGCTTGACCGCTGGGTCTTGCCAAGTGTTCCGGCCAGCGACCTTTCTGGCATTCAGGTCGTGTGCAATCTGGACGGGGCTCTTGAGCTGGTTCAGATACATGTCAAATATGTTGCGAACCTCAGGTCCTTCTACAGAGTCGATTTCCATCCGCTGAACAACTTTTTTGTTGCTGGAAATCATCACCGACCCATCTGGATTTTTCACTGGAACCAGCCTGTAACCAAATGGAGCATTAGAGACCACTTTCCCTTGGAGAAATGAGTCTCTCATTCCACGATTGACTTTGCTTCGTAGCTGATCGATGTGCTGCTCGTTCAGCATTCCATTCACAGTCACCATGATCTTGGAATTATCACTGGCGAGATCGATACCGTCGCTGGCACCAATCATGCCCTTCCCGGCTTCCTTGATCAGACGTGCCAGATCAAGGATTTCAGAGGTGTCACGGCTGGCCCGGCCGATGTCATCGACGTAAAGGCAAACAACTGGACTACCGGTCTCCAGTATCACACTCTTAGCCTGCTGGTACCCTATCCGCCCTGAGATGGTGCCTGTGACGGCAGCGTCAGCGAATGTGAGGTTCCATGGGATGAAGACCTGGTCTAAATTTGCCCGGATCAGCACATTCCGGAGTTGCTGGCTTAAACTCCGCATGTTGGAGTTGTCGCAGGAATAGCGCAAGTAAGCTGTAGCCAGATTCTCGGGAAGCAAAGATGGAACCTGAATCTTGCATGGTTTGCCGAACTGAGCCAAGAACTCGGCCACCATGTTGTCGAGGGTTTCTTTATCGGATGCGCCTACTTGAAGCATTGGATCAATATCTGACCAAGCTTTCTTCTGTTCTTCGAGCCAAACAGTGGCCATTGCTCGAACTGCTTCCTGATCGGGTAGACCAGGATTGAGACGTCTGGAAGTGTTAGGTTTAGCCCTAGCCATAATAAAAACTCCTTGCAGCATACGCACAGGTGAATTGAATCTGAAAGTTAAGTTGAAGCACCGTGTTGGCGCCTCGGTTGACTGACCTCCATGTCGGTGCCATTGCCTAAGTGAAAGCAACGGGCAATCCTTGCCAGCCACCGCGATGGTGGCACCGATGAGTAGGGGCGACAGGTAATGGGTTGTCGCGTTGGGGAAGATTCTGTGGAGCAAAATTATCGACGGCGCTTTGAGGACTGCTTAAGCCACATGAACAAGTCAGACACGAGCCACACCCGAGCTCGACCAATCTTGGCGCCTTGCGGAAACGAGGGATCAGCATTGAGTTGCCGATAAAACGAGCTGCGGCCGATTGCTAAAAGCTTGTAAGCTTCTCGGGCTCTAACGGCGCGATCATTATTGCTTTCAAATTGCATGATTAAATTCCCCGGGATCGGCGGCCCCCCATAAGTGGAGGCCGCTAATCAACGGGTCGAAATGAGTTTTTTTGGATTTGATTGGGCGGAATACGCTGCAACTATCTATTCTCAAAGAGTTTATGCCTTTACCGGTTTGCCTCGGAATCTTAGTTTTTTTTGCTTTGCCTAGGGTCGATTTCCTTTTTCTGGGATTCCCGTCTACTGGAACAGACTGCGCCAACTATGCTGTTGTAGCCTGAGGAGTTGGATATTCTGTCGGTGGAAACGATTCGGTTGTAATGTTCTAGGGCAAGGTCTTTAATTTGTGACATGGTCATTTCGGCCAATGCCTCACAACCGTAAGTAACGCTCATCATTGCAAGAAGTTTGTCCAAGTTTTTTCCACGAGCCTGTTTCGGCTTGGATTCAAAAAAGGTTTTAGTAGCCAACTTCATTGTGTCGGTCAGGAAAATAGGCTTATGCTTCCTGGTTTTTTCAAAAGCACTTCGAATCAAACAGGATCTTTGCACAGCTTCTGCAGCTAAGGCAAAGACGGAAACAGGATGTGTTTTGGGATTCAGTTTGCGGGCGTAATTCACGTCTTCGATGAGTTTCTTGAGCACTTGGAGGTTGGATGGGCATCCTTCAGGAAGAGCTTCGAAAAATATCGATGGCTGTCCATTTACAGCGGTGGGCTGGGAAATAGCTGCTTTTATTTCGGATGGGTAGGGATTGGCGAGACCAGTGTCGTGAGCCTTAAGTTTTTGGTTTTTCTTTTTTGATCCCATTACCAAGCCCTCCGTGCTCCTTCAGCCAGATCAGTTACAGAATAGTGGCCATATCTGGTGAAGAACTGTTGCAAGTTATTCCATCCACCTATCTTAGCAATGATGTCGAGCGCTACGCAACTGCGTGCCATGTGAGTAGCTCCTGCATGTCGTAGCGCATGAAAGTCGCAAACGCCTTCTTCCGTGGAAAATGGAATTCCTGCGAGTTTTAAATCATCGCGAAGTAACTGAGCCATCTGGGTAGGCATTTGCCATATAGGCTTCTTGATTGGCATTCCCGCAATATGTCGACGCAAGTCGTTTGTCAGATCCGGGGGAAGGGGAATGCAGCGTGCGCGCCCCGTTTTATCAGTTTCGCTTCTTATCGAGAGAAACGGTTCTTGGCCGTTGAGATGGCAGTCGCCCGGTGTTAATTCTCTAAGGGCTCTGGCCCGGAGTAATGTTCGAAAGGCTGTTCTGTAGAGCAGGGATCGGGCTTCTGCTGTCATACCTGCCTTGGATTCGCCGTTTGTCGAAATAGCCGTGGCAAGATCTTGGCAATCGTTCCAAGTAATAGCGCGCCTGATGATGCGTCTGTCTTTACGCTCATCACCTCGCAGTGGCAGGTAAGGAGTTTTGTCAATCAATCCGTTTCGGTGGAGCCAATTGCAAAAAGCTTTAATACTGGCCCGATACCCGTTGATAGTGTTGGGGGCGCTACCACGCCCCCTGTGTGAAATGATGATTTTTGCCTCGGCCAAACTAAACCTTCTTGCTTTTCCTCTACCTGTTCCTGAGATTCCACGAGTGCGCACCAGCTTTGAGAATGCTGTTGCTGATATTTCGAGAATTGTCCTTAGTTCGGCAGGGCTAAAGCTAACTGAATCGGGAAGCGAAATCGTTGAGTTTTGACGACGTAGGTTGTTGAGTGATGTGGCAATTTTTTGAATGGTTTCTTGTTTCGACAGTTCAGCGAGTGTGGTCAGGCGGCAAGTTTCCAGAAGTGACATCAGTCGGGCTTTGACAGTCCGAATATGGCACTCATTTCTGCCAGCGTTTTCTAGTTCTTGGAACCAGTTTTCAGCCAGTTCAGAGAGTGAGCGTTCCTTTCCGGGAAGTGGCGCTTCTTCTAGCCCTACGGCAATTCGTTGTGCCTGCCTCCGCAATTTCGCCAGCATCTGTTCCGAAGAAGCCCTGTCAGAAGTCAGGGGGACCTCTTTTAGTTTGCCATTGGGTTGGCGGACGCGGTCATAAAATCGTTTGGATTCGCAAACCATCAGACCAGACGCATTGATTTCTCGTTCAACCCATTTTCTCATAACTTTGATGCGGATCTTACTTGTGCTCACGATTGTTGCATCATCGGGAATTGGACGCGTGATTATTTTTCGGTACATCGTGCGTGCCTTGGTGGAGAAAAATGTTGCGCAGAATGTGGTGCAACATTTTGAGTCTATGGTGGATTTGCTGGGACTTCAACGGATTGGGCTATAGGCAGGTTAATAGAAAAACCCCGGCTTTCACCGGGGTTTTCTATGTTTTCTGGGCTTTTTCTTCAGTGCACCCGACAGGATTCGAACCTGTAACCTGCGGTTCCGTAGACCGCTGCTCTATCCAGTTGAGCTACGGGTGCGATGAGTCAAGGTTAAACCCCAAAGGGCAAACTGTCAAGGAATCGCTTCCACCTAAGTAACTTGAATCTAAATCCTCAAATTGGCTTGGGACCGTGACGATGATGCCAATCGGGTAAGCATCACCCGATACACCGACAAAACACGGCACCGCAGCGAAAAACACGGCACGATTCCTCCCTTGTTGATTGCCCATTCTTTTATTGGCGGGAATAGTTCACCGACCGTGAGTGGATCATCAGGAGGATGCCTTCCATGACAAGGATTGCCCTGGGCTTGGCGCTAGTGGCTGGATTCTCCAGCTTCGCCTTTGCTCAGACCCCAACACAACAGTTGCCCGCACCGATGGCAGTACCAGGCGCACCACGCGCCATGGCCCCAGGCAATATGCCCGGCCAACCGGGTGCCATGATGCCTGAACCAACCCCCATCTACAGCACGCCGGGCATGACGCCCTACGATCTGTACCCACCCAAGCTGCCCCCATACGCATGGCCGACCTACGCACCCCACAACAACTTTTCCCGTGTGGCTTATCCGGAATATTATCCGGCTGAGGCATTTCCATTCATCGGCCCATGCTACCCGTTCCCTAAAGTCCCACCAGGCTGGCGGTCGGTGAAACTCGAGTGGAACGACGGGTTCTGGTACTTCAGCAAGCTCGCTACCAAGCACGATTACTGGCGCTTGCGCTACTGGTGAGAATTAGCCTGAACAATACGGAATTTTGGGCGGAGACTGTTACAGTCTCCGCTTTTTCCGTTGATTGGGGCCCAGAATTGCCCTCAATGCGTTGATATCCCCCAGATTTTCAAGTCTGCCTCCCGCCATGGCTATCACCTCACCCTCGGGCCATGGAACAATAGACCGCCGTAAGACGCTTCCGCCAGCGGCGTGTGCCGAGTATGCCGGCAGCATCAGCCGGGATTGCGAAACAACAAAACAAGCAGCCATTCCGTGGCCCGGTAATGGTATGGCAGGGTGCTTGTGACCATGAACCAATGGCTCGGGCAGGGCGTCGTCGTCGTGTGAAATGCGCCATCGGCCTAGTTGGTGCCCTTGATCAAGAACGGGGAAGGGCGGAAGTTGGATTCCGGTGTCGTGGTTACCCGGTACCAACCCAAGAATGCTGATGGATCGGTCGTGTGCCCATTTGGCAAAAGCGGGAATTAAGCCCGTTGCCTGACGTTCAACAAGATCACCAGCAATCAGTAACCCGCAAGGCCGCAGGTCATTCCACGCCTGTTCAAGTGGGAGCAGTTCTTCGGCCAGCGATTCCAAAGGTACAGACTCGCCCAGCCGCTGTCTGAAGTTGAGATAACCCAAATGCAAATCGCCAACCACCAATGTTCCCGTGGGGCGATGCAACGCCATGCGGCGGTGGTCAAGCCACCAGTCATCCCAGATCACGCTTGTGCTCCCAAGATGCGTTCTTTGAGTTTAGCCAAGGCTTCACTCGGAGAATCGGGTGCTAGGTCTGGCCCCGCGCCGCCCTGAGTCCAATGCTGGGCAAATGGTGAGGGATACGGCAGTCTTCTAATGCGCAGCGGCAATGTGCTGACATGCTGAAGCCATTGAAGTGCCGTTGTGGCATCGCATGAGGTTTCAAGAATCTCCCGGCGAGCCTGATGGATGAGGCAGAAGTCTGGGTCGTGGCGCAAGCAGTAGTCGAACAATCGTTTGGCAACCCATGAACTTCCGCCCACTTTGGGTGCCTTGCCAGCCCGTTTGGCTTTTGTGCGCGGAATCATGAGTGCCGTGGTGGCAATTTCTTGGAAGCGTCGGCGAACCATGTCGGATGGTAGCAGAGCCAACGCAATATCGGTTAAGGCCTGAATTGGCGACAAAATCGCGCGCAACCATGCAGCGGGCTCTGGCGGTAGTTCCTCCAAATAAAGGCCAATTCCCAGATCAGCCACCACGGTTTGCCCGAGGCCGCCATTGGATCGTGACATGCGTCTGGCAATCAGCCGGGCCAAGGCATCGTTTCCGGCTCGATTGAGCGGGGTGTGAAGCGCCAGAAGCCAACCACCCTCGCAAGGAGAGATTTCTGCAAACGGAGAATTCGTATGCGGGATTTCGCTGTGCTGGTCTTGCGCAATAAAGTAATTGGCCAGAACATCGGCATCAACTGGCAGTAACTTGTGTCTGTTTTGGAGCCACTGCGCCAGCGATATGGTGCCGTCCACAATGATGGCCGCTGCCGTATCGCGCAACTCCTGAAGGCGATGAGCCAGCCGACCCGAAAGGGGAAGTAGCTCGCCACTCCACCGGGGTGGACTGGCGTATGCTGGCGCCTCGATAACCTCGACATCCGGTCCGGAGAGGCGGTTGATTTGGAGTGCCCGCCCATCGAGCAAGAAACGATCGCCGATTTTCAGGAGGTCGGCATACTCAGGAGTGATTTCACCGAGTAGTCGCGAAGAATCGAGCGAATGCAAAACGACTGGGCGCAGTGTTTGAGCGGAAATAGCCCCCAATGATTGTCGGATCTGGAAGCGGAATTTTTGGCGTGCCAAGTGGTGGTAGCCGTCCACGGTTCGACGCAGCCGTGGTATCAAGAGAGTTGTTTGGCCTAGTTCCCCTCGGAGGTAAGCAAGGCAAGCTTCCACGGTTTTGTCTTCGAGATT
>CAMCLK010000091.1 GCA_945875585.1 Candidatus Kuenenia stuttgartensis | reverse complement strand
CGCCATCGATGATCTTCAGGCAGTTAAGCAGTACAGTGTGGAGTTGGCGCGTCGTATTCACGCTGGCAAGCGTAACCCGGTTAAATTTGTCTTGATCGGCTTGGGAGAAAGAATCAACGAGTCCCAGATGGAGGAGCTCGATGACTTGGACAGCGGAGTCCCCGTGGATTTGTGGGACCATAAAATCGCCACGGAAATGCGGCATTTGAGGGAGATTTTTGCAGAAGTAGTGTGTGAAAATCGCATTGTTGCTCCGCGTGGATCCATTCACGATTCAGCTGGCAGAATGGTCAAGGAATTGCCGAGTGGTGTCCCAGCCAGAGTGGAATTTGAACTGCCTGCCACAAGTGGTTTCTTTGAATTGCGCTGTGAAGGTGAAGTTATCCGGCAGGTTTTGGAATTGGCGCGCTGAATCAAAGGGGAACCTATGTCGAGTCAGGCCACGAAAATTGCCGGCGGCCTTGTAGCTCTGGCTTTGCGACCTTTTCTGGGTGATGTTTCGGGCGATCTTGTCCGCATGATTACTCGTGGGCCCGCGGACCAGACTCAACGTCTGATGCAGGTTATGACCGAATCTCAGGATCGGGGATGGCGAACGCTGGAGATTGGTTTACGGGGAAGCTCATGGTGGGGGCGCGCGGCTAACCGGTTGATGGGCCGCGGCCAAGAAGTCGCGTTGCAGGGGCAAATCGAGGCGTTCCTGCGCGACATGGAAAGCAGGGGCGATGGTTCAAATCCCATCGATTCCGATTTCCGTGAGCGTTGTCTTGGGGAGCTCAAGCATGCGCGCATGGGCGGCTTGGTTCCGGGCCCAAGTATTCCTGTGGACAGGTTCCCCGAAGAAATCCGAATATTTCCTGCTGGTGCCAATACCACGCAAATTCACCAAGCTGAAACGCAATCTCTTTGCCAGATCTATCATGCCCTTCTTGCATAAGGTCATGCCAACCTTGGCGGATATATAGAGTTGGCGCCCATGGGTGATGCCCCGCTGCTGATAGTGGCCGTTCAGTATTTTTTCCGAAGGATCGTATCGTTTATCCGTATTTGATCAGCCTCAAAAGGTCCTTACCGTTCGCTTGCGTCCGGGAACCAACGTTTTGCCTGATTGGGACTTGGTAGCCCGCTCTTAATGGTGCTCCCTAAGGAGCAGACTTACCGACGGCGCCAAGGTGATGCAGGCGCCTTATTCCCACAGGTGATTCAAACCAGACATCGCGTGCTCCCAAGGCAAAAAGGGCGCGGGCCAATGAATGGTCGGTCTCGCCACGAATCAGCCACCTGACTGTGGGCGGAACCCATAGGCGCTTGCGGGCCAGAAAAACCCGCAGCAAATTTGTGTCGATTCGTAGGGCCTGAAGGTTTACCAGTGGATCTGCCTTGGCCAGAGCATCGACAACGTCTACTTCAGCAGGAATATCCGCAATATCCAGATTCCGAATTTGAACCGTGGCCTTGCTAGCCAAAAGTTGCTTCAGGGCTGTTCCATTCACTTGGTTGCCGCCCAGACGCAAACCATGGATACGACCTTCGGGTAACGAAGCCAGAGCCATCAAGCCGGGCCTGCCGATACCGTTGTCACGAATATCGTAATGCATGGAACGCTCGCCTAGTGGCGAGTCGATGAGGGCCATGACGCCCTTGTCCAAGATCTGGTTGTGAGCGATATTGATATTATTGAGTCGGGAAGTCAGGGGTGACTGCGCCAATAAAGACATGGCCGATGGTGCGAGTCCGTTGCTGGAGATGTCAAGTTGGGAGGTTCCCGCCAGCGCATGGCCTTCGCGCAGAATGGCGATACCGTCACTTCCCAGCGCGCATCGGGCCAGTGACAACTCCGCAAGGCTATCCACCCGGTGTGATCTTGCGAAATCGCTCCAGGCATCTGGCCCCAAGCGCCAGCCTGAAAGATCGAGTGAGGTCAGGCGTGGAAGGCATGGGCTGTCTAGCAGGGCGGCAGCCATGGATGCCATGCCTGCCGCTATGAAGCGAGATGGGGGTGCCAATGTCGCCAATCGGAGGATTTCAAGGGATGGGAACGCGTCGCCAGACAGGAAGGTGGTAATGCCACCAGCCGTTATGTTGGTCCTGTTGAGGTCGAGGCATTTCAGTTTTGGCGCGTCACGGTCACTCAATTGCGCGAGGCCTTTGTCGCCCCATGAGGGCGAATCTGCCAGATGGAGTGATTTCAGGCTTCCGAACATTCCGGATCGAATCAGCTCCGATGTGGTTGCCAGGCCTGCACCTGTGCCGCTGGCTTCGAGTTCTTCGAGGTGCTGCCATTGTCCGGAAGCGAGAATTTTCGCCAAACCAAGATCACCTACCGGGCCCAAACGCAACCGGAACTGAAAAATATCCGATGTCCATAGGGGCCAATCAGCGGGAAGGCCGCCCTGAAGGTCCGACAACAAAAATTCTCTAACGGGGTGCCTTTCAAGCAGCTCGCTAGCAAGGATGTTAGCCGATGCCCCCAGTTCCACTGAATCAATTCCAGATTTAGACCACTGCCACCACATGGCCCGGCCCGCCAATGGCCGCGCCCATTCGTGCTCATTTTCGGCCATGAGCGATTGTGCTGTGCCAAGCGCGTGTGCGCGTTCAGGGGTGTCGGCGGGTTCATCGTTGGCCGCGTGCATCCAACGCAGGTAGGCGGCTCGGGTATCTCCCATGCGCTCCAGATAGTCAGCGAGTATCAGTGGCTGGACGGTATCGTCTGGCCGGTGCCTGATCTCGTTTATCAACTGCGCGCCCAGATTCATGCGACTGGCCATTCTCCGTTGGGTACTACTGGCTTTCCATCGATTGCACCCTGATAGAAATAGGCTTCAACCGGATCGGAAAATCCAACCAGAAAGATTTGTTCGCGGCGAAATAGGAATGGCGCGCCTTCTACCTGGTCCAGATGTTCCAACATCCTTTCAGGAACATCGTACAGTTCCCCAGCGACTGTTTGACTTGTGTCTTCAGAGACACTGGCAACCAGCCCGGGATACCAGCCAACCCGCACAAGTTGGTATCCCGCAACGGATCGGTACTCTCCCATGAACGATGCACCGTTCATGGCGTCGTGCAGTCTGCCGCCTTGCTTCAGCGTTCCATATACCCACAAGCGAATGGAATTTTCCATGGTCTCAAACCGCTTTCTGGATGTCTTGCCCTTCCAGAGCCAAAAATTCCGCGGCATTGATGGCCCGGAAACTTACACTATCGCCTGATTGCAGTGGGAAGTAACCGCTTTCTGGACGGGCGATCTGGCACGGTGTGCGCCCAATCAGGTGCCAGCCTCCCGGTACACTGGATGGGTAAACACCTGTCTGCCTCTCGGCTATTGCAACGCTGCCGGCCGGCACGGCGGTACGTGGCACTTCCCGTCGAGGCAAGCCGGATAATAAATTTGGAAGCCAGCCCAGATAAGCAAAGCCCGGGATAAAGCCCAATGCAAAAACAGTGTAGGTGGCACCGGTATGTGCGCAAATCACCTCTTCACGGGTTAGCCCCAATGTTTTTGCTACCCAATCCAGGTCTTCGCCTGATTCGTAGCAGACCGGTACGACGTGTTTTGTCGGCGGTTGGATATCAGCTTGGTAGTTGAGCGCCCCTAGGGTGTTGATTAATTCTTCTTTATTCCACCGCCCACTTCCCAGATGGAGCGATACGGTTCGGTAAGCACCCGTGACGTCCACCACTCCCCATTGCCGCATGTCTGCAGATCGAACCAGCCGGGCAAACGTCATGGCTGCTGATTCATCGGCAAACCGGAACAAGAGAGCCATGTCGCCCAGTGGTTCAACGGCTATCCAGCAGCCTGCCACCGGTTAATGCCCCACCAAGGTTTGGAAGAAGGCGTAGCGAGCGGCAGCCAGCCCCGAACGCGAAGGTTCGTGTGTCATCAGCTCGAATGAACGCCTGACCACGGCTCGCGCATCGCTAAGTGAACCGACAAGTCCAAGCCCCAACGCTTGTGTCAGAATGTTCCCTGCGGCAGTCGCCTCAACTGGTCCAGCCACTACCGGACGGCCACAGGCGTCGGCTGTGAGTTGATTCAGCAAGCGATTTTGGCATCCTCCACCCACCACATGAATGACTTCCGCGCGCACGCCAGCAAGTGATTCCAGTTGTTCAAGCACAAATCGGTATTTGAAGGCCAGGCTTTCCAAGGCGCAACGCAATACAGGTCCCGGTCCCTCTGGCACCTGTTGGCCCGTGCGGGAACAGTAGGCTTGCAAGGCACTTGGCATATGCTCTGGAAGCAAGAACGAAGCGTGATCAGGATCCACCAATGGGCTGCCCGCAGGCGCCTGAGCGGCTAAGTGCGTAAGGGTTTCGTAATCGAGGGCCTGCCCTTCACGTTCCCAAGCGCGGCGGCACTCCTGAACAATCCAAAGCCCCATAATGTTTTTCAGCAGCCGGATGGTGCCATCAACTCCACCCTCATTGGTGGCATTGGCGGCGCGTGCTCTCTCGTCGAGATAAGGCGTTTTGGTTTCCAGACCCAACAGCGACCAGGTTCCAGAGCTGATGTAGGCCCAATTTCCCGTGGCTGCGTGTGATGGGTCCACAGGAACCGCAGCGACCGCTGCTGCTGTATCGTGTGTTGCTGGAACCACCACCGCAATGGCACCAAGACCCGTTTCCTGCGCCACTGACGGCCGAAGGGTGCCAAGGGCGGTTCCGGGCGGAACAAGTGTGCCAAGCATGCCGTGCGGCAAATCGAGTGCACTGGTAAGGTCTGTCCGCCATTGGCGTGTGTGTGGGTCCAACATCTGGCTGGTGCTGGCGTTGGTCATCTCGTTGGCTGTTTCACCTGACAGGAAGTAGTGAAAGAGATCGGGCATGAAAAGGAGATGGCGGGCCTGATCGAGCAAGGGGTTGCCATCGCGGCGCATGGCAGCAAGCTGGAACAGCGAGTTGAACCGCATGAGTTGGATGCCGGTCGCCTTGTAGATGGATGACAAGGGGTGTACCCGATCAACTTCCGCCAGAATGTTTTCGGTGTGTGGATCGCGGTAATGACGGGGATGCCCGAGCAGGGTTCCGTTCTGTCCTATCAGGCCGAAGTCCACCCCCCATGTGTCGACCCCCACCGAGGCGATGTCGGAAAGGCGACCACCTGCGATGCGCAAGCCCTGAAGTATTTCGCGGTGCAGGTCGAGTACATCCCAATACAGTTTGTCGAGAACGCGCACAGGCCGATTGGGAAAACGGTGAACCACGTCCAGCTTGATTTGTTCTCCGGTCCAACCTCCTGCGATGAGTCTCCCACTCTCGGCACCTAGATCAACTGCAAGTATTTGCTTGGCGGCGTGTGGCATGGCAGGCTGTCCGTGGAGGGGATGAACCAGACGGGTGAGTCGGTGCATGGTTAGTCTCAGGTGCTAGAATAGTAAAGAAGGAGCCAATCATGAACACCTTGCCTGACACCAAACCACCAGCCGCGTGGAATGGAAGGCGCTCTCTGGTGCTGTTCGACGGGTTTTGCCCGTTTTGTCAGGCATCCATGCGGTTGTTGAAGGCTTTCGATTGGCTCGGCAATCTTGAGTTCCGCTCGCTCCGAGATCCCGGCAATATTCCAGCCACCCAACCGCCGCTCGAGCTTTCACGCCTGATCGAGGAAATGCATGTGGTGACACCCCATGCCGGGCGAACATATCATGGTTTTTGGGCGTTTCGTCACATCGCATGGCGATTGCCAGCGCTGGTTCTTGTGGCTCCTATCCTCTACATTCCCGGCGTGGGATGGCTTGGACAGAAAGCCTACATGTGGATCGCACGCAATCGCTTCGGGCTGGTGCCTTGTAAGGATGGTGTCTGCACAATTCCATCCGCCGGGAGCAATACCCCCCGGTAACTGAAACTCTGCCCTGGGAGCACTGGAACATGACTCGCCGTAGCGTCGCCTCACTTGCCGATGGCGACACCATTGACGACATCTACTTGGCCCGCGACAAGCAATTGCGGACCAACCGGGCCGGTAACCTTTACGTTCAGCTGGAATTGGCCGATCGCACGGGAATGTTGATGGCTCGCATGTGGAATGCGGGCCAAGGAGTATTCGGATCGTTTGCGGATGGCGATCTAGTCAGGGTGGCTGGCAAGGTTCAGGCATATCAGGGAGCACTCCAGGTTATTTGCAACACCTTGGAAAAAGCCTCTCCAGAGGGTCTGAATCCGGAAGAGTTTGTGGCGCGAGCCCCAACTGACCCCGCTGTGAGCCTGAAACGTGTGAGCGGCCACGTGGCCGCGATCGCTGATTTTCCGCTCCGCGCCCTTGCTGAGTCGATATTGCTCGACCATGAATTGATGGAAAAATTCATGGCGGCACCTGCGGGTGTTTCGGCGCATCATGCCTATGTGGGTGGACTGGTGGAACACGTTGCCACCATGATGGATATCGCGCATGCCATCGCCCCGCTCTACACCGGGCTTGATCGAGACACACTTATAGTAGGTATCCTGATTCACGATATCGGCAAAGTCGAGGAGCTTTCGGTAGGTCAGGGCTTTGCCTATACCGATGCGGGTCAATTGCTGGGGCATCTGGCCCTTGGCCAAGACATGGTGTCAGCCAAGATTGTGGAAGTGGAAAAAACGCTTGGAACTCAGTTCCCTCCACAAACCCGGCTCAGGCTCTTTCACATGCTACTTAGCCACCACGGACTTCTCGAGCACGGGAGCCCTAAACTTCCCATGACCCCGGAAGCTGTTGCGCTTCATCAGATCGACTCGATGGATTCGCGCATGAACATGGTCTTGAGGCACATCGAAGAAAACCGTGCGCAAGGGGCATGGGCTCCATGGCACCCGGCGTTGCAGAGGCGATTGTACCGCGGCCCCGTTTGAAAAGACGGGGCTGGCCCCAGGAGGTTTCTCCATGGCCACATCATCTTCAGATCCATTTGAAGACCGAGTGCTCGAATGGATGGCACGTCCGGAATACCGTCCGACCAAGGCCAAGGGCCTGGCCAGACAGATGGAAATCAGCCAGGAAAAGTACCCGTTGCTGCGTGACGCCTTGCGCGCACTACTGCGTGCTGGCAGGGTTGTTTTTGGCAGCAATCGATCGTTGCGCATGCCAACTCCAGAACCGCCCCGGGGCACCTTGCGTGGCGTTTTAATACGCGATTCTGCGGGGCGCTTTGTTGTTCGTGGCATTGCTAGTTTGCCAACCGTGCGCTTCCGCGCCGCCGACTTGGGGGAGGCTCGCCCGGGTGATACGGTCATTTATAAAGTTATTCGGCGCGTGTCGCCCGCCAGCGATGACCCAACCGTGGCATGGGGCCGTGTCGATGCGGTGATCTCCCG
>CAMCLK010000090.1 GCA_945875585.1 Candidatus Kuenenia stuttgartensis | reverse complement strand
GCCAAATGCCATTATTGCCAAACCCAATCCACCCAGCAGGTGTTTGGGCCGGCCGCCAAAACCAGTAAGAAATTTAACTGTAAGAAGGTCGATGAAACCTTTGAAGAAGCGAGTGAACCCATATTTGCTGCTACCCGATGTGCGGGGGCGATGTCTTACCACCATTTCCCCCGTGCGGAATCCTCTGGCGCCTGCCAAAACCGGGACAAAACGGTGTAGTTCGCCATATAGCCGAACCTCGCGGAATATTTCTGCACGGTAGATTTTGAGCCCGCAATTGTGATCGTGGAGATGAACGCCCGTCAGCCAACTCACCATGCCATTGAAAACCCTGCTCGGAAATACCTTATGCCATGGATCGTGGCGGTCTTTTTTCCAGCCACTGATAATGTCGAACGGCGCCACCCGGCCCTTTTTGCCAATTGGTCCCCCCGCTTGAAGAACTTGATAAAGCTGTGGTATTTCGGCCGGGTCGTCTTGAAGATCGGCGTCCATGGTAATGATAAAATCGCCTTTTGCGTGCCCAATGCCTGCCATCAATGCCGCGGCCTTGCCGAAGTTACGCCGCAAGCGCACGCCTGTAACACCATGCGTTTGTGAAAGCTGCTCAATCACGTTCCAAGAGTCGTCCCTGCTGCCGTCATCGACAAAAATCACTTCGATTGCGTGCCCATCCACGGTTCCCACCGCTGCAATCTGCCGCGACAGTTCCTCAAGGCTGCCCTCTTCATCGTGCACGGGGACCACTACTGAGATCATGATTTCTGGTCCGCCGGGTTGGAGTGCTGCACCTGCATAGGGATTGAATCGCGCCATCCTAACCAAAGTACGAGTGCGGCTACCGCTTCGGCAACCGTCCAGATCAAGCGCAGAAGCAAAGCCGCCAGAAGCGCTTGGTTGGCGCCAAGATGGGGGAGCAGGGCCTGTTCAATAAGGTATTCGCGCACGCCAATCCCGCCCGGAGTCGACGCGACGAATCCACCGACACTTGCCAAGGGAACCCATGCCATGGCTGGCAGTATCAATGGAAATGCCTTGGCTGGGGCCATGCCTGCAATCAGTACGATCAGGCTGAGTGTCAGGCAAATCCAACCACAAGCAAGTACCGCCGCTCCAGCCAGAAGGCTTTGCCAGCCCAGCCTGAAATCAAACTCACCAGGATCAAGCCCGAGCTTGCGCGCCGAGGCGCGGGCCAATCGGATGCTCCACGCTGGGTAAGCAGGCACCGCGGTAACACATGTGAGGGCGAGAAGTTTGAAAGGAAGCCATGGGTCGGCAGAAGTGGATGAACTACCCGTACATTCAAGAATTGTATAAATGGTAAGTGCGAATAAGGATCCTACAGCCATTGTCCATAATACTTCGATGATTCCCGTAGCCAAACTCAGAGTCATGGGCACGCCATGAGTCCGGAGAAGTGCAGCCCGAATGAGCAATGCGAGCCCCTTGCCAGGAGCATATTTTCCAGCCTGACTTACAAAAAAAGCGCGGATTGTTGATATGAATGGCGGGTTATGTCCACAACCATTCAGGAGCAGGCGCCAAAAAAAAGCGGATGCGCTTATTCCAACCAGATAAAGAGTCCCCGACCCGCACCATGCCCACACCGGAATGGATGCAATCATGGCGCCAGCATCTAGATCGTCAAGTGCCGATAACGATCTGTAAAAATGCCCCGCAAGTAGGATCAGCACCACAACGGGGAGTACAACGCGTATCCATGCCATCCATGGGCGTTTCGATAGTGTGGTCATGGATTCCGTTGGGCTGGAGCGGGAGCAGGGATAGCTGGCCCCGCATTGCCGGGCACGATCAAGCCGGCGTTGGGACGGAATTCAAAATCTCGGCCAATAATCATTCCGTTGCCCGAATCATTTTCAGAACGAATCGAGGCCGCCGCGGATGGAGTGGTTACAAAAATCACAGTCTCAATCCGTACCATCTTGAGACCAGCCATTTCTGTGGCAACCCGGACGGCTGTTTCGAGCGACACATCATCGAGTGCAACGCTGACCGTTGCTTTGGCTTGTTCTGAGGCGCGAGGATCAACAATGATGGTCGCGCTGGTTTGTTTCGACAAATCACGCAGTATTGAAGCCAATGGTTGTGCTCGCATTGCAATTTGAACAGGCTGCCTCAGAATCCGAGGCATCGCCATTTCTTCAGTGGTGATTAGTAAATGGTCGCCAATTTTGACAGCGCGCAGGTCCAGTGGATGAAGGAACCGTCGAAGAACTAATGAACCGGCACCGACGGGAGGAATGAAGGAAAGGGCCACTTCCTTCGGTTCTGTTTCCCACCGTCCTTGAAGCGCTTGCTTATCTAAAACAATACGAACATCGCAGGCAGCGGCCACTTGATCGATTGCTTCTGTGAGGGTGGGCTTTCCTGTCAGGCGCACCTGACGGTCCAAACCGTTGAACGGCCCGGAAGTTTCATCTGCCGGTGCCCAGCCAACAGCTAGAACCGGTATCAAACAGATAAGATTCAACATTTTTCAGGACCTCGCTCGCGCTAATGAATTCATTACGATTTCATGTGATCCTTGATGCGGCGAAGAGCCTCGCCAAGGTGTGCAATCGCACCGTAATGTGTGCATTCAAACCAGATGATTTCAGGTTTACCGGCTGCAATCCAAAGATTCTTGGCCATTTCCGGGGAAATGATTTCATCATTTGCAGCTTCAAGCATCAGTACCCGCCTGCCCTTTAACCTGTTGGCCCACGTTAATGGGTCGTATGGAGCAAGAAGGAAGGCGATGGTGTCCTTATCGAATCCATAATTGGCTAGCGCGGAAAAAACAGGTTTGGCTTGTGGATGCGCATGAAATCCCTCCACCATGCCACCACCACCCAAAAGTACTGCTATGCGATCGAATCGTGGTTCGATCGCTCCTGCCAATGCTGTGAATAAACTGCCCAGACTGGTGCCCATGACGCCGATACGGTGTTGGTCAACTTCTGTTCTTGAGGCTAACCAAGCGCGGGCTGTGCGGATATCGAGAACCGTTTGTCGAATGCCGGGTAGCGTTCTCAGCAAATTGGTGGACATAAGCTTCATGGATGTTCCCGGAGGGCGACGTGGGCCATAATACGCCATCTGCATAAACAGGGCTCCCACACCATTGCGAGCCATATACGTGCTGATCATGCGTGTGAGGCTTTGATCGCCTCCGGTGATATCTAGCACGATCGTTGTTGGAAAAGGTCCCTTTCCAATCGGCCGATAGTAGACAGCGTGAACGATATTGTTTTCCGGGAATGGGCTTTCAATGGGAGATGGGAAGCGGAGTGTCTGGGTTGTAAAGCCCGGTTCAGGTTGTGCAGGTGCCGATAGATTATAGGAAAAACGTTTAGACTCCATGCGGTACATGGGGGGAATCTGTTGTTCAGTGTCGGCACTTGAAAATGCAAAAGACCCAGCTTCCGCCGTTGGAGCCTGAACATGCAATGAAACGCAAGCCAGCAGCCAAATCATGAATTGCTCCCAAGTGGTGTGAATCTCGTCAACCTTTGTACCCGAGCAGGTGCCGTTCCTTGATAAGGCTGGCAACTTGTTCTGGCACCATTGATTCCCATGACGAGTCTCCCGCACTGATTTTTGCCAAGGCATCTCTCGAGAATATCGGGAGGAATTCGCGGGTGAAATTGTCGAGCGAGATAAGGCAACCCCGGTCAACAAGGTAACCATAAAGCTGGACAAGCGATTGCGCGACTTCCAAGGTTTCAACCGTGATCAAATCGCCGGTTGATGGGTTAAGAAATGGGTAAACGTAGAGTTTGAGATCGAACTTGAATAATCTTCCAAACGATTCGAGAATTCCGCCATCGAGATGCTGATAGTATTTTGGTTCGAACAACTCCTTGAGACTTGCTGCTCCCATCACAATACCGATGCGCCGTTGCGACCAGCGGCTCAGAAAAGCGGCGAGTCTGTAATATTCGAAGTAGTCACTGATCATCACGATGAGACCGCATGCCGCGAGCATGTCGACCCGGGCCAAAAAGTCGCGGTGGTTGGGGTCATTTTCAGATTCTAAAAGGTTGCGCATGGTGAGTTCGGTGATGGTGACCACGCGCGCTCGGTCTTCAGGCAACAGGTCTGCATCGAAGCGTTCGCGCGCGGCGCGGAGCATATCAATGTTGACATGTGTGACAGGGCGAAAACTTCCACGCTCAACCAGAACCGGCCGTTTATAAAATACTTCAGAAGGTTGCAGGATTTCTCCATTGGTGTCGAACATGGCGCATTTGCTCAGTCCGACTTGCAATAGTTTAAGGCTCATCAATCTGTTATCGACTTGACGGAAACCGATACCAGAAAACTCGATCATATCGATTTCGATACGGGATGTGGTCAAGCTGTCGAGAAGCGACTCGACAAGTTGTTCCGGTTCATGATGCAGAAAAAACGCGCCGTATAGCAGATTGACTCCAATCACCCCCAACGCTTCCTGCTGTAGGATGTTTTCCGTATCGAGCATTCTTACATGGAGAATGATTTGGGAATCTTGGTCCCGTGGGAATACCTGAAACCGTACTCCCATCCAGCCATGGCATTCGTTTGTACCTTTGAAATTACGTGCCGAAACAGTGTCGGCAAATGTGAAAAACGCTGTGCTGTCTCCACGTTTTTCACGCAATCGCTCGGAAGTAAGGGTGTGTTCGTGGTCGAGCATCGATTCGAGTCGGGCCCGGCAAACGTATCGATCACATGGGCCATAAATGGCATCGGAAATTGCCATGTCGTAGGCTGAAATGCTTTTGGCGATGGTTCCTGCGGCACCGCCCACGCGGAAGAACCAGCGCACCACTTCTTGACCGGCACCGATTTCCGCGAACGTTCCATAACGCCTAGGGTCGAGATTCACGCGCAGCGCCTTGGCGTGGGTGTCTACCTTTTCACGGACCATTGCACCGGGATAATTTGTCGACATAGGGCTTTATCCTGCAGGGAACTAAGGGGTAAATCAGCGCGCAGCCGCATATCGGTGCGTTGGGACCGGGCGCCCCGGTCGGAAACTCCGAACTGATTCCTGCCTGACATTCCAGCCTTGGGCCGTCAAGAATGTGAAGGTTTTGCCAAGGCGCTCCATCAAGTCTTCCGGTGAGGTGGCTATTCGGGCATTGATTACCAACTCGATTTCAGTTGTGTCCTGACCAGAGGCAATTGACAGGGTTGGTTTGGAACCCGATTGAACAATATTGGCAACCGCATACCCGCTATCGGTTTGCCCGATGGCTTTCAGGTGTGCGATTTCACCGTCGGACACCCCTGATAAGAACTCCACAACAGCCAGCGTTGTCTGATCGAGCGATGCAGGCGCTGAGCGGTTCAGCTGAAGTGTCGCATTCATCCAGCCCAGTTCTGCTTCGCCTTCGGCATAGATGTCGTAATCGATGTCCAGAATATGTCCGGGTCCAGCTTGATCATTCGCAAGGTGCTCCATCCATAATCCGAATCCCAACCCGGTTCGCGCTGAGATTGGAACAATTGGACGTTTGGGGGCAGCGTGTGCGATGAGGCTGGTAAGTGTTTCGATTTCATCGGTAGTCAGTTCATCTGCACGGTTGATGCACAGTATGTCTGCTTCTTCGAGTTGCTTGCGGAAAATGTACGCGGCCTTCTCGGAGAACCCACTGTTTTGGCCTGCCAATACACGTTTACCATGCGATGGTTTAAAAAGAACCGAATAAGGGCCTACTTGTAACTGGCCGGCGTAAATGGCACGCAATGGTTCTACTACTGTTGCTACCAGATCGGTACATGAACCCACGGGTTCAGCCAAGAATATGTCTGGGCGCTGATTGGCTTCCAAACGTTCTAATTTATCGGTGAGATCATTGAATTTGCAGCAGAAACAGGCACCACTCACCTCTTCAACAGTTACGCCCTGTCCACGCAGGTTGCCTGTGTCGACCAAACCGTCGGCTTGGTCGTTGGTAACCACTCCTACTTTGAGGCCCTGTTCCTGATAGTGCTTTACCAACTGCCCAATTGCTGTTGTTTTTCCAGCACCTAGGAAGCCGCCAACAAGCAGAAATCGTGCCAAAGTCGAGACTCCATTCGGACTATATCGGCAGTAGCATCAATTTCATCTTATGTTGACCGGCCCGTTCGGCTATGGACGCCTCGTTTCCTTGAACGCCTGCCTGCTTTCATGAACATGCAGGGACGCCTTGACCTTGCTGGCTGTCTAACGGCAAGATCGGGCGGGTTCACGGATGAACATGGGGGAGACCATGATGGGACAAGAACCTGCGCCAGATAGCGGTGATAGCGTCTTTCTTGTTGTGGGCCCTGAGTCGGCTGAACGACAGAATGACTACGAATCCCAGTGGCATAGGTCTCTGATGTCGGCATGGCTGCCGTTTATTCGGGAACTCGGCCCGACAATCGTGTTGGATCGACCCGAGAGTCGTCTCGCGTTTCATGCGCATCAAGCCCGTACAGCGGGCCGAAACCCAATCAGTATTCAGTTTTTGCCTGTTCACCGCTTGTACCCTCTGGCAGGTACGCGCTTGATTGCGGCGACAGCCAGTGATTTTGTATCTGCACCCGCATGGCCAGTTGGTGGGGATGTTCGTCGCCGTTGGTCTAGAACTCTGCCACTGGTCGATGGATTGTTGACACCTTTGCCGGCCACGGAAGAAGCGTTTCGCGACGGAGGGTTTTGCGGGAGAGTTTGGGTTGTTCCCCAGCCAGCCGCGCCTTTGGTTTCCGCATTGCCTGATACAACCAATGAATTGATGGCGCATCAGATAGAATTTGGGTGGAATCATGGTGTCGCTCCTGAGCCTGCATGGCAGGAGGAGGATGCTGGCCCCCAAGGCGCCTCTTCAATGATCTATTTTTGGCTCAGGAATAGCTACTATCGACGCGTTCGTCCGTTGGTACCTTCTCGGATTCACCATTGGGCGTTAAGTGCCTATCAGGGAGTCAAGCGGTCTATTTCGAGGCCTGCTGTAGAAGCTCATGCCGTGCCCAAACAGGTTGATCTGGCCGGACTCGATGTTTTATTGGCCAGGCTTGACCCATTGGGAGATCCGCTTGGTGCTTCTGAATGCCTGTTGGCATATCAGAGAGTTCTTGGCGGTGACGTTACCCGTGCCTTGGTTGTGGAAATGCCTCGAGGTGGGGCAGTCGCTGTTTCTGCCTTGGCAGCCATCGCTAAGAAGCTCCCGCCTGCCCGCGCCAAGTTAATGGCCGTTCCATCGGGTTCTGGCGCGGCTGATACTGTGCGACGTTGTGCTTCGTGGGGCATGTCAATTAGGGCAGATCGTGAATCCATGGAGTGGGCGGAATCTGTCTTGTGTCATGGGGTGCCTGTGATGGCACCCGGTCGCGGAATGTCGGTGCCGGTTGGTTCTGCTTGGC
>CAMCLK010000089.1 GCA_945875585.1 Candidatus Kuenenia stuttgartensis | reverse complement strand
GCGGTATTCGTTTTGGAAATGGCCCCAATGGCGCTGAAGGTGCATTTGGGGTGGGAGCGCCCGGCGGAGGTTCAGAATCGAATGGGACTTCTGGCCCGGGCGGCCTTGCTGGCGAAACAGGCGGTAATGGCTTAGCCGGTGGCGTACCGGGTGGAACAGGCAATGGCCCGGGCGGCCTTGCCGGTGGAACGGGCGGTAACGGCTTAGCTGGCGGCGTACCGGGTGGAACAGGCAATGGCCCGGGCGGCGTTGCTGGCGGAACAGGCGGTAGCGGTTTAGCAGGTGGCGTGCCGGGCGGAACAAGCAATGGCCCGGGCGGCGTTGCTGGCGGACCAGGCGGTAGCGGCTTAGCAGGTAGCGTGCCGGGCGGAACAGGCAATGGCCCGGGCGGCCTAACTGGTGGAACAGGCGGTACCGGCTTAGCGGGTGGTGTACCGGGTGGACCGGGCAATGGCCCGGGCGGACTAACTGGCGGACCAGGCGGTAGCGGTTTAGCAGGTGGCGTGCCGGGTGGAACAGGCAATGGCCCGGGCGGTACTGCCCTAGGCTCGCCGGGCGGTCCCGGCGGAAACTCTAGCGAAGGTAGCGCCACTGGCAGTGGCGGCGGTTCGCCAGCGCGCCTTGTTTTGCAAATGCCCAATCAGGGCTCTTCTGAGTCTGGAAATGGTGATGGATCTGGGTCGGATGCGGGAGGATCTGGTGCTGCTGGACAAGCAGGTTTGAGCGGATCTGGCGGAACTTCTGGCATGGGAACTCCAGGTGCCCCCGGAACGGCTTCCAGCGGAACCCCAGGTGGTTCTGGTGGATCTTCTAACGGGTCACCAGGCGGATCTTCAGAAGGCGGTTCCGGTGGAACTCCGGGTGCTGGCATGGTTCTGGGAAACCCAGGTGGACCACTGGCTCCTATCAACGGCCCGCCACCTTTGCCTGATCGCAGGCCGTTGGAACCCGAACCAGCCGTGCCGGGTTCGCAGGGAGGCGGTTCTTCTGGGTCTACTGGAGGTATTGCCAGTGCTGGAGGCGGGATCGAAGATCCTGATGCTGGCGACTTGGCTCCACTTGGGAGGGCACTTGTGCCACTTCCTTTGGCGGCTCGGGAAAAACCTTCATCGCCTCGTCCGTTACGTCCTGCCAGACTTGCTGGTGCCAGCGAGCTGGTGCTGTTCATTGAATGCCGCGCCGATGGAGCCATCATTCACCCGGGCGGCAAGAAGTTCTCTTTGGCGGATCTTTCAGGTAGTGATAACCCGCTGGTTGGAGAGTTGCGGCGCCAGATTGATCGCCGCGGTTCGCTTTCCCGGCCCGGAGATACCGTTCCAAAACCGCATCTGCGCTATCTCGTGTGGAATGACGGGTTAAGGAGCTACCACTCCATTTACCCGGCACTGCGCGATTGGGATGTTCCCAAATCGCAGCAGTCGATTGAGTCGAAGGAAGAGTTGCGCGAGGCGATGAGGCCGTAGGCCTTAGGTCCGCCGGGAGGATAGTGCAGTGTCGCGCCGCCGCCGCAGAGAACGTCCAGAGTCGTTCAGTTTTGATTCGTTTCTGGACGTTGTCGCCAATGTGTGTGGAATCATCATCAAGCTCATTCTGGTGGCTTGGGCAGGTGCCCGCATGTACCAAGGGCCCACGGTTTCCAAACCGTTTGTGCCTGAAGAGGTCCCTGCTGCTGTAGCCATGGCTGCCGAGGACAAACCCGATCCTCTTGAGGGGGAACTCGCGCGGGAAGTCGACGCTGTGGCGCGCTTGGAGGCCCAATTAGCTCGTTTGCTGGCGGAGGAGGAGGCCGGTCGAGCCGCAGCCATGCAAGCCGCTGATGCCAAACACAAAGATGAAGACCGCTTGTCGTTTTTAAGCGAGGAACTGGTTTCCCTGGAGCGCATGCCTGGCCCAACGGTTCCCATGCCAGATGCGGAACTCAAAGCGCGTCTGGCTGAAGTCGAGAAGCGGATCGCGGCACTGCGGGCCGCACCTTCGCCGAAAAAAGTGCATCGTTATCCCACCCCGGTCAGCCAGACGGTTCAGTCTGAAGAGATTCTTTTTGAAATTCGCGACAACCGGGTGACGGCCATCGACCTTGGGACAATGGTCGAGGAAATCCAGAAGACCATGAAGACAGCGGGCGACGACTTGCGTAACAGGTGGAGTCTCGAAAGGCGCACAGGGCCCTCGGGTTCGTTTCGCCTGAAATACACCATTGAGCGTGAGCGGCCATTAGGCGTGTTGGGGCAGGCTGAGGTACCGGATGACCGTGGCTCGTTTCGTTATGGTCTAACAGGTTGGGTTGTGGAACCCGTGGATCCAGCCCGAGGCGAAACGGTGGAAAAGGCGCTGGCGCCCGGCAGCACATTCCGCCAAGTGGTGGATCATATCGATCCGCAGGTGACGGCCATCACTCTTTGTGTTTATCCAGATAGCTTCGAGGCCTACCGGAAAATACGCGACCATCTACATGGCCGGGAAGTGGTTGTAGCGGGTCGTCCGCTGCCTTCGGACGTTCCGATCGCCATGTCTACCAAAAAGGGAACCGTGAGCCGGGGACAATAATCCACGGCTCACCTTTGGTGGAACATCAGGTGGAAGGCAAGAAGCGCGTTTTGAAAGCTTCAGGCGAGAGGTTGACAGTGGCGGCCAGCGATGCCAATCGCGTGGGGTCGTCCAGGTCCTTGCGTTCTAACCGAATCATGTAGCGGCGAGCGCATTCGTACCCTTCACTGGAGATGTCAACTCTCCGTGTTTGCAGCTTCTTGGTGACGGGGTCGATCATGGTTTCAAAGGGCAATGGCCGCATCTTGCCATCGATCAGGCTGATGATCGCGCCAAATTTCGAGGCGTCTTCCGACAACAGGAATTTAACGGCGCTGTAGCCGAGGTCTCGTGTGTATTCGGCATCGAAAGGAACGGGGTCGGCGCAGCGGAGCTCGTAGCCGATTTCTTTTTCGGTGAGTGTGACATCGAGTTTGAATTCAGCCAATTTCTCGGCGAGACGGTCTTTGATCATGCGACCGAAATCGATTTCGCCCATGCGCAAGTTACCATGGGGGTCGCGCACCACTTTTCCATACCGGGCCAGTTGCCCCTCTGCCATGGCGCCGAGTCCCTTTTCGCCAATGGCCTCAATAAGACCTTCAGCGAGTACGGCAACTCCGTATTCTTGGCCGCGGTTGCGTCGCTTGATGATCGAACCCAGAAGGATATCGCAAATACCGTCCAGCGTGGGGGCAGTGCTTCCGAACTCTTCTGGAATAACTGTGAGCGTGGCGGCGGATGCTTTGCCGATACCCAAAGCCAAGTGGCCGGCAGCGCGGCCCATGCTAACCACTAAAAACCAGCGTCCGCAGGTGCGGGCATCTTCCATGAGGTTGCTGACCAGATTCACGCCTACCTGCCGAGCTGTTTCAAATCCAAAGGTTGGCACCGATGGTGGCAGTGGCAGGTCGTTGTCGATGGTTTTGGGAACGTGCGCCACGCGGATGGAGCCGCCTGCGCGGGAGTAAACCATACTGCCCGAAAATGCTGTATCGTCGCCTCCAATGGTAACGAGATAGTCGATATTGAGGCGCTTAAGTGTGTCGACAACACGCGCCATATCGGCTTCAGACTTGGTCGGGTTAACGCGTGCCGTACCGAGGATGGATCCGCCCTTGAGGTTGATGTTGCGGACATCGTTGGCCGTCAGATGCCAAATGTGTTCGGTGTCGCCACGTACCAGCCAGCGAAACCCTTCCCGGAAGCCCAGCACGTCCCAGCCTTGGTGGGACAGGGCTTCAAGGGTGACCGCGCTGATGACGCCGTTAATGCCGGGTGCCGGTCCGCCGCCCACAATAAGCCCAATTCGCTTAGATGCCATAAGTCGAAACCCCACCATGCAGTTAGGCCGGAATCACCCGGCCGGGAGAGCAGATAAGGTTTTGTTTTATGCCTTGGGCTGTGGGCTTCAAGCCGCTCTTTTGGGGCGCACGGCCAAATCGAACAGACCGAAGATTTCGTCTTCGTTCATACCCATGTTGATGGGCGGGCCATTCATGGCGATCATTTCATTGAACAGGGCGCGTTTCTTGTCTAGAACGGCGGCAATCCGTTCCTCAATGGTGCCAGCGGAAATATACCGCGACACAAAAACCGGGGCTTTTTGGCCCAAACGGTGTGCCCTATTGATGGCTTGGTCCTCAATGGCAGGGTTCCACCAGCGGTCGAACAGGAAAACATAGTTGCAGAACTGCAGGTTCAATCCAACACTGCCGCAACCGTAACTCATCAGAATAACACGATGCTCAGATCGATCGCGGAAACGGTCGAGTACCGTTTGCCTATCTTTTTGAGGTACTTTGCCATGGTAAAGCACTGGATTGTGCTCTGCCAATGCCTGGGCAATCCTTTCCAATGGCTCAACCCATTGCGAAAAGATGATGGCCTTGTTGCCGCTGGATACCACCTCGTCCATCTCGCTCAGAAGCATTTCCATTTTGCTGGAGGCGCCCGTGCGCGGGTCGAAATTGCAGACCTGCTTCAGCCGCATGACCAGCTCGAAAACATGCTGCACGGTGATGGTGTCGCCTAATTCATTGAGGTGAACCACGCCATCTTTTTCAGCCATGTCATAGGTGGTACGTTGTTCGGTCGACAATTCCAGCGGGATATCGCGGATCACCCGCGGAGGCATGTGGCTGGCCACCTGCTCTTTGGTACGCCGGATGATGCGATCGCGCACAAGATCTTGCAATAGTCGGGGATCGGCTTCGGCAGGAATCAGGCCCGGTTCCACGAAGGAAAAGATGTTCACAAGGTCTTCAGTCCGATTTTCAATCGGCGTGCCCGACATCGCCCAACTTCGTTCGCGTTTCAGGGCGCGAACAGCCCGATTGGCTTTGCTCTCATGCGTTTTGATGCGTTGGGCTTCATCGAGCACCACCAGATCGAACTGGCAGGAATCAGCCGAGGCCATATCGGTATCGCGTGTCAATATTTCATAATTAACAAGCTGGACGGGGCAGTTCGAGACCTTCCACATGGCCGCGCGCGTTTCCGTGTCGCCTCCAATCACTTCAAAAGGCAAGTCTGGCGCCCACATGCGCAATTCCCGCGACCAGTTGATGACCAGCGGTTTGGGGCAAACAATCAGCACTCGTTTGAACATGCCACTCGTAAACATAAGGCGCAGCGACAGGATCACCTGCACGGTTTTTCCAAGTCCCATTTCATCCGCGATCAAGGCATGAGATCTGGGCATCAAGAATGCCACGCCCTGAAGCTGGTACGGGTAGGGCTGAAATGGCAGGGTCATTCGACCCTTACCAAGCATTCCCTCCAAAGGCGGCTGGAGCAAATAAAGTAGACGGTCTTTCAAGCCAAGCATGGTGCCCGGTGGGCGCACCCGAGTTGTAGACACCGCACGGCCGGTTGATTCATCCGCAGGCACGCCTTCGGGGGGCTCCGGAATATCTTCTTTTCGTGCTGAACCACCTGCTGGCACAGTGGCCTCAGATTGTTTACTCGAAGGCGGCAAATCGGCAGGAAGTGGGAAACGCCAGCCCTGCGTCTGCACGGTCATCTGCAACGGGCCCAAGGCTCGAACCCATGGACGACTTGTCAGTACGGGCAACGGGCGCGCTGTAGGAGCCAGAGGCCTATCCCAGCCCGGCACGCGTGCCAGCCTTGGAGTTGCCAGTAAATCAATAAAATCACATGCCGGTGAAGGCAATTCTTCGGGTATCAATGGTTTGCTCTCATCGTGTGTCACAGACGAAGAGATCGGCGTATCGTGGGCTTCTGCTTGAGTCCGTCACTATGTTGATCGAGTAGGCGGGCAGCGAAATTCTGGTTTGCATTGCCGAAGCCGCTATTGGCGGTAACTTGCATGCCAATGCGGATTATGCGGAGAAGGGGTTTTGGCTGGAATGGGTAGCGAGTCATGGGGCGTGATGGATGCTGGCAAGCATTTGCTGGGCCAGTTCGATGCCCCATCGTATGTTCGGCGGGGACTTGAGGTCGAAGTGGCCTGGCTCGACGTATTGGCGAAGCTCAAACGCGAAAGAAAACAGTGGTTTGAACCGCTGGGAAGGCGACTCGGCGAAATTAAGGCCCGGGCTGGCGATTGGCGGCGTCTGGTGGGCGATAACGATCGGGCAGTGGCGGCACTGGGGCAACTCGAAACCATGCTGCCATGCCGGCTGCGATTTCCACCGTCCCGTGCTTGGGTGATCCTTATGCACCGGAGAGAATTCAAACGCTGGTGCCGCGATGCTGAGCAATTCAACACGTACTGGCGGGCCACCGCTGACGCTGCCAATCTCAATCCAGTCAACCAGCGGCGTGAGGCCTACAACCGCTGGTACCTGCTCGAAAAAGAGTGCGCGATCGGGTCTGCAAGGCTGGCGGCGCAAGGTTTTCAGCCCCTCGCCCCATTGACCACCGCCGACATTCTTGCGCACCTCCCGGAACTACCGATTCCAGATGGCTGTTAGGTTTTTCTGTTCCTGAAATTTTCGATATTGGCACTCATGCAGTGCATTGCGAATTGGACACCCTTGGGGCTAGCTTCGAAGTTGATAGCGTTGTCTTGCTTGATGGCGATCGATTCCGCCGCTGCCAGCGCGTCTTGATTGGCCGCCAAGAAGAGGAACTCCCAAGAATAGGTAGTCTGCTGCTTCTGAATCATGTCAAAAATGTTTTTCTGGCTGAATTCATGGCTGGAGTTCTCCTGCCCATCGGTCAGGATCACCACAATCACTTTCCCCGGTCGGTTGGCATCGGGCATTTTTGCCAAGCGCGCTCCCAAATCGTTGATGGTGCGACCCACCGCGTCGTACAGGGCGGTGGAGCCGCGCGGTACAAACGTGGAATGATCGAGCGGTTTGATCTGACCCAATGGTGTGCCGTCTTCAACAATCAAATATTCGTTGTCGAACAGCACAAGGGTGAGGCGGGCTTCGCCGGGTAACTTCTTTTGGTTGTCGATGAAGGTGTTGAAGCCGCCGATGGCATCGTCGCGGATCGACTCCATGGAGCCTGAACGATCGAGAATGCAGGCGATTTCAGTCAAATCAGGGTTCATGGCAACGGCTCCAGCGGGTTGATTGTGCGCGACCAAACAACGGCCGCTACCATTCATTCGCTGGCCACCTAGGCATCTTCAGTTTTTATTTCGATTGTTTTAACTGGCTGGCTTGATGGACAAATCTTTCAGCTTCTGCCGAAAGAAAAAAATCGGCACTACGCCTCCGCATGTCTTTAGGGCGGAGGTTGACTGAGCCGTATTTAACGTCGACTTTTTAGTGGATTAAACCCAGATGGTTCAAACCAAAATCTGCGTAAAACCGCTGTATAAAACCGACCAACAAAGATTTAATGGTCGGTTGAAATTGCACGTGGGATAGGGCGATTGATGTCTCCCCCCAATCAA
>CAMCLK010000088.1 GCA_945875585.1 Candidatus Kuenenia stuttgartensis | reverse complement strand
AGCAGCAGCATCAGCAGCAGCAATGATCGATCAGGGGGACCTTTCAGGTTCCCCAGCGAACGGGGCCGTCCAGGCAGTCGAGGGCTTGTTGCACTTGGCTGGACCTCCCGGGTTCCTGGGCGGCCCACGTTTGCTGTGTCTGGGGTGGGGGGGATAACGGCAAAAACGTGATATCAAACCAATGAAAAACCAACATCGCAGCTTGTGGTGATGGTGGGTGTGGCGGTTGGAGTGGTTTCGGGGATGCAGGCTTCCAGATCGTGACCAAAGCCGACAAGTTCACCTCGCACGACTGCTTTGTCGCGCGGCGCTGTAATTCCCAAACGAATCCGGTTGCCCGATACTTCAACGACTGTCAGAACGATGTTGCCATCGATGACAATCTGTTCGCCTACCTTCCGGCTGAGGACCAACATGATGCACCCTCCTGGTGTTGCCGGCCTGTGGGTGGGGCCGGCGTGAATGGCTGACGTGCCATCGGACTCTTGCCAATCCTTATCTAACATAATATACGCTACAATCCGCAAATAAGATTGATGGTTAACATTATTTTAACTTGAACCCTTAAGAAAAATCCAGATTTGATCGGAATGCGTCAGCTGCAAATTCTCCCTCCATGCCACTTCCCACCCCATCGCCACATCCCTGGCAGATAGAAAATTGGCAACGCGTGCACCGTTGCAGGCCGCCACAATGCAGCAGCACACCCGTACAAACAGGGCAGGTTGCTTGGCCCGAAACCGCGGGAAACACCGATAAAAACGGCACATTGACAGGGTTCATCACGCACCTCGCGAAGTGGAATTCAGAAGCCACATGTACATGTGTACCCTAAAGTGAACAGGTGTTCAAGTCGCTTTGATTTCAACCCAACCGTTTGCGATGCGCCAATCCCCTCGTATCTGTTACCTTTGCCGCCCTGTTTCTTTTGAACCCACCAGCCGCCACGGAGCGCCTTGAACATGAATCACATGCATGGATTGGATCGCCGGTCTTTTGTCAACGGCCTTGCGGCAGGCGTCGCTGGTCTGGCTACCGGCACGTGGACAGCCCGCGCTGCCCAGCCAGCACCATGGTTCCGGATTTCATTGGCGCAATGGTCGCTGCACCGGGCGTTCTTTGCCAAGAAACTCGACCCGATGGACTTTCCCGTTATTGCCCGCCGCGACTTCGGCATTGAAGGTGTTGAATTCGTCAACCAGTTTTACAAGGGCCAGGCTGAAGACTCCAAGGTGCTCGACGGTCTCAAAAAACGCTGCGCCGACCATGGCGTAACCCCTCTTCTGATCATGTGCGATGGCGAAGGCTATTTGGGTGATGCCGACTCCACCAAGCGCACCCAAGCGGTGAAGAACCACCATAAGTGGGTCGATGCCGCGGTGGCTCTTGGCTGCCACAGCATTCGCGTGAATGCCTACTCCACAGGCACCTACGAAGAGCAAATGGGCAGGGCTGCCGAAGGGCTATCGGCCCTCACCGCCTACGGCGACTCGAAAAAGATCAACATTATCGTTGAAAACCACGGTGGTCTTTCAAGCAACGGTGGCTGGTTGGCCGGCGTGATGAAGAAAGTCAACAACCCCCGATGTGGAACATTGCCCGACTTCGGCAACTTCCGTCTGGGTGAAGGCAAGGAATACGACCGCTACGTCGGTGTGAAAGAAATGATGCCTTTTGCCAAGGGTGTCAGTGCCAAGTCGCACGATTTCGACAAAGAAGGTAACGAGACGCACACAGACTACAAGCGCATGCTGGAAATCGTGAAGGAGGCAGGTTATCGTGGCTGGATCGGCATCGAGTATGAAGGCGGAAAGCTTTCCGAGCCCGAAGGGATCGTGGCAACCCGCAAACTGCTTGAAAAGGTGCGGGCCTGAAATAGCCCTGTATCCCTGATGCTGCCCGCCGCTGGTTCAAACCCTGAAGACAGTCTAACCCCCGGAGTCTTAGCTCATGTTCCGTGCATTCGTTGCCTTGGCATTTTTGGTCGGCCTGACCGCCGTTTCCATTGTGGCGCAGGAGAAGCCCAAGCGTTCTCCCGCCGAGGAAAAGGCCATTGAAAAGCTCCGTTCGATGGGAGCACTGGTGTTGGAAGTGGCTCAAAACGATGCTCGTCTGGAAGTGTCGTACCTTCAGAAGATCGATAATTTTGGTGATCAGCATCTTCTGCCGCTGAAAGATCTGAAAACAGTTCACGCCCTCAATTTGCGGGCTCAGCCGGTAACCGATGCGCATGTTGCCAATCTGAAGGGGCTGACCAGCCTTGCCCGCCTGCATCTGGAAAAAACCAAAATTACCGACAAGGCTCTGGAAACAGTGGGCGGTCTTTCTGGCCTCGAATACCTGAACCTGTACGAGACCGGCGTAACCGATGCTGGCCTTTCCAGCCTGAAAGGCCTTGGCAAACTGAACCAACTGTATGTTTGGCAGACCAAGGTAACCCCAGCCGGTGCCGATACCCTGAAGAAAACACTCACCAAGTGCGACATCAACCGCGGCGTGGAATTTGTTCCCATCGTGGTGGAAAAGAAGGAAGAGCCCAAGAAAGAAATGAAGAAGGAAGCCAAGAAGGCTGAAGTGAAGAAAGCCGAAGAGAAGAAGGCTGAAACCAAGAAGGATCTTAAAAAGGTTGAAGAGAAGAAGGCTGAAGCCAAGAAAGACCTGAAGAAGGTTGAAGAGAAGAAGGCCGAAGTCAAGAAAGACCTGAAGAAGGTTGAAGAGAAGAAGTAATCGCTGCCAGTTCCTATCCAACGGGCAGATTGACTCTTTGAGTTCAAAAGCGCCGGGCCCAAAGCCCGGCGCTTTTATTCATGGTGCTGTCAGCACAGTGGTAACTGCCCCGAAAAGCGGGTTCACCACTCCTTTGCCTGCCGGATGCAATCGTGTCGCCAGCAGAACAACAAAAATATCACGCTTGGGATCGATCCACAGCGATGTGCCCGTGAAACCGCCATGGCCCACCGCGGAATCTGATAGATGCATGCCGCGTTGGCTGGAATAACCGGTTTTGCTATCCCACCCCGGCGCGCGCAAACCGCCCGGCACAGTTTCGGGCTTCAGCATCCGTGCCACACTGCCTGCCGACATGATGCGCGCGCCATCGAGTTCACCGCCCAAAAGCAGCATGCGAGCGTAGCGTGCCAGATCTGGCCCCGTGGAAAACAACCCCGCATGCCCTGCCACTCCACCCATCAGATGGGCCCTTGGATCGTGTACCCGGCCTTTAAGCCAGGTGGTGCCCTCCGGTCCGGTGGCGGCACAGCGCGCCCGGTGTGCCGCATCGGGTAAATAGCCAGTATCAGCCATCCGCAGTGGTGTGAAAATGGCATCCCGCGCGAATCGGTCGAGTGACTGGCCCGAAACGTCCTCGACAATCCACCCTAACAAAATGTAACCAAGGTCGGAGTAGGTGAATTTGCTGCCGGGCGCGGCGGCAAGCGGCGTGGCGCACAGGCGGGCGCGAGCCGCCGCTTTCCCCATTTTGTAATGTTCGAGGCTGTTGCCTGCCGGGAGCCCTGAAACATGGGTCAGCAGATGGCGCACGGTGACTTTGTCGCGGTCGCCCCCTTTGAAATCGGGCAGGTACTTGCCCACAGGTTGGTCAGGGTCGATCCGCTGGCGATCGATCAAGATCCAGATAGACGTGGCGGTAGCCACGGGCTTGGTTAACGACGCCAGATCCCACACGGTGTCGAGCGTTGCGGGTTCCACCGAGGGTTTGAGTTGCCTGTTTCCAAGGGATAGTTCGATACGGCTTCCCGCTTGCGATCCGGTAAGCAGCACCAGCCCCGGGGTTTTTTCCAGACGTATGGCTTCTTCAATCAGCTGGCGTGCCGCTTGTTCCGCTGTGGCGGGTGGTGCCTGCAACAAGATCAGGAGTGCTACTGCCAGAAGCCCGGTTGCCATGGAATTCATCCATAATGTGGGGATGTGCGACGACGATTCTTGCGCCCGTCGCAACATCCTCTAGGCTTTACTTAAGACTTCCGCGTCTGGCTAGTGAGAATCCATGCCCCCGCACAGCCCCGGTTTTGATGAATTCGCCGCCTTGGCCCGCCAGCCGGGTATTGGCTTGGTTCCCGTGTACCGTCGGTTGACAGCCGATGGCCTGACACCGGTTCTTGCCTATCACCTGCTGGGTGTCGAATCGTGGTCGTTCTTGTTTGAAAGTGTGGTGGGGGGTGAAAAGCCCGGCCGCTACAGCTTTTTGGGGACCGACCCATTCCTGCGATTCGAGGCTACAGGGCGTTCGGTGCGCGTAACGTCCAAGTCCGGGCCGGTGGAAGAGTTCGAACACCCAGATCCCATGCAGGCATTGCAGGACCGCCTCACACCGTTGCGTGCCCCTCATCTTCCCGGTTTGCCGCGCTTTTTGGGCGGCGCCGTGGGCTATGCCGGCTACGACACCGTTCGCTGGGCGGAGCATCTGCCGAATGTCCCGCGTGACGACCGTGGCTTACCAGATTTAGCCTTTGCCTTCTTCGACCGTATGGTGCTGTTCGATCAGATCACCAAAACCATTATGGCGGTTGGCCATGCGCGAACTGATGGCGACCTGCGGCAGCGTTATGCCGAGGCGTGTGCCCAGGTAGATGATCTTGTGGCAAGGCTGTCGGTGCCCGCCACGCTTCCTCCTGTCGATATTGCTCCGTTGGGTGACGTGGTGGAAGACACCACATCGACCTTCACGCACGAAGGGTTCATTGGCGCGATACACAAGGCAAAGGAATACATTCAGGCGGGCGACATTTTTCAGGTGGTGCTGAGTCAACGCTTGGAAACCCGTACCGATATTGGTGCGTTCCCAATTTACCGTGCCCTGCGTGTGGTGAATCCCAGCCCGTTTCTGTTTTTGCTAAGGCAGGGACCACTCAGTCTGGTGGGCAGTTCGCCGGAAATCATGGTTCGAGTCGATGAAGGCGAAGTCACCATCCGTCCACTGGCAGGGACGCGCAAGCGTGGCCGCGATGCCGCTGAAGACGATGCCCTTGCAGCTGAACTTCTGGCCGATCCTAAGGAACGTGCCGAGCACATCATGCTGGTGGATCTGGGCCGCAACGATGTTGGCCGTGTAGCGTCGTTTGGATCCGTGCGCATCCGCGATGTTCTAACGGTCGAGCGATACAGCCATGTCATGCACCTATGCAGCACGGTGACAGGCCAGGTGCGCCCAGAGTTAACGGCCCTTGAGGCGTTGCGCGCCTGCCTGCCAGCGGGAACCCTATCGGGCGCTCCCAAGGTTCGTGCTATGCAGATTATCGACGAGCTCGAGCCGGTAAAGCGCGGGCCTTACGGCGGCGCGGTAGGCTACATCGACTTTTCGGGCAACATGGATACGTGCATTGCCTTGCGAACCTTGGTTCTGAAAGACGGCGTAGCGCATGTTCAGGCTGGTGCAGGGGTTGTGGCCGACAGCGACCCGGAATCCGAATGGCAAGAGACGCTGAACAAGGCGCGCGGACTTCTGCGCGCCTTGCAACTCGCGCGTGGATTAGCCTAGTCGATAGCATTTGTGTCGAAGAAGCTTCCAACACAAAGTAGTAAACCTTACAGCTGCAACTTTAGGTGTATCCTTGCATGGTGGACCGGCGGGACGCCGGTCCCACTCCAATGCATGGCGGAGTGGCTCAAAACAAGAATTAAGTTGAGTATTTGTTGGTGGGACAGGCGTCCCGCCTGTCTTCTTTCCTGAAAAACAGCCCATCTATTCCATACTGACTATTGTCAAGAATTTTCGCTGGGCTAGTGTGACTCCGCTCCAACCGGCACCTTCAATTCAGGCAATCGGCCTTAATAAACTGAATGTTAACTGAAATGAGGTAGAATATTCCGGCTCGCTGTAAAAGTAAGCTATGGTTGGAAGTTATATCGGTTGTCATGGGGTGTGTTGCCGGGTACGGTGGCCCCTATGATTGGCTGATGCCATTAGATTTGTATCGGCGCACTGGGTATTGCACATGAAATCGAATCGGCACGAATCGGCACGCGCATGGGTACAGGCTTGGGCGCGGCGTTGGGGTTTTGTAGCAACGAAAACGAGCTCTCGAACCTCCCAGATTCGCCAGTTTCCGCTCCAGCTTCTTGCCTTGGAAGACAGACTGACACCAACTGTTGATCTCACCTTCAACTTGTTGGCAGGATGGACACCCATCACCCCTACCAACGGCCAACACGACTTTGTCAACGACCAGCAAACTGGAAGCGGATCGTTGCCCCAAGACGTTGTTGGTAACAACAACCATAGGGCTGCGTACCTGAAGTACGACACGGGTACCAATTCCGGTAGCACTTCCGATGACTATGTCGCCTTCCGTATCCGCGTGAACGGAACATCAGACTCGACAAACATATCAGACGGATTTACTTCTTTCGGCTTCCTTGGCGCCGATGCCAACGGCGATGGCGCTATCGATTTCTTTATTGGCGCCTACAAGCCTCATGCTACCAACGGTGGTCGCATTGGTATCTACGACGCAGACGGTTCCGCTGGCAACACAGGCCCCAGTACCACCGGAATTGCTGGTTCCCCTACGGTTGTTTACACATCCTCAACGGCGGGTTATGGCGATCTGTGGAGGTTCCAAGTTGTTGGCGATTCAAGTAATTTCGCGATTGACCCTGACTATCTGTTGTCCTTCCAGATTTCAGTAGCGGACATCAATGCCAATCTTTCGGCATTCGGCTTGTCCACACCTGTGGGGCCAACCACTCCATTCCGGTTTATTGTCGGCACTGCAGCGCAAGACAACGCGTTTAACCAAGATATTTCTGGTGTTCAAGGTTTCAGTGCCACAGATTCGCGCACGTGGGCTGCCATGGGCGTGCTTTCACCATCCATGTCGCTGGATGGTGCGCAGCTTAATGCCGCACCCACCACTTCCAACGATTCCTTTTCCATCGGCACCAGCCAAAACTACACACTTACTGCCGCAAAATTCCCTTTTTCAGATGCTGACGCAGGCGATACCTTTCAGTCCATTCGTGTGCTGACCCTACCATCATCTGGAACCCTGAAACTCAGTGGCGTTGCCATTACTGCGGGTCAAATCATTACCGTTGCCAATATCAACGCCGGTAATCTTGTGTATCAGGCACCGGCTTCTTCAACTTCGATATCGTTTACGTTCAATGTCATCGATTCGGAGTACAATGAATCGGCTTCTTCTGGAACAATGTCGGTCACTATTGCCTCCAACAGTGCACCGACGCTGAGCACAGTCAGCAGTTTCACGGGTGGCACTGAAGACACTGCCTATGAAATCACGTACGCGCAACTCGTAACCAATGCCAATGAAGCCGATGTAGACGGCGACGCGTTGTCATTCTTAATTGATTCTGTGAGCACAGGCGTAGTAGAGAAGTGGAACGGTTCCTCGTGGGTGTCAGTTGTTGCTGGAACAACATTGATATCTACAGGTGAAAAGGTGCGTTGGACGCCCGCAGCCAACGCCAACGGCACGCTGAACGCGTTCACAGTGAAGGCGTATGACGGTGCCCTTGCTTC
>CAMCLK010000087.1 GCA_945875585.1 Candidatus Kuenenia stuttgartensis | reverse complement strand
GCTCGGTGTGCGCCTCGTTATTGTTCTCGGTCACAGCCAGTGCGGCGCGGTGAAATCTGCCATCAAGCACATCGACGCCAACGACAAACTTCCGGGGTCCATCAATGATCTCGTCGACACCATCAAACCTGCTGTCGCCTCAGTAAAAGGGAAGGGAGGCGACCTACTTGACAATGCCATCAAGGCCAATGTGGCTCAAGGCGTTGATCGGCTCAAGGGATTGGCACCACTGATTTCCGAAGGTGTTCAAGCCGGAAAGGTTAAGATTGTGGGCGCCGTCTACGACTTGCAATCAGGCAAGGTAACTGTTCAAGCATAATCTCGTTAATAGACGGGACTGCAACCTTGGCCTCTTTTGGCCAAGGTGCAAGTCCGAATCATTTCCCAATCAGATAACAGTACCATCCGGAATGGAAATACCGCGGGGAAGCACCACAATGCCGTCGCGGATCACGAAATAGTCGCCTTCGCCATCAATCACACCCGCATCGTTGGTGATGCGGGCACCACGACCCACCCGACAATCTTTATCGATGATGGCGTTCGCGATCACCGTGCCATCACCAATACCGATATCTGGAATGCCGCCAGAGCGGTTGGCGGAAATTTCCGCACTGGTTTCATAACGATCTGCTCCAAGCAGGATCGAGTTTGAAATCCGGACTCCGCGGCCAATGATGCTGCGCAGGCCAATCAGGCTTCGCTCGATATCCGTACCGGGCTGAATCATGCATCCATCGCCAATAACCGATTGGCGCATATCACAACCGGCTATTCTGGAAGCTGGTAAAAACCGCATGCGTGTGTAAATGACCCCCTCAGGGCTATTCAAATCGAATGGCGGATTGTCGAGGGTGAGGGCGATATTCGCGTCGTGATACGCCTTGATGGTACCCAAGTCTTCCCAATAACCATCAAACAGATGGGCCACCACTTTGTGCGTATGAATGCTCCTTGGAAAGATCTCCTTGCCAAAGTCGGTGGCCAACGGGCGAGCGTTGAGTTGCTCCAGAAGCGAGCGCCTGTTGAATAGGTAGATGCCCATGCTGGCCAAGTAAGGCCGATCTGGAGCATTCACCCCATGCCTCGTCATCCACTCGGGAGGCGTATGGTATGGTGCGATTTCAGGTTCGGTCTTCGGCTTTTCAACAAAATCCACAACCCTGCTGGAATCATCGAGTCTCACAATGCCAAACCCCGGTACCTGATCGCGAGGAACAGGAATCACGGCAATGGTAATGTCTGCTCCAGTTTGGCGGTGGGTACGGATAAGGTGTCGATAATCCATTCGGTACAACTGGTCGCCCGAGAGAATCAGAACCTCGCGGCAAGGATCTTCCACCACATAACGAATCTGCTGACGGACGGCATCCGCCGTGCCTTGGTACCAGTCAGCTTTGTCGTTGGTTTGCTGGGCAGCCAGAACCTCGACAAACCCTTTGCTGAACGGATCGAATTTGTAAGTGTTGGCAATGTGGCGGTGAAGGCTGACGCTTAAGAATTGCGTCAGAACATACATGCGATTCAGACCGCTGTTGATGCAGTTGCTGATTGGAATATCAATCAACCGATACTTACCAGCCACAGGAACGGCAGGTTTGCTGCGCATCTGGGTTAAAGGATACAAACGAGTGCCTCGTCCGCCCCCGAGGATCAGGCTCAGGACCTCACCCATGCCAACTTCCCGCCTTCCATCATGTGCCTGCGAAATCAATTACTTTTAGCTTACGACCTTCAAGCCCGTACTCAACCCATGGGTTGATCAAGAGCAAGAACCCGGGTCGCCATGCTGCCTGCTTGGTCGACACAGTCGTTGAGGGCGACCCCGCCAAAAGCACATCCACCGAGAAACAATCCGGGCCACCGTGCCGCATGCGACTGTATCTCTTCAATGCGTTTGGCGTGCCCCAGAGTGTATTGGGGAATTGCCTTGGGCCAACGGATGATTTTTGCAAACCCGGGTTCAGCCTTCATTCCCGTTACCAACGCTAGCTCATCGCGGACTGTACGCAGTAATAGATCGTCCGGTGCGTCCGCCATTTGTGGGCAGCGCGGGCCGCCCACCAGGGCACGCCACAACGCCATACCCGAAGGCGCCCTAAGCTCCGGGTAAATATCACTGCACCATTGGACCCCCAATACAGGACGCCCCTCCCGTTGAGGCGATAGGTAACCAAAACCATCAAGCCCCGGCGGAACGTCGCGCGCCGGGAAACCAAGAGCCACCACTGCAATGGCATTGCTTGGAATGGCCGCTAATTTCGCGGCCAATGGTGCGTCGAGAGTGTCCAGTAATTTAGCTTGGGCATCTGGAGGCATCGCCAAAACGACTCGATCTGCTTGTATCACGCGATCCGCGAGTACCACTTCCCAAGGTTGGTTGGCTTCTGCCCGATAACGCAACGCTCGCACGCCTGCCCCCGTTTGCAAGGCAGAACCACACTCACGCACCAAAGCGCCAACCAATTCAGCCAAACCACCCCGTAACGACCACATCTGCGGTGCGCCGGGTGGTGGCATACCCGCCATGCGTGCTTCCAAAACCCGCTCCCGACGCCTTGAGATCATCCCTCCCGTCAAACTGCCATTCCGTGCTTCCCATTCATGCCAACGTGGAAAACAACTACGAACACTCAGGGTTTCAGGATCTCCTGCCCAGATTCCGGTCACAAATGCATCGAGCAAGGTTTCGGTTATTTCACGGCCAAACCTGCGTCGGGCAAAATCCGCAATCGACTCGTCGCCGGCAGGAATGGAAGGCCTGCGCCACCGTTCCGAAACTACCCGCCAGCGGGCGTACCAGCCCACAACACCTGTGGTGAGTGCCCCCCACAGGTTTGCCGGGAGCCTATGCAACTTGCCCTTCAAATAAACAAAACGGTTTCTGGCTGCTGTACCGCTGGCAGAAACGAGCTTGTCACCCAATCCCAAATCACGACACAGTTGTAACGTTGCCGGGTTGGAATCGAGAAAACCGTTCGCAGCCGTTTCAACGAGAAAACCCGAGCGGGGCAGGGTATCGAGCTTGCCACCAGCACGATCGTCGCTGTCCAGCAATAAAATCTGACCAGCACGGCCAGATTTGAGCAAGGAACGGGCACAGGTTAGGCCCCAGATTCCAGCACCCACAACAACAGTCACTGGGGAAGTAGTCATGTATCAAGTACCCGTCATCGTGAAGGCCCACGGGTAAATAAGATATCGTCATCAGCATTGGGTTCTGGTTGTACCAGAGCGGGCTTGTCCACTGCAGGCTCTTCGATCGCAACCGAAGTCTCAACAGGTTTCACAACAGGTGGCTGCACCGGCAATTCCTTCAACGGCTCGTTCCCCGAATGATGTGCGGAATTGACGGGCCGCTTAGAATCTCCGCGCCGGCGCCGCGCCGGTTGGTTGCGGGAAGAGCGAAAATCGCCACTTTCACTTGTGGGTTTTGGTCGTTCCAGTTCGGCTCCAAACCGCGTGACCACGTAACTGCGGCTCCGCGCATCCATGTCCAATTCCACAAGACCCGCATCTCGGGCATCCTCCAACAGTTCGCTGAAGGTGCGGTACCCGTGGTACGACTCGTTGAACGATGTTTTCTTGCGCTTCATGGTGTCCTTGATCATGCTCGACCATAGCACAGACTTATTCTCACGCCTCAGTGCCAAAAGTGATTCCATCAGCAAGCCAAATACTTTCAACTTGGCCTCGGGAAGTGACTGGCCAAGCACAGGATCCAGCACAGGTTGCTGGCCCAAATCTTCGTAATAAATGAACTCGTCGCAGTTATCACGCAGCAGATCCGAGGTGGACGGCTGCATTCCCAGGCCAATAACGTGTTTGCCTAGCTCCTTGAGCTTGGAAACAAGCGGGGAAAAGTCGCTGTCACCTGAAACGATAACAAAAGTATTGATGTGGTCTTTTGAGTACGCCAGATCCATCGCGTCGACGCATAGGCGAATATCCGCGGAATTCTTACCCGTTTGGCTGCGGCGCGGAATTTCAGTCAATTCGATAGCAGCTTCATGAAGCATCTGCGTGTACTGGCTAAATCGGTTCCAGTCCGCATACGCTTTTTTGCAAACAATTTTGCCTTTTTCCACCAAACGCTCGATGACACGCTCAATGTCAAACCGATCACGCCTTGAAGGAAAACCAAGGGCCAAATTCTCAAAATCAATGAATATCGCCAAGGATCTTTCGTGATCAATCATGTCCCACTCCGCAGAGGCGCCGCGAGTGGTGCCTTCCTTGAAAATCTAGATGACTTGGTCCGGAAGAAAAGACATGAATCAATGCAAAAAGCCCGGATGGCACATCATGCCGTCCGGGCCTCTATTATTTTTAGCCTGCTGGCGGATTGGATCAGTTGTCGGTTGGTGGACGACGGCCACCTGGACGACCACCGCCCATGTCCATCTTCATCTCGAAGGGGGAACCAACAAGTTCGCTCCAAGCCTTCTTCTGATCGGCACTGAAAGATTCGCCTGCCTTGGTTACGGCGTCCTTCTGCAGGGCGGTCGCCTTGCGCATCATTTCGCGCATCTTGGTGAAATCCATGCCGATATCCTTGCGCATTCCTTCGACTTCCTTGCGAAGGTCTTCGCCGATTTCCTTGATTTCATTCTTCTGTTCGGAAGTTAGCTTAAGTGTGGTAGCAATTTTTTCGTCTGCAAAGGCACGCAAGCCCATTTGCTGGACACGGATTTGGTTCAGACGACGAGCCTGATCTTTCTTGCCCTTGGCTTCAAGGACCTTGACCAGAAGTGTGGCACTTTCTTCGCTGTACTTTTGAATAATTTCTTTAGCTTCGTCTTCTGAAATCTTCAGTTCTTCCTGAACACTTTTGTTCATCAGCATCGCGGCTGGATCCATGCCACCACGACCGCCCTGCATCATCCCACCGAAACCACCTCCGGGTGGTTGGGCCACGACAGACACGGCCATAGCCCCGGCGAGAGCCACTGCAACCGAAGCACGATGCCAAAGTTTCATGAGGTAAACTCCAAACGTAACTGATGGAAAAGACGTGATCAGCGGTCTATCCGCTGACTTATTTGAACACAGCAGTGTGAATCAATCATGAGAGTTTACTGAGACTATGGGTTCGGACGAACAACTCGTGGCTGAACCGGAGGTGCAGCAACTGAAGGCTTGACAGCTTCCTCTAGTACACGCCACCCCTGAGGCACACTGGGTGGATCGAATTCCCGGCGATCGACAGGTGCACCCGGATCCAACCGGGGTAAATCCCATGTCACTTCGTCACCATTGGATTTTTCAAACCAGAGCTGCCTGGGCAGAAAATTAGTCCGGTTCAACACCACACGAGCTCTCTGAAAATCTGCGCGATCTTGTGGGGTACGTGGCAATACATCGAGATATGCGTACCACTGGTCTTCCTTGACTAGCTTCATGTCGTAGCGTGCTCGCGCGTCTTGGGCTTTCATACCAAACAGAAAGGAGAGGAAATTATCGTCGGCAACCTGGCCGGGCTTTGGTTTTGGAAGTTCAAAGGCGCGAATAACTTTCTGTTCGAAACTCATTTCGTACAGATACGTTCCTGTGCAGATAAAACGGCGATCCGGCTCGTTCTTGTTTTCCTTTTTCAACTCCAGAAGTGCCAAGTTGACGGCCTGAGCCCCTGAACCGACTTTCATGTACTTTGCCACACCTATCGACGTAGAAGCTGCTTGGAATGTCTTGTCCTTTTCAATCAGGCGCAATTGGGCAACAAGTGTCTGCACCCGGAGCATTTCCTGCTCCCAACGCTGGAGATAACCGTCGAGAGGAGCTGGGCCAGCCATCGGAACAGGCACAGCAGGTGGAATGCCCGTTTGCCCCAAGCTCACCGCTGGAACTATCGCGCATACAGCAAAAATTGCAAAAAATCTTCGGATCATGATCAAGCCTCCAACCAATAACTATGGCTTAACATGAAGAGCGTGAGCGATCCTAGCCCACTCCGGATCCGAAGCCTTATGTGGCAACCGTCACCGGGTTGCTGGACGAATAACAGCGTAAAGTGGTAATTGGTTTAGCCCGAAAACCGTGTCACGGAAAACAGCATTGGATTCGGCAAGACGGAGCTTCTCTTCGGTCGATGTGCCAGCTGGAACAAATGTGTCGATCACACGGTCTGTGTGAAGTTGTACCAAGTGGTAGCGTTCAAGCTGCCGCCTCACTTCCGGTCGGGGAAACACATTTTTCTCGTTCAGTTTACAATTGACACATGTAACACCCGTAAAATCAACAAATACAGGGCGATCGTCACTGCGCGACCGTTCTAGTGCCAAGGCCAAGTCGCCACCGAAATCCAATTCCTCATTCCCATCAGAATCGGGAAGAAGAAAGGCATCGATCCAGGCGAACACTATTCCCTGCGGCCTGATTCTTCCACCTTTGCTGTCATGCCACAGACCTGGAACCAGATAAAGGGCCATGGCAAATGCCGCCATTCCAAGTATCAGGCGGGGAACAGGAACCTGCCTGACATCAGGATCATCCGATGGAAGGCTGATAAACTGGAGCAGATAAGCACCAGCAGCCAAGAAAGTCACGATCGTCAATGCCAGCGATACGTCGTAGGTGAAAAAGGCTGCTTCTCCGTTTCGAATTTCAGCCAAGCGGAAAAATTTCACGGCAGCAGCAAGCTCGACAAACCCCATGGTGATTTTGACAGAAGTCATCCAGCCACCGCTCCTAGGCATGGCGCCAAGAAGCTTTGGAAAAAGTGCCAAAATGAAAAATGGCGAGGCAAATGTTGCGGAGAAGGCTACACCGCCCAATATTTTGTGGACCAAGCCGACACCTTCAGAAGTAGCTGTCCCGCCAAATCCGCCTAGAAACGGGGCCACACAGGCAAAGCTGAGCATGGAAAACGTCAATGCCATGAAGAATGTGCCGACATATCCACCCTGTTGTTCACGCGCCGACGTAAACTGCGTCATGAATGAAGGTAGTTCGATGTCGTACATACCGAAAAGCGATAACGCAAATACAATAAACACCAGACCCAGTGCGATATTGAAAACAACGCTGATACTCAACCAGACAAAAACCGAGAGAAAAGCAAGAGCCGCAAGTGTCATGACCACAACGATCGTGGCGCAATAGACCAGCGCATGAAAGATCGGGGTTGCCCATGATTCACTCTTATGCTTAAGGAAAATGCTGACAGTGACAGGAATCATGGGAAAGACGCAGGGTGTCACTAGCGACACAGCGCCCCAAAAAACACCTTGCAACACAAAAGCCCAAAGGCCTTCCTTGCCACCTTTCGCGGCAGGAGTCGGTTTCTCCAGAAACGATGCGAATGCAGCCGGATCCTGAATAGTTGCTTCCGGATAAACCCCTTCCACGATCACCTCTGCAGGGGATGGAAGCACTGGGAGGCGCGTTGCGACAGCCTGAGGCGAATACTGCTTAGAACCGGCGTTGACGGGCTTGGATTTTTCCGCAACCGGATCACCCACAACCTTAGGTTCTGGTGGGGTCAATGAAGCGGTACGCTTAAGCAGTTCGGCAGATGGGGTTACCACCGCACCACTGACAAATAAACGCACATTCAATCGATGCGTTCCCCATGTACACCCCCGATTGTCGCATACCTGCGCCTTGACAACCAGTTCCTGATCCACAAGGCCTTCACGGGTATCTGCAGGAATCAACAGTTCCACAGTCCAGACAAAAGATTCTGCCAGCTCTAGAACTTTGCCGCCCAGAGCCTCCTCGACCACCGCCACTGGATCTGTTTCCGAAATCGGCCAAGCAATCTTCAGGGCGCCAGCGCCGATCTTGATGGTTGATAGTCCAACCGAATCCTGAACGGCAGTCCGAACATGAATCGGATAGGTGTGATAACCGGGTAACAATGTTCCCCGAATCTCCACCAACACCGATTCACCGGGTCTGAATGAAGGTTTTTCCAATGCGTTTCCGGCGGCAAATGGATTCTCCACTACCACAGACGCCGCAATTGACAGCTTGCCTGCATGAGCAGGATCAGCAATGGCAGTCAATTGGGCAGCCGACGGAAAGGCAGCCCATAGCAACAATAAAACAACTGTTATCCGAGCCATGACGGATTTCATCGGCTAGACAATCCCTTGAATTCCACCACACGCTTCGCCTTAGAATCGATGGTTATTTCAACAATTTCGTGAGCGTTGGTATTGGCCACGTAAAGTTTCCCTGCCGCATACCAGATGCCTGCAGGCTCCTTGAAACCAGTCATGAACGTGGAGCAACTTCGCGTTGCAGGATCGATCACCTTGATTTTGCTGTTGTAGGTGTCAGCAACGAACAACTGTTTGCCCGACCACGCCACACCCAAAGC
>CAMCLK010000086.1 GCA_945875585.1 Candidatus Kuenenia stuttgartensis | reverse complement strand
AATCTGTTGTTCCGGCGCAAACACCAAGCGCACATCCGTGTAACGCTTGAATCGGTACAGATGGTAGGCGCCCCCTTGGTAAAGGGTCACCACATTGCAACGCAGGCCGGTTTTCTTGTTCTCGTCGTTTTCAATTCCGTTCATGGCTGCGCGGCGCGCCTTGAAGGACTCATCGGAGCTGAGACCTTCCTTCACCGCGTCGTTCACCCGGGCTGTCACGTCTTCGATGGAATCGAGGACATTCAGTTCCATCGCCTCGCACTTGCTTTCCTTGTCGCGGGTGCGCGCATAGAACCCGTCACGATAGTAATTATGTTCCTTGGTACCCAATTTTTGAAGAGCATCCGAAGCAACGTGGTGATTGGTCATCACCAAGCCATCGGCGGAGACAAATGAACCAGATCCACCGGAGTTGAAGCGAACACTGCTTTTCTGCACATGCTCCATCCACGCAGCATCGGGCTTGAACCCGTATTTTTCTGCAAGTCGTGCCAAGGGCGGATTGTTGAAAAGCCACATGCCCTCGTCACCCAGAAGGGCCGGGCCCGACACAGTTGTTGCCAGCATGGCGAATAATACTCCACGTATCCAGTGTTTTACATTCATGGAAAACTCCAATGGGTTGATCAGACCGAGGCACGACCTGCCCGGCTGGTGCGGTTCACAAGTACAAGCGCCACCATCAGCAACGCGAAGAGGATCAGTGAGCCAACATCCAGCCAGCCACCCAGTGGCTGGACCAGATGCCCAAGTTCAAGGGTTTTCTTGAAGCCCGGTGCAAATTCCAAAAAGGCAATCACCACGCCACCAAGACTGCCACCAGCAATATAGCCCGAGGCCAAAAGCACACCGGGCGCCGATTCGGAACGGGCCAAAGCTTCAGTATCATCGTGGCCCGCGGGCGTGCGTTCCGAGGCAAACCAATCGGCAATCCATCGGATCAATCCACCGACAAATATCGGTGTGGTGGCTGCCATGGGAACATAAACTCCCACGGCAAAAGCCAAGGAGGAAACACCACACAGTTCCAAAGACACACTGACCATGGCACCCAACAGAATGAGCGTCCAGTTCAGATCCTGATTCAGTAACCCGTTAATAATGATGCCCATCACCTGTGTCTTGGGGGCCGGGAATTTCATTTTCACCGATTCGGGCTCGTTACGGTAGGCAATGTCGCCTGTTTCCTGATCTACCAGATATTCCCCCGGAGGAACCGAGGCCAGCAGAGTGTTCAGATGAGCCGTCAACCCTTCAGGATCAGATGCGGTGGTTTTGCTGGCTTGTCCGGCATCGAGAACAATCACCACGCGGTAAACCTTGCCGTTCATCTGAGCGGTGTTCGGCACTTTGTTGGCGAAAGGCTTGAGGCCGGGGACAGGGCGCGAATCCGCCACCCAGACATCGCGCTTATCAAATTCCCCCGTAATGGAAGGATCGACCAGGTAGCGAATCCGGTATGCGTCATCTACAAGATACCGGGCAGGCTTGAGGCCAGGCACAGCCTTCACCGCTGCCAACGATGGGCGCCATACCTTGTAATCGCGGCCTTCAAATGTTTCGCTTGCAGTCATTTCTGAGGCGTAGGCGCGCATCTCGGCCTCTGGGAGGTTACGCGTGCTGTGCACGACACCTGCGCTGTTGAACAGCAGTAATGTGCCGCCAATCACAATGGCTGAGGTCAGAGCGCCAATAATGATAGCATACTGCTGCAGGTAAGGAGTCCCACCCACCAGAAACCCGGTCTTCAGGTCCTGCGATGTGGTTCCGCCATTACTGGCTGCAATGCACACAATTCCGCCAATCGACAAGGCGAGCAGAGCGTCACGCGGGCCAACCATACCCAGCCCAAGGAATATCAGACACGTCAACAGCAGCGTCGCGATGGTCATGCCAGAGATCGGGTTACTCGACGAACCAATCTCACCCGTCAGGCGTGACGATACCGTGACAAACAGGAATCCGAATACCAGAACAAGGAAGGCACCCGTCAGTGCGGCCCAGACCCCTACTTCAGGGGCCAAAAATGCCGTTAGTCCACCAAGAAGGACCAACAATCCGCCCCAGACAAATGCGGGGGGCAGGTCACGCTCGCGGGGATCCAACGAACTGGCCGAACCGTCCGCAGATCCCTTGCCGCGTCGCAACGTGGAAAGTGCCGCGCCAAGAATAAGAGGCAGCGTTTTGATCATGCTGAACACACCCGCCGCGGCAACGCAGCCAGCACCCAGAAAACGCAAATATGTTTTCTCGATATCACCAGCCTGCAAAATACCGATTGGTTTGGTGGCTGGGGCCAAGACATCGGGCCTGCCGTCGCCAAAAAAAGCCACGGCGGGAACAATGACGAGCGCGCCAAGAACAGATCCAGCCAGCATGAGCGCGCTGATGCGAAGGCCGATAATGTAACCAACACCCAGCAGTTCGGTGGCAAGATCGCCAGTGATACGGGCCACGCGCGAGAACTGCGTCAGCGGCAGTTCAACCCCCGCGCGCAGAAGGCCCATCCCTTCGGTAACGAATTTATGGACAATCGCCACCATGAATCCAATAAAAACAGCGCCCCCTTGGCCGCCATCCTTCTCGCCAGATTCAAGCACTTTGGCACACGCTGTGCCTTCAGGGTAAAGCAACGTACCGGGCTGACCTGCCTTGCCATGCATCTGAACAATGAACAACCGCCTCAGCGGAATCATCATCAATATGCCAAGCACACCGCCCAATAACGAAACAATCATCACGCGAGGCAGGTCGAGGTCGAACCCGATCAGCATGAGGCCGGGCATGGTTACGCCGACACCGAACGCGATCGACTCGCCCGCACTGCCGGCGGTTTGAATGATATTGTTTTCAAGAACGCGGGTGCGGCGGGTTAATCCGATCGATTCCAGAACCCGAAACAGTGTGATTGCAAGCACGGCAACGGGAATGCTGGCCGAGACGGTTAAACCAACCTTCAAAACCAAATAAAGAGAGCTGGCTCCAAAAACAAGCCCCAAGGCGGTACCTGTCAGAATGGCACGAAGCGTGAATTCTGGGCCCCGTTCATGCCCTTGGCCGGTCGGATTCATGATGCGCCTCCAACCCATCGACTATTTCAAAACATCTGACCCTGTCAGAATGCCGGTTCCGATCGCTTGGCGAATTCAAGCCCCGTCTCGCCCGGCACCACTTCGCCAATTCGGAATGCCTTTTCTCCAAGTTTTTCAAGCTGGTGGACAATACTGTCAGCAAAATGATGGCTGCAAATCACCACGAAACCGATTCCCATGTTGAACACACGGAACATCTCAGCTTCACTCACACCGCCAAGCTGCTGAAGCCAATTAAAGATAGGGGGAACCGGCCACGATCCTGGCCATAAACGCACGCGGCAATTCGGGGGAAGCACACGCGGCACATTCCCTTCAAGCCCTTCACCCGTAATATGCGCCAGTCCGCGGATCACGCGCTTCTTCACGGGGTAATGACGCATCAGGCCAACAATGGCCTTGGCATAAATGCGCGTCGGCTCCAATAGGGCGTCGCCTACTGTGCCACCCAGTTCAGGTACCACAGAATCAGCTTTCAATCCGGCGCGCTCGAACACAATTTTACGAGCCAGCGAATAGCCATTGCTGTGCAAGCCACTGCTGGCCAGACCAATAACAGCATCACCAACACGGATCTTCTTGCCGGTTACCAGAGAATCGCGGTCGGCAACGGCCAAGCAGAATCCTGCCAGATCGTAGTCGTTGGGCTTGTAAACATCGGGAAGAATGGCGGTTTCACCGCCCACCAACGCGCAACCGGCCTGCACGCAGCCTTCACTGACACCCTTCACCAAAGATTCCACCAGTGCCGGGTCGTCTTTTGGAATTGCAATGTAGTCTAAAAAAAACAGCGGCTCAGCGCCTGCACATAGGCAGTCGTTGACTGACATGGCAACGAGGTCGATACCAACGGTGTCGTGACGATTCAGCATCGCCGCGACTTTCAGCTTTGTTCCCACTCCATCGCAACCGGAAACAAGCACGGGGTGCTTGTAGTTCCGATTGAACAGACGGGCGTTGAAATCGAGGCTGAAAAGGCTGGCGAAACCGCCAAAACCATCCATCACACGCGGGGTATGCGTGCGCCTCACCCAGCGGGACATGCCCTCAAGGGTTTTGTCGTACAAATCCAAATCAAGGCCGGCGGCCTTGTAGTCGAGTCCGGTGGAACCGGTAGGGGAATCGCTCATACCTTCAAGATAGGCGTGAAGCCGTCCTTGGGTAGGCCTACCTGCCCTTAGCGGCTGATCCGCAGTCCGCCCCCCTTAACTGTTGACTCGACTTCCGCTGCTGTTACCCACGCAAAATCGCCGGGAATTGTGTGCTTGATGGCGCTCATGGCAATACCCCAATCGAGCCCTTTCTGGGGATCGTTGTCGAGCAAACCATGAATGAGACCCGCTGCAAAACTATCACCTGCACCCAACCGATCGACGATTTCCACCTTGTACGAGCGCGTCCGCAACACACCTTCAGGACGCCACAAAATGGCAGTCCAGTCGTTCAGCCACACCAGCGGATTTTCGCGCAGGGTAATGGCAATGGTGGGAGTACCAAATCGTTCATGCACCCGGGCAGCGGCAGCTTCATAGCTATCCGCCTTGATCTCGAACACTTTTTCGATGTCCTCTTCCGTTGTGATCAGCACATCGCAGAAAGCCATCAACACGCTCATGCAGGCACCTGCCTCAGCAGTGGACCACAATTTGGCACGGTAGTTGAGATCCATCGAAATCTTGCAACCAGCGGCGCGTGCTGCCTGGCAGGCCTCAAGCGTCGCCTCAGCGGCGCTAGACGACAGTGCCGGAAGGATTCCCGTCACATGGAACCACCGTGCCCCCTTGAACACATCGGCCCAAGGGATCATTCCCGGCTTCACCCCGGCAATGGCCGAATTTTTTCGGTCGTAAAGCACACCGCTGGCGCGGGGAGCCGCGCCAAATTCAAGAAAATAGAGGCCCACGCGGTCTTCCGACGTGAAGAGAACGTTTGAAGTATCGACACCCGCTTCGCGAGCATGGTTGGCGATCAAGCGGCCAAGCGGGTTATCTGTCAATCGGGAAACCCACGAGGTGGAGCGACCAAGACGGGCCAATCCAACAGCGGTATTCAGCTCGGCGCCACCGACCTGCACATCAAGGCTGCGGGCCTGTTCGAGCCGTCGGTGCCCCGGAGGGGCCAAGCGCACCATGGATTCGCCAAACGTGATGCAATCGAAAGCCATCATCAAGTCTCCTCGTGTTAGTTCTTTCGGTTTAAGGATCCAGCCACCCGTTGGTCAGGGGGATAAGCTTTCGCATTGAGGTAACACGCTTCGTTGGCATGAGGCTGACGTGGTTCACGAAAGAATGTTTATTGGGCCATCCTCGCGTGTGCGCTGCCTTTGTTATTTTCAATCTTGCAACAACTTGTCCCTACTTCACCGCAACCAGTACTGGCTGGCTCCAATGCCCGCAACGGCCGGTGTTGTCGCGCCAACGGGCTCGCACACGGTATTCCCCCCGTTTGCTGAATACCTCGGCAGGGATGGAAACCGACGTCTCCATTCCTGCATCCTTGTGCCAATAATCAGCCAGCTCATACCAACCTTTTTGTCCGACACGGCCGACCCGCCATTCCAACCCCGCTGCCAAGTGCTGGGCAGGCGAGACAAATGCTGAAGCCCCGAACCGGTTCTTGCCTTCCCCGATGCGCTCCACGGTTGGTTGAGCAGGTATGGCTTCGTCTTTCGTTTCATGGTTCAAGTAGCCCCAGCCGTACCCCCTCTGGTCGCCATCATTCGGAGCGTAGTTTTTAACGGGTCTGGAATCGGTACAAAAATCAACAAGATATTTACGGAATCCGGCAAAGTCATTGGTGGCCAGCGTTCGCTTCCATGGTCCGCCAAAGTGCTCAGCTCCTGATGGATTGACAAAATAAGAACCTTTTTGGTTCATCCGTGGATGCATGTTCCAGACGGCTTCATCCAGACGCGGCCAATCCACATCAAAGCCCTTCGGGGTCAAAGAACCAGATAAATCATTGACCAACTGCCCCACCTGCCCGCCACGGTCTCTGGCATCGGCGGCAAAAAGATCAAGAATTTCACGGCCGCGATTGCGGTATTCCAGCGCCAGACAAGGTTGGTTCAGGCAAGCGATCGCTTCGATATAGCCAGGCTGATGGTGGCGGGGCACAAAAAACATATCGTTGTCCCATGGGATAGGAGCCCAACGTCCATCTGGATACTGGTAATAACCATGGTTTCCATCAGGGCGTAGATCCACATTCGCCATGAGCCTATTTAACGCGTGAAAACTGTAATAGGCAGGCAGGTCAAGGTTTTTACGCCACCATTCCTCGGGTGGATTCGCGCGCATCTTCTGAAGGAATCCTTCCCAAACCTTGCCCGGATCTGTCATTCCCTTGGGGGCATGCTTGATGCCGCTCTGTGTGCTGACAGTCAAACCATCCGACAATCGGTGCCCTGCATCGCCCAGCATTTTCGGTTTCATGTCGCCCATGGCGACATACACACCCCACAGATCTCCTGTGTACTGATCCTTGGCCGAAGTTTCTTCTGCTCCCACCACCACACGCCATTGCACCCATCCGGAAGGTGGGCTTGGAACACCGGCCAAGCGATAAGCCCGCATCGACATCACTTCGTCCAGCCCAGTGATACCCCGCAAAACCGGCAGATACGCCGTCGAACCACCTGGGTTCAGATTCAGGCTGGTGCACGGCGCGGGAAAAGGTACGCCATCCTGATCCAGCAACGGCACATCATGCCTGTCGTTGAACTTCAGACCCCATTTGTTTTTCCCGGATATATGGGCACTTCCCTGCCCCCGGTTGCTGTATTCAATGTGGTCGTAAACGATTCCCCGGTAGACCAATGCCCCCTGCTGCTTCTGCTTGTGGGCGCCACCATCCCATTGGCTGCGCGCCACATCATCAGCACGTGCAACGAGCGTTAACGTCTGCATTGTGTTCAGAAAATTCACTGGATAGGTAGAAACAGGTATTTTGCCGGGTTCTCGGCTCCCAGCCCATGGCGCCAAACCACCGTCGCACCACCACGCATAATTCGGGCATGAATCTTCGGCTGACGGCAGACGGATTGCTGTGCCGTCCTTGCCCAAGGCGGCCACCCGATAACGGATCATACGACGATGCCGCTGATAGTTTGCTGGCACACGCACAGTGAACATGCCGTCTCCACCGCGGCTATCGCCTTCTTGGCCGTCATCCCGCATCGGCAGATCGACCCAATTTTTCGTGTAGGCCGGATCTGCCTTGCGAATATATTGGCCGGGTTCAACCGCCTGCAGTTGCAGCTTCACACCGCTGGCTCCTGCCGCCAGTCGTGCAGTTACCAAAACAGTTTGATTGGGTTTAGGACAGATAGGCGCGTGATTCGCGGCAGTTTTATCCTGAGAATCAGCGCGCACAGTAGAACTCAGCACTGCAAGCGCCAATGCCAAAACCGCTATGGCCCAAAACGAACCTAAGGTTCGGACCAAAGTCTTTTGGCAACCATGCAAAAACAATCCTGCCCGCCGCCTGCCGAATCTCATCACAGCCTCAATTTCAACTACAAAAACATATGGGTTCAGAATCGTTGTTCCAGAACCCACAAGACTAGCCTGCTTGCTCATCTTAGGATATTGATTGTTTGCGCCACAAAAAAAGCCACACCCGGATAGATGTGGCTTTCCCGATCGTTGCAATTGTCAATATGCCTAGGCAATGATTGCTCCTGGGCCGTTCTGCTCATCGGTGGGACCGTCGTAGGCTTTTAGAACAGCGGGCATTGCGACTACAATGCTAACATAGCGGAAGAACACAAAAATACCTTGAACAAGAATAACAATGTAAAGCAATCCCAACGCACAGCCCATGGCCCCTAAAACGATCGCAAGATCAGGGTTGGCCATCAGGCCGACAATCAGCATGGCAACCGCTATGGCAGCGGTAACAAGTGACAACTGCAACATCGAGACGATTGAACGCCTGAGCTTTTCCGATCGCATTGAAAGATCATCGCTTCCGACAAAACCAGCAAGATCACGCATATACATGACAAAATATAGTATTGAAGAAATACCAACAATAAATCCGATCACAGAAACAACACTATTGACACCAGCAACAAGTGCCGGCGATTCCGGCAAAATGCCAATTGATGCAAATGTCGGCAATAGATAGGACCACAATGCTGTGGTCATGTTGAGGATGAACGCGATCATTTCCAAGGCGAATGATGTGCGTATATCTGCACGGGCTTTTTGAGCGATTTCAGGTGTCAGAGTGCAGAGGTAGCGGCCAGTAATCCCCAAAAGGTTGCCGAGCAACATACATGCACCCATGGCCACAGGCAAAATTCCCATGAGTTGTAGCATCGTTTCAATAGGGATGCTCCCGGAATTAACTGCAAATGGCAAAGCAAATCCGCCGATCAATCCAACCACAACACCAAGAACAATGACAAGCATACCCATGTAAACCAATTG
>CAMCLK010000085.1 GCA_945875585.1 Candidatus Kuenenia stuttgartensis | reverse complement strand
CCGCGCACAGAGAACCCAATACCTGCCGCGATAAGCGTCAGGAAGCTGGCCCAGAAGAGAACCATTTCATTCGCGCCGACATGATCATGTGTGTCATGACCGGCCGCATGGCCATTTGAACTTGGAAGACTCATCCGCAACCTCATCTTGGGAAAGGGAATAATGCAGGAAGAAGCGCGGTGCGCGTTGTCGCGGCCACTTCCTGTTCATGGGGCCTATGGTAGTGGACACGACCGGTGCTCGTCCAAGGAAAAATAGTGGAGATGGAATGGAGCGGGCTGCGCATTGATTGGTAGGCAGCATATTGCAGACCTGCTGGTCTCCAAAGTCCTGTCCCCATTCATGCCATCTGATAACAGTGGCGGGAGAGAGCTATGCGTTCCGCGGTGCTGATCCGCAAGAACATCTTCGCCAATGGCAGCGAGATGGGGTGCCAACCCAAGCGATCTTCGCAACCTTACTCCACCGAAGAGCCCCTTATTCAGCCGTGCGGGGCTCTTCGTCACCGCGTGGGCGCAATGGGCATCGGTACACTATTCAAATAATGGCACGGCATCCGGGATCTCAGTTTTGTTGTGTATTAAAGTATTATTCGGGTTCCCGCAGCCCAGCCGTCGGCATGCGCTTTAGTTACCGGCAGCGTTCGCCGGTATGAAATTCAGTTTTACAAGCCATTCCAGCGACTGGCGTTGCCAAGCGTCCCACATCGGGCCTTTGTAGCCGTTAAGGCCATGTCCGCCGGATGCAAGCTCCAGATAAGTGGCAGGCACCTTCTGCGCCAGTAGGGCATCGTAAAAGGCCTTACTGTTTTCTGGCACCACAGCCTTGTCGTCTTTGGCGTGCGCTAAAAATGCCGGAGGGGTTTTGGCTGTTACCTGCATTTCGTTGGAGAACAGTTTTAGAAGGTCTTCTGTGGGGTTTTTCCCCAGAAGGTTGGTCCGTGAACCGCCATGTGTTTTCGTGTGCATCGTGATGACCGGGTAAACCAAAATCATGAAGTCGGGCCTGCAACCTTGCTTCTCCACGGGATCGGAAGCTTTTGGGTTGCCATCGTCGAAATGAGTGCCGGCTGTGGATGCCAGATGGCCTCCTGCCGAGAACCCGCTGATGCCAATCTTGGCGGGATCGACACCCAACGTTTTGGCATTGGCGCGGACCGTTCGGATGGCTCGCTGGGCGTCGAGCAAAGGCACAAACGGGCGTCCTTTGGGCAATCGGTATTCCAGTACCACTCCAGTGATACCGTGGCTGTTCAGCCATGTTGCAATTCCATGCCCTTCGGCACCGGTTACCAGTCCGCCATATCCACCGCCCGGGCAGATCACAACGGCGCTGCCGTTGGGTTTTGCTGCCTTGTGGACCGTGATCCATGCTTCGGCTTTCTCGAACGATCCGTTACCGATCGGCGCATTCATGTTCCATAGAGGCAGCTTTTCGGGGTCGGCGGCCAGAAGTGCTTTGTTTGCAGCCAAAAAAAAGATGGCAACAAGAAGCAACCGTGCGCCAGACATGAAATCAGCCCTTTCAGGAAGTATGCGCCTGCCAGTGAAATTGGTAGGTCAATGCGAGCCATACTGCTCGTTCAAAGAGGGGGTTGCAAGTCTTCATTGTGGTTATTGTAAAAATAGCGAAACGAGAATAGTTTCATGAGAGTGATTCCTTGACGCGCGCATTGTGCAGGGAGCAATCATATGAACAAGTTGTGGATTTGCGTGTTTGCGTTTGGCGTTGTAATCATTCCTGTAACTTTAGCGGTTGAGCCATCTGAACGTGTGGGCATAGGTCAGACCCGTCTCTTTGCCCTGACGGAAAAAACGAAGAGCTCATTTGCATGGGTGCCACCGGGTGATAGCTGGTTGGGTGGCGGTGGAGGTAAGGAGGGTCAAAATTCTTTCACGCTCGCTCAAGGCCTGTGGTGCGGTCAGTATGAGGTCACGCAGGAAGAGTGGGAGGCGGTGATGGGTAACAATCCCAGCTATTTTAAAGATAAGCCAAAACATCCGGTAGAAAATGTTTCTTGGAACGATGTGCAAGAGTTTTTAAAGAAGTTGAATGCAACCAACAAAAGAAGCGGCTTGCTGTATCGCCTGCCCACTGAACATGAATGGGAATACATCTTGAGAGGAGGCACAATTGCAAAAATGCAAAGCAAATACAGCTTTTATTTTGCTCGCGGTAAAATCGATCTGGTGGCGGATGCTGGTAATGACCTTTCGTCCTTACAGGCAAATTTCGCTGGTGAATACCCTGCGGGCATTGCCAAGCAAGGCCCAACTCTTCAATCCACCAGTCCAGTAGGATCCTATCTCCCTAACCCGTTGGGAATCTATGATATGCATGGCAATGTTTGGGAATGGACGTCGTCCCAAGAAGGATCCCTTCGCGTGCGCCGAGGCGGAGGTTGGAGCAGCAATGGTGGACATTGTTCTGCAACATTTCGCAACAGGGTAGGCTCTGATTACCGTCAAAACTCCGAAGGATTTCGTCTTCTGGCAGTCTCGTTAGAAAAATAGTCCGGGTGGCGCGAAGACGTAATTCATGGGGTATTTAGGCTTAAGTTCGTACAGTAAAGCTCATCAATAATTCGCTTGATCGACTTCGATTATCATTTTACTATCGTGAGAATATGAATTCGTCTCCGATGCGGCTTCCATCTGTCTGACGCCGCGCGGTCCTTTGGAGCCAAGCCCATGAAAAAGACCTTGCTGGCACTCGCACTGTTGGTGGGTTGTGCGGTGCCCCCGGTTCATGCCGCCCCCGGCGATGCACTTGGCTGGCTACCGGATGAAACTGTGGTAGCCTTTCGGATCGACTTCAAAAAACTGTGGCGTGGTCCGCTCATGGGTGACTCGCGTCGGCTTATCCAAAAGGGAGGTGCCGCCTACGCCCTGCTGCAAATGCAGATGAGCCCGCGCCTCGACGAAGTCGAAGAGATTACCGGAGGGGCCTGGCTCGGGCCAGATGGCGCCCCGGGCTTTCTGATTGCCTTAACAGCTTCCAGCCCAATCGACGTGCAAAAAGCTGCTAGCACCTATCTGGGATTGGTCGCCCGGCCAGTTTCCAGTGCGGCGGGGCGCATTTGGGAATCGCAAGGAATCTCATTGGCTCAAGTCTCCGACCGGGAGATTTTGATTGGATCAGGCCCGGAAGTGAAGGCCGCTATCGGCCGAAAAAAAGGCAAACCTCGCTTTGAAGGGCTTTTAGATGGCCAAATAGCCATCCAAGTGGTTCGAAATCCGGCCATCGAAGCGCTTGGGGCGGCTGTTCCCGATCCGTTTGCTCCGCTAGCTGCTGCCAAGTCTTTCAAAATCACAGTTGCAACGCAGGGTGAAAAGGCTGTGTTGTCTCTCAGGCTCGCCTTTGACGACGAAAAGCAAGCCACCATGGCGCAGGAAGCTGTGGGGGAAGCCAAGAAAATGGCCAAGGGAGCATTCGACCAGGGCAGGGCGCAAATCAAACGGCAGATGAGCGGCGCTGGCGAAGGCGATTTGATCCAGCACTTCGGTATGATTATGGCGCTTGGATGGCTCAACGTGCTGGAAAAGGAACTCAACGGAATTCAGATCCGGAAGAACGGCGCAGAATTGTCGACCTCTATGGATGCCAATATCGCCGACCTCAACAGCGCCGGGATCGGGCCCATGCAGGCTGGTATGGCCATCGGTTTGCTTCTACCAGCGATGCAGGGCGCCCGCGAAGGTGCTACTAGGGCTGAATCGACCAACAATATGAAAATCCTGGGACTTGCCATGTTCAATTACGAAGCCACTTACGGGCATTTTCCTCCAGCCGTGATTACCGACAAAAATGGCAAGCCTCTTTACTCGTGGCGTGTTCTACTTCTGCCTTATATCGAACAAGATGCTGTTTACCGGGCTTGGAAGCTTGACGAACCGTGGGACGGACCCAACAACAAACGCTTGTCTGATCTTGTGATCAAAACCTTCTGCGAACCGACCGAGCCACCATCAAATCGTACTCATTATCGTGTTTTTTATGGCAATGGCGCTCTGTTCAATACGGCAGTGCAGGGAAAAATCAACGGTTCACGTGTTGCCGAGATTCTTGACGGTACCTCCAACACCCTCATGATCGCTCAGACGCGTGATAGCGTGCCGTGGGCGGCACCCGATGAAATAGCTTACGACCCTACCAAACCGTTGCCAGCTTTGGGGCTGCCTGGGGCCAATGATTTTCTATGTGGTATTGCCGACGGTTCGGTCCGGCGGATTAAAACCAACCTTAAGCCTCAAACACTTCATTGGTTAATCCAAAAAGCTGACGGTAATGCCTTGCCCGATTTAGACAAATAGTTGTCTTAGAACGCTAAATTACTACTTCATCGAGGGGACACATCATGCGCGTTTTCAGCCTGCTCGCCTGTTTGCTTTGGTTGCTCACTGCCTTGCCTGTTTCTGCGCAGCCAAAGGCCACTACTCAGTTTCCCAAGGGGGCTCTGGGTTTTTTTCGTATCAATGTTGCAGAATTGGTAGCTTCCCCGCTGGCCTCGCAATACATGGCCATCTTCAAGGCTGCTGATCGCGACGTTGTGGATAGTTTCCTAAAGAAACTGCCAATTGATCCAGCCAACGCTGTCGTCCTGACAGGAATCGTTTGGCAGTCTCGGCCGCGATCGGAACCGTCTGCTGTGCTTATTGCAGATTTTTCCGAGCCTGTTGATCTGAATCGTATTGCCCGCGCGATCGGTACCAAACCTCCTGTCAAAACACCGGGTGGAGAGATGACCATCGGTAGCGATGTCGCCATACTGGCCCAATCATCAACGTCTCTTGTCTTAGGAAGCAGTTCTGTTGTTGTCGGGTATCCGGCGCTGCCCAAGGAAGGCCGCAAGGTTTGGACCGAAGCTTTGAAGATTGCGGAAAAAGACATTGTATCAGCTTGGCTCGCTACCGATCTGAGGGCTCTTCCTCTCGACGTGGAAGCGAGTATGCGTCGTTCGGTATGGCCATTTTTGCAGTCGCTTAGCGGATCTGAACTGATTGGCTTATCGCTACGGATGGAAGAGAAATCCCTATTGGCCACGGCAACCACGCTTTACAAGGATGGCGCAGCAGCCAACGCCAGTCTTGAATACTGGAAATTACAAACGGAATTAATGCGTGGATTCACCAAGGGGGGCGCGGGAATTGCTTCGCTGGCGCCACTGGCAGCCGCTGCAATTGACACCCCTTCGTTGAGACAATTGTTCGGTTTGGACAGCCCCGAGGCTATGGATGTCTTGAAGAGTCCGGCCGCGACAATGGGCTTTGCATATCTGACCGGATGGTTGGTGGAGCAGGATGAATTCCTCGAAAAACTGCAATTCCAGGCTAAAGGCAATGCCGTTGCCCTGTCTGCCAAATTGTCGCCTGTCCATGTGCAATCGGGGCTGGCGGTTTCCGCGGTACTGGGTGGTATAATGGTTCCCGCGATTCAGAAAGTCCGCGATGCCGCCGACCGTATGACAAGCCAAAACAATTTGAAGCAAATCGGACTTGCACTGCACACTTATCACGATGCCATGGGGGCTTTCCCGCCTGCTGTTGTGCGCGACAAAAATGGCAAGGCGCTTTACAGTTGGAGGGTGTTGATTCTTCCATATTTGGAGCAGGATGTCATTTACAAAAATTGGAAAAAGGACGAACCTTGGGATAGCCCTCACAATAAGCCACTATCCGATGTGGTTTTGAAGGTTTACACCCTTCCGGGAAATCCGGATGGTGTTTCAAATCGCACGCCTTACCGCGTATTTATTGGCAAGGGTACTGGTTTTGAAGAGCTCAAGGGGCAGCCGTCAAAAGGAATCCGATTATCCGATATCACTGATGGAACCTCTAATACGATTGCTGTCGTTGAGGCGACGGAAACAGTGCCATGGGCCAAACCGGAGGAACTCGATTTTGTTGCGGGCAAGGCGTTACCTCCACTGGGCCCACCTTGGCGCGATGGGTTCAATGCTCTGCTATTCGATGCTACCGTAAGGCTTATTCCCAAAACGATCAAACCTCAATCATTGCAAGCCATGATCACGCGCAATGGTGGGGAAATCGTGAATGACTGAAAGAGTACATCGACACCCAAGTCTCATTTTTTCCGAAGGAACACAAACGGCATCTACAGTGCGGGTTTCGCCAAGGCGACCAAACTCGAAATCGAGTGGTTCGATAAGCATTTGAAATCGAGCCCGAACATTAAAAGCAAGAAGAGTACAAGTAGTAATGATTAACATGAAGAACACAATCGCGATTGTATTTGCATTGTCGCACGCAACGCTTGCGGGTCTCAGCGCTAGGGAGCCATCAAAACCTAATATCGTTTTCATCTTTGCCGATGATTGGGGCTGGGGCGATCTCTCGTGTCATGGACACAAATGGTTGAAGACCCCGAATCTCGATAAGCTGGCAAGCGAGGGAACGGATTTTCAACAGTTCAATGTCCTCAATCCAGTATGCTCACCAAGTCGTGCGGCCGCGATGACCGGGTGCTATCCTGCACGCTACTCGATTCATCAGCACTTCGCCGTGCCCGAACAGAATCATGCGCGGAATATGCCGGACTGGCTCGACCCCAAGGCGCCGACATTGCCGCGATTTCTCAAGGAAGTAGGTTATCGCACCGGCCATTTCGGCAAGTGGCATTTATCTAATGCTGAAACTCAAGGTGCGCCGAAGCCGGATAAGTATGGCATTGATGACTTCGCGGTTTTCAATGGCGGAGCGGGATGGCCCGTCCCCGATCTACACGCCACGGCTACGAACGCCGTCGCTTTTATCAAGGCGAACAAAGACAAGCCGTTCTATGTCAACGTCTGGCTACATGAAAGTCATACTCCACACGTACCCACGCTTGAATCGATGGAGAAGTGGAAGCATCTCGATAAGCAGAAGCAGGTCTATGCCGCTGTTATCACCGACGGCGATAACTCCGTGGGAAAAATTCTCGACGCACTCAACGCGCAGGGGCTCTCGGATAATACCATCGTCATTTTTTCCAGTGACAATGGGCCTGAATCGACTGCCGCGAAAGCCGAGCCGAATGTGGCGGGCCCTAATATCAAAACGACTCGTTACGACACATACTACAGCATAGGCGAAACAGGGGGATTACGAGGCCGTAAACGTAGCCTTTTCGAAGGTGGCGTTCGAGTGCCCTTTATTGTCCGCTGGCCTGGTCATACTCCAGCAGATGTGAAGAATTCGACGACTCTTTTCACTTCAGTGGATCTGCTGCCAACTCTCTGCGCAGCGGCGGGAGTGAAGTTGCCCACTGATTACAAAGGCGACGGTGAGAATCTGTTCGACGCTCTCAATGGCAAAGCGGTTACACGGACTCGTCCCATTCATTGGGAATGGCTCGGAATGAAAAGCGATCCCGATTGGTGGCCGCGGCTAGCCGTGCGTGATGGAGACTGGAAACTCGTGATGACCCATGACGCGAAGCGAATGGAATTGTATTACCTGAAAGATGATCGTGCCGAATCTAAAGATATCGCGAAAGAGAATCCCGAGATCGTCTCTCGCCTAACCAAGCTGGCACTCGACTGGAAAGCCACGCTCCCGAAGAAGCCCAATCCTGAGTGTCTGACGCCGTTGTCTGATGCAAAGAAGGCGAACCCCAATAAGTGAAACCGATCGATCGCGGCGAAATCCGATAAGTGACCCCGCCCCGACGACTCCGGAGTTCTCACATGTCGATCTGTGTTTATTTGGTGGTCGCAATCGCTCTGGCCTTCGCGGCCAACACCGCGAAGCCGAAGGATCCCGCCCCGGTAGCCAAGGGCGACCCGGTCCGCGAGGCCCCGAGGGTGCTCGCCCCGAACGCTGCCGGCATCGGGCGGATGGTGCCGGACGTCAGCCTCAAGACGTTCGACGGCAAGGATGTCAAGCTCAAGGACGTGGTCGGCAAGAACGGCCTCGTCATCGCGTTCACCAACTCCACCTGCCCGATTTGCAAGAAGTACGGCCCGACACTGACGAAGTTGGAGGAAACCCTGGCCGCGAAGGGTGTGGCGGTGCTGTTCGTCAACCCGACCGCCAACGAGAAGGCCGACGACATGACCGCGTTCGTCGCAGCCCACAAGCTGAAAGGCCCTTACGTCCACGACCGCGACGGCACCGTCGCCAAGACGCTCGACGCGAACAGCACGGCCGAGGTGTTCCTGCTCGACAAGCAACGCACGATCGTTTACCGCGGGGCGCTCGACGACCAGTACGGCCTCGGCTACGCCCACGACGCCCCGAAGCGGACGTATCTCCTCGACGCCGTCACCGCTTTGCTCAGTAACCGCGCCGCCGACCCGGCAGCGACCACCTCCCCCGGCTGTGAACTCGATCTGTCCGCCTCGAAGGCGACTGCTACTGGCATCACCTACCACAACCGCATCTCGCGAATCGTGCAGACCAACTGCATCGAATGCCACCGCACCGGCGGCGTCGCGCCGTTCAGCTTGGAGAAGTACGAGGACGTGGTCGCCCACGCGGGGATGATCCGCAAGGTGGTCGAGAAAGGGACCATGCCGCCGTGGTTCGCCGCCCCGGTTGGTGAGGGCAAGCCGAGCCACTGGGCCAACGACCGGAGTGTGCCCGCCGACGACAAGGCGGACCTGTTCGCGTGGCTCAAGAGCGACCGGCCGAATGGAGACCCGGCCGACGCCCCGCTGTCCCGCACCTACGCCGACGGCTGGTTGATCGG
>CAMCLK010000084.1 GCA_945875585.1 Candidatus Kuenenia stuttgartensis | reverse complement strand
ACGGTTTTGTCTGGCTGGCGGTGGTTTATCAACACAGGCCAGGCTTCGACTGATTGAGCGCCACCACATTACAATAATGCTCGCCACGCCTTCGTACGCTCTGCATATGGCCGAAACAGCACTTAGCATGGGACTAAATCTGGCAAGTCTTTCAGTGCGCGCCCTGATTCTGGCAGGCGAGCCGGGAGCAAGCAGACCGACATTGCGGCACCGCCTGGAAACGGCATGGGGCGCACGTGTTCTAGATCACCATGGCATGACAGAAACAGGCCCAGTTACCATGGAATGCGCTGCAAACCCCGGCCTGCTTCATGTGGTTGAAAGTTCGTACATTGCCCAGATCTCAAATTTACAAACCACGTGCAATAGCGGGGAAGGGGAGCTGATTCTCACTCCATTGGATCGCTTGGCAATGCCTTTGGTTCGCTACCGTACAGGCGACCGCGTTCGCCTCGCCTCTATGCCATGTTCTTGCGGTAGCCCGTACATGGGTTTGGAAGGTGGAATTCTTGGCCGCCTAGACGACATGCTGATTATCCGGGGCAACAACATACACCCAGAAGCCATTGAAAATTGGCTGTGGTCGTATCCGGATGTTTGCGAATTCCGCATCGAGGTTCACGGAGAAGGCTCCATGAGTCGGTTGCGCCTGCTTGTAGAATTGGCAACGTGTGCCAACCAAAACGCCTCTATCCAAAACCTAAAATCAGGATTCCAAGAGCGATTCCTTTTTCTGGCTGAGATCGAAGCAACAGACAAACCTTTGCCCCGTTTTGAAATGAAGTCACGCCGGGTTGTTTTCAAATAGCTCAGCACCAAGGCCACCGCTGCCCCTCAACGCCATCTCCATTTATCTAAGCAACATTACTCGGCAAGCCTACGTTTCAGTTCATCGGCCGAAACCTCGCCTTCCCATCGACTCACCACAATGGTGGCAACTCCGTTGCCAATCAGATTGGTAATTGCGCGGCACTCACTCATGAATCGATCGATTCCAACCAGAATGCTGATCGATGAGGCAGGAATGGCAGGCACAGCAGCAAGGGTTGCCCCAAGAATAATGAAACCTGAACCTGTCACTCCACTGGATCCTTTGGATGTCAGCATGGCAATAATCAGTAATGCGATCTGATTTCCAAATCCCAAGGGGGTGTTAGTGGCCTGAGCGAGAAAAATCGCCGCCATGGTCATGTAAATATTGGTTCCATCAGAGTTAAAGCTGTATCCGGAAGGCACAACCAATCCAACCGTGGATTCGGCGCACCCCAACCTTTTCATCTTTCCCATCAGGCCTGGTAGTGCCGTTTCGGAGGAACTGGTCCCTATAACCAGCAATATTTCATCCCGTATAAACGCGAGTAGACTGAATATTGAAAATCCAGCTACCCAGGCGATGGATCCAAGCACAACGATTACAAAGAAAATGGCCGTTGCATAAAAGCAAAGCATGAGAAAAAAAAGCGGCCTGAGGGCTTCCAGACCGTGGTTTCCCACAGTGAACGCCATAGCACCAAAGGCGCCAATCGGGGCCGCCTTGATGACAATATTCAGAATCCCGAACAGCACGTTTGAAACCATGTCGATCGCCATCAGGACGTTTTGCCCTTTGCTGCCCATAGCAGCGATCGACAAAGCCGTCAAAACGGAAACCAGCAACACTTGAAGCAAATCGCCACTGACAAATGGCACAAATAAAGTTTCTGGAATAAAGTTTATTACAAATTCTGTCAGGTGTTTAAAAGCACTCTGCGATTCCTTGATGGGTACTGGAATGGCTAGTGCTGGCGCGTTTTCCGTATTGAATCCCGCGCCAGGTTGCGCCCAATTGACGACGATCATTCCTAAAATCAGTGCCAGTGTCGAAACAATTTCGAAATAAAACAGCGCCTTGAGACCAACCCTGCCGATTTTCCTCAGGTCGCCTACCGACGCAATTCCATGCACAATCGTGCAAAAAACCACCGGGGCGACCAACATTTTGACAAGCTTGATGAATCCGTCACCCAGAGGTTTCAGCATCTTTCCCTGATCAGGGAACAAGGCCCCCACGGCTATTCCCAGAACAACCCCAATCAGTACCTGAACATAAAGATGGCTCCACCATGCACCCATAGATTTCCCGGGGGCGGCATCCACATGGCTTTGATGACTTGCCATTATCAATCGCTGGTCGCTATTGATAGCGCCAATCTGCAACCATCGTGAAATTCTGCGAGATTCACATACTCTTTAATCGTGTGAATATCGTGTTGGCCTGCACCGAAAGTAACCGCGGACATCCCGTGGCATACCAGCCAGTTGGCATCCAACCCACCACGACTGACCTCCAGCACCGGAGTAATTCCCGCTTGAATAGCCGCTGCTACGGCTCGCTTGACAACCGGATGCCCATCCGGCAGACAAAACGCATCGTATTCAACCCGGTTTTTAAACGTCAAAGTCCCAGTCCGGCCATCAGATGTCTTGACGGTCTTTGCCGCATTCTCAAAAGCCAAGCGATAGGCTTCGGTTATTTCACCAACCAGACGAGCATCGGTGCTTCGGCTTTCTCCGCGAACCATGGCATAATCGGTCACCACATTGGTCGCTTCGCCAACGGTGCCACCCGTAGGCCCTGCCACAACTCCAACATTGCTGCTACCTTCCCGATCCGCCCGAACAACTTTGCCAAACCAGCCCCCCGCGTAAATTTCCGATAGCGCCAAGGCAACAATCATGGTGGACGAAACGCCTCGGTCCGGGTGAACTCCCGCATGGGACGCAATGCCAGTCACAGTTGCTTCCCAACGCTGCGCACCCACAGCCCCAATCACCATGCGGCCGGGAGCACCACCATCCACATTGAAACCCATGGTTGCGCCACGGAAGTATTGAGGATCCAGATGCCTGGCACCGTGCAGGCCACTCTCTTCGCGAACAGTAAACAAGAAGGTAATGGGTGGATGTGGCAGTTTGTTTTCCAGAAGGGCCGTAGCGAGATTGATCAACACGGCACATCCAGTCCTGTTGTCACCTCCCAAAGCAGTAACGCCAGCTGGCCGAATAACCCCTTCATCCACATTTAATACTGGAACGGCTCCCCTGCACAGTGGCACGGTATCCATGTGGGTACTGAACATCAGCGGTTCGCCCGGTCCGGTTCTTGGAAGATAAGCCCAGATGTTTCCACAAGCACTGGAAAGTTCCATGCGTGTGTGGGCATCGTCTTGGACGATGGCTGACCGCGGAACACCCGCCGCAACAAGCTCTTCGATAACCAATGCCGCAATGGCGGATTCCTCACCCGTAACCCCGTCACATGCCAAAAGGCGCATCAACAAACTGGAAGCCCTTGATGGATCGTGAGGCAAATGTCGTGCGGTAGTCATCACGTTCGTACTCCACTGAACAGGCCTTGGCCTTTACTCCGACCCGCCAAACGGGGCAAATTATCAGCCATTGCAGTTTCATCCTTGGCAGGAAGCTCAGAGGCATGATATCACGCCGTTCCCACTTTCTGGTGCTCTGGTTTGTCCTCACCGATGCCTGTGTAGCTGTCATCACGTGGCTTGCTGCTTACTGGTTAAGATTCGGCAGCGGCTGGTTTGACATTGCTGGCGAAATCCCTGACTTTGCCAAATGCCTCGAATCAACCCCCATCGTTGTGCTTTTAGCCCTTGTTGCCTACCGAACCACTGGACAGTACGCCTTCGACCGCATGCGCCGACTCCGCGAGGAAGTCACAGGGGTTCTCAAAGGCAATGCTCTCCTGTTGCTGCTTGCGGCAACGGCCCTATTTCTCATTCGTGACGGGTACGAATCTCGTTTGAGTTTGGCCCTGTTTTTCGTCATGAATGCTGGCGGAACCTTTCTTTCCAGACGCCTGGGCTGGGGACTTATCCGTCTGGCACGATCCCGTGGATGGGACACTTCGTTTGCGGTTATTGTGGGGACAGGCAAAGTAGCCCGCAGAACAGCCCGAGCTCTGCGCAGAGTCACATGGATGGGAATCAGACCGATTGGTTTCATCGAAGACCGTCCATCTCCGTACATGGCGGATTTGGATGTTCTGGGAACCACTGCCGACCTTCCCAGACTGATCAAACACTACGGTGTGGCACACGTGTTCATTGCCTTGCCAGCCAACCGTATGCATGAAGCACGCACGGTTTTCGATTGCCTGGCCCAAACTGTTGTCGATGTGCGTCTGGTTCCAGATGTACCCGGTCTGGCAACGCTGAGCATGCGATCCACAAACCTCGACGGAAACCCGGTCATCGGCCTCCGGGAAAGCCCGCACTTTGGGATCAATATTGTGGTAAAGCGGGCCATGGACATGGTTCTCTCGGCCATGGCACTCATTATTTTAACCCCGGTTCTAGCCGCAGTGGCGCTGGCAGTTCGGATTACCAGCCCCGGTCCCATTCTGTACCGTCAGGAACGGTGCGGGCTGAATGGTGCGACGTTTCAGATGCTGAAATTCCGATCCATGCGGATCGATGCGGAATCATCAACTGGCGCTGTATGGGCCCGGAAGGGTGATGACAGAACCACTGCTGTAGGTGCCTTCCTGCGCAAAACCAGCCTCGATGAACTGCCTCAGTTCTGGAACGTCTTGATGGGGGACATGAGCCTTGTAGGCCCACGTCCTGAACGCCCCGTCTTTATTTCACGTTTCAGCCGCACCATTCCCAACTACATGACTCGCCATGCCGTGAAGGCCGGCATTACCGGCTGGGCTCAGGTACACGGTTGGCGTGGAAACACGTCCCTTCGCAAACGCCTTCAGTACGACCTTTACTACATCACCCACTGGACACCAATGCTCGACCTTCGGATTTTGTGGATGACGATTTTCAAGGGATTCGTTCACGAGAATGCCTACTGAAACGAGTCAGGCCTGCGCCCAAAGGCAACCATGCGTTATGATGGTGGTTGGTTCCATGGGAAAGGTGTGCCATGTTTGTCGATCGCGCAGTGATTCATGTTCGGGGCGGCGATGGCGGAGCAGGTTGCTGCAGCTTTCGACGTGAGAAATATGTGCCAAGAGGAGGTCCGGACGGCGGGGACGGGGGCGATGGCGGAAGCGTCGTGATTCGTGCGACCACCAATGCCGATAGCCTTGCGGCACTCCTGAACCGCACCCACTGGAACGCCCAGTCAGGATCGCGTGGAGCTGGTGACAACAGCTACGGCCGCAAGGGCCACGATCTGCTAGTTCAAGTCCCGCCTGGAACCCTTGTGATGGACAGGGACCGTGGGCATGTGCTCCGCGACCTCGCCGCTGAAGGCGACGAAGTGATCGTTGCCAAGGGCGGGAAAGGCGGTCGCGGTAACCGTTCGTTCGCCACCTCCACCAATCGCGCTCCTAGGGAATTCCAGCCGGGCATTCCCGGCGAAGAGCGAATCCTTGTTTTGGAACTGAAGACCATTGCCGATGTTGGACTTCTTGGCTTTCCCAATGCTGGTAAATCGACGCTATTGAGCCGACTCAGCCGTGCACATCCTGAAGTGGGCGATTATCCGTTCACAACAAAACATCCCAATCTGGGCGCGGTTCATGTAGGCGGCGAACGCGTGTTCATTCTTGCCGACTTGCCCGGTCTGATTGAGGGTGCCCATGCTGGCGTGGGTTTGGGTCACGAATTCTTGCGCCATGTTGAACGCACACGGGTCTTGGTGCACATGGTGGAACCGTTTCCTGCCGACGGCAGCGATCCGGTAGCCAACTACCGCACCCTGAGGCGCGAATTGTCTCTTCATGGAGGCGATTTGTCAGAGAAACCAGAAGTCCTTGCCATGAGCAAGTCTGAGTTGACTGGTGCTGAAGAGCGCCGCGAGGCCTTAGAACTTGAAACCGGCCGCAAGGTATTAGCCATTTCCGCAGTCACGGGCAGAGGCTTGGCAGAGCTTGTGAAACAGGTGTGCGCTTGTCTTCGCGATGCCGCAGCAACCCAGCTAGTTGCCGAGCCAACCACATGACCTGTTTCATAGGCGTGGCAGACGCCGGAAACAGCAGAACCAAGTGGGCCATTTACCACAATGGTATCCGCCACTCGTGGGGGATCTGGAACCAACCATCTGATATCTTACCGGAAACAGCTCTTGGGGCCGGTAGATGGCGGTTGGCTGGCGTTCACCCCGAACAGCTTCGCGATGTCGCCGCTCGCTTGGAACATTTCGTTGGCCCATGCGAAATAATCGACAAAACCACGTCGTTTGGGCTCAAGATAGCTGTCGATTATCCAGATAAGGTAGGTATCGATCGAGTTGCTGCCGCATGGGCGGCGTGGTTGCGATTTGAACGCAAGCATGGCTGCCTCGTTGTGGACGCTGGCACGGCTGTAACCATGGATCTGGTAGACGAAACCGGTACGTTTCTGGGAGGTGCCATTTTGCCGGGCATCGACCTCATGTTTCAAAGCCTAGCCGAAGGCACCCGCCTACTGCCGCGACTATCCCCGTCAACCGTGGATGCCGCGCTTTGCTGGCCCGGCAAAAACACGAAAGATGCCATGGTTGCCGGTGTGCTTGCTGCCCAAGTTGGCGCCATCAACACAATTCTGGAAAAGGCGCGCGCCCACAACCCGAATATCAAAATCATCGTAACCGGTGGCGGAGGAAGGTTGCTTGCGGAAGCTTCCGGTTTAGCCTCCTGCTACGTCGATGGTTTGGTGCTGGAGGGCATCGCCCGCGCAGGTGAATCTCCTCCATGAATCAATCCATTGGATGGGCCGCTTTACTCACGCCACCTTTGCCGGGTGCCGTTTCGATATGGGCATTGCGTGGACCAGGCGTTTGGCGCGCGCTGGCTCCCCTATGCCAGCCAGTCCACGGTAGCGACTTTTCTCCCAACGTGCTTCCAGCTTCAACCCGGTTGGCCAGGCTGGCCATGCCGGGTGATCAGCATGGCGACGAAGTCTTGGTGGTGCCACGTTTCACCGATCCAGTGCCACATATTGAAATTCATGGCCACAGCGGGCCGGAACTACTCCGCTGGCATTCCGAAATCTGGCGCGCTGCCGGCCTCCAATTATGTTCGTGGCAAGCATTCGAAACCTGGCAAGCCCCGGATCGCTTGGCAGGTGAAAGCCTGCAAGCCCTGGCCAAAACCACCACGCGGCGTGGCGCCAACGGTGTGCTTGTGCAGCAAACAAGGGTGCGCACGGCGATACAGCAGATCATGACTCTTATCCGCGCGGGAGAATCATCCCAAGCGTTCGGCCTGCTCGAATCGATGGTTGCCGGCCACCGGGTTGCGCGCGCGTGGACAATCCCTTGGCGCGTGGCGCTTTGTGGTAAGCCCAACGCAGGCAAAAGTTCGCTATTGAACGCGCTGACCGGGTCCACCAGGGCGATCGTCTCATCCATTCCGGGAACAACCCGAGACGTGGTTCGCGGGACAACAGCCATAGATGGCTGGCTCGTGGAATTCAGCGATACAGCCGGATTACGCGAAAGTGACGACATACTAGAACAAGCCGGCATGAACGCGGGGAAAACAGTAGCCAAGCAGGCAGATCTGGTGCTTTGGCTGACTGAAGATATTGAGCAGTCTGCCATTACGCACGCAACAGACAAGATCGTTGTTCACACCAAGTCGGATATTCGCCCGTCGTCCTTATCTCACGCGCAGGCTGTTGATGTATCTGCGGTATCGGGGCAGGGAATCGATGCGCTTTTGCAGTTGATCGTGGACAAGCTGGCGGGCAACGCTAATTTGCTTGCTGGTGCCGTTGCCTTCAGTTCCGCACTTGAAGAGAGTTGCCAACGAGCGATACTCGACCTGTCGCACAACCGCACCGAAGAAGCCCTAACCGAAATCGGCACGTGGCTGAGTTCTGGACCCGAACCCATGGAGAGCAGTTTCCCATGATCAACTGGCTGGCTGTAGGCAAAGCAGTACACACCGATGGTTCCACACGGATTGCTGTGAAACAGGGCAACGAGGTGCGGTTCATCAACCCGCCCGCCGGCGCACACCCCGGCCTCACTTCTGTGCTTCACGCCGAAAATCCAGCCGCTCTGGCAGCATCTCTCTTCGCTGCATCCACGGAATCAATGCCCGCAGATGCCATGGTCTGGAAAGCCCCCATCGATGATCAGGAAGTATGGGCCGCGGGTGTTACTTATCTCCGCAGCAGCGAGGCACGCCAGCGCGAGTCTCAAGGTGCAGCCGTTTTTTACGATAAGGTTTATGCCGCACCACGCCCCGAACTGTTTCTCAAGGCTACCGCGCGCCGGGTGGTGGGACCGGGCGATACCGTACGTTTTCGTGCCGATAGCAACTGGTCGGTACCCGAGCCTGAATTTGCCCTAGTGATTAACCCCGCGGGCAAAATCGTGGGGCTGACAATCGGCAACGACATGAGCGCTCGCGACATTGAGGGGGAAAACCCACTCTACCTGCCGCAGGCCAAGGTTTACCGTGGCTCGTGCGCATTGGGGCCATACATTTTGCTGAACCCGAAATTCGATAATCCCGCGGATCTGGCTCTCCGCATCACCATCACACGGCAAGGCTTGGAAGTGTTCCATGGCACCACCACCATGGAACGTATGAAACGCACTCCGGAAGAATTGGTTGGGTGGCTTATGCGGGAACAGGATTATCCCGATGGCGCAATCCTTCTTACTGGTACGGGAATTGTCCCGCCCGATGAATTCACATTGGCTATGAGCGACACGATTCGCATTGAACTGACCGGGTTGGGCGAACTCACCAATCCAGTCGGCTAAGGTCACCTTTTAGGAGGCAACGGCATGGCACGTGTTTATTTCACCAAGTCATTGCCACAGTTGGATCTGGCTGGCTGGATCAGCTTTTGCAAGGACGCTGGCATCGACGGCCTCGATCTGGCGGTTCGACCCAAATATCCCGTCAACCCCGACAATGCCGGAGTTCAACTACCAGAATGGTCGAAAGGCCTCAAGGATGCCGGTTTGATTGTTGGGTTGGTTACAGCACCCACCGATATGATCGAGGCCACAGATAAGCGCGCCTTAGCCCTGTTCGAAGCATGCGCCAAGGCGGGTGTCAGCCAAATCAAAATTGGATATTTTTCTTATTCAGGCAAATACGACGCCGATGTCAGCCTAGGCCGAAAACGCCTCCAAGGCTTTGAAAAACTCGCGCGATCGACAGGCGTCAAGGCCTGCTACCACACCCATTCTGGCCCCATGCTGGGTTGCCATGGCATAGGCCTGAAAGCTTTGCTGGAAGGGTTCGATCCGCACCACGTGGGTGCTTTCCTCGACACGGGGCATCTGGCCATTGGCGGCGGGCCATTTGCCATCGAATCCGACGCGGTCGCCCCATGGTTTTCCATTTTAGCCATCAAAGACATGGCATGGACCCAAACAGACGAAGTTTGGAAAGCGCGCGTGGTGCCCGCCGGCAAAGGCTTTGTGCGTTGGAAAGATGTAAGCTTGGCGCTGAAAGCCCGTGGATTTCGCGGTGTGATCAGCCTGCACGGCGAATATGAGGCAGAAGGTACCGCCAACCGCGTGCAGATCGCCAAAGACGAAGACCGCTTTCTCAAGACCAACGGAATCTGAACGCCGAAGGCTTCACCTAGCTGATTCGAAGAGACCCGCACGACTCAGCAATGAGGCCTTATTGAATGACG
>CAMCLK010000083.1 GCA_945875585.1 Candidatus Kuenenia stuttgartensis | reverse complement strand
CGTACCGTTGTCACGATGGCCATGGGTAGAACCACCAGTGGCCAAATGATATGCGCGGTGGGAACATTGGCCAAACACCGCCACCAAGCGCGTGACCGCAGGCACGGCGGGCAAGCGCGCACATATTCCATCTGATGCCAGTGAACATGACCTAAAAAGACAAGCCAACGCAATTGACGAAACTGTTTAAGCCGGTCGGTCACCCGCCCGCATGCCGGGCATGCTAACAGAACCGGTTCGGCGGCCGGTAGGGACGGTATCGATGGGATTTCATCGAGCATCAAGGTAACCAACCTTTATTTACACCTAATCATGATCATTATAAAATTAAGCAATCGATTATCAACAGGCAAACTGGCTGCGGGTAAGGAGAAGGCGGCACTAACCGAACGGAAGAGGCGACCGTACTATGCGGTCATTCCGTAAAGGAACAATAAACGGAAAACAATCAACCCCACACGAAAAGTGTTGGACAGTTCCACTTCAACGGACTAGCATAACACACGTTGCACTTAACTCATCATACCCTGTGCCATCTATAGTTAGGGTTTGAACATCATGGGGCTTTTTTCCCAAAACGGTTCACCGCTCAAGGTGTACACCCCGCTCGCTGAAAACACTTTGTTGGCCACGCACCTTGAAGGCTGGGAGCGCTTGGGCGACTCCTTTGAATTCTCTCTGTCGCTCCGAGCAACACGCGGCACCGCCATTCGTTTTGACTCGCTTGTTGGCCAAACCGCCTACGCCACCATTGAACAACAAGGACACGACAAACGGTTCGTTCACGGTGAAGTCTGGAAACTTTCCCAAGAAGATTCAGACGCCACGTTCGACCACTACACCATGGTCCTCAAGCCCCGCTTGGCACGGCTGGCACTCACCCGGCGATCGCGTATTTTCCAAAATCAATCAGCCATCGACATCCTTAAAACCGTGCTCGAGCCCGTAGGTGGAGCCAATTTTGATGGAATTTTTGGTGAACCGCCCGTCCGCACCTACTGCACCCAGTACCGCGAAACCGACCTCGAGTTCTTCCTGCGTCTCTGCTCCGAAGAAGGTGTCACGCACTTCTGGAAACACTCAGATAGAAACCACACGCTATACCTTACCAACAACACCACCAACTGTGAACTAATAACAGAAATCGGCTACGACCCAACCGAAGGCGAATCTACCAACACGCCCGTGCTCCGTTCCTGGCGCGTTTCTCAGGAAATGAACACCACCAACACCGCCCTACTCGACACCCATAGCCAACTATTCAACGACAAGCTGGAAGGTTCATCACAAGGCCCTGCTGAAATCAAAGCCGGTAGCCACACCATGAAACCCACCGGCTCGCTGGCCCCCTGGCAGGAAGACTCACAATCGGCCGCCCGGTTTTTCGATGGCATCAAGCCGTCTGGCGAAAACGATAGCGCCGCGTTAGGCAACATCTATCCTGCCCAAAACAGGCAAGCCAAGATACTGGCCACGGGAGCGGCTGCCGGAGCTGTGCGCGCCCAAGGTAAGGGCAACGCCTTCTTCCTAACACCCGGTTGTGCCTTTCAATTGAAATACCATCCCCAGCAAGAGGGGGAATGGTTGGTAGTGGCGACAACCCTCTCCTTCACGGTTGACGGTCAGTTCTGGGCCGGTGAACCTGCTGCCACGCGCGTCGATGCCCGGCTGGAAGCAGCGCCGTTGTCGTTGGCTCAGGCTCCATGGCCACCCCGCCCACGCCCCACGGTGGGCGGAGTCCATACCGCCGTGGTGACGGGCCCGCAGGGAGCTGAAACCTTTGTCGATGCTTATGGACGCATTAAGGTCCACTTCGGGTTCGACCGCGATGGCCCGGTTGATGCTAACAGCTCCTGCTGGGTGCGCGTGGCGCAGGTCTGGGCCGGCAAAAACTACGGCGCGGCTTTCTGGCCGCGCGTGGGCCACGAGGTGGTCGTCTCGTTTGAAGGGGGAGATCCTGACAGGCCTATCGTAACCGGAAGCGTTTACAACGCCACCAACATGCCACCCTTCGAGTTGCCGAGTCAGGTCTATATCAGCGGTTTCAAAACCCTCACCCAGGGTGGGGACTCCACCAAAAATTACCACCTGCTTCTGCTGAGCGATGCCAAGAAACAGGAGGTAGTGCTGATTCACGCCGAGGGATTGCTTGTGACCCAGCAGGAAAGAAAAAATGTGACCTTTGAAAACCAAGGCAGTGTGACCATTACTGAATTTTAACGGATCATTCAAGATCCAAACATAGAGGATCCAATATGCCTGACATTTACTCGCTGCTGGGCATGATTAAAAATGGAAGGAAAGACATTCTTCCACATCTGGTAAATAACAGTAAATTTGAATCAATATTTGGCGGAAGAACCGAATGGGTGATTGGAGGCGGATCCACCAGCAATATTTATTCCAGCAATTCCACCACGGTTACAAACTTTGGCGAACTGCTCAAGTATGTCATGGGATCGGGTCCAGGCGCGAGTGGGCTGACAAAATGTTTATATACCGTTCTTAACGTTTTTCTTGCCGGGGGGGAAAAATCGTACGTCTTAGGCAATAGGGAGGAAATGACCTACCGTCTCACCCCTAATTTCAAAGTGGACAGATTCCATAAAGTCAAAGGTCTTGGATCGCTCAACATCGACACCGGCTCCGTTTCCGATTTCGACTACACTCCGTCAGATCTCGACAAGGACCCCGATATTTTTTCGCTAACGAACAACAACACCATGTTCCTCTGCTTCGCCTTCCTGCAAACACTGAATTTGCTTATAGGCTTGGCGACGGTTGAATTTTACAATCATGGAGACCGGATCTTGGGCGGATCCGATTCGGAAAACTCAATTGGCGGAACAGATTTATCAGAAGCTGACGACGATAAATTTTACAAATTAGCGACAGATTTCAGCAAAGTTTCCGGACTTGCTTATGGAATATTGATGGGCCTATTCAAGAATTTTGGCGAAAAACCATCCTATGTTGCCTACAAGTTAAGGGCAGATCTACCACATCTTAAACAAGTGATGGCTGACGCGCAAAAAGAATTCAATAAGTCAATGATAGCTTTAGAAAAGGAATTATCTACCGCTGTGACCAATTGGTGGCAAGCTATAATGTTAGGAAATCTCGAACAAGGTGCCAATATATCGAGACAAATTGAATCTATAGAATCTAAAATTAAAATAGCAGGAAACTCATTGGCAGAAACGTTGAATATACTTACAGGAATTGCAGATGTTTACCATTAATTGAGTCAATGAATCATATTTGGGTTTCGCATATGCACTTTCATTTTTGTTTCGCATCACGGAGTAACAACAGATGCCGGTAAAAGCAGCAAGTGAACGTCTGGTTCAAGTGTGCACCCAGTTCGAGGTAAATGCCACTGATGGTGTAGTTCATATTTCCTCCACTGGCGAAGACAGCACTCTTTTGCTATCTGGAGCCATCATTGAGGCATGCTCCACTCACTCCTCGATTGGGATTCATTCGAACGGCGACGCGGGTTTCATTAATCTGTCCACCACTTCAGACTCCACTAATTCTTGTATTTATCTTTCCGCTTCCAGCAGCACCTTGATTTCGCGTTGCGAGGTCAAACCAAACGGGATATGCCTTGCCCATGGCAACCCATTGTCCCCCGGTATCATCTACATGTCCGATGGCAATATGTTATTGAGCATGGGGCCGTCATTAATTGGTAGCAGCATATCTTTGAAACCGGATTCCATCACACTGCAAGTTGGGCCCCTGACCAGCCTCACGCTTACGGCAGACGGTATTGTTTTGGCCAGCGGTGTCACCAAAATGGCCTTAGGCGTGCAGGGAATCAAGGAAGAATTGGGGCCCATCACGCGCAGTTTGGGCCTCATGGGGCATTCGATGGTTGCCGCTGAATCCGCGGTCGATGTGACTCCGGTGGGTGTGAATGCCAAGGGGCCTACTGGCTCGTTCGCGTTCAATGCCACCGGGCAACTCTCGGCTCTTCTGCTCACAGAATCCGCCGATGCCATCATGAACAAGAAAGCGCCACTGGCAAACATTAGTTCCTGAAACCCTTTTCTTCCTCACGGTTTTCCGAGGAGTCTTCAACCATGTCAGAAGCAGGCATCCCGGATATTACCGGCGAATTCAATAAGGAGTTTGCCAAGGCGCTTGTCAAAGTTCAGGAACTAAAAAAATACTTTCCTTTGCTTATCTCCAATTGTGCCGACCCGGAAAAACGCCTCATGTTCCAAGGGCTCATTGACTCTGTCAACGAGCAACAGGCTGAGGTGGAACGGGTGCTGCCAACGATGGTGTCCGAAACGGAAGCGAGAATCCGATCGGACATGAAAGAAATCCAAGCCTTAAAAGCTGAAGGCGAGGCTCTTCAAGAACGCATTCTGGAACTCAAACAGCAAGCTGAAGACGCCTGCCGAGAATTGGAAGCAAAACAAGCTGAACGCGCGTCTCAACCCGCCGAACCAACCGCGACGGATCTGGCCCACGAATACCTTAAGGGGCTAAACGGTGCTGCCGCTGCGGTAAACCTGCCGCTGAATGAGGGCAAAATATTGGTGGAGCATCTGCTGGGCCTCGGCGTCAAACCAGAGGCACCCAAGCCACCAACCCCCAAACCCAAACGCCTGGGCAACATCTGGGAAAATTGGGAGCCGCATTCTACTGAATCGTCTCCCGATACTGACTCGCCTTAACGCGCCCCCACCCCCGATTGGCATTGGTCGTTCCACCACTGCGGCTTGCACAAGATAGGCACAGTTCATAAAGTTTTAGTATGGAACTGTTCTAGCGCCAGAGTGGTGTTTTATGGGCATCTTTGCACGCCACGACTCCCCTCTGACCCTCCTCCTGCCGCTGGAAGACTGCCTGCTCCTGCCTACGCGGCTAGAAGGTCGGGAAGAACTCAACGGGACCTACGAATACACCATCCAACTGGTGGCACCTGCGGGCACGCCGGTGCCTGCCGACAGGCTGCTGGGCCAACAGGCCACGGCCAAAATCACCTTGCCGGGAATGGCCCATCGGTTTGTGGGTGGCATCATCTGGTCGTTGCAGCTGTGCGATTCCGATGAAGTGCTCGACCACTACCGCATCTCGCTCAGGCCGCACTTGGCTGTGCTGGCGCTTTCGAGGCGTTCGCGCGTTTTTCAAAACATCAGCGCGCTCGACATTGTCCGTGAAGTGCTGCAGCCTATCGGTGGCGCGCAGATCGAGATTACCAATCCGATCCCCTCACGGGTAATGTGCGTTCAGCACCGCGAAACCGACCTCGATTTTGCTCTGCGGCTCTGCTCGGAAGAGGGCATCAGCCACTACTGGCGGCACGCCTCGCCAGACGATGGCGGAACTGTGCTTGTTCTGACAGACAATACGCCGGAGGCGCCTTCGTCTGGAAGAATCAACTACGACACCACAGTGGGCGGATCCATTCACCGCACGCACATACGGTCGTGGAACTTGCTGCAAACAATGGCCACTGTTCCGAGCACCGTAGCGGACAGCCATTTTCAATTGTTTGGGCAAAGGCTGGAAGCCAGTTACAACGCGCCCGAAGCTATTACCGCGGGGGAATTGAATCTCAAAACTACCCCCGCTTCGGGTTTCTGGCAGATGGACGCGCTTTCCGCGGCCAGGCATTTTGATGGCGTCGGCCCAACCGGGGAAAACGACTCACAGTTCGCCGGGCAAATCGGCGATGCCCAGCAGCGACGGGCGCGCATAGCTGCTGAAGGCCTTGCCTCGGCGTTGGCGCGAGCGGACGCCGTAGGAAACTGTTGCCATGTGACGGTAGGGCATTCCTTCCATCTGGAAGACCACCCCACGCAGCAAGGTAAATGGCTGGCTGTTGCCGTTACGCTTACCGTGGAAGTGAAAGAGCATTATTGGGAGGGGGAAAGTGCTTCGATGCTGTGCGAAACCCGCTTCAAAGCCGCTCCCCTAGGACTGCCTCAGCCACCGTGGCCACCACGGCCCAAGCCCGTGGTGGGCGGCATTGAAACCGCCGTGGTGACCGGACCGGCGGAAACCGAAATCTGCATGGATATGTACGGCCGGGCCAAAGTGCGATTCCTTTTCGACACGCGGGAAACTCCAGATTCTTGCTGGGTACGGGTAGCGCAGGTGTGGGCAGGCAATAGCTGGGGCGCGGCGTTCTGGCCAAGGGTCGGCCACGAGGTGGTTGTCGCTTTCGAAAATGGCGACCCGGACAGGCCCATCATTACCGGCAGTGTTTACAATTCAGCGAATATGCCGCCGTTCGAGTTGCCCGCGAACGCCTATGTCGCCGGGTTCAAGAGCCTTACCCAAGGCGGCGATCCGTCTGTTAATTACCATCTTATGCTGATGGGTGATGCCAAAGGCGAAGAGGCGGTTGTGATCCACTCGGAAAACATTCTGATAAACCAGCAGGAAAGCCAGCAGGTAGCGAAACGACCGCATCTGGATGTGACAATCAACGAAGGCTAACCCAAAACGGAGGAAAATCTATGAGTATTTTCTCTTTAGCAAACCTTGCTGCCGAGTCCGTCCATCATGCAGGTGGGCATCCCCATTTCCTGAAAACCAACAGCACTTTCTCAAGCGTTATCGGAAGCACCACTTCCTTCGTTATCGGAACAGGTTCAACGGTCAACACATTCAGTTCCAGTATTGCCGCGATAACAAACCTACAGGAAATGCTAAGGTTGGTTTACAATGGCGATCCCCATAATGGAATAAGCAATTGGCTTGTAAACTTCTTTGTCTACGGTTCCGGGGGCGGTCAGACGGTTTACATTTTCGGCGCCAGAAAAGTACTTAACTATAGGCTTTCACACAACTTTACGGTAGATAGATATCACAAAACATTAGGTCTGGCAGGTGCAGCTCTAGATGACGGATATGGACTATCCGATAGAATGGCTGATGCGCATTCCCACATCCATGATGTTACTTGGACACCGATAGGTGAAAGTGACAAGCTCCGGTATATGATTCTGCCCATTTTGTTCAGTTTGAGCTTGCTGGCTTGGGATTTGGTGATCGTCTGGAAATTCAAAATCGCTTCAACTACTCTTGGCGCATCTAAAGACCTTGATGGAACGGCAAACTCGGAACCGAGCCACGCGGGGATGCTGATGATCACTTTGCTCGAGGTGTTTGAGGAGGGTATAATTCAGTTGATGGAAATCATCGAGAGATGTTTATGCACAGCACACGGTGCCGTAAACTTCGCTAGAAGCATTGAAGAAAACATTGACGCATTGTCGAAAAAGGTCATTGACGTAGCGGATGCACAAGCCAGGGCAGCGGCTATTGCGTTGGCACAAATACCGCTCGATGCCGCGCTACTTGTTGCCCAACAAGCAAAAGATACAGTACAAGAAGCTTTAATTAAGGATCAAATTAAGGCTTTACCAAGTACTGTAAATAATGTTAAATCCCCATTATCTGGTATGCAGAAATTTGCAGCTGCTATCTGAATAGGACCATGATAATCATTTCCGCTTTCTTCAATTTATAAAAGTGATGGGACTAAGGTGACTTTTCCAGAACAAAGTTTAATCCAAAGCATGAGGGAGTGAACCGACGATGCCGATGACAAACACACAGGAACGGTTGGTGCACCTTTGCAGCCAGTTCCAGATCAACGCGAGCGATGGGTATGTGGATATCTCGTCGACAGGGCCGCAAAGCAGCCTTTCCCTAGGCGGAAATCTGCTTCAACTCAATTCTGCAAGTTGCTTTTTAACTCTGAATTCGCAGGACAATGCCGGAATCATCCAACTATCTACGGCAGTTGGCGCTTCCGATTCGGCCATCTTGCTGACCGCCAACGGGGAGGTGAACGCCGCGCAATGCACGGTGAGCCCCCAAGGTATTTTGCTGATGTACGGTCCGCCCACAGCCCTAGGTTACATTCAGATCACTGATGGTGAAATGATGCTGGGCATGGGACCAGCGCTTACCGGCAGCCAAATCGCCATGACACCTGAATCGATCACCCTCAAGGTAGGCACAACCACCTTGACGCTAACCTCCGATGGCATTGTCGCCAATAGCGGTGGCACCACGGTGGCCATTAGCCCTGAAGGGGTGACAGAAGAATTGGGGGCTATTACCCGAGAACTAGGAATGGCCGGGCATACGCTCGAGGCGGGAGAATCGACCATGGAACTGGGCATGTCGGGCCTCACGGCTGAAGGGCCTACCGGGTCCTTGGCCTTTGATGCCTCAGGGGAGCTTTCCGCGGCCATGCTCACCGAGTCGGCCGATGCCGTGCTCAGCCAAGAATCCGCTCTGGTAAATATTGGATCGTGATTGAAGAAATATAGCCTCGGGGGTATTGACAATGTCTCAATTCGACCTGCCCGACATGGGGGCAATGTTCCAGCAGGCATTCGACCCGGTGATGAAATCGGTTGACGGCCTGCGTGGAATATTGAGCGACATTGTGGCTCAGTGCGAGGATCCCCAGGAAAAGAAAAAGTTCGAGGAAACGCTGAAGGTCATTTCGCTTCAGCAAGCGGAAGTTCAGCGGGAAATTCCAGCCATGGTGGCGGAAACCACAGCAGACATCACTTCCAGCATGGAACGAATTAAAAAACAGCACGCCCGAATCGGCGAGTTGTCGGAACAGTTGAAGGATCTGGATAGACGGAGTAAGGAAACGCCGCCCGCTCCCGCCCTACCAACCGGGCCATCGGCAGCCACGAAAGCGCGTGAACACCTGAAGGCCATCAAGGGCCGAGCGCCCGCCTTAATGAACGGCCAACCGACGCCACTTCGTGATGGGCTGGAGTTGCGTCAGCGACTGATGGAACTGGTCCAGCCAGCCGTTGTGAACATCAGGCCCAAGCCGCTAGGCAACATTTGGGAAAACTGGGCTCCGGGCGGGCAATCGGAACCAGATCCAGATAATGCTTGAATTTTTGAATCCATGAACTCATACAATTCTGGAGCGCGCCATGACGACATCCAACAACGAACAGCCATCACCTTGGCTCGATATTATGGCCAGGCTGGCTGGCACCGAATCGGTAGGCCATGCATCAGCATTGTCTCTGTTGCTGCCCTCACCCGCAGATCGTTCCACTGTGCGCGCCGCACAGACCAACACATTTACCTACCGGTTTCAGCCCGGTTTCATCGTCGACCGGCCTTATGGTACAGGCCCGATCGCCGCTAGCGACGGAAGTATGCATCAGTCTGTGCTGTTCAAAGCGCGGCATGGCGGGCCCTACTGGGACATCATGAACTTGGTTTCGCTGGCCATGCTCGGCGGCAATGCCCTGAACGATTCCGCTTCTTCGAATCTGCTGAATCAGAAAGCAACCGCTCTTGATTGTCTGGTGGAATCCACCATGTTCGCTGTGGTGAATATCTTCGCCCAAACGCAAATTCTGGAAGAAGCCATGCAGCGGCTAGAAGGCGAACTCGATGGGTTGGAGGCATCGGTTGGCTCGACGGCCCCAGGCAACACACCATCAGACATATCCGCCCGACTAGGGCCACTGCATGTGATACTCGACGAAAAAACAGAACGTACCAACCATAACATTGACAATACCCTGCGCCTGATTCGCGACAGTTTGGCTAACACAACAGAACAGAACGGGAGGCACGGACATGGCGCTTGAATTCAGTCGCTGCATTGAGGAACTGGTGGCGACCAAGGTTTTTATCACCTCCACCGACGGCTTTATCGATATTTCCGCGCTGGGCTCAGCGGGCGACGGCGGCGTGGTCACTGTGGGAGCGCGCACCATTCGGCTCGACTCGGATCACGGGCAGGTGGCCATGGGGCATGCTGCCAAGGGCGGCAGCGCCATTTCGGTACGGGCCGCAGGCGATGGTGCTTCGATTCTGCTGGGTGTGCCGGGCTCGGAAAAATCGGCGCTGGTCAGCCTATCGGAAGGCGGCTTGACACTGGTTTACGGACCAGCCGACCATCTAGGCACTATCAAGATGCTTGATAAGTCGATTGAGTTAGCCATGGGGCCATCCGGCGGGCGTGTTGTCGTGAGCGACCGCGCCGTGACGCTGCAGGTGGGCGATGCGAGCCTCACCCTCACGGCTGACGGTCTGGTGTCGCGTTGTGGCGACAAGGTTCAAAACATCGCGCCCGAAGGCACACCCTGAGAAACAGACGACACTTTGAAAGGGATCAAACCAATGGACATCATAGGACCATTTCGGACTCTTTTTTCCGAAACCATGGACTCAGTGAACAGCATTGTTGTTCAGTTGGAGAAAGCCGTTGCGGCGGAACCCGATGCCAACCGGCGTACGGCACTTGCGGAACTTCTTCGGTTGTTGCGGGAACAGCGGCAAAAAGCGGCGGGCGTTGGTGAAAGCCAAATGGAAGGGCTGAAGGTGCGTATTGAAGCAGGCCTTCGCGCTCACCAAGCCGTTCAGGAGCGTGGCAGGGCGCTGGCCGGGCGCATCGATACGTTCCGCACCCGGCTGAAGGAAATGGAAGCAGCCTCGGTCCAACAGAATGACCGGGGCGGATCATGATGCGGCATTGCCAAAACATGTCCACAGAATCATCAACGCCTCTTTGGAGCAAGCCGTGAGCATGCTGCCAGCGTTAGCGCCCATCTCGCCCGTCGCGCAGGCTTATGGCCGTGTGGGCGATGTGCTTGACCTGACTCCCACCCTGTGCGCCACCGCTTCGGTAGAAGCTGCGGGCACCCTAATCCGCGACACTCCACGCACAGCGGCGCGATTGATTGCCGGGTGGCTTTCCACCCAAGAGGCCATCTGGTGGGGGGCGCTGTGCCAGTCTCAACTGCTGGACCTTTCGTTGGGCAAGCCTGACGCCGTTCTGCTTAAGGCTATTATCGTTTGGACGCGCGACCCGGGCGATAACACCCGACTTGCCGTAGAGCAGGCCAACACAGCCCCTTCCACCGCGCTGGGAATCTTGGCCAAAGCAGTGGCGTTCACCACCGACAACATGTCTCCAGCGGCCAAAACCCCGATTGCCTGCCCTGCGGGGGTGGCGCACCGGATGGTGGCGCTGTCGGTACTGGCAGCCGCCGAATTATGGCCAAACTCCAACCGCCCGCCATGCTTAGCCCATTTTCTTGAGCTGGGACTGGATGTTTCGGAAGGAAAGCTCCATTGGACGGGCAGTGGACAGGCCGTCCGCCATGGCCTGCGCCCGCTGCCCCAGGCTTCCATGGGCCATAAACGGCTCCACAACATTTGGGAAAACTGGTAAGCCGCTCGATATGCCAGTCAAAACGCTGCGCATTCTCGCCAAACACCCCATTCGCTGCGCTGCCGTGGCTTGGTCTTGATTCAAACGCCGCCGTCGCTATGGTCGCCCGATTGAGACCAAGGCGGGGAAACTGCGTGCTGACATTGGCCGAATATTGCCGGAACATCCGGCTACTGGTACTCGATGTGGACGGCAGCCTGACGGCTGGCGGCATTATCTACGCTGCTGGCGAAGGTTCCCCCGGTCTGGAAATCAAGGAATTCTTTGTGCGTGACGGTTGG
>CAMCLK010000082.1 GCA_945875585.1 Candidatus Kuenenia stuttgartensis | reverse complement strand
GGCGCTTGGTTGCTCATGGCCCATGTAGGCCAAGTCGCCCGTTCACGGTCCATCCGCGCCCGGAATGCTGCATACGCCCGAACACGGGGGCGCCTAGCCACAAAAGCTTCCAATTGCCGAGCGCGTGGTCCCGTGAGAGGAAACGCTTCCACAAGCGCATCGAGAACTGGTAATCGAAGACGCCACACACCTGCATGATCCACCAGTTGAAGCGCGACAAGACGATCGCGTTCCATGCGCCATGCAGGGTCAGCCAATAAGTCGCGAGCCTTTTGTGATAACTGCAGCTCAGGGATGCTCTCTATATTCAGATATAATTCATTCCAGAAAAGCCTCGAGGCGGGAGCATACGGGCTGGGTTCAACGACCGGGTCTTCGAGAAACGTTGACAGCAAAGGCAGCGTGCCAAAGAGATGGCCCCCCACGCCGCCCGTCAGGCGCATTGTTGTGGCTAAGTCTCCAAAGTCACCGCATCCATGGTTATGTGCCGACCGCATTGCATGAACTGGAAGAAACAGCCCCCAGTCCGATGTCCCAGGACGCTTATCTGCTGGTCTGTATGCCTTTGCTGGAGCAACAAGCACCTGGCATGCGAGCCACTGGGAGTCTGTGACTGCAAATTCAAACCGGTAAACGCCAGGAGTCAAACCTTCAACAGTTACCTTTCGGCGAACAAGCAGGTCACCATCTGGTCGAAGTGAAGCCTCAGCCGGCATCTGCTCTAACGTGACAATCCGTTCTAATTTTTTCCCATCTGGGTGCGTAAGCAAGGTCAAGAATGGGCCTTTAAGATTGGCAGGCAATGTGACCGGGACATAGGCCGATGTCGGCAAGCTAGGAGATTGTGTCCAAGCAACCACCACGGGTGGCATAGGGCTCTTGAGTTGCTCGAGACGAGCAACTCGAAGCCTATCGGTCGCCTGCTCTGGCCGATTGATAGATTCGCCAAACACAGGCAGCAACGCCATGAGAGTGTCGATACTGGGCGTAACCCACACCCCCGCTCCATTGACATAACCGGGTTCGATACCGCGGATCTCAGCCAGACGCAAAAGCGCCTCAGGAGGTGTTTGGCCAGCCATGATGCTTCTCACTTTTCTGGGTTACGGCCGGATTCCAAGAACCGGAAGCGACCATTAGCCTGCTAAATCAGGTTACGAATCAACGCGTGTGATGCCACAGGGGTTACCGGGACTGGTTGAATGGGTAGCGACCCCATAAAACTTCAGTTCGGGAATGCGCAAAGCATGCGCAAGGCCCAGCCAAGGAACTTGAAGATGTCCAGTTCGATCGAAACCGAATTGATTGATGTAACCAATGAACTTCTCGAGGCGATTGCAGCAGGCAACTGGGATAAATACCAGGAGCTATGCGATCCGTCGATTACCGCCATTGAAGCCGAATCATACGGACTACCCGTTCGCGGCCTTGATTTTCATCGCTTTTATTTCGGCCCAGGTGGTTCCCGTGGCAAACATCAAACAACAATATCAAGCCCAATGTGTCACCTTGCGGGAGATGTGGGCGTGATCGCCTACGTCCGCTTGGTTCAGCGCGAATCCGAAGGCAATTTCAAAAGCGTTGCCATGGCCGAAACACGCGTCTGGCGCAAAATGGATGGCAAATGGAAGCACATTCACTTTCACCGCAGCCCCATGGGATCCCACTGAATTCTTGTCACGGGTTGATGGGCATGGGTGGGACATCCACGGGAGGAAACCCGGGGAGATTTGTCATGGGCCGCGCCGGAGGCTCCTTGAGGCCATTCCCCGGCCTGACTGCACCGCCAACTCCCAGCAATTCTGGATGCCGAGCAATTTTGTCAGCAAAGGTTTCGGCATCGCGAATAATTCGGTCGAGCTTTGGAATCTGTTTCAAAGCTTGAGCCAGCAACTCGTCGATTTTTTGCGCCAATCCAGGATCTTGAAGCAAACGCCGAAGCGTGCCGTCCGAAGACCCCGCCTCCCGGACCAGACCTTGAACATCGCCGAGCATTCGGTTGATTTTCTCCATGGCTTCATCGAGATTGCGCGCCACCGAACCTATGCGGCGGCCCAACTTAAGACTTTTTGAATCTTCAGCAGTCGATGTTCCCGACGCGCCCTCTTCCAGTGCCTTGATAAATCCATTCATCTGACGGAACAGATCGCCGGCTTCCTTGAGGGCGATTTCCGTCTGCCTGGCCACTTCGTCTAGGCGATCGGAGCCTTTTCGAACGTTGGCGATAATGGCATCGAACTGTTTGCGGTTTTCCGGGCTGATGAGCTCTCCAAGTCGTTCGAGATCTGTTTTGAACGCGTCCAGAGTTTTTGTAATGGTTTCCTTGTTGGCCTGAAACCAGACATCAATGCGCTCGCCGAGCCTTCCGTATTGGCGGACAGCCGCGCTGATGTCGTCGATTGTTTTCTTCACATCTGGCGCGATATCCCGCGCCACTTTCAAGGTGTCCTTGATTTCCTTGAGTGCATCAACAAGCATTGTTCTGGCTTCTGGAATGACATCCCTGACATCCTTAGCCAATCCCTGGTATTCCCCAACAAGGCCATCAATCTGCTTACGGACTCCGGGAACAGCCTCCTCGATACTTTTCACAGTGCTTTTGGCGCTTGCCAAAACATCTTGCAGGTCTTTTTTCAACTCGGGAAAAGCGCGATTCGCCTGTTTGGCAAGGTCGCGGTATTCATCAAGCGCTTCTTCCATTTTGGGGGCAATTTTCTCGAGCCGCTGCATGGATTTTTTCAGATCCATCAACAAGTCCTGAGTCATGGGGGCCACTTCCGATGCCCTGTTCAGCAAGGCGTCGACATTTGCTGATCGCCTTCCCTCCACTCGCGTCGCGGGGTCTACTTCGCCACGGTCGGTGGCTGCGGCACCGGGAACAACTTTGGCCGCCACCAATTCAATGGATGCGTCGCCAGCCAACAGACCCGTGCTCAACATCGGGACTTCAAATTTGCGCAATCTATAAGGCTGGTCCAAAATGATATTGACGCGAACCATTCCCGTTTCCTCGTCCAGATCGACATGGGAAACCTGACCGATCTTGATTCCTGAACGGCGGACAGGCGCCCCGGGGTTTACCCCGGGAGCTTCCGGAAATTCCACAAGGTAAGTGGTTCCGCCCTTGAACCACCGTGGGGTGGTACCGAAAAACACAATCATGGAGCCCAACACGGCGATTGCCGCAAGAGCCATAAGGCCCACTTGCACGCGGATTTTGTGTTCATTCATGGTTGGATTCCCCGAGGCGTGGCAACATGGGCCGAATCAGGTATTGGAGGCAGTGGATGCGCGGATTCAGCAACGGAATGGCCTCCCAGAAAGGCCTGTACAATCGGGTTGGGGCATTTTCGCAATGCCTCCGGGGTTCCTTCAAAAGCCACCTGAGATTCCCACGATTCCAAGCGAGCCAGTGGCCGGAGCATGATCACACGGTCAGCCACTGTCGCCAGAGTCCGCAGTTCATGGGTGACAACTATACTTGTGACGGGCCTAGATCTGGCCACCTTCAAAATCAGGTCGTTGATAACCCCTGTCATGATGGGGTCCAGACCTGTGGTGGGTTCATCGTAAAGCATCACAGCGGGTTGCATGACCAAGGCGCGGGCCAGCCCCACCCGCTTGCGTTGCCCGCCCGACAAATCGGAGGGCATCCTTGTCCATAGACTTAACGGTAGCCCAACATCCTCAAGGCACTCCGCCACACGCTGTCGCATGGTTTCTTCTGAAACAATACCTTGTTGTTTCATGGGAAACGCCACGTTTTCCTCAACAGTCAGACTGTCAAACAGTGCCCCGCTCTGAAACAGATATCCATATTTCAGTCTGAGCCGCATCAGCCGTTTTTCCGACAGCAGCTTCAGGTCCTGATCTTGAAACAATACCCGGCCTTCGGTGGGTTGCAGCAACCCGATCAGGAGCTTGAGAAAAACGCTTTTACCGCAACCACTCTCTCCAATAACCACAAGAGTCTGCCCGGCCTGAATGTCGAGATCAATCCCACGCAGCACTTGGGATTGGCCTAAATATATGCCAACCCCCTCGAGCTTCATGGTGGCAGGGCCATCTAGGGCCTGGATGGTGCCGCTGCTCATTGCGACCCTCCCATGATTTGCGACATGAAAGGAGTGATGCGAGAAAAGAATAGTCCCAAGAAAAAATCCATCATCATGATGGTAAGAAACGAAATAACAAATGCTCGCGTCGCTGCAATCCCCACCCCGCGGGCGCCACCAGAGGCATTCAACCCGACGTGGCACGAAATCAGGCCAATACTTCCGCCGAAAAACAAAGCTTTGGTGATACCCATGATGTGGTCCCACGGATCCACACTTTGGCTGGCATGCTGCCAGTAATGATACGAATCGATTCCATGAATTTTTGTCGCGACAAGCCAACCACCCACAATACCCATGAAATTGGCGAAAACCGTCAGGACAGGAACAAGTATGAGGCACGCAAGAAATCGCGGAACTGCCAAATAGCGGATGGGGGAAACACCCAGACAGGAAAGAGCATCGATCTGCTCGCTCATGCGCATCGTGGCAATTTCAGCAGAAATACTTCCCCCGACTCTTCCAGCCAGCATTGTGGCGGCCAGAACAGGGCCAAGTTCCCGAATGACAGAAAGGTTGACCATCTGCCCTAATCGAGTGGCAGCGCCATACGCTGCTAGTTGCATATGCGCCTGCACAGCCAGCACCATGCCAATAAAACAGCCTGTAAAGAGAACAACTCCGATGCTTTTGAAACCGATTTCCACTAGAAGAGGGCCCATGGTGGACCATCGAAAACCATGCCTGATCGAAAACACCACCTGGGCCACAAACATGGCGAAGCTTCCGGCAGATTCGACGGCGCCCAGCACGATAAGCTCTCTCCATGACCGTTCCGCGGATAGATTCAATTCTTTCCATCGGCACGCATGTAGCGCTCCAAGCGCCGGGAATGCCTTAAGGTGACAATTGGTTCACCCCGAGCAGACCGATCAAGCCTTGCCTGCCCGAATTGACGATATTCCCGATAATGCTGCCACTGGCTTCTATTCAAAAAAATGAGGTGGCACTCAGCAATAAGTCCCAACCTTTCTCTAGATGCCGCCGTAGAATACTTACACGGTGACAGCCGGCGATGGACGTCAATACTGGCACCGCGCAGAGGGGGGCTCAGCCATGAAGAAACGACACAATGGGTCGAACCTTCGGGGTAAGACCTTCTGGACACCTCAACGAGCAAACGCTGCCATGGGGTTGCTGACGCGGCTGATTGACGATATCCGCGACGCCGCCATTGAACAAAAATCCGCGCGGCAAGGGTTAACGCGCTTGGACAAAACCCACGGGCGCCCATCACGCCAACAGATTCTCCGGGTGCAGACGTTGCAGGAAGATCTGACGTTGGCGCAGAAACATGCCGCATCCGTGCTCACGGAAGCGCAGAGTCTGGGAGTTGAAGTGGTTGACCCACTTCAGGGAATCGCCATCCTTCCATGCCTGACAAGTCAAGGCATGGGAATGCTGGTTGTCGACCGATTTGCTGGCGAACCATTGGTTGGCTGGCGGCTTATCGACGATCCACCCAATGTGGTTCGAAAGATCCCAACATCGACAGAAGAGTCGAGAGCACTCGGGCTTGCTCCTTCTCCATCCGATCTCAAATCTGATAGTGACTCTACTACTGGTCCGGAGAGCCCAAGCCACAACTGATTGACTGGCTAATAACCAATAGTGGCGGGAGAGCAATCTCCCGCCACTTTCGTTTCTAGCGCGTTTCCCGGTCACGCAAGCGCGAGAACAAATTTGGCCACACTAAAGAATATGATAATCCCTGTAACATCCACAAATGTGGCGACAAAAGGGCTTGATGCCACTCCCGGGTCGATATTGATGACACGGAACAGCAGCGGCAACATACTACCCACCAGTGTTCCCCAGATGCAGATGACCGAAACCGAAATACTGATCACAACAGCCAGCCCAACTAAAGAAACCGGTTCGCGTGGAAAGGTGCAACGACCTGGAAAATCGTAGGTCAGTTCCCCGCTGCTGCGGGACTCCGCCTGTGGGATGGAAGCATCGGCTGGAAGTTTGACATGGGAATGCCCGTGAACTTCCTGCAACGCGTCTACAGGAAGCACCACCGTTCCATCCGCCTGAAACTCCAGCCGGGAAGAACCGGCAGGCAGCACGACGCGGAATTTTTCAGGCCGCGGTGCCGAGGCGGAACGAACACTTTCACTGGTAACAAAGGCGCGACAAAATCCCATCGCCCCAAGCGTGAGTCCCAACGCCAACCCCATGAGCAGCTCATGCCGGAGCACACGGGCCCATTCGCTAGGCCGGGTCTGCCCAAGCGCCATGGCGCGCGTGATCAGAGTTGCGGCCTGCGAACCCGAATTACCACCTGTAGATATACACAAAGGAACAAAAAGGCTCAGAACAACGACCTCGGCAATGGCGTCTTCAAACGCGGCCAATGCGGTGAATGTGAAAAGCTCGGCGATAAACAGGCACGACAACCAAACGGCGCGCTTCCGCCAGATCATGGCAAAGGAAGCCTCCAGATAGTTCTCATCGACGGGATCGACACCGCCCATGCGGTGCGCATCTTCCGTGGCTGCGGAAACCAGGGCATCCATGGCGTCGTCGTGCGTGACAATGCCTACAAGGCGGCCCGCGTCATCCACCACAGGAACCGCGATAAGGTCATAGCGGGCCAAAGTCTGTGAAACAATTTCACGGTCGTCATCGACATTTACTGTTTCAACGCGTGTTTCCATGATGTCGTCGAGCAAAGCCTGACGAGCAGCCAATATGAGATCCCGAAGGGTGGCCACACCCAGAATACGCCTCTGATCATCGACAATGTAGATGTAGTAAATCGTTTCGCGATCAGGCGCCTGAAGCCTCAGCCGGTCGAGGGCCTCTTCCACCCGCAGTCCGGCGGGCAGCCAAGCGTAATCGGGGGTCATCAACGCGCCGGCAGTATTCTCACCATGGGATGCCAGCGCGGCAATTTCGCGGCGATCGGCTTCATCCACCAGCCGAATCAGCTGATCGGAAACGACGGGATCGAGACGTCGCAGAAGATCGTTCCGGTCATCCGGCGACATCGCTTCGATCAATCGGGCCACGGGGGCGCGCCCGGCATGCTCCGCCAGTTCCACCTGCAAGTCGGGCGGAAAGTAGGAAAAAATCTCCGCGCGCGTCGATACAGGGGCACGCTGAAGGAAGTTCCAAATCTCGTCGGATGAAAACTCGCCTTCAAGGGTTTCCGCCGCTGTCGCTGGGTGCACGGCATCGCAGAAAGTGGACATTGCCTCGGCATCGTCCTTGTCGAGGGCCAATCGTACTTCCGGGCCGAACAAGGGATGCGACATTGGATAACTCCTCGTTCTTTCAGCAAATCACTGCGGGCGGGTGATGACCATATTGTCGATGAGGCGGGTTGCACCCCGGCGGGCCGCAACCAAAAACAGGCCACTGGCCCCAAACACTGTCAACGGTTCCAGCGTGTTTTCATCGACGATGGCGGCATATTCCAGGGCCCAGCCCCCCTCATAAGAAAGCAGCGTACGGAACTCTTTTTCCAGAGTTGCCACGTCTATTATTCCGCTTTGGTACTGTTGCTGGGCTCTCCGCATGCCACGGAACAGCGCATCGGCTCCAACACGCTCCGCAACACTCAAGTAGCGGTTACGTGAACTCAGTGCCAAGCCATCTTCTTCACGCGTGGTTGGGCAACCCACAATTTCGGTGGCAACATCCAGGTCGGCCGCCATCTGCCTTAGAACGCGCAGTTGCTGCGCATCCTTTTCACCCAAATACATGCGATGAGGCGCCACCTGATTGAGCAGCTTCAAAACAATCGTGCATACCCCTCGAAAATGGCCAGGTCGAGCTGCCCCACACCAACGCTGGGCCACCGCACCGGGCTCAACCATGGTCTGGCTGCCTGGCGGATACATTTCTGCGACAGCCGGACGGTACAGCAGATCAACCCCTGCGCGCTCACACAGTTCGGCGTCTGCTTCAATGGGCCTTGGGTAGCGGTTGAAGTCCTCGTGGGGGCCAAACTGCGTTGGGTTGACAAAGATCGAAACCGCCGTGGCGTGGCATTCCATGCGGCAAGCATTCACCAACGACATGTGCCCGACATGCAGCGCTCCCATGGTGGGCACAAATCCCACCAATCCAGCCTGTTTGTGCCGCCAGCGTTGAAGTTCCGCCTTGGATTCAACAATAATCATTCTTTCCGGGCCTTCGCCGCCGCCTCCAGAACCAAACGCAGGTAGCTTTTGGGTTCCACTTCCGTCAGACCGAGGTTGGCCGCCAAATCGTGCAATCGGGGTGCCACTTGATCCGCTTCTGCTTCATCAACAACCTGTTCCAGTTCAATGTAGCTACCCAGTCCAATCACCGTATCAAAACACACGGTTACGTTTCCACCCTGCCAGACCCCGGTAAAGAACTGTCGCCGTTTCTTCACCATCGCGACAAGCTTGTATCCAAGCGACTGAAGCAAGGCTAGAAGTTCCGCCGCATGTTCTGGGGTATTGGCTACGGGGACCTCTTGTTCGGTCCGAATCTTGGCGGCACCAGGCAAAACCGGGCCTTTATAAGTCAGCAGGTAACGGTCATCCTCACGCCTCAAGCGGAAGGCTTCGCCCGTTATTGCAAAATCCCTGTCTGGCCCGTTCAGGTATTGGTCTTCCTCAATTACCGAAAGACCCGGCTCAAAACCAAGGCGCGCCATGGTTATCAGCACGGATTGATGATCCTTGACACGGTATTTCAACTCGATTTCCAAGGTCATTTGGGAACCTGCTTCTTCTGGTGAACAAGGCACTGATGTAGCAGCCTATTGGTGAAATGATAGACTAACTGGAATTTCATTTCAGAGGATTGGCACGATGGGACAGTGGACCAAGGTATGTTCTCTCGCAACACTTCCAGAAGGTGCCTGCAAAACCGTGGAATGCGGTACCAAAGTTGTTGCCGTATTCCACAACAACGGCGCCCTGAACGCGATTGACGACTTTTGCCCACACATGGGCGCCTCGCTCAGTGGCGGTCATGTCGAAGATGGATGCGTTACCTGCCCATGGCATGCTTGGCGGTTCCGGCTCACAGACGGCGCCTGGGCCGACAATCCGAGAATTCGCATCGGCAGCTATCCCACCCGCGTAGTGGACGGCGTGGTTGAAGTGGAAGTGGAGTGATGTCAGGTGGTTCTTGACTGTTAAGGCCCTTGGCCTTAGCCTTGCTTATGGGTTGTACACCCGTCGATTCCACGGAAAAACCCACAAAAAGAGGACCGTCCATGTCAGCTTCCCCACCACCCGCCAAGCCAGCGGCGGCCCCGCAGCATCCCGATACCATTCGCATCTACAGCCACTCGATGCTCTTTTACTTCTGGCCGGTTTGGACCTTGGGTTATTTTTTCGCACTCTGGACGTTCTTTGGCGGCCACCGCGTGGCTTTGGTACCTCAATTATCCTACCAAGACATTGGTGTCCTCACCGCATTGGAGAAACATGATCTTCCTGCAAACAAGGTTAGCGTTATATACGCAGATGAAAAATTAAAACAAAAAATTGACCTTACTGAATTACATATGACAGCAAGCCCATTACCTGGAGTAATATTTACGATCACTTTAGGATTTGTTTTGTTTGTCACTAATGTAAGCCTGCGCGGCCTGATGTCTTATTTGGTTCTTGGTGTTGTAGCCTTGTTCCTTCTCACAATGCACTCCTTAGACCTGCTAAAGGATTTAAAAACTTTTGCAGCACTCCTAGATATTCGAATTAATATGGGCGGATACCTCTTTATTTCAACACTGCTGCTGGCAATCTGGTGCTTGACTTTCATCTTTTTTGACCGACAAATCTACATCATCTTCAGCACAGGTCAGGTCAAAGTTTGCGCGGAAGTTGGGGAAGGCGAAAAGGTGTACGATGTTACTGGATTGCACTTTGAAAAGTTGCGCAGCGACTTCTTTCGTCATTACATTTTAGGATTGGGTTTTCTTGGCATGGGTTCAGGCGATCTGGTTGTTCACACATCGGGTGCAGACAGCCGCGAATTCCGCTTCGACAATGTTCTGAACATCGACAAGAAAATCAAGGATATCGAAGCACTGATTGGTGCCAAGCGTCAGGTGACAATGGCTCACGTTTGATTATTTGAAGTAACAACGAAATAAAGCAAGAGGCCCCGGCGTTACCGCCGGGGCCTCTTGCTTATTGTAAGAACAGGAAACCCGATTACTCGATCGGTTCCTTGATCATCATCACAAAGTGGTTGCCCTTTTTCTCTGGCTTTTCGTTGTTCAGCCTGAGGGCGTGCTCACGGGCTTCGTTCCCTTGGCTGTACGGATAGCTGGCAACGCGATTCTGTGAATTGCCAAATACCACCCACACCGCCCGAACAGGACCGGTTTTAGCCCCCTTCTTCACTTTCACCTTGGGCTTGGCGGCTGCCTTGGCTTTGCCTTTTTTGGCAGCCTTGACCTTGGCAGCTTTCTTGGGCTTCTTCCGGGTCAGCGCGATATCTTCCTCATCGGCCCGTGGTTCCGCATCCGGGTCGTCGAGGTCGTCTTCTACGCCATCTGGAAGTTCCGCATCTTCATCATCTTCATCGTCGACGTCATCATCGTCGTCGCCGTCTTCATCATCTTCTTCGTCTTCGTCGCCTTCTTCGCTGTCAACCGCCTTCTTTTTCTTTTTCTTCTCTTCTTCCTTTTCGCGCTCCCGGGCCTCAAAGGCCTCGTGCTCGGCGCGCTTATCCTTGCGGTTGAGTGGACGCTTGGCCATAACACCTTCCCCCGGCAGTAGTCACTGGAATCATTGAGCAATACATGGAACAATAGCTGGATTTGTCGCTCCCGACAAGGCGACCCAACCGCTGCTGCCTGCACCGTCTCTCTGTAGAATGATCGTATGGAAAAGCCACGGAACCAGCACATGCACCAAATCAATCCCGTGGCGAAGCCTCAACATCACTTCTGGCGAATCGCCTTGATGCTGCTGTTGACCGCTTCGGTTCGCTTCGGCGCACTCACTTTGCCACCCGATGCCTGGCTGCCCACCGGAGTCGCTGGGCATGGCGAAACCCGACTCACCGCAGGCTCCTGGACAAGCTGTTGGGTTGAACCTGTTGCCGCCGATCTGCCCGAAACACCGTTCTTTTCGCCCGGATTACCCGGTCTACTGGCAATCGTTCAGCGTTGGGGATTCCCGGCCAATCCCGATCTGTGGTTGCGGTGGACCGCCATCCTTTTAGGGTGTCTAACACCACTGGCAGCTTACTGCCTGATTTTGTCGACAGGTGTCTGCGCCAACCGGGCATGTGCCGCTGGATGTCTGATAGCTATCGATCCGCTGCTTGTTGCCGCCACCAGCGTTTCGGTTCCTGCCGCGCTGACGGGAACCATGGTTCTTTTTTCCATAGCCACCGCCATGGGAACTGTCCGGAGCGGAAGTTGGGCCATTGCCGCGCTCGCGGGAATCTCAGCGGCAGGCGCCAGCCTGCTGGAAGCCCGGCTGCTGCCTTGGGCCTTTGTTCTTGTCAGTTGGACCATTTTCCAGCTTCGTCTCCAGTCGCTCGGCTGGATGGCCATGGTCAGTGGCAGTGTGGCATTTCTAGTTCCTTTGGCCATGACCGCTGCCGGAACATCAAAGCATCTGGGTGAACCGTGGCCAATATCGCCCTCATGGGGGGCATATGTCGCTGCTGGTGCGGGAATCGACGTTGCTTCAGAAGCTCCAGAGTCTGAATCTCCCATCCAACGTTCAAAACGCTTGGGCAAAAGTGCCCTTCACCAAATCGGTCAAACCCCTGCCATGTGGCTTGCAGGCCGCTGGAAGAATTTACCCAGCGTTTTGCTGGGAGCAGAGTCTCCAACACAAATCCCCGACCTAACCGGGGCCGATTCCAAACCTATCGGTGTCAGCGGCTTGGGCGGATGGTGGTTGATGGTGATACCCGTTCTGGCAGGAATTGGCCTTGTTACCATGGCCAGCGGTTCCGGAAATGGTGCTTTGTTGACCTGGAGCCTGTTGATCTTGCCATTGCCATGGGTTTTAGGCCCAGTAACCACGGACCTTTCCGCCCGCATACCGCTTGAACCTGTTCTTGTACTTCTGATTGCTCTCGGCGTGCTGAACCACCCGGCCAATTCCCCAGTACCCCTCACGAAGTCTGGTTCATGACGCCCAACAACGCGCTGGGTCTATTCCTCAAGCCCGTCAGGGACTGGTTTACCGCCACTCTGGGTTCACCCACAGAGGCGCAATGCCTTGCTTGGCCAGCCATCACCGCCGGCCAAAACGCCCTCCTGCTAGCTCCAACCGGATCGGGCAAAACCTTGGCGGCGTTCCTCGCCTGCCTCGACCGCTTATGGCG
>CAMCLK010000081.1 GCA_945875585.1 Candidatus Kuenenia stuttgartensis | reverse complement strand
AGGGTAATCTGGTCTACATTGGCCAGGGCGAAGAAAACGACGGTGAAACCACCCAAGGCCGCGTGGTGTGCCTCGACGGTTCCAAAGTCACAGCCGGCAAGCCAGCTCTGGTCTGGAAGCTCGACGGCATCAAGGCTAAGTTTGCCAGCCCCGTGTTGCACGACGGCAAACTCTACATGTGCGGTGATACCGGCCAGCTTTACTGCATCGACGCAGCCACTGGTAAGCTTCTTTGGGACTATCTTTACGGCAAGAACACCAAGGGAAGCCCAGTATTGGCCGATGGCAAGATCTATCTGGCCGAAGTGAACAGCAAGTTCCACATCCTGCGTCCAACCGCGGAAGGTTGTGAAAAAGTCCACACCCAGTTCTTCAAAAGCAAGATGGCAGGGGAAGAAGTCGAAATCAACGGTAGCCCAGCCATTGCCAATGGCCGCGTGTACTTCATGACCGGTTCCGACCTTTACTGCATCGGTGCGAAAGAGCCCAAGGCTTCTGCAGCGGTGGCACCCGCCGCTGGTGACGGCAAAGCTGAAGGTCCTGCAGCCCACCTGCAGATTTTCCCCGCCGACATTACCGTTTTCGCGGGCGACTCTGTTGAACTTGCGGCTCACGCCTACGACGCCAAAGGCCGATTGCTAGGCCCAGTCAGCGTGAACTGGTCTTTGGCAGGAATGAAGCCACCAGAGGGTGTTGCACCCATGGCTGGCGCCACACCTCCCCCCGCCTTGGTTGGTAAACTTTCAGCCGAATCTGGCGAAACTTCCACCGTAACACCCGCCATGGCACCACCTGCGCAGTTCGGTCGCGTGGTTATCAAAAGTGGCAACCTTACTGCCGAATGCCGGGTACGTGTTGTGCCACGTCTGCCCTATGCTCCAAACCTTGCCAACATTCCGGAAGGCCGCACACCGGGTGGCTGGGTCAATTGTCAGGGCAAATTCGCCATCGTCATGCACGAAGGCAAGAAGGTTCTCAAGAAACTTGCCGTGAATCCAAGCCCCTTGGTTTCCCGCGCCAACGCCTACATTTCTCGCCCAGACTCAACAGGTTATGCCATCCGCGCTGATATCCAAGGCACCAAGGTTCGCGACGACCTTCCCGACGTTGGCGTTGTCGCCAATCGCTACACCCTCATGCTGGCAGGCAACACCCAACAACTGCGCCTCACCAGTTGGGATGCTCTGCCCCGCGTCGATAAAAGCGTTTCCTTCCCTTGGAAAGCAGGCGTGTGGTACACGATGAAATTTGAAGTGGTGGTTCGCGAGAAAGACGCGCTCATCCGCGGTAAGGTCTGGGATCGCACCGCCAAGGAACCTGAAGAGTGGACGGTGGAATTCACCGACCCTGTTCCCAATCGCGAAGGCTCCGCTGCCATCTATGGATACGCCGCTGGTATTCTGGAAAAGCAGACTGGTTGCGAGATTTACTACGACAACATCCGTATCACGGATGCAGGCAAATAACCGCTTGACCCACACAAAGACTCTTTTCGGGAGACTATTGATGAGTTCGCGCAATCATACCCGGCAGACACTCGCTGCCGCTTTCACCTGCGTCGCGCTAGGCGGCACCATTGCTGCTCTATACTTGCCCGGTCCGGCAACTCCGTTGGCTTCCGTTCGGCGCGATGCCGGCCGCGACTGGCCACTCTTTGGCGGCACGGTTCAGCGGAATCTTGTCAACCTCAAGGAAACCGGATTGCCGGCCACTTGGAGTGTGGAACCAGGTAACGAAAAGAACCTCGTGTGGAGCGTTCCACTCGGAAGCAAAGCCTACGGGGGCCCAATCATCGCCGGCGGGCGTATCTACATCGGAACCAACAACGATACCCCACGCGATCCCGCTGTGGTTGGCGATAAGGGCATCATGCTCTGCCTCGACGAGAAAACCGGTGAACTGATCTGGCAAGCCGTCCACGACAAGCTCCCCGCCGGCCGCGTCAACGACTGGCCCCGCGAAGGGATCTGCTCCTCACCCGTCGTGGAAGGTAAACGACTCTGGTACATCTCCAACCGTTGCGAAATCATCTGCGCCGATGCCGAAGGCTTCCGCGATGGCAAAAACGACGGAATTGCCGACGAAACCCTTACGGGCCCGAAAAATGCCGACGTGCTCTGGCGCCTCGACATGATCAAAACCCTCAATGTGTTCCCGCACAATCTTGCTACCTGCTCACCACTTATTGTTGGCGACACACTCTTCCTCATCACCAGCAACGGTGTCGATGAAGGACACATCAACATCCCTCAACCCGGCGCGCCCAGCTTCCTCGCTGTGGACAAGAACTCCGGCAAGGTCCTCTGGTCCAGCAACCTGCCCTCGGCAAGTCTGGTTGAAGCCCGCAAGAAAAGCGGTGGCGATGTTGATATCAAAAAGCTTGTCGACCAAGGCAAGCTGCTGATGCACGGACAGTGGTCCAACCCTGTCTACTCGGAACCCAACGGCAAGCCTGTCATCATTTTCCCAGGTGGCGATGGCTGGGTCTACGCATTCAAACCCGATACCGGTGCCCTCCTCTGGAAGTTCGACTGCAATCCCAAGAAATCCGAGTACAAGCTCGGTGGCAAGGGAACACGCAACGACTTCGTCAGCACCCCCGTTATTTGGGATAACAAGCTCTACATCGGTGTCGGCCAAGACCCGGAACATGATAAGGGCGTCGGTCACCTCTGGTGCATCGACATCATGAAAACACCCACCAATCCTGAACTCGACCTTTCTCCTGTGGGCGACAACTTCGACCCCAAGGCGCCAGCCAATAAAGATAGCGCTCTGATTTGGCATTACGGCGGCCTTGCTGGCGACGATTACGAACGCAACTACTTCTTCGGCCGCACCATGAGCACGGTCGCCGTGCACGAAGGACTCCTTTACACCTCCGAATACGACGGCTGGGTTCACTGCCTCGACGCCCGTACCGGCGTCAAGGTGTGGGACCACGACATGGGCTCAGACACCTGGTCCAGCACCTATTGGGTCGATGGACGGGTCTTTATAGGCAACGAAGCGGGCAAATTGCACGTCTTCCAGCACGGCAAGCAGAAGAAACTGCTGGCCACCATCAACATGAAAGCCAAGATCCGCGCCACGCCTGTTGCTTCCGGCGGTCGCGTGTTCATGATCACTGAAAACCCATGCAAGCTGTTCTGCTTGGGGGAAAAATAATGCGTCCGCTTGCTATAAGCATGGGCCTTATTCTGTGCGCGGGCTTTGCCTGCGCGCAGGAACCGTCTTACCCCATGCTGGGCGGCACGCCGTTCCGCAATATGGCTGTCCCCACGGCCAAGGGTATACCAGCTACCTGGTCAATCAAGAAAAACGCCCGCGCCAATATTCTGTGGTCTGCTGAGCTCGGCACCACCACCTACGGCGGTGTCGCCGTTTCCGGCGGCAAAATTTTTGTCGGCACCAACAACGAGCGCCCCCGCGACCCAGCCATTATGGGCGACAAGGGAATGGTTTACTGCTTCAGTGCCAAAGACGGATCATTCCTTTGGCAATCGGCTCATGAGAAACTACCCGAACCCGACAAAAACGACTGGCCCAAGCAAGGCGTTGCCAGCACGCCAGTAGTGGAAGGCGACCGACTCTGGTACGTCTCCAACCGCGCCGAAGTGGTCTGCCTCGATACCGCGGGGACTCCAGGAACAACCAAGGCCCGCGAAATCTGGAAGCTCGACATGGTCAAGGAACTCGGGGTGTTCCCCTGCTACCTAGCCATGTGCAGCCCATTGGTGCATGGCCCCCACGTTTTTGTGGTCACCGGCCATGGAGTGGATCATGAAACCCATAAGGTGCCAGACCCGAAGGCGCCCAGTTTTATCTGTCTCGACAAGGTCACCGGCAAGGTGGTCTGGAAAGACGCGAGCCCTGCTGAAAACATCCTTGAAGGCCAGTGGTCGAATCCAGCGCTCGCCAAAGTAGGCGATGCCTTTCAGGTTCTCTTTCCCGGTGGCGATGGTTGGCTCTACGCCTTCGAACCTGCCACCGGCAAGAAACTATGGAAATTCGACTGCAACACCAAGAAAAGTTCGTTCAAGCCCGGTGGACGGGGTGACAAATCGTACATCATGGCCACACCAGTTTTTCATGAAGACCGAATCTACGTCACCGTTGGCAACAACCCCGACGACGGCCCCGGACCCGGTCACCTCTGGTGCATTGATCCGGCCAAGCCCGGAACCCTTGGCACAGATGGCGTTCGCGACCTGAGTGCCGTTGCCGACAACCTCGACCCAACGGCACCCGCCAACAAAGATTCCGGTCTGGCTTGGCACTTGGGGGGCCCTGTGGTCCCCAAGCCAACGGGCGATGGCCGGGATATCCATTTCGGCCGCACCCTCAGCACTGTGGCTGTAGCCGATGGACTTCTTTACGCCGCCGAAATTGACGGATACATCCACTGCATCGACGCCCTTACCGGTAAGAAGCATTGGGATCACGACCTGAAAGACGGCACATGGTGCTCGCCGATGGTGGCGGACGGCCGGGTTTACATCGGCACCGATTCGGGCGACATTCTTGTCTTCCCACATGGAAAAGAGAAGAAAGAGCCTACTAAAATTGAAATGGATCAGGCCATTAAGGCTCCGCCCACCCCTGTGGGCAACATCCTTTACCTGCACAACGGCACCACCCTGTTCGCCATCGGCACCAAGTAACGCAACCACGAGGTTTTTTCCGTGACCAGCAGTAAGTACGCACCCATCGACTACTTCTCTCCAGCCCAGTGGTTCAACCCCGCTGAGGCGCTGGAGAGCAAGGTCAAGCGCGCCCGTGAACAACTCGATGCCCACGTACGCGACATCGTGAAATGGCACTTCAGCCCCGAAACCGGATGCGAATTTTGGCTGGAAAAGGCCAAATCGTATTCGTTCAACCCTGTCACCGACGTCAAAGGTGCTGACGACCTGCACCTGTTCGGCACCTTTGAAGACGACTGGTTGCGCGGCGGGCCAATCTCGCGCTGGGTACCCAAGGGATTTGCCGGAAAGCCTGTTTATGTTTTTGAAACAGGCGGCACCACCGGTTTGCCCAAAAGCCGCATGGTGATCGACGACTTCCGCATCGATTATGAAATGATGTCGGAAACCCTGCCAGATGCCAGTTTCCCCAAAGGCTCCAACTGGCTCATGCTCGGGCCTTCCGGTCCTCGACGCCTGCGCTTAGCCATCGAACACTTGGCCCAGCACCGTGGCGGGGTTTGCTTCTGTGTGGACCTCGACCCCCGTTGGGTGGTCAGGCTCATCAAGGCCCGCAACATCGAACAGGCCAACCTGTATAAGGAACACGCCATCGATCAGGCACTCACGGTTCTGGCTGGCGGACACGACATCAAGTGCATGTTCACCACCCCCAAGCTTCTCGCCTCGTTCGACGAGGCCTTGCGCGCCGGCAGGTTGGAAGAAAAATACCGGTCACTCGGTAAAAAGATTCCCCCAGGCGGATTGAAGAGCATCAAGGCTGCTGGAATCGTTGGTATTTTTTCCGGCGGAACCGAGTTCACCCCTCAGTTCACCCGCGAAGCCTACGAGGAAATGCTCGACGAGGGCGAGGTTTACATGACCCCGACCTACGGCAACACCCTCATGGGCCTGGCATGCAGCAGGCCGATCGGCCCGCACGATGGCTTCAAAATCACCTACTACGCCCCGCAACCCCGCGCCATGATCGAAGTGGTCGAGCCTAAAGACTACACTGTAAAGGTCCCATACGGCGAAACAGGCCGGGTGCTCCTCACCACACTCACCCGTGAATTCTTCGTACCCCGCTTCCCAGAACGCGACGAAGGCGAACGCGAAGCTCCATACGAACGCTACCCATGGGATGGCGTCAGCGGCGTGCGCCCGTTCAGCGAACTTGCCGGTTCGACTGTTGTTGGTGTCTATTGATCATTAGCCGACTATTCAGTTTTTTTCCGCCCAAGGTGGTCTATGATCCGAATTCCTGCATTGCGTTTCGGCAAACAGTACACCAGCCTCGATAAGGCTGTCTTGGTGCACCACGTCACCGGCGACCCCGTTGCCGAAGTCAGTCAGGTCACGGGCAGCCAAATCTCGCGCGACCTCGGGCAGATGGATGCTGCCCGAGCGTTGCTTTCCGAGATTCCCATTGCCGACATTCTGGCGATGTACAAAAAAGCAGCCGACTATTTCGTGAATGCCACCCTTCCCTGTGGCGACACGGAACTCGATTTTGAAGGGTATGTTCGCAACCTTTCTGCCACCACCGGTAGCCCGATGGTGTTTTGCCGCCGCAATGCCCTGAAAGTGCATTATGTGCTTGGGAATATTGAAGAAGTGATTGGCGGCTTGACGCGTGGCCTCGATCACGAAGCACTCGACAAAGGCTACACCACGCATGGCGGCCGGATGCAGGCATTCTTCCCAACCACCAACGTGTTTGGCGCGGTCCTGCCTTCGAATTCACCCGGCGTTCACTCGCTGTGGGTTCCCACCATCGCTTTCAAAATGCCGCTGCTGCTCAAGCCGGGCCGCGAAGAACCGTGGACTCCGTACCGCGTGCTTCAGGCTTTTATCAAGGCTGGCATTCCCCCTCAAGTGCTCGGTTTCCTGCCAACCGATCACTCTGGCTCTGCCGACATCCTGCGCCTGTGCGGCCGCAGCATGGCCTTTGGCGACGATCGCAGCATGGCACCGTACCGCAACGACCATCGGGTTGAAATCCACGGCACCGGCTACTCGAAGATCCTGTTCGGTGAAGACAAAGCCGACGCATGGGAACAGCACCTCGACATGATGGTCGAGTCGATTGCCGCCAACGGAGGCCGCGCCTGTGTGAACGCCTCAGCGGTTTGGACCCCCAAGCATGGCGATGCGATTGCCCATGGAATCTCCAAGCGATTCGCCACCATGTCACCACGTCCGTGGGATCATCCCGATTGCGAGATCAGCGGTTTCGCGAAGCCAGAAGTGGCAGAAGCGATCAACAATATGATCGACGAACAGCTAAAGACTCCCGGTGCCCGCGACATCACGCAGGAAGTTCGCGGCACCCCTCGCTTGGTGAAAGAAGGCCGCATCGCCTACCTTCTTCCCACGGTGATCCGCTGCGACTCTCCCGAACACCCGTTAGCCAACAAGGAGTTTCTTTTTCCCTACGCCAGCGTTATAGAATGCCCTCAGGACGACATGCTGTCGCGTATTGGCTACTCATTAGCCGCAAGCGTGTTGACGGAAGATGCCGGGTTCGTGGCCAACGCCATGGCCTGTTCGCACATCGAGCGGCTAAATATCGGGCCGTTGCCGACCAACCGGTTGACATGGGACCAGCCGCATGAAGGCAACCTTTTCACCCACCTTTACAAACAAAGAGCCCTCTCACAGGCCCGTTTTGCAGGTTCCGGTGCACGCTCCTGACCCTGGCGCCATTCGCAGCCTGTCACGCCCGTTGCCCCGCCTTGTGTGCGGGGCAGGTTGCCTCTCTGGACTTCCCCGCTTAACGGCAGGCAGGAAGTCTGTAGCCGTTTTCACAGATTTCGGACTTCGCTCCGCCGGCCACCCACAGCGTGCCATTGCCTTGCTGGAAGCAGCAGGGCACCGGGTCCCAGTCTTTGACGGCACCGAAGAAAACCCCGACTCGCTGCATATCGAAAAAGCAAGCCAGTTCATCGCCGCGGAACGCCCAGACATTATTGTGGCGCTGGGCGGCGGCAGCAGCATGGACACGGCCAAAACAGCCAACCTTCTTTTCAGTTGCGGTGGCAAGGTAAACCATTATCAGGGCTATGGCAAAGCCACCGCTCCGCTGCTGCCCATGATTGGCATTCCCACCACCACGGGCACGGGATCCGAAGCGCAATCGTACGCCGTCATCGTAGATCGCCAAACGCACCTGAAAATGGCGTGCGGCGACCCCGCCATGCTCTTTGGAACCGTTGTGCTCGATCCAGAATTGGCGCTTTCCCAACCACGTGGCGTTTCCGCCATCTCAGGCCTCGATGCCATCTCCCATGCGTTGGAAGCAGCCGTTACCACGGCGCGCAATCCGCTTTCACTCTCGTACGCCCGCGAAGCATGGAGACTGCTGTCCACGCATTTTGATAGGGTACTGGCACGATCAGCCGATGTCGCCACCATAAGCGCCATGCAATGGGGTGCATTCCTGGCGGGCGCATCCATCGAGCAATCGATGCTGGGCGCCTGCCACGCCACCGCCAATCCACTAACGGCTCATTACGGCCTCACGCACGGCGTGGCCATTGGCCTCATGCTGCCATGGGTGATCCGCCACAATGCCCGCGCTGCCGCCGGCGACTACGAAGCATTAGCACGCGATGCCGGAATGCGACTTGAAAGTGCCGAGGGACTGGCTCAGCAGATCGAAGCATGGCGCACCGCGGCCGGCATGCCTGCCCGCTTGGGCGCCTGTGGTATCCGGGATGGAATTTTGCCGATTCTGGCGGAAGAAGCATCCCAGCAATGGACAGGGCGCTTCAATCCAGCTCCCATGTCTGAAATCGACTTCCTGCAGCTTTATCGCTCCGCCATGTAGCCATGGCCCCAGGAGGCTTATCCGTGCGCGCTTTATCCACCATGTTTGGCCTGCTACTTTTTTGTGCGTTCGCCTCTGCCGACTGGCCCCTGTTCCGGGGCGATCCAGCCCAGTCTGGTGTGGCACCTGCCGCATTGAATCCTCCTCTCAAACATGCCTGGAAAATGGCTGGGCTGGAAGCTGTTGAAGGGTCTGTCGCCATTGCCGACAAAAAGGTTTATGTCGCCTGTGGTGATGGTTCTGTCAGGCGTATCGACCTTGTCTCAGGTAAAGAGGAATGGAAATCAAAAATAGGCCCTGCCAAAGCTCCGGTCAGCCTGCGCGACGGCGTGGTGCATGTGGGAGATATCGATGGCAAATTCCACGCGCTCGACGCGGCCACTGGTAAATCGCGCTGGCAATTCGACTGCGGCGCGGAAATTTCAGGCGGCGCCTGCTACGCCAACAATACCTTGCTGTTCGGCGCGCACGGCGACACCCTCCACTGCCTAGATCTTGCCACTGGCAAAGAACGGTGGAACTTCAAAACGGAAGGGCCTTACTACGGCTCGGTTGCTGTAGCTGCGGGCAAAACCTTTGCCGCTGGCTGCGATAGCCGCCTCCACGTTATCGACGTGGCCACCGGGAAAGAAACCGCCAGCCTCGACCTTGGCAGCCAGACGGGGGCGACAGTCGCCGTGGCTGGCGACACCCTTTACCTGGGGACCATGGGCAGCGAATTCCACGCCATCGGCTGGAAGGAACCCAAAATCAGTTGGACCTACCGGGCAGCGAACAGGCCCAAGGAGTTCTTTTCCTCCGCCGCCATTGGCAAAGAATTAGCCGTGGTGGGTAGCCGCGACAACCGCGTGCATGCCATCGACCGCACCACCGGAGCCGCCCGATGGACTTATCTCACCGATGGTCGGGTCGATGCCTCGCCTGTTATTGCCGGAAATACGGTTTTTGCTCCAAGCCTTGATGGCAAGTTGCACGTCTTGGAACTGGCCAGCGGCAAAAAAATCGAGGTACACGATCTGGGCGGAGCCGCGTCGGCTTCGCCTGCCATCAGTGATGGTTATATTGTCATAGGCACCACTGAAGGTGTTCTCCACGCGTTCAAGACAGTCAATTAGCTGAATTGCAACAATCGGACTTCAATCCCATGTCTTTTTCAACAGATATTTCCAGCATCATCAATCTTCATCAGCAGGGTCGGTTGGCCGAAGCGCGGAACGGCTACCAAACCATTCTTGCTTCCCAACCCAACCATGCCGATGCCCAGCACTTTCTGGGTATGCTCGAGCACCAAGCGGGAAATCCTGCCCTGGCGCTGCAGCATATGCAGATTTCGATTGCCATCGATCCACGCAAGGCGTTTTACCACGTCAACCTTGGCAATACGCTGAAAGATCTAGGCAAACCACAGGAATCGGAAGCAGCTTATCAGAGCGCGCTACAACTCGAGCCCAACGACCCCATTGCTTGGTATAATCTAGGTCACCTCTATCAATTATGGGGCAAGTGGCAGCCTGCGTGCGACGCTTTCCGTCGGGCAACCAACATCCAGCCATCGTTTACCGAAGCTTGGAACAAACTTGCAGCGGCAAGTCTTCAGTCCAACAAGCTCGATGACGCCATGGAAGCCTGCGAACGCGCCTTGGCACTCCAGCCACAATTGCCAGCGGGATGGTTTCACAAGGCCGATGTTCTTGGTCGCCGCAAGCTTTGGACCGAATCACGTCAGGCCCTGGAAAAAGCCATCACCCTGCAACCACAATTTCCGGAAGCTCACAACAATCTGGGTCTGGCGCTGAAAGCGTTGAAGCTCAACGATGCTGCCATTCAGTCCTTCCACACCGCTCTGGCGCAAGACCCCACATTCCCGGAACCGTGCAATAACATCGGCCAGATGGAACTTGATGCCGGGAATCACGAAAAGGCATTCGAGTGGTTGACCCGGTCTCTGCGGATCAATCCCAACGAAGCTCAATCGCTATTCTGCATGGGTAATTTCCTCAATGCAGTGGGGCGCTTCGACGAGGCGGCCAGTTACCTCCGGCGGGCCATTGAAATGCGCCCCGATTTTCCCGAGGCGCTCAACAACCTTGGCAACATCCTGCTCACACTGCGCCGACACGAAGAAGGCCTCCAGGCTTTCCAACGCGCCATTCAATCGCGGCCAGACTATCACGAGGCCTATGCGAACCTTGGCAACCTGCAACGCGAAGCCAAATTTCCCGATCTCGCCGAAGAATCGATGCTGCAAGCCATTCGCCTCAAACCAGACTTCGCGGCAGCCCATTCCAATCTTGGGAACGCCTATTTCGATCAGGGCAAAATCGATCTGGCGCTTGAAAGCTACAAAAAAGGCATCGATTTAGGCCAAGACGAACGCGATTTTGTCCCCAACTACCTCTTTGCCCTCAACTACAGTCCCAGCCTCTCCGACGCCCATATCGCCGCCGAACATCAAAAAATTTGCCAGGAAAAATTCAGCCAACTGGCCGAGAACATCCCATTCACCAACAAACGCGATCCCAACAAGCGCCTACGCATCGGTTATGTGTCTCCCGACTTCTGGATGCACCCCGTCGCCCGATTCATGCTACCGATCTTCCAGCACCACAACCGCGAACACTTTGAAATTGTGGCCTACTCTTCCCGGTACCTGAAGGACGGCTTCTCCGAGGAATGCGCCAAAAATGTCGACCTCTGGCGCGAAGCGCATCAACTTTCCGACGCGGCTCTGGCCAAGCAGATCCGCGACGACAATATCGATATTCTTGTGGACCTCACCATGCACACACGCGACTGCAGGCCTGGCCTGTTCGCGCGCAAACCCGCCCCGTTGCAAGTTTCGTATCTGGCTTATGTCGGTACCACGGGCCAGTCGACCATGGACTACCGACTCACCGACATTTACCTCGACCCACCCACTGGACCGGAGTCGCCGTTCCTTGAAAAACCTCTCCGCCTATCACGGTGCTGGTGGACATTCCAACCCCCTGTCCGCACCTCCATCGCCGATGTTGCACCGCCTCCGTGCCTGAAAACGGGAACCATCACCTTCGGCAGCCTCAACAATTTTGTTAAGGTGAACGAGGGTATCCGCGCCCTGTGGGCTAAGGTTGTCGCCTCCGTGCCGGATGCCCGGTTGATTTTGCACATCAAGGAATCGCGCGCCAGAAGTGGACTGCTTGAATTTCTCGCCAGCCACGGGCTGCCCCCCGAACGCGTCACGCTCATCGGCTACCAAGACGGTCCTTCTTACATGGCAACCTACGGCCAGATCGATATCGCACTCGACCCGTCTCCCTTTGCGGGCGGTACCACCACATTCGATGCCCTATGGATGGGTGTGCCAGTGGTCACGTTGGCCGGCGACCGCATGGCCAGCAGGGGTGGCCGCAGCATTATGGCCACGCTTGGCCGCCCGGAATGGGTTGCCGAATCACCCGAGCAGTACATTGCCATCGCTCAAAATCTTGCGGCCAACCCTGCCCAGCTCGCCACGATTCGTTCCGGATTACGCGACGAAATCAAAAATTCCCCCTTGATGGACAACGCCGGATTCACCCAGGACGTGGAAAAACAGTACCGCGCCATCTGGCGAGCATGGTGTGGCTGATGCCAATCGCAAATAACAATAATTCGCAAGCGCCCACCTAATTCCCAAACGTCTTTGTGAGCCCCCAACGTCAGTTGGGGGGTGCGCGAGCGACTGGGGCACCCCCCAACTCACGTTGGGGGCTCTTGAACACGGCTTGAAGTGCGCGAGCGACTGGGGCACCCCCCAACTCACGTTGGGGGCTCTTGAACACCGCTTGAAGCGCGCGAGCGACTGATGCACCAACTCACGTTGTGGGCTCATAAATACTTGCGCATACGCAACAAATCTAGCAATTCTACTTACCCACAAATCTGTCTACAGGAGCCCCCAACGTCAGTTGGGGGGTGCGCGAGCGACTGATGCACCCCCCAACTCACGTTGGGGGCTCTTGAATACGGCGTTCTGACAGCTCTTGAATCGACGACGCACCAAAAATTCCCAAGCGTTTTATCCCACCAACATATTTTCAAGAGCCCCCAACGTCAGTTGGG
>CAMCLK010000080.1 GCA_945875585.1 Candidatus Kuenenia stuttgartensis | reverse complement strand
TTCAAATAATGGGCCGCTAAGCGGACCCGACCTACGTTTTCAGGTGGCGGTATCGGGCAAACAATATCAAATCCCTCCGCCCGCAAACTCGGTGCCAACATCGTGCAGCACTCGGTTGCCATCCAGTTTTCCTGAGGCGTTACAAGCCAAAGAACGCGCTTCATGAATGGCCACCTTCTGATAACCAACGCTCCGCCAAAGCTACAGGCCCAAGACATTCATCGCCCGATTCAAGACAGGCAATCAGGGGGAGGTGGCGAAATTCTCCAGCCCAATCCAGCCCATATCCAACCACAAACTGATCTGGACATTCAAATCCAACCCAGTCGGGCCTCCAACCATCTTCCGATTTACCCGGTTTGCAAAGGAGTGCCGCCGTGGCCAGATCGATTGCTCCGCGTTGGCGCAATGCATCTGCCAAAGCTCTAAGTGTTCGCCCAGTTTCGCAAATCTCATCCACCAGTAAAACGAAATGGCCCGCAACGTTGGGTAACGAATCTGGATCAAAACGCAGCAAACCGGAAGACATGCCATCGCCGTAGCTGCTTGCTCGAATCGTTGAAACACGCACCCGGCCAGGAATGCGTCGGGCGACGTCCGACAAGAAAAAAAGGGCGCCGTCCAAAACCCCAGCCAACACAATGGGTGAGGTTCCAAAACGTTTTTTGGCCCACACAGCCAAAGCATCGACATGAGCAGAAATGGCGTGGGGATCCAGCAATACACGCATAAGTATCGTTCCCGTGGCACACTTTTTCTAGGAGTCCCGATCCTTCAGGAACCGTTCGACTTGTCCCCGATTCCACCTTCAAGGTACAAGGGGCGCTCATTGATGACAGCCCGGGAGAGATATTGATGGCCATCCTCGAAGTTCAGGGCTTGGTCAAGTACTACGGTGCGCGCAAGGTCGTTGACGGCGTAAGCTTTCAAGTCGATACAGGCGAGGTCGTAGGGTTGCTTGGCCCCAATGGCGCTGGCAAAACCACCAGCTTTCGCATGACCACAGGACAAGTTACGCCCAATGGCGGTAAAGTGATATTCGACGGCAAAGACGTCACCACGCTGCCCATGTTCAAACGCGCCCGGCTTGGCATGGGATACCTCGCTCAAGAAACAAGCGTTTTCCGCAAACTGAATGTGGAACAAAATATTCACGCCATTCTCGAGGCGCAGCCATCGCACCGCACGCTAGGAAGAAGACTGTCCCGTCAGGAGAGAATCGACGCCTGCGACAAGGTACTGGAGCAGTTCAGCCTATCGCACCTCCGCAAGAATAATGCCGCGCGACTCTCTGGAGGCGAGAAACGCCGGTTGGAAATTGCCCGTTGCCTGGTATGTGATCCATTATTGATTTTGTTAGATGAACCTTTCACCGGTATCGATCCGCAAACGATCGAAGATATTCAGCAAATTGTTCGCGGATTATGCGGTCAGGGGATCGGTGTTCTTGTTACCGATCACCGTGTTCGGGAAATCCTCACCATTACAGACCGCAGCTACCTTATTAAAAAAGGCAATGTTGTCACCCATGGCACGCCTCAAGATTTGGTTCGCGATCCGATAGCCATCCAAGAGTACCTGGGCAACAGTTTCAGCGACGATCCATTTGGATTGGCCCGCACAGGCGATGTTGCCGCCAAGGGCATGCATGCTCAAGGTTCGCTTCGCGCCAATGCCCCGATGCAGGAACACATTGTACGCCTATTGGACCAACTTCGGACCCCCCAAGGCGCTGCTGCCGCTGCAGAAATCATCACTCTTGGCCAAGCAAGCGTGCCAGCACTACTCGACGTTTTGGAACGTCGCGACCTCGACCTCAGGCGTGTGGGTTGGGAACTCCTACGGCGGATACACCCCACACCGGGCGAATACGATCCGGTGGCACCAGACGCGACACGGGTAGACCAGGTCCGTGTCATGCGCGCATCATTGCTTCGCAAGGCAGGATAATCACTTCTACGGAGCACACAAATGGCTGAAAGTCTTCGCCAACTGATCGACACCTACACCAGTGGCCCCTTGCAATTGCGGCGTTATGTCGCGGGAATGACTCGGGACCAACTTCTGGCGCGCCCCGTTGCAGGAAAATGGTCCACACTCGAGGTGGTTGCGCACATATCAGATTTCGAACCGATTCTGGCTGATCGCATCAAGCGGACACTGGCGCTCGAACATCCTTCATTATTGGCAGCAGACGAAAACTGTTTTGTGAATTCTCTGGCATATCAGGAGCGGGACCTTGAAGAGGAGTTGCGCCTGATCGAACTCACCAGGTCGCAACTTGCCCGCATTTTAGCGCATCAACCGGAATCCGTGCTGGAACGTCAAGGAATCCACAGTATTAAAGGTCCGAAAACAGTCGCGGAGCTGCTAAAGATGGTCAACGGGCATATTGCCGGGCACTTGCCGCATATCAACGACAAGCGCCGTGCCCTTGGACTTCTGGAAATACCTTCCGCCTAACGAACTCAGGCCGCTCTGGTTCCAGTGCCGAGCTTGCGTGCCTCGGTCATGGCTTCTTGCGCCCGCTGGAACGGATCGAGCAAATCAACTTTCGTTGGCAGCGCGTGGAAGAGGTTTGCAATTCTTTCTTCCAGAACCGGATCGGGATGCCGCAGATAGACCGAGGCATTCCCATCTGGCAGCTGTGCTACCCTGTGCAATCCGACAGCATCCCCTTCGCGTCTGGACACAAAAGCCACCATCACATCGGGTCCGGCCTGAAGTTCGAGTGCGGCCTGATGGTCCACAAGAATCACGTGGGCTGGGAGAGCGCTTTTTTCAATAAGTGCCTTCCCGATCAGTTCCGCCACCACATGAGTTTCAAGTGTTGCACCATAGAGGATTTGCTGCACCTTGCTGGGATTGACAGCCGTCGTCAATCGAAACTCCAGCGGCCTTCCCCACGAATTGGTAACAAGATAAGCGCCCAGATAACCTTGCTCCATCGTTATAGACATGAACCCAAGTACCCACCCCCCCGCTGGTGTTTGGATAATCGACCTGTTCGTTGATTGCGTTTCCGCTTCCGCCACAATCGGCTCCTTCATCCAAGTCGGAATACCAGCCGTCAGGCGTGCCGAACCCAACCCTCGGCAACGGCATGGCGTCTCCACATTCGGACTTCGGGTTATTGGCGGGATCGACTTGAGGTCGCCCGACAGTCCCGATCAGATCCATGACCTAGTAGGCGTCTGTTGATCGGATTGAACCACTTCCACCAGACAGGAAAATCAGGCAAAGCGCACGGATCGTACCGATAATTCATTTCGACCGGCACGCTGTGATGGAAACAGTGCAAACAATGGGCTAAAATCTGGGCATGACACTCATGCCACTCGACATCACGGCACCCGGAGTACCCGGTGTGCTGGAACTGGGCCGCGAAAAGCTGACTGCAGCCATAGCCGGCCATGATCCGCACCCATCTATGCGTGCGCGCCAGATTGAGCGGTGGGTTATCCATGGCAGGGCAACCGACCTGAACGCCATGTCCGACCTTCCAGCCCGCCTAAGAAACTCGCTGGCAGGTATTGTCACTCCACTAACAGCCTCGGTGGCAAAGCGATCGGTTGCGACTGATGGGACCCACAAATTGCTGGTCAAACTTGCGGATGGGCAACTGATTGAAACGGTCCTCATGTTCGAGGAAGACCGCCGCACGGTTTGTGTTTCCACACAGGTAGGCTGCGGCATGGGATGCGCGTTTTGCGCCAGTGGCCTGATTGGTGTGGCACGCAACCTGACATCTCATGAAATACTCGAGCAACTTCTATTGGCTCGCAACGAACTTCTCGAAGACGAAAAACTAACACATGTTGTTGTGATGGGCATGGGAGAGCCGTTGGCTAACCTCAGCAACCTCCTTTCCGCCTTGGCCATCGCCACAAGCCCCCAGGGACTCGGTTTATCGGCGCGCCACATCACCATTTCAACCGTTGGCCTTCCAAGCCGAATGCTTGAACTTGCTGATTCCGGACGCAAGTACCACCTAGCCGTTTCTTTGCACGCTCCAGACGACGCTCTTCGCACCCAATTGATCCCCACCAATGAAAAAACTGGGATTAACGCCATCCTCGATGCGGCAATGGAGTTCTTTCGCAAAACTGGCAGGCAAGTCACGTTTGAATATATTCTTCTGGGGGGGGTTAACGACCGAGCGGTCGATGCGGAAAGATTGGCCCGGCTACTCGAGGGACGAAAAGCTCATGTGAATCTCATACCTTTCAACCCGGTCGATGGGTTACCATGGAAAAGGCCTGATCGTGACGCCGTGGTTGTGTTCAGGCAGGCACTGGAAGCCAGACACGTTACTGCTTCCGTGCGGAAACGCAAAGGCGCCGACATCGACGCTGCTTGTGGACAGCTCAGACGTCAGGCAATCCAAGATGCGGCAATCGCAGATAAGATTTGACTGTTTGACATTCGGGGTGGAGCATGCCTGCGATCAGCGAATCCAGCACGCGCTTGTCTGTCCTCGACCCGGACGTGGCTCTGATGCTCTCGGTTCGCGACGGGTCACCCGAAGCTTTCGCCCAACTGATGGAACTTCACCAAGATCGCTTGCTAGGTGTGTTGGTGAATTGGTCGGGAAACCGCCAAGAAGCCGAAGACTTGGCACAGGAAGTGTTCCTGCGCGTTTATCAAACTCGCCAGCGATACCGCGCCAAAGCCCGATTCAATACGTGGCTTTATACCATTGCCAGCAATCTGCTCCGCAATCATCGTCGCAACAACCGACTGCGACATGCGGCATCACTGCCTGCCAGCGAATCTGGCCCATTCGGTGCTGTGAGATCCCTATCTCAGGGTACTCCCGTAGAAATGGCACCCGCCGATCGTGCACAACGAGAAGAAGTTGCGGAAACAGTCCGGCGGGCCGTGGCTGGACTACAGGAACGCCAGCGACTAGCGGTTTTACTGAACAAATTTGAAGACATGTCCTACCTTCAGATTGCCGAAGTAATGGGAATGACAGAAAAAGGAGTGAAATCTTTGCTGGCCAGGGCGCGTTCCAATTTGCGAGACACCCTTGGGCCACTGCTAGATCGATCAGCCCAACTTAAAGACCACGAATCATGAATGCTCCTGAATTACCTGAGGAAACCAGCAAAGTCGAGGACCTGAGTGCCTGGATCGACGGCGAACTTCCCCGTGACTCAATGGAAAAGCTTGAACATGATGTGGCCCATGATCCAAAACTCCGCGCGGAAGCAACCAGACTTAAGGCTGCCTGGGACTTGCTTGATCACCTTCCTAAGCCCGTTGCAAGCCACGACCTGACAAACCGCACAATGGCAATGCTTCAGATATGTGACACAACAACTCAACGTTTTGAGCCATCGAGCCAATTCGCCTCGGTCAAACCACGCGGTATCCTGCAGTTGGCTCTTTGGTGGGCACTATTGGCTTTTCTTGTTGTTGGTGGATATGGAATAGCACGAACCCTCGATACGCACCGTTTTCCCCATCCCGCTCAATCAAGATTCCTCTGGCTCGACATGGCTTCCGTTGCGCCCGAATTCCGTGGCGATCTGGAATTCCTTCGCTGGCTTGCGCAACCTAGCCGGTTTGGGAGTGACATGCCATGATCAGGCCCGGCAGATCTGATACATGGACAGGCCCATTGGTTGTGATCGCTGTGGCCAATCTGACTGCTGTTGTGCTCTGCGCGTGGCCTGTCGGGCACGAAACTCTCCGCAAACTTGTCAATTTCGAGATATCACGTCCTGCTGATGACACTTCAGATACTCCCGATCCGAGCGAGCTTGAGTCTTGGGATCATTCTGAAATGTGGCTAGATGGGCTGTCAAATCACGACCGCAAAGAAGCCTTGGCTGCACTCCGATCATTTCGAACGTGGCTCAATGACAAACCCGCGGCTTTCCAGTCTCGCCTCATGAAACTGCCTCTGAAGGAACGTCAGGAACTGATCGACCGCACACGGCAACGGGAACGTGATGGGCCACTGTCCGGATTGATTCACTCCTCGGTTTCCAGTGAGCCTTGGATCGATGACTGCAGGGAATTCCTTTCCATCAAATTAATGCCTCGGCTCAGTGAACTGGAAATGGCAGATCTGGAACGCGCTGCATTAGCCGATCGGAAGGGCTGGTTGGTCTGTCTGGCCCGATTGGCTCACGATCACCTGTACCTGCCCCAAGGAAAATCCAGCGTCTTAACCTTGGCAGATCTACCGGCTGACTGGAATTCTTGCATTCGCGCTATGGACCTAGAGACTCAAAAGCGCCTCCAAACTCTTGAAGGGCGATGGCCCGATTATGCCATAGCTGTCTATCAGGCGGCATCCGCTCGCCCCCCCATTCCATCTTCACCATTGGGCCCGTGCCAATTCGAGGAGTTGCCCATGGTTTGGCAGGGGGCCATGACGACTCGTTTTCCCGTATTCCAAGTTGATCTGGAAAAACGACGGCTAAACGGTGTTAACGGGCGCTGGCCAGACTATCCGCGCATGGTTCTGGAACAGCTTCGGCGCCGTGGGTCTTCATTAGGCCCCATTCGGCTTCCCGGCCCGATTCAAGTTTGGAAGTCAGCTTTCGACAGTCAGTAAAGGCCATTAGGCTTGACTAAGCCCGCATGTTAGGCTAGCCTAACATCATGATTATTCGCATTGGATGGATGATGTTGCTTCTGGGGCTCATCAACCTTGCCGGTTGCAATCGTGCTCCCCAAAATGGGATATTAGCAACCACTACTCTGGCCGCAGACCTTGTCCGCTCGCTGCTGCCCCCCGATGTGCCTGTTGAAACCCTTATGGGGCCAGGTGTTGACCCGCATACTTTCGAAGCTCGTTCTGGAAGCATCCGCCAACTTCATACAGCCCGCCTGATTGTTCACCACGGCTTGCACCTTGAAGGGCGCTTAGCAGACCTGATCGATGGTATGGAGTTACAAACGCCGAATCGTATTCACTCCCTCGCAACGCCTCTTATCCGTGACCACAATGCCCGATTGAGACGGGAAGGCGAAGAGGTCGATCCACACGTCTGGTTTTCACCATCCCTCTGGCGTGCCACAGTTCCTGACCTCGCTGCAGCACTCAGGCGGGTGTTTCCCGAACATGCGGAAAACATAGCCACGCGGGAGGAGCAGCTTCTCCAATCTTTAGCAAACCTCGATTCTGAATTGCGCGCAACCTTGTCGGCAATTCCACCTGAAAATCGAATTCTGGTAACCAGCCACGATGCCTTCGGTTACTGGGCAGCAGATTATGGATTTGAAGTCCACGCCATACAGGGTATCAGTACCGCAACCGAGGTCGCCGAATCTACCCTTCGGGAACTCGCCAATCTGATTACCCGCACCAAAATTCCTGCCGGTTTTGTAGAATCCTCGGTATCTCCGCGCACTGTGGAGAAGCTTCGTCAGCTTGTTGGCCCGGATCGGTTCCGAATTGGCGGTGAACTCTACTCTGACAGTCTTGGACCACCTGGTACTCCCGCAGGAACCTACGCTGGAATGCTTCGCCACAATGCAAACCTGATGGTTGCTGCATTGGGAACGGCAAAACATGCTCCCTGAACGTTATCCAGCAGCCCCTGCGCTTGATGTGGAAGACGTCACAGTCGTACTGGGCGACAGGACAGTCCTTTGGGATATCGATGCTGTGGTGCCACGCCGCACCCTCTGTGCTGTAGTCGGCCCCAATGGCGCTGGGAAAACGACATTTATTCGCGCTGTCATTGGTCTTTTGCAACCCATCAGTGGCCGTATCCGGATTATGGGTGAGTCCTTTGCACAAGCATGCCGTCACGTGGCATATGTGCCCCAACGCTCTGGCCTCGATTGGGATTTCCCGGCCACCGTTCTCGATGTCGCCACGATGGGCACCTACACCTCTCTCCCATGGTGGCGTCAATTGGGAAACGAGCAGCGCCGACGCGCCAAAGCCGCTTTGGAAACCGTAGGTTTGAGTGATTTGGCATCGCGATCCATTGGTGAGCTTTCAGGTGGTCAACAGCAAAGGGTGCTCCTTGCCCGCGCTTTGGCCCAAGAACCTGAATTATTCCTGCTGGATGAGCCGTTTCAGGGAGTTGATGCCGCGAGTGAGGCATCGATTCTTGCCACCCTCACCTCCTTGCGAGACTCAGGCCGCACCGTGATTGTCGTGCATCATGACCTGCACACGGTAGCGGAGCGATTCGACAGAGCAATACTCTTGAATGTTAGAAAAATCGCCGACGGTCCTGTTTCCGAATGCATGACCGAGTCCAATCTCAGGCGAACCTTCGGAGCCCGTGTGGGATTCGACGAACGCAACACAGACCCGCGGAGCATGGCTACCGATGCCTGATTTCGCTGTTATCGCTGGATGCGCGCTTGCTGGAATTCTTTACGGTCTTTTGGGCTCATTCAGTTTGGCCAGAAATCAGGCTCTTTTGGGAGATGTTTTGTCACATGCAGCGTGGCCGGGTCTGGTATTGATGCTGGGATTAACAGGCTCACGGAATTTCGCCATTCTCGGTATTGGAGCATGCCTTGCAGGAATGGCTGGCATGGCAATACTCGACCTACTGGGACGGGGAAGCAATCGCCTGAAACCTGATGCCCGTCTGGCTCTGGTTCTTTCCGGTTTTTTCGCAGTGGGAATGTTGCTGGCACGTCCGGTTCAATCCATCAGGCCTGGTTCCCAAGGCCACCTTCAAGCGTTTCTATTTGGCCAGACTGCTGCGTTGGTATGGTCGGATGTTATGGTCATTGCTCTCGTTTTAGCACTCTCTCTGGTATTTGCTGCCTCACGGTGGCGCGACCTTACAGCGCTTTGCTTCGACCCGGTATGGCGGCAAACCACACCAGCCTCCAATATGGCTACTTCCCCTCTCCTTGACACAATTCTAGTTCTGGGAATTGTGGCTGGATTGCCTGTGGCTGGTGTCGCATTGGTGAGTGCTTTGCTGGTCTGCCTGCCCGTTACCGCCCGAGTGCTGACTAAGCGTTTTTTGCCTGGAACTGGATTGGCCATGCTTCTGGGTGGGCTGTTGGGGGCATCGGCACCCTGGATGGTGATGGGACTCGAATCTCTGGCTCAACATTTCCATGGAGATTCCACCTTACGCCTCCCCACCGGACCTGTTTTTGTGTTGGCCGGTTCCATTTGCGCTGCTGGGGCTTTGGCTTTTCGTTATTTGGCACGTTCCAGAGCGAAGGCAACAGGAGCCATCAATCATGCTGCCAATTGAATGGGAAGTGCTCCTTTTGGGTTGCCTCACCGCCACTGCCTGCGGAATCGTCGGCGGCCTTGCATTGTTGCGGAAACAGGCACTTATGGGGGATGCACTCGGACATTCCTTGCTGGCAGGAATTGGAGCTGGTTTCTGGTTGCTTGGTTCCAGTCGCTCACCTTGGCTGTTTCCATGCGCCGTCGCATCGGGCCTTTTTGCCATCATGCTTGTGGAATTTCTTGCAAAACAATTGGGTGGGAATCAGGCAACGGCGTTGGGGCTCATTTTTCCAGCATTCTTCAGCATTGGCATCATTCTGATCAGCCTGGCTCCCAAATCAGCACATATCGACTTGGACAGGGTTGTTACCGGAAATCTGGACCTCGCTCCGCTAGATCGACTCATGGTTGACGGGCACGACTACGGGCCAAGGGTCGCTTGGAGCATGGCCCTTGCGCTAGGCTTCATTGGTTTTTACTTAGCTGCCTACTGGCGCCATCTCCATTGGATCCTTTTTGATCCCGCGGGAGCCCACGCCATGGGCCTCAAACCTGATAGAGCCCTCTCTATTCTCCTTCTACTCACAACCTGTGTCATCACTTTGGCGTTTGAAACCATGGGAACCGTTATGGTGGTCAGCTTGCTGGTAGCCCCGGGTGCAACGGCATGGTTGTTATCGCGAAATCTAACCAATTACTTGCTCTTCACCGTAGCAGTATCATTGGGCGCGGCCTTGACAGGCAGGTTTGCAACACTGGCCATCGATGCCAGTACAACGGCTGCCACTTCATGCGCGGCATTGGCCCTGTTCGGAACAGCTTTTCTATTGGCACCCCAAGAAGGATTGCTCGCCCGCTGGCGAGCCTCCATCAAAATCCGTGAACGGTTGGATGCAAGGCTTATTTTGGTGCATCTGTGGCACCATGAAATCAGGGGCGACTCAGAAATTGAATGCCTTGCATCGGCATTGACGCATCATCTCAATATGCCCGAGGTTCGTTTGAACAAAGCTTTGAACAGGCTTGTGAAGGATCAATTGGCCGAAAAGAACGGGCCACTTTGGCAAACGACCACAGCAGGAACTCTGCTTGGCCGCTCGCTTGTTGAAGACGATACGGGAAGCCGTGAAGACTAAGTGTCTGTTTCGTTACCGAGCTGCGCCTGCTTCACTCATGTACAACGGCAAGTGACGATAGTAAACTTCCAGACTCAACAGCGCCAATGAAGTCATCATCAAACGGCCCCCATCATCGGTCCATTGCCCTTTGGGTTCCCAGCTGCCGCGCATGTGAGTCGCGTTGGGTGGGCTCTTTGGGCCACCGATTTGCTTTTCAATCAACAGATCGCGTATGCCATTCTTGCCATTCCTGTTGGGGCCAAGGTTCCATGTATCCCAACAGTCATTTTGGGCTCCCATGTGGTGCATTGCTTGAGTAGCATAGTAAATATAGTAAATATTATCTAAGTTTGCTGCCGGAGAATTCTTCTTGAGGAATTCTCCGCCCTTGCGCAGATATTCATTACTGGGTCGAGTTCCCAGATATAGGCGGCTCAACATTCCCACAGCGGTCATACTAGGACTACCAATGCCAGCCTTATCGTACCCATAAAGCCCTGTTTTAGCATCCATCATTCCGTCAAGAAATCTTTCAACCAGCTTGTATCGTTCCGGAGCCACGCGCAATCCGGCCATTTGGGCGCTCTTGAGAGCCATGAACATCCAGCCCGTTACAGATGTGTCGCCAGCCTGTTTGGGGCTATAACGCCAGCCGCCGCCGCTGGGATCCTGAAAGTCCAGAACAAAAATAATGGCTTTTTGAGCGGACGCACGAAGGAGCGGATCAGAGGTCATTCCCGCAGCTTCACACATGGCAATAGTGGCCAGTGAGTGACTGTACGGTTCGCTACTGAATGCACCAGTTCGCTTGTCCTGCTTGGCGATCAGATAGTTCAACCCCTTCTGCACCTGCGCGTGGTAAGCGGCCTTACCACCCTTCCCGCCTTCCTCTTTCTCATCGATCTTCTCGCTGTTGGGCTTGTGCGTGATGCCAGCGGCAAGCATGGGAAGCAATCCAAAGGCTGTTCCAGCCACGCGACTATCACGCTTACCAGCCTTATTACAACCGCAAGCCTTGCCGTTGGGCAACACATGAGTGTCCATGGCCCAAGATCCATCTGGCATTTGGTGATTGGCCAACCACCTTAATCCACGTGCCACCGAAGCTTCGGAGATTTCACTGCCTCCACCCATGGTGAGTGCCGCTTTTTTGCCACCGCCCGAACGGCCAGCAATGCCGCCAACCGCGAGTGCCCCGCTCATGCCCCCGGTGTTCAGCACACCTCCGCCCAAGTCTCCAGTAGCTTCGGCTTGGAGGCCAGCAAAGGCGCCAGCATTCACGCCGGGAGGAGGGGGGATCGACGCGTCGTTCATGACTGGTGTGGCGTCGGCAGTTGAACCAACAGGTTCATTTTCCATCACTGGAGCCGCTACGTTATCTTTGTCATCGGAGGGCATGGGATCGTTGGTAGCCAAATCTCTGTCGGGATCGCCCACGTCTTCGAAAAAATCTTCTTTCTTTTGTTCCAGCTTTTGGGCCACGGCATCTTCTATGCCGCCCTCTTCCTTGGCCTCATCTGCCAAGGGACTCGGCGTCACGTAAAGAATACCAAGTAAAAAAAGGTGCAACAGGAGGCTTGAGCCAGCAGCAATCACCACGGTCATCCAGGATGACATGACTTGATCCTCCCTCAACAACAGATCTATCTATTCTAATTCATGCCACAGGCGATTGAAAGCACCTAAACACAGCTTTTCCACATTCCCTACTGCTTGGACGATCCAGAACCGTGCCCGGTTCCGTTTTCTCCGCCAAAGGGAAACTGGTTTCCTGCAGGCCAAACATCTTTCACATCCAGCTTGGAGCGTGATCGATCCTGAACCGATCGCAATCGCGCCCTAGTTACCTTGTCGGATCGATTGGACCACCAGTTCATCAGCATGCCCACACCAATGGTGCCCATGATCACCGCAATGAATATCGGCAAAAGGTCACGCGTCCATGCTCCTCCATCAACCGGAGGTGGAGCAGAAGTTGCCCTCAACCTCAAACCCGATCCGATGAGGAGTGGGGCTTCTCGCATCACCCGGTCCCCCTGCTTGGTTTGAGCAGAGGCGTATCCGTAAACCTTGTAGAAAAAACCCGCGAAATCAACCTCCACATTGAGGTTTTCCGCTGGTACCAATCCTTCCGGTAACGATGTCACCAACACACACACGGGGTGGGCACCGTACTGATCCTGAAAAATCCAACCCTCGTAATAGCTTGGTCCAATTCCAAACTTCTGCAATTCAATGTCAGCTGGCAAAGCCCTAAGCCTGCGCAAGTGACCATGAAGCTTGACAACCTTTCCTCGCCACTGGGCCGGGCGATTCATCAGATCGCTTCGGGTAGGGATAGGCCCTGCATGTTTCTCAAAGGCTTCCATTCGGGTTCGCCCCGCCTGAGAAAGCGTGTAGAGAAAAGAAGCCGATTCAGCATCATCAATAGGTTTTCTGTCGCGAGCCTGATCGATGAGAATATCTAAAAGCACCGGCACTTTGCTGCCATCAAAAAACTCGTAAGCCTCATATCCATGCCCCACATGCAAGAGAGAGAGCATACGCCAGATACCGCCATCGGCTTCTCCGGAAATTTGGCATAGGGCAGCAGGAATGACTGTTTCTGGTTTAACACCAAGGGGAGGCACTATTTTCCAGAACTGAAGACCGCGTTCACCGCCCCATTCCAATCCCATGGCCAAGCGAACAGAAGCCATCCCATCACCCATGCCGCCGCCCAAGAACAAGGCAACAGCATGACTCGGTTCGGGGGAAACGACCTGTGCGCTGATACAAAGAGGGCTCAAAAGCAAGGCAAGCACGCATTTAATTGCAGTGCGCGATTGATCTAGGAGGCTCAACATCACATCCCCCAAGATCGGGCAGGCCATTAGTTGCTCTGTCCCAGCGGCCCTTGCAGAGCAATAACAGCCTTGCTTGGATCGCCTGTGGTGATCTTCGCGACGTGCCTGCATGAATCGATAACTCTGGAAACAAATTCCCAGCGAACAGAGCTGTACACCTGAAACTTGATATTGATCCCGTCCTTGCCTTTGGCCTCGCCAGCGGACTCGCCGAAATGAAGCTTGAATGCCGGCTCTAGGCTCTTGGCGATTTCCGGTCCAACGGTTTTGGCGAAATAATCTCGCGCGCCTTGGCGCTCCTCGGGAATATCAATGGAGTTCCCTGACACACCGGTTCCCTTAAATTCGATCTTTCTGAGATCACCATTAGAATTCGCTACCAAAGTAATCGTCAAATCAGCTTCGAACTTTGGGGGTGCATCTTCGGGTGGTTTGTCCTGAGGCTTGGCAGCAGATGCCTGCTTGTTTTCTTCTGCCGGAAGACTAAACGGAATTTCGGTCTCTTCACCAACGGGAGCCTGAAATGTCATGATGAAAAAAAACAGCAGTTGAAACGTCATGTCAAGCATGGGCGTGATGGGAATAGCTGGCTCTGCCATCGGGGGGAACTTGTTCCCATGTCCCTTTTTGTGACTATGGCTTTCTGGCGCTGGAGCAAAATTCGCCGCAGCGGGAGCATTGGATACCGAAGCACGTGATGGCGATGCAACTGCCGGCAACGGCCTGGTTGAAGGCGATGCACCCGCTGAAGATGGTGTTGCGGCCAAAGGCGGAGGTTGCGGTGTTGGTGCCGAGGGAGGAAGTTTTTGAGTTGCTGCCGGAATAGCTGGGGCAATTGATGGTGGCGGAGGCGGTGCTATGGCAGGCGATTGACCAGACGGCTGAGAAGCTGGCACTTGCCCTGACGGGGCAATCGCCAGAATCTCAAGACCACGCTGCTCAGCCGTCAGTCTGACAGCGGCTTCCGTTTCGCCCATAAGCGAACCTTCAAAAACCTGACCAGTTTTTGGATTCTTGAGCGTTACTTTGAATTGCTGCTGGGCCATGGCCCCCTCAACCTTTCACAATTCCCCACGCATGGGGAAAACTTATTTACCACCCGGAGTGGGAATCATCACGCCATAGGTCAGTTCCTTGAACTGATTTTGGCGGCACACTTCGGCCAATGCATGAACGTCTTGATATTCAACATTTCTATCGGCCCGAATTCGGACTTTTTTCACAACCTTGTTGCCTTCAGCATCTTTGGGAAGTTCCTGAAAGGCGTCACGAAGCCAACCGGCAACATCGTTGATGCGATCTGAGTTCTTGCGGCGACCACCCTTGCGCAAATACAACGGATCAGTTTTACCCTGCGTCACCACCATCGCTTCACCAGGCTTGAACGATTCATTCGCAATGGCAATTTCCTTGGCGCTCCCCTTGAAAAGGTTGTAAAGCCTTTCCACCTCCAGATATCGCGCATCGCCCAATTGAGCCTTGAGGCTGGCTTTTTCGGGTCCGATAAAACGGGTCACCGTCGGATCCCATGCAATCATGTTCAAAATGATTGGGGAATCTGTGGTCTTTCC
>CAMCLK010000079.1 GCA_945875585.1 Candidatus Kuenenia stuttgartensis | reverse complement strand
CGCACGCTATCGGTGTATCCAGGCAAGACAGCGCACACGGTGCTTTGCGATGCAGCGCGTCAGGCGTCGCGATTGCGTTGCCAATCAACCACGCGCGCAATACTGCGTCAGGCATTGATGGGTGGATCAATTCAGACTTCTATTCCCAACCTTGGGCGCGCGGCCTGAATGACCATGGGGATTGTGCCATGATGAATGCGCCCATATATCTTGATGCAACGCCGCTCACTGAGCGTCGCATTACAGGCATTGGCAGGATGGTGGCCCAGTTGGCTTGCCGGCTCGCGCAAAAGCTGGAGATAAGGCTGTTTTGTCGATCCAGGTATATTGACCTTGTTGGGCTGACTCCTCACTCTGCTTTTCACGCGGGATTGGAAATCGTACTGAATCCCTCGTGCGTGCCACCTTCAGGCGAAGACATGCAGCAATGGCGTGAGCGCGTGTTGGCGCTTGCCAAGCAGCCATTCGACCGGGAGTTGGCATCGCGTTCCACGGGCATCTACACATTTCTTCGGCCGGGTCATCGCGTGTTTGCCCGAGAATTGACGGTGCACCACGACTTCACTCCGGTCCTCTTGCCGAAAACCCATACGTCTGGAACCCGAAGTCTGTTTACGCCCTTATGCGAAGATAATGCGATTCTTGATGATCATTGTATTTCAAATTCCCATGCCACTGCGCATGACCTCAGTTGGTTGGCTGGGGTCACTCCAAACCGCATCGCGCCGTTGCTACTTGGTCCGAGTTTGTGTGTGGAAGACCATTTGTGGCCAACGATTCCAGATCGTGACGAGTCGTTGCTGGTGGCGGTATCAACACTTGAACCGCGTAAAAATCCACAGTTTTTACTGGAGTGGTTTCTTGAGAGTAAGGCGCTGCCAGAGTGCATGACTCTGGCCTGGGCCGGTCCAGCAGGCTGGAACCTCGATCAAGGTACCCTGCCAGTTAGTCGCGGCAAGCGCCATATCCGATTTTTGGGAATGATTGAGGATATTGAATTGTGCCGCCTATACCGTCAGGCGCGCGCCGTGATTTATCCGTCTCTGTACGAAGGGTTTGGACTTCCTGTCTTGGATGCGCTTCTGCATGGGACTCCCGTGCTTTGTTCCGGCAACAGCTCACTTATGGAGTTTGCGGGTCCCGGGGTGGAATTTTTCGATCCTTGTGATTCCGTTAGCGTCGATGAAGCATGGGATCGGCTGTATTTGCAAAATTTGCCTATTTCACGTCCAGATTTGGCCGTCGCTTGCTCGTGGGATACCTTCACTGATGGCCTTTTGGCCGTGGTAGCCTGAATGGACAGTCCCATGCTTTATGTTGATGCCACTTCGTTATCACGCCCGAAACTGACGGGCGTTGGTCGATGTGTCGCCAGGGTAATCGAGGCGCTTGCCCGTCGGCAGGAATTGCGGTTATTCAGCATGGCCAGATACGAGGATCTTCGCGACCAATCGATGCGGACTGGCCTTCATCAGGGGCGCGAAATAGCTGTTGGACCATTGAACCTTCCCGCGGATACGGGTGATATTCAGGCATGGCGGGATGCGGTGTTTTCCTTGCCATCAACGCCTTTCGATCACGCATCGGCGGATCAATCGACTGGCATCTACACGTTCAGGAGATCTGCAAGTCGCCGTTTTGCTCATGAAGTGTCTCTTTACTACGATTTGACGGCATGCTTGGTGCCGGGAACTCACGAGCTAAAAACCAGACGCGAGTTTACGGAATTAGCCGAACAGATGATTCCGCTCGATGACCGCCTGATGGCGATTTCGAAGGCCACACGGGACGACCTGATCTGGTTGGGTGGAGTTCCAGCAGAAAAAGTGGATTGGTGCCATCTTGGTCCCAGCCAGTGCATTGGCGCGCATGCATGGAATGGAGCCAAGCCAGTTCGTGATCCCCATGTCTTTTTAGTGGTTTCAACACTGGAACCACGCAAAAATCCCCAATTGCTGATGGAATGGTTTTTGACCAGTCCACATTTGCCGGATGAAGCAAGGCTTGTATGGGCGGGGCCGGCAGGTTGGTTGGTTGATCAAGGTGGCTTGCCTCGTGCCAGAGGTCTTCGACGTGTTGATTTTGTAGGTATGGTGTCTGATGCTGAACTTTGTCGCCTATATTCATCTGCGCGTTGCCTGATTTATCCGTCACTTTACGAGGGATTTGGTTTCCCTGTGCTTGACGCGCTGCTGCACGGAACCCCTGTTATTTGTTCCGGAAATAGTTCGATGCTGGAATTCGCAGGAGAAGGCGTTCATGTTGTGGATCCTTGCGATCCGGATTCCTTTGATCTGGCATGGCAATCGTGCCGGGAATGTACTGTTCCGGTTGAACGCCCCGATTTGCGTTTGTCGTGCACATGGGATCGTTTTGCCGCGCGCATGTCATTGCTTGCCGCCTGAGGAATTGTTCCATGATCCATGCCGCGCGTCGCTGTCTGGAATATATCGGGTTGTCCAGAAGCAGTGCTGCTTTTCGCTTCTTGCTCGGTTTTAAACAGGCTTGTCTTGATCCCATCCGCCGGATGTCACTCAGGCGTCGCGCCTATGCCCAGTCTTTTCGAACTCCAAAATATCCGATAAATTCGAAGGATTGGCGAGATATTTTGCGTAGTTACCGGCTGCCTTTTTGGCCAGAAGTTCCGCCTTCGGTTGAGTCAGGCAACGATCAGGACATGGTGTCATGGATTGCCGGAGCGTTGTTCGAGCGTGGCGGTGCTGGGAAAGTCGCTGAGCGCGCATGGATTCTGGTTCCAGATTTGGAGCGGGCCGGATATTCCAAATTGCAAGCGGAACGCGCTATCGGGGATGCCATTGCCGCTAGGCCGGGCGATCGTGTTTTACGATATATGGACGACAAACCATGGTTTCTGGAATGCGTTCCATTTGCCCTGACTCCGGCGGGAAGGAGCATCCTGCTCGATTGGCTCTTGGGCGTGTGTGTCGCGCATTTGCATGAAGTTTCATTGGGAGATGTATTGTGGTTGATGCTTGATCTCGATGCGGATCCTTCACTTGGCCTGGCTGCAACTTGGCTCAGGTCGCCTACGTGGCAGAAACGCTGGCCGTTGGCGTTGACCAAATTCGGTGCATTACAATGGATTGAATCGCTGGCACTGAATCATCCGGGATTGGCTGTTGATCCTGAACGTGTTTCTGACTGTTTGGGTTCCATTTTGCCGTTATCACATCAGGTGGCACTTGCTGATGCAGAAGGCACTCTTTCCGCTGCCCAATGGGCCCAAGACACGCGAATCAAGCAATCTGAAGCAAGCAACCTGATTGAAGGATTCAACATTCTGGGGCACTGTGCTTATCCATCAGGGGTTGGTGAAACACAGCGCATGATGACACTTGCGGCTCGCGCTGTTGGGTGTGATACAGCCACTCGTGATGTTCCGGCAGACTGGCGTTTCGATTTGCCTACCAGACCCGATTATTTGGCTGTTGAGCCTTACGATATCACTGTATGTTCAATTCCGATTTTCTCAAACATGCCCGCCATTTACCGCAAGGCAGGTTTGCACCGGAGATCTGGTGTTCACCGTATTGGCTTTTGGGTATGGGAACTTGACAAGGTACCGGATGAATATGCCAGGCATGCCCAATCGTTCGATGAAATCTGGACCAATACGCAATTTGTAGCCGATGTCGTGCGCAAAGCCATTCGCATGCCTGTTCATGTTGTATTGCCTGGTGTGACAATCACACAAAAAACTCCTGTTAGTAGGCAAGAATTAGGTCTGGATCCTGATAAGTATTTATTTATGTTTGTGTTCGATGTCGCCAGTGTGATGGAGCGCAAAAACCCATTGGCCCTTGTCGAGGCCTACAGAAATGCTTTCAGGGGTGACGATCGTGTCCAATTGGCATTCAAGATCACGCGCAGTTCGTTCGACCCTGTAGGCGTTGCTCGCTTGAAGGCTGAAGTTGCTTCCGTTGGCGGGGTTGTGATTGATCGGGATCTTCCGCGTGATCAGGCATATGGAGTGTTGGATGCATGCGATTGCTATGTCAGCCTTCATCGGTCTGAAGGTTATGGTATTACCATCGCTGAAGCCATGCTGATGGGAAAACCAACGATTGCAACGGGCTATTCCGGCAACGTGGATTTCATGAGTGAAGAAGACACGTTCATGATTCCGTATAAATTGGAGCCTATCAAGATTGATCTTCCCTATTATCCACGTGGTTGCCACTGGGCTACAGCCGATACTCAGGCTGCGGCAGAACGAATGCGTTGGGTTTTCGAGCATCAGGGCGAGGCGAAATCCATGGGCCTAAAAGCTTCAGCCCGCGTGTCTGAACTTATTGGCATGAAAGCTTATGGAGCCAGAATCATGGATAGGGTTCGAGCCATTCGATTGGAAAAACAGGGATTGCTTAGGCATAAAATTGCACATTGAGGAATTGATAACGCATGTTTGAGCAGTTCAAGTCATGGCTATCCTCGGTTGGTCTGGGTGAGAACTCAGCGATGTTCCAAATGTTATGGGGAGCCAAGGTTCGTTTGCTGAATCCAATCCTTCATGCCAGAATAGGCAGGCGGGCTCGGCAGTGCTGGTCAAACGGCTCTTGGCCAAATGCCCGCGATCCGGAGGTTATGAATGGATTTCTTAATGCGGTCGGGCTGCCTAAGATCCCTTGTCCTATCGATATTGTGGGATCAGGGACGATCGACCCATGCTTGCTTGTCGTTTCGATATGCCTGTACGATCAAGATGTCCGTTCGCAATTTTCAAAGCCAATCACGGAGGGGGGGCAGGGCCCGTTTGCGCGGTGGCTTGCCAGCAATGGTGCTGAGCGATACGGCCTGAACTCACCCACTGTGGAGACCATGATTTCGTCATTCGATCAGAGTCCGGGTGATATTGCCCGCCGTTTCATTGATGTCAACGAATGGTTTCTGGAAAGGGTACCGCTGGCGTTTCATCCTGGGTGCTTGCCTGTCACCATGCAATTTTTATTGAAAACAGGCCATAAGGACATGGGTGTTGTCGATGTTTCGTCCATTGCCTGGATGGCCATGGAGTGTTCCGAGGAACCTGTCGCGGAATTATTGGCCACATGGAGGCGGCTACCTGCGTGGCAGTGCCGGTGGCCTGAAGCACTTGCGAAGCCTTCCATGTTTTTGGCAGAACTTGCCCGTGATTATCCGGGGTTATCGTCAGTTCCTGGTTGGCATGAACCTGTTATTGAACAACCTAACCCACATCATGGCAATTTGGGGATCAATATTATCTCGTACTGGAATTGTCCGTGCGGTTTGCGAGAAGCATCCCGCCAGATGTCTGATGCAGCACTGGGTGCTGGATTATCTGTTTCCAGACGCGATATGCCAAATACCATGCGGCATGTGCTGCCAGACCGCGCTGTAACATTGGGGATGCAAGTCCACGATCTCACGGTAACTGTTATTCCACCGCATATTCCATTGCCTGCTCTCATGCGGCGTGCGGGCCTATTCGCGCGTCCCGGCGTGAAACGGGTTGGTGTGTGGTATTGGGAACTGGAAAACGTGCCATCGTCTTGGCGTAAATTGTCGCGTTCATTCGATGAAATTTGGGCCCCATCGCAATTTATTGCCAGTGCCATGGAAAAGGTACTGGATTGCCCGGTAGTTGCCATGCCCGCTGGCGTGTCTGTGCCAGAATTTAATCCGCAATCGAGGGGGTATTTTGGCCTTTCTTCTGACGAGACGGTTTTTCTTTTCACATGCGATGCTGCCAGTAGTTTATTACGGAAGAATCCTTTCGATTTGGTGAAGGCATTCGTTCAGGCTTTTGAACCAACGGATGCGGCGCGTTTGGTGATAAAAATATCCCGCCCTGAAGCCGAACCGGAAGAAATGGAACGCCTGCGCGCCCTGATTCCTGCCGATGCCCGTATCACTTTGATTGAATCAACCATGACGCGCAATGATGTTCTGGCGTTGATTGATACCTGCGATGCTTACATTTCCATGCACCGTGCCGAGGGCTTTGGTCTTGGGATGGCGGAGGCCGCACTGTTGGGGAAACCAGTCATTGCTACAGCCTACTCTGGCAGTCTTGACTTTTTATCACCTGATTGGTCGCTTCCTGTTCAATACACACTTCAGCCAATTGGTGTCAGGCGTGCGCCTTTTCAGCCGTCGTGGAAATGGGCGTCTCCGGACGTTGAAATGGCTGCAAAGCATATGCGCTGGGTTTATCAGTGTCCTGCCGAGGCGCGCGCACTGGGTGAAAAGGCTCGCACCGCAGTTGGACGCGTGCTTGATCCTGTCGCATATGGCCAACGCTTGTCTGCTGCCGTTTTACGTTTGAAATCATCAGGGTCTTGTAATGTTTCGGCGGCTTGACCATTCAGGCCTGCCTTGACTTTCTGCCCTCATTTGGCCGATGAATGGTGTTATGAAGACGCTCTGGAATATTCTGTCAACCTTGGGTCCACGTACTGGTGTGGGCTGGTATGCTCGTGAAACATTGGCTGCCCTGCGTGAATCGTCTCAGCCAGGTGATGAATTTCTTGAAACGCCGGGCGTGTTTGGTCGATCGGTTCGCTTGGCGTGGTTGCGGGTTCGACCATGGATGCAGCGTGAGGGCAAAGAATCGTCTGTAAGTCAGGCGATGATTGGTGCACGCAGGTCATGGAAAGCCTGGACTCTGGAACAGGCCCGAAGTGTTCAGGAATCGATTCAAGTCAGGACGCTTGATCGCCTGCATCGACATGGAAAAATCGACCTCTATCACGAACCCAATTTTTTGCCATGGGCCAGCTCTGTGCCGACGGCATCGACATTTCACGATCTTTCGGGAATTCTCTATCCGCAATGGCATCCAGAAGATCGCGTGCGGCGCTTTGAAACACAAGTCCGCAAGGCGATCGATGTCTGCGGGCATTTTTTCACAATGTCGGATGCTATGTGTGTTGAGTTAACTCGGCATCTTGGTGTGCCGCCCGATCGCATCACGCGCACTTACAACGGTGTCAGACAGGGATTGAAACCGGTACAAGGTCAGGATCTTGCATTGGGATTGTCGACTCTCGGTCTGAAGCCTGGCTATTTTCTTCATGTAGGCACCTTGGAACCCAGAAAAAATTTGTTGATGCTCGCACGAGCTTGGGCTGACCTGCCCCCTGCCATCAAGCAGCGACACCCCTTAGTTCTTGCTGGCGGATGGGGATGGAGATGCGATGAATTAAGGCAATTCATCGAAGATACTCCTGGAATTATTCGTCTTGGGTATGTGCCCGAAAGCGAGCTGGCCGCTCTGTATTCCGGGGCGCTAGCACTTGTTTTTCCAAGCCTGTACGAAGGCTTTGGCATGCCTGTTATTGAAATGCTTGCCTGCGGTGGTGGTGTGATCGCCTCCAGTATTCCTGCTCTGACCGAAGTTCTTGGACCACATGCGCATTTTCTTTCCCCGCACGATGCCGCTGGCTGGCGAGATGCCATGCAGACGGCAGCAGACAATCCGGAGTGGCTTGATCTTGTCAGGTCTGGAGCTCAATTGCATGCTGCCCAGTTCACGTGGAAGGCTACAGCTCAAGCCACGCGAACTGGTTATGCCCGACTGTTAGGGATTAATCCCGGACTTGGTTCCCAGGCAGCCTGATTCGGTTCCGTTAGGGCAGGGAAGGTTCAGGCAGTTTCATCAGCCATGGTGTTGCTTTGAATGGGGTTGCTTGTTTCAGCGTCCCCTTTATTGCAGCGGTTAAGGCGGTGGGCAACTTGTTACCTTTGGCTGCAAGCACTGCGTTTGGCTTCTGTTTCAAAAAATCAGCCAATTCAGCTTCTTGACCTGTTTCAAAAATAATCAATTCTTTGTTGTCAACATAAAACTCCATGCTTTCAAATGCATGGGGATAACACGCGAAAATTGCATCCGGCTGGTGCTTAGACAGCCAGCGAATAGCTTTGCGGGGCGAGAAATGCTCATGGTGCCCAGATAGCAGTACTGTTTGGCCAAATAGTACTGCTATTGCAGCCATCGCCATCCCCAGATCCCAGCGACTTCCCAGAACTATGGCGGCTGCAAAACCCACCACTGCAATACAAGCCATGATGGGGATCCACTGATAACTGCACCAATCCAGTATGTAACCAATTATCGGCAGTGCCATGACAGGTGCGCACCCAAGCCATGTCAACCATGCGGCGCCAACAGAATTTCTCCGCGACAGCTCAGACCATCCGCTAGGCAAGTATTTGTCGAGGAGAAGGCCAAGGGCCAGACATCCCTGCGGCAGAAAGGCCGTGCAGTATGATGCTCTTTTACTTCCTGCAATACTGAAAAAAATCAAACCCGTCAGGAAGGATAACGAAAGCCATATGATGGTTGTTTGGCTAGACGATAACGAAACGGCAGCACGATTCTTCCACCAGAGAAAAGGGACCAGTAGTGTCCATGGCAAAGCTCCAAGCCATGTTCCGGGAAGGTGGTACCACCAAGGCCCTTCGTGGTCGAATGGTGTGGCAAAACGTTCGAGATTGTGTCGGAACAAGAAGTGATAGCAGAAACCTGGACTCATGCGTTCCAGCCAAAGAAAATATAGGCCTGATCCAAGAATTGCTGCAGTGAACCAAATGCCCAGCCATGCCAGTCGTTTGTGGGTGTGTGTCACAAGAAGTGCCAGCCCAGCTGGCACTAGAGTTACTACCAGAATCACAGGGCCTTTAGACAATACCCCAACCAAGGTTGCCAGCGTGGCTGAAATGAGCCACAGCGGCGCAAGTCGTTCCCGTCCCAACGCCATGTGAAGGCTTGCGATGGTGGCTGTTACGGCGAACCCAATCGGGGCGTCCATGGCGACCATTTCCATGTAGTACATGGCTCGGGGGGATAGGACGAGGACCGATGTAGCCAAAAGTGCTGCCCTATTACCCACAGATGTTCGCAGCCAGATCCAGGAAACAATGATCGTTCCCAGCGAGCAGATTGTTGGAACCAGTCTTGCGGTGGCATCTGATAAGCCAAACAGTCGGTAGACCGACATGATGGCCCAGTACAGAAGCGGAGGTTTGTCTAGGTACGGTTCGCCATTTAAATACGGAATAAACCAGGAATCATTTTCAAGCATATCAGCGGCAATCAAGGCGTACCGGGCTTCGGTTGGCTCTACAAGTGGTGCATTCAGGCTACCGAAGCAGATCGTGGCAGTGACCAAGACCAATGCAATAAGCCAGTACCGTTCGGCTGAATTGTTATTCTCTGGCATGCTGTTGAATTCGCTTATTGATTCATGCACCACTGCAAGACGATTGGCGAATTGATAGGTGGGGTCAAGAGTAAATCAGCAGGCCTCCATGGAAGAAGAGGTGAACCACCATACAGGCAGCTGCGAAAAAGCCCCTGCACAGCCAAAGGAATTGTTGGTTGTCTTTGAAACCGTGGCTCATTTGCCAGGCATGGTACTGGTTGTGCAGGATGAATGTGAAAAAAAGAAAAAGGGCAAGTTCGCCAGCAATTTTAAGATGCGTTTGTCGCAAGTCTGTTCGGGAACGAACAAGCAGATCCTGAATTTTTGCACGATGTGGGTGGAATTTCGCAGTTGCTTCCCAAGATGCTTCGTCTAATTCAGATTCCACCTGTGATTCGTTCAGTGCGGTGATAGCGCCTAGTCCAGCAAGGAAATCAAGATCGATCAATTGGGAGTTTTCACCCAAGGCGGTGTGGTGATGCGATTCCAGTATTTCAACAATACGAAGTCTTAAGTTTTCTGCTGATTCTTGTCTTGTTGCGCCGTTGCCAACAATGACTTCTGTCCCTGCCGCCATTCCAGTCGCGGACTGGTTCATTAGGGGGGCAGTTAACATCATTAAAAATGACAAAATATTAGCGGTCATGTGTGGTCCTCCGCCCCGGCTCGCTGACAAAACAGGGTGGTAGTGAGCAGTAATGGCATGATGAGGATGGTGGGTTGCAGGGGTAGGCCTAGCCAAAATCCGTAGCAGACTGTCAAACCGACAGCGGCTGCTGGATGGGCCCACCAGTATTTATTAGACACTAATGGATCACTGATGAGCCAATAGCTGAATGGGGCGACAGAGGTTGCCAATACGACGAAAAAAAAGCGGGTAGATAAGTGATTGAGCCATGGTGTTCCGCTTCCAGTGGATCCAATAGCCATTAAACGCAAGTCCTCGAGAGTGGAACCAGCGAGAAAACAATCAAGAGTAGCAAGCAGCACTCCCACAACAAGAAACCAGACATGATTGGTGATGAGCTTTCCCGGAAGGATCCGCTGAAATGCAGCCAATCCTTTCAGGGCTATGGTTCCGGTATAAAGGATCACCACCATGGCCAGGAAGTCGCGTGTTTGCCATGTTGGTCTGAGTGGTTGAAACAGCCAAGGAAGCATCGACACGAGCAGTGCGATTGCCGCGGTTCTGGCGGGTGCTCTTGCCAGCGAATCAATAGCGTCTTCAGTTGTAAGAGGTCTTGGTTGATCAATAATTGTAATTTTTGATGTTGTGTTTGGCGGCGATGAAATAGAGGTGTTATTTGGTGTTGAAACCAATACCTTTTGAACAGCTTGTGCCATATCCCAAAGGGTTGGAAAACGGTTGGACGGATTTGGGGCAAGTGCTTGCTTGAGAATAATGACAAGCTTTTCGTCAACGCCGTCAAAGTTGGCCATCATACCTTTTTTGGCCATCTGCATACTATCTTTGCTGATGTTGTCAAAAGGATATTTGCCTGTGAGAAGTTCATAAAGGATGAGTCCCAAGGCATATTGATCTGCTAAATGATGGTGGATTTCTGGGTGGTCGAAACCTTCTGGCGGTGCGTAAAGGGGCGTTCCGGCGGGCGTGGTGCCCGTGAGTGAAGACTTGGCATTGGTAAAGCGGACCAACCCGAAGTCGCCTAGTTTAACGTTCCCGTTTTCGAGAAAGACATTTTCCGGTTTCAGGTCGCGGTGTACAAATCCTCGCTGGTGCAGGTAAATGACCGCTTCCGATAATTGCAGGAAAATTTCCAGCGCTTTGCGGGTTTGTTCGGGTGATTTGGGAGCAATCAGGTGCTGCCTCAATGTGGGGCCTTCAATGTATTCCGCGATGATCCAGATCGATCCATCATCCATGGTTTTGAGGTCAAGAACCTCAGTAAGGGCATGATGCTTGAGATTGATGCAAAATCTGGCTCCTCGTGTTTCTGCTTCGAGGCGGTCGTGTGCAATCACATGTTTGGCAGCAACAAGTTTTCCGCAATCGGACGCGGCCAGATAGACTTGACCAAAACCTCCGCTACCGAGTGCGCGTTTAATGATGTAACCGGGAATTGGCCGAGAACCGGTTGGGTGGCGATATGTCATGATGCCATCTGGTAAAAAGGAAGATTTCTAACTGTTTATTGTATTGGATTCGTAGGCATGTGTCAGGGAAAAAGACAGATTGCCTACCATATGCTGGGTTCCTACTGTCGCGATCAGTCTTCTGGCGCCCAGATGATCGACTCCATCTGGTACAACAATAACGACATGTTGGTTTTCCCGGACGAGGTAGATGGTTTTTTTTAAATCAATCGCCTGTGTGCGTATGGCACAATGGGTTTCCGGACCGATAGCGATTCGATTGACTTCAAGAATCACGCGTTCAATTCCTGGTTGCAACCGGCGTGATTCTGAAGGCAGAAGCATTCCTCCCGGGCCGGATCCTTCAAATTGGTGCCACGTAAATTCAAATTTTGGATTCCAGTCATCGAAGCGGATTTTTTGGCTGTTTTGAAGAACCTGTCCGTCACGAGAAAGCCGTTGATCGTTGATGTACACTGTGCAAAATTCATCGGCGGGCTGAATCTGCATGATCGGTCCGGTACGGGAAATGATGGCATGTGACTCGTGCATATGCGCCTGAATATGAACATGCGCCTTGGGCGAATAAATATTTCCAAGCGTCACACGTTCTTCAAATAGGCACAGGTATCCGCCCATGCCATTGATCCAGAGGCAGAAACAAAGGCCGGCAGCATTGGGTGGTTCAGGAAAATATTCGGCCATTTCATGGTGTTGGACATATTGAATCGCGCGGATTCCGTTTGATGAACTCTTGAGGGACAGAGGCGTATCGTGGTTTTGATCCACGGGTACGCTTTCATGGAAGATAATGTCATTTGGCAACGTGACATTCAGGCGTGATTCAAGTTGAGCTATCAAGGTATTCAGATGAGCAGCCACTGCCGGATGTGCCATGGCAGAAGGGCATAGCAGGGCCTCATGCGCATGGTTGAGCGCTTCGGGAATCATGTCAATTTCGGCTAAATTCAAAGCGCGAATCCAATGTTCGCTGAGGTCGTTGTGCATTTTTAGCCGAGGTGCAGTGCAACCGGATGCACCAACTCTTTCTATCCAATCCAAGGCAGGCCCTGGTTCACCATTATTGAGGTAGCTCTGGATCAGGATTAAGGTAATTGCGTGTAGTTTTTTGATAAATACTTCTGTTTCATGCCCGATGAATCCCAAATTTTCAACCTTATACAATATCGACCATGCGCTTTTAAGACATGCGACAGAGTTTGAAGTGGATTCGGATTCATTCCCCGGCAGACGAGGTGCTTCCAAATCGATCAGGTGGTGTCCCTTGTTCAGAAGGTGCCGACCGATGGCATCGATATGCGGCTTGAGATTATGGCGGGCAGTTGGCGGATGCTCAAGAACTCCGGCAATGGCTTGATCCCATTGGTTGTTTCGGATGCAGCGTTCGATTTGACGGGTTGTCAATGCGGCAGGCATGTGAACCACCGGAGTTGTTTGATTGCAATGTTTGACCGGCCAATCGATGATAGAGTATAAGCTTATTGAGTTGAATTGTCATATTGGATCGCTTGGTAGCGGAGATTTTGGGAATGTCGCTACCTGACAGATTCGAGGGTTTAGGGGAATTAGTTCCAGAGAATGTAGGGCCGATTGCTTCAGATGGCAGCAATTTGGGCCCATGCTCTGATGAGTCCATGGGAGATATCCTCAAGTTGATGGGGAGCGAGGCTGGAATTATTAATCCGGAGGCTGAAACTGCCAGCCAAAACCGCTTTGGCAGCAGGTTTAGAGTTGTTCGCGAGATCGGCTCGGGTGGCATGGGGATGGTTTTCGAGGCCTTTGACAGCCTCTTTCGCAGAAAAGTCGCGATTAAAACGGTGAAGCCTGGTTTGACTCAGCGTGAAAAGGGTAGGCTTCGCATTGAAGCCATGGCCGTTGCTCAAGTGAGCCATCCTCATATTTGCCCCATATATGACATGGTTGAATCTGGGGATAACCCCTTTTTGGTGATGCGCCTCATTGAAGGAGAAGTGTTAAACCGGCGTTTTGGCCGTAACAGGTTACGCATGGAGCCTCGTCAAGCGTGCGCGCTCATTCGCAAGGTAGCCTTGGCCATGCACGCTGTGCATTTGCGGGGCGTGATTCACCGCGATCTGAAGCCAGGGAATATCATGCTTGAGAACGGCGAACCGATCATCATGGATTTCGGTTTGGCCCGATTGGATCCAGCGAATCGAACCGAAGGGGACCTAAGTATCTCGGTTCAGGGAAGTCCTATTGGCACGCGACCTTACATGCCACCCGAGCAGGTGCGAGGCAATTCGAATGAAATGGGACCACGCAGTGATATTTTCAGTTTGGGTGTTGTTCTTTATGAAGTGCTGACCAGCACATTGCCATTCAATGGGTCTGAGGAAGAGTTATTCCGTGGCATTTGTGAGATTGATCCCGCCCCGCCGAGCCAGCGGATTCAGGCGGGAGTCATAGATTCGAAACTCGATAAAATCGTGTTGAAATGTCTCGAGAAAATTCCTGCAAAGCGCTTTGTGTCGATGCTTGAATTCGCGCAGACCCTGCACGAGTGGATGTCAATTATTGATGGGTTGGAAATCAACGAAGATTCTACTGTGGTGCCGGAATCGCAGGTTTTTTGCAGTCAGCAGACGTTGGATCATCTTTCAATGGTTCTGCTATTGGCTAATACGAATGTCGCTTATCGGCCTGATCCAGGGCAGATGAAAATCCAGATTGGCAGACAGCGTCGCAATTCGGACCAGCCAGCAGAGCCAGGAAACGACCTTGTTGTTCGCATGGCGGATAATAGCCAGCTTTCCATCAATATCAGCCGACTTCATCTTGAAATCAATCAAGGAGCCAATGGTGAGTGGTGTCTTGTAGACAAAAGCACCCGCGGCACCTTGCTCAACGGCGGTCGGGTGCTTGGTCATCAGGCGTGCCCATTGAAGCATGGCGACAGGATTGGTATTGCAGGGTTGTTGGAATGGGAAGTGTGCCTGCTTCCAACTGTGGCGTTTCGGGGCAAAAATGTCGGCCGGGTCGAACAGACTGTGGCCGGGAAAACTGTTCAGTTAGATCTGGACTGCAGCCGGGGATCTCTTGGACTTATTGATAATGGCGAAATATCTGGATAACTACGTCTTCCACTGAAATTCCACTGGCATGAACGCTAGTGTCTGGCATTCTGGGGAGAGTTGTGTTCAACACCTCCCCGGAGAAAGCCATGTCCATTCCACTTTTAGTTGCATTACTGGCGAACGCCCAGCCCACTGGTTTTGGTCCTGTTTTTGGAATGCAGGAAATCGACAGAGGGCTCGGCGTTGGTTACGCCGTTCTTGCCGTTGATCTGAATGGAGACGGTAAGAAAGACCTCGTGGTCGCTGATAAACAAAGAATAATTGCTTATACTAATCCCGGTTGGGGTAGAAGGGTGTTGCTGGAGGGGGTGACGGCGCCGGACAATGTGTGCATAGCTGCCCGCGATATCGATGGAGATGGACGCATCGACCTTGTTGTGGGTGCTGGCTGGAAACCGTTTGACACGCAGAAGGGCGGCAGCTTGCAATGGCTCAGGCAGCCCGCGCAAGAAAACGTGCCATGGACCGTACATCCTATTTCAAGCGAGCCAACTCTGCACAGAATTCGATTTGCACGCACCGGGCCAAACGGTGAGGAGGAGTTGGTCGTCATACCATTAATGGGAAGGGAAAGCTCGGCCAAGGCCAACTGGATGGATGGGAGTCCTGTTCGTGTGCTTGCTTTTTCAATTCCCAAAGACCCTATGAATCAGCAATGGCCCGTACGGGTGCTTGATCAGTCGCTGCATGTGGCTCACAATTTTGATGTCGTAAAATCTGGCGCGGGTCATGATCTCGCAATTGTCAGCTACGAGGGTCTGAGTCTGCTATCGCGTAATGGCTCAGGTTGGAAGCGGGAGCTGTTGCATGCTGGCAATCAGGATACTCCGAAATCGAATCGGGGAGCCAGCGAGGTTCGCTTGGGCGCGTTGGCGGGTGGCGAACAGATCTACGCGACTGTCGAGCCGTGGCATGGTCATGAACTTGTCGTTTCGCGGCGCGTGGATGGTATTTGGAAGAGACAGGTTCTCGATAAACGCCTGAAGTGGGGCCATGCCATTGCCTGCGCGGACCTCGATGGCGATGGTTCCGATGAATTGGTGTTTGGTGTGCGTGACAACTTGTCGGCGCAGGCTGGCGAAAAATGTGGTGTTCGGATTTTTCGCTGGGATGTTACGCGCAAGGATTGGACACGCCATCTGTTGGATGAGGGCGGCGTGGCTGTTGAGGATCTGGTAGCTGCTGATCTTGATGGCGATGGCCGGACGGATCTGGTTGCTGTCGGTAGAGCCACGGGAAATGTACGCATTTACTGGAATCGAGGCAAATAAGCTGGTTGGTTTGGGGTGATTGGTTGGTTTGCATCGTTTCGCTTTATTATGACTAATGAGGCGAACTTTCTTGACTTGCCATTCAGGACCGCCACCTTTTGCGCCGATACCAGTTGCGTGGGTTGACAACGTTTCAGCCATGGATGCTGGACACGCACGAAAGAGGTAGCGGGGCCATGAAGAACCAACTGTTGCGCCGCCTGGAACAACTGAAATCGCTTCAGGATTCCAGCAAGGGAAGCAAGTCATCGCGACTGTCGCTTGAAAATCTGGAGGACCGTCTGGCCCCAGCGATCGACATCGCGATTACAGCAACTTCCAATCTGGCGACATTCAGCCAGACAACGGTGGCCGGAGTGACGACACTCACAGCAACCACCACGGGCTGTCAGATTGGTGTGGACCTGATTGGTTCATACCTTGCTGCTGGAAATGACGTTGTAATCAACAACAGTGCTATTATTTTGCCTGTACCGGAAGCAGGTAAGATTACTTGGACATCTAGCACACTAAATTTGGCTACGGCACTGAGTGGAACAGGCCAGTCGATTACAATCACCCAGGATCCTTCAACCACTACCGGTAGCATCTTTTTGGGTGTTCCGGCTACTCCGTTTATCACGGGGAACAGTAGTAACAATGTTGACTTGATTCTAAATCCTGCAGGTACGCCACCGGCTGGTTTAGCGAAGATTGGTATTGGTGGCGACAATTCTGGTATTCAAGATCTAAACGTCAACTC
>CAMCLK010000078.1 GCA_945875585.1 Candidatus Kuenenia stuttgartensis | reverse complement strand
ATTGGTGGCGACAATTCTGGTATTCAAGATCTAAACGTCAACTCTAACGGTTCTGGATTAGTCCAGATTGATTCGTTGTTCACTGCAATTAGTGACATCAACATCACCGCCAACACGGTTCGAATTGGCGATTCCCTTGGAGTTGATGGACTGGTTGCAACGACCGGAAACATTAATTTTACTGGTAGCCAGATGGTGTTTGAAAATGCCGACAGCACATTGTCTGCGGCCAACAACATTCTTATTAACGGCAATCTCGCGGTTACCACTGCAGGTAACACACTGACGCTTGTTGCTCCAAACGTTAATGTGACGGGATCTGTCGGCGATAGTACCGGCACTCTGCCCTTTGGATTGATTACCATCAACTCCCAAGGCGCTGTTGCTACTCCAGGAACAATAACTTTCAACGGCTCGATCGGTGTTGAAGGATTTGTTTCGGCACTGCTTCCTCCGGGTGGAAACGCTTACAACCTATCTTTGTTGGGCGGTGGATTGTTTACCGGAACAGCTGGTAATGCAACAAAATTCGATACTCTTGGCACTGTTACATTGGGCAATAGTCTGATCGATCTGTTTGTTTTCGACGCGGGATTGAATCTGACAGTGGCATCTCCGAGAGTTGGAGGTGCTCCGATTGTCAATGCCACGCTGGCAACTCCTGGGCAGACCATTACCCTTGTCAATGCGGCGCTTGTCAATGATGTCTCACTCGACACAACCAATGGTGGGTCTGTGCCGACTGGCGGAGCGATTGTTGTTCAGAATAGCGTTACAACCTCCAGTCTTTCCACGTTGACAATCAATGCTGGCACGGCTGGTAATATTGTTGTCAATAAGCAATTAAGCGGTTCGGTGAGTGTCGAAATTCTCAACTCGAACACCACCGTGTTTGGGAATTCGGTCACACTGGCAAACCTTACAGTATTCGACACCACCAGCACGGTAACGTTCGCAGGCGTGACAAATTTGGGTGGAATCACGCTGCAGCCCGGTCAGGGATTCGCGGTTCAATTCGCCAACAGCGGCACGCTTAATGGCGCTATTACCGGCAGTGAGGTTGTACGCAAGACCGGGACGGGAACGTTCACTATTGCCGCCCCTAGTCCTTTGTTTACGGGAAGCTTTGAAGTCACAGGCGGGACTCTTGTAGTTAATGCCAGCTATTTGAGCCCAGCAACGGTCTTCAATGTTTCCGGTGGTACCTTGGCTGGCAATGGTACTCTCGCTGTATTGAATTCTCTCGGCGTGTTTTCCCATGTCATTTCGCCAGGCAACAATACCACCATAGGCACGTTGACTGTCAATGATTTGAATCTGACGGATTCAGCGACAGTGCAATTGCAATTGGCTGGCGCCTCGAACGACAGAATCATCACCAGCACGCAACCGACACTGAACGGTGCTAGGTTATCCGGCTCATTGCTGCCTTCCACCTTTGTTCCCAAGGTGGGGCAACAATTTACCATTCTGCAGAACAACAGCAGCAGTCCTGTCCTGGGTATTTTCTCCGGCCTGCCTGAAGGTGGAACCACACAGATTGGTGATTATGTCTTTTCAATATCGTATCTTGGTGGCAGCGGCAACGATGTGGTGCTCACCGCGGTAACGGGTATTCTTCCTCCCGGGCCAGTTGGTGATACAGCCAACCAACACTATGTTGGTTACCTCTACTACACCTTGCTGGGCAGGGCCCCGGATGCTGGTGGTTTGGCATCTTATAGCCAAATGCTCGATGCTGGTGCCTCGCGTGAGTCGGTCGCTGCTTCCATCTACAATTCACCGGAGCAGCGTTACAACCAAGTAGCTGCTTACTATCGCAAGTTCTTGGGCCGCAACGGCTCTGTTCAGGAAGTCCAAGGATTTGTGAATTCGTTCCTGAACGGTGCCACTGAAAATCAGGTGATCTCAACCTTCCTGCTTTCAGATGAGTACCAGATTGCCAATCCGCCCATCAACCTGTTCATCACGGGTCTTTACAACAACCTGCTCAATCGCGCCCCAGATGCTGAAGGCCTTGCTTCCTATTCTCAGGCGCTTCGCTCAGGTGTGACTCGTGAGGCAGTTGTGTTGAGCTTCCTCAATTCAACAGAATACTGTTCAGATCAGGTTTCTGCTGAATACCTAGCCATCCTAGGACGTGCGGCAGATCCGTCCGGTTTAGGCTTCTGGACCGGGCAGATGCAGCAAAATGGGTACGGCGCCATGGTGATTGGTTTGGCCAGCAGCCAAGAAGCCTTTAACCGCGCTCAGACTACTCCTGTGACCTGATTTGTCTTGTTACTTTAAATCACTCAGGCTTGCCGGCATTCAAGCTGGCAAGCCTTTCGCATTCTTTGTGCCCCAAGCGTGTGACCCGATAAACAGGTTTTGGCAAACCACTGACTTCTTCTTCGAAGCCCGGTTCAATCCATCCTGAGGCTACCAGTGTCCCGTGGGTGCGATGCCATGAGCGTGGACCCGGATATTCGCTTGTTAGGTCTATGCGGGCTACCCACATGGTTTCCTTCATTGCCGCATAGCGCGCCAATAGAAGCATGGCCTGGGCATCCGTTTCCGCTCTGTTCTCTTCGTTCAAACAATCTGCACCGTCCATGGTGGCACCGCCTTTCCATGGAAACCATCGGCCTGATCAGGGGCACGACTGTGCGGCATGCGCTTACAAATAAACGAACCGGTTCACGGTTTGGCTTTGTGGTACCGGTTGTCAGGAATGCACGGGAAGGGTTAATTCAGAATGGGGGTGACAACGTTTCCGGCAATATCAGTCAGCCGGAAATCGCGTCCCTGAAACCTGTAGGTGAGGCGTTCGTGGTTGAGACCCAGTTGATGTAACAGGGTTGCGTGCAGATCGTGGACATGGACTTTGTCTTTGGCTACCGAAAATCCAAGTTCATCGGTTTCGCCGTGCTGAATGCCTGGTTTGAAACCACCACCGGCAACCCACATGGTGTAGGCGTCGATATGGTGGTTGCGGCCGACGGTTTCACGAATTTCACCCATGGGTGTACGGCCGAATTCGCCTCCCCACACCACTATTGTGTCTTCCAGCAAGCCACGACTGGCTAAATCATTGACCAGTGCTGCGCATGGTTGGTCGATTTCACGGCAAACCCGCTCCAGACCTCGTTCAAGGTTGATATCGGGGCCACCATGGTGATCCCAGTCGGCGTGGTAGAGTTGGACAAATCGCACGCCCCGTTCCACGAGTCGTCGGGCCAGCAGGCAGTTTGCTGCAAAAGACGGCTGACCGGGAGTAGCGCCGTAACGTGCAAGAGTGGATTTTGATTCCCTGCCAATATCAATGAGATCCGGTGCTGAAACCTGCATTCTGAATGCCATTTCGTAACTGGCAGTGCGCGCGGCGATTTCTGGATCGCCTTGGTCTTCCAGATGCAGGCGGTTTAAGCCACCAATAGTGTTCACAACACGTTCTTGGCTATTCCGGTCGATTCCCGCAGGGGTGGACAGGTTCAGCACCGGGTCACCAGTAGAGCGGAAGGGCACTCCCTGATACGAACTGGGAAGAAAGCCGCTTCCCCACAAAGGCATGCCACCCCTAGGCCCGCGTGGGCCAGACTGAAGAACAATAAAACCGGGCAGGTCCCGCGCCGGGCTCCCAAGCCCGTAAGTCACCCAAGAACCGATGCTGGGTCTGCCGGTTTGCGGGGAGCCTGTATTGGCAAACATTTTGGCAGGGGCGTGGTTGAATACATTGGTGCTCATCGAACGGATCATGGTAAGCTTGTCGGCAACCGATCCGATGTTAGGCAGTAATTCTGATATCCAGGCTCCCGATTGGCCATTCTGGCGAAATCGCCTAGGGCTGGCCAAAAGCTTCGGGCGTTCCTTGGAAAAGGTGTTCATGAAGGCAAACCGCTTGCCTTTGACAAAAGATTCAGGGATGGGTTGCCCATGGAGGCGATTGAGATCTGGTTTGCGATCGAACAGATCCAATTGGCTGGGGCCGCCCGCCATGAAGAGGTAAATCACACTTTTGGCGCGTGGTGAATGGTGTGATGGTTGAAGGGAAAGCGGATCGCCTGCCCGGTCTGTGCCTCCTCGTGCCTCAAGGTTGGCCAAAGCCATGCTTGCAAGCCCAATGGGGCATCCTTTCAGGAAGTGCCTTCGTGCTATTGCTGATGAATCGTGGGGCAGGTGCATGGTTTATTCCCGGGTCAGGAACTCTTCGGAGTTGAGCATCACCCGGCACAGGGCAATGAGTGATTCATTTTCGGAAGTTGTTGCCATTTCTCGTTCCATGAATTCGCACAGAAGTTTTGCCTCGGCAGTAGTAGGCGGGCGGTTCAAGCAGCGCTGGAAAACCAGATCAACACGCTTGGCAGACCCATTAATACTTTTCAGATTCATGGCAAGTGATTTGGCACATTCAACTTGGCTGGCATCATTTAATAATGTAAGTGCCTGAAGGGGCGTGGTAGATCGGTGCCTTCGGGTGCAGGTAGCCCCTGCATCCGGTGCATCAAATAGAGCCAAGCCGGGATGCGGAGCAGAACGCCACAGGAACGTGTACATTCCACGGCGATAACGATCTGTTCCCGGGCTTGTTTTCCACTGTTTGGGAACCTGCGTGAAACTGTAGACGCCGGTTGGCTGGCTAGGAAACACACTTGGCCCACCAATGGTGCGGTCGAGAAGGCCGGAAGCGGCCAATGATCGATCGCGAAGCAACTCGGCCTCTAGCCTTAATCGTGATTGCCTAGCCAATAGCCGGTTTCGTGCATCCACCGTTTCAAGGTCGGCACGGTGCCTCGACGATTGACGATAAGTGGCGCTGGTAACAATAAGGCGGTGCAGTTGTTTGAGGCTATAACCATCTTTGGCAATTTGCAGCGCCATCCAATCTAGAAGCTCGGGATGCGTGGGCAGGGAACCTTGAGTGCCAAAATCGTTTTCTGTTTCAACCAAACCTGTGCCAAAGTAAACCTGCCAAACGCGATTAGCAAGCACCCTGCCCACAAGTGGATTGCCAGGCATGAAAAGCCAACGGGCCAAATCAAGCCTGTTGGGGGATTTCGAAGTCGCTAATGCTGGCAAGGCGACAGGGACTCCGGGTTCAACGACGGCTCCCTTGCGTGTAAAATCCCCACCCAGCATCACGTATGTTTGCCTGGGTTCTTTCCGTTCTTCAAGAATCAGTGCTGTGGCAGGTTCCACCATGGTGCTCCGGAGGCGACCTGCTGCATTTCCCAGTGCTAAACGGCTTTCTGCAAGATGGATTTGACCAAGAATGGCCAACGGGTGGACTGCCACCAAGGCCGATGCCAATTGGTTGCTGGTTTGGCGGCGCCTAAGTGTTGCGACAAGCGCTTCATGCTGTGCCGGTGTGCGCCCGTTGATGGCAATTCCAAGAATTTTGCGAATATCGTCCGGTAGTGTCAGCCGAGCCATGGGCGACAATTGCCCCTCGAGTTTTTCAACAGCAGCGGCGTCGAGCTTCTCGAATCGGGAAAGCTTTTTCTCCAAGTCCGCTAAGTTCTTGCGGTCAACAGACTGTTTTTTGCGAGATTCAGGCGGGCTCAAGTCCAGTGTCGGCTCGTCGCAGGAGTTGAAAAATGCCAAAAACCTGTAGTAGTCCTTTTGCGACAGCGGATCAAATTTGTGATCATGGCACTGGGCGCATCCCAAGGTGAGTCCAAGAAAAACGGTTGCTGTGGTGTTGGCGCGGTCAACCACCGCCTCTACCCGAAATTGCTCCAGGTCGATACCGCCTTCCTGATTGAGCATGGTGTTGCGGTGAAAGCCAGTCGCCACTTTCTGCGAAACCGTCGGAGATGGCAGCAGATCGCCAGCCAGTTGCTCGGTAGCAAATTGATTGAACGGCATGTCGGCATTCAGGGAATTGATTACCCAATTACGATATTGCCACATCGTGCGCGGGCCATCAATGCTGTAACCGTTGCTGTCGGCGTAGCGCGCTTGGTCAAGCCACCATCGGCCCCACCGTTCCCCGTAGTGTGGCGATGCCAAGAGGCGATCAACCTGACGCTCAAATGCATTTGGGCGGTTGTCGGCCAAAAATTCGCGCAGATCTTTTTCTTCGGGTGGTAAACCCGTCAGGTCGAGTGCCAGGCGTATCAGCAATGTTCGCTTATCGGCTTCCGGGGAAGGAAGCAATTTTTCTCGTGCCAGACGTTGACGGACAAAGCGGTCGATGGGGTGGGAAGCTTCGCCAGCCGGGATTGCGATAGCCTTGGGGGGTGTCAGCGACCACAAGGTGGGTTTTGTTGGTCCCTGAACGGCTTCAGTCATTCCTGGCTTAGCACCCGCATCAATCCAAGCGGCAATGGTTGCCAATTCCGCCGCGGTGACACGATCGCCTCGGGGCGGCATTCGTTCGAGGCCTTCTTCACCTACCATGGCTCGAATTATCAGACTTTTGCCACTGTTCCCGGGAACCAAGGCTGGTCCCGACGCCCCGCCTTCCAGCGCAGCAGCAGCAGTATCTAGCCTCAGGCCGGCTCGTTTGGTTTGCGGTCCATGGCACGACAGGCAGTGGCGTACAAGTACAGGCTTCACGGCGGTATCGAAATCGATACCGGTGGGGGCAGCAGCCATTGCGAAAACAATTAGCCCGAGCATGAGCAACCCCAGGCGGGAGGGAAGGAATCTACGAATTATTCATTAGCGCAAGCCGTTTTGCAAGCGAAACACTAATCGTCTTGCCGTAACCATGATAGCATCGTTCGAAACGATGGTGCTTGCCCTTGCCGCAAATACCCATTACGGAAAATTCTGGCGGCAACCCATAGGGCCACGGCCACGGAAATCAGCACGAGGATTGTTCCAAGCACCGGTTCCCACCATGGGAGCCGTGGAGCAGCCGCCAATCGAGCCAGCATAAGCATGGGTGTGGCCGGAGGAATCAAAGAGAGGGTCCGGGCAACGGCACCGGTTGGGTCCTCAACAACAGGCAGCATGAACATCATTGGAACGGATGCCGCCAGCGTTACGGGGGTCACCATGGTTTGAGCCTGTTTCATGTCGGAGCAGGCGCTGCCCACGGCAATGAACATCGAGCCAAACATCAGCAGAGCCAATACCTGAAACAACAGGAACCATAGTGGCAGGTCGGCTCGCATGTCACCCAGCAAGCCATACCGGGCTCCCATAAAAAGAGCACCGCCTAGGTAAATGGACGAAAGTAGCAGTCCTGTCAGGGACATTCCCAGCAGTTTCCCCGTGAGTATTTCAAAAGGAGATGCGGAACCGAGAAGAACTTCGCCGATTCTGTTTGTCTTCTCCTCGAGTACCCCATGGAGCTGCGGCATCGCGCCGACCATCACGACAAGAAAGAGGAGCAAAACTGCAAAAATAGGCACGAGCGCCCTTAGGCTCGATTCCACGCGGTTTCCATCCACTATTGCTCCAGCGGCATCGCGTTGTGGCAAGTCGCGCTGCACCAGCCAACGGGTTTGTCCCTTTGATCCTGCGCGCAGCATGCGCGCAAGCTCGACGGGGGTGTACCGGCGGTTGGCTCTGGTCCAAAGTAGCGGATTGGCGGGCCCTGATTTCTGGAGTTGAACGATGGCTGCCAAGCGTGCCGCAACGGCTGTCATCATGTCCTTGTCGAATGCAGCGCCTGAATAGTAGGTGACGATGTCGGAATCATTGGCTTTTTCATCCAGCGCGTCGCGGCCGATCTCAAAAAAAGCAGCCAGATCACCTAAGCGCACCTTTTCCGCCAATTCATATTTGATGGCCAACTGTGCTTGATCATCCGCTGCCGTTGCTCCGTCTTCCACACGTATCAGGTCGAGAGGGTCAGAAACGCCTTCCTCGCGGTAATTCAACTGCACGGCTTCAAGGGTTTCACGCGCTCGTGTTGAGGCACCGGGTGTTCGGTCAATGATGGCGACGGTTCGCTCCCGCTGGCTTTTCAGGTTCCCCGCTGCGCCTGGAAGCCACGCACCCAACACCATGATCAATGGCATCACCAGCAGGCTGATCAGAAAAGCCTTGTTGGCCACAGCAGCCAAGAATTCACGACGGGCTATCACCATGATTCGCGACAGCATGGTCATGTCCCCTGTCCAACTGATTCACCCTCGCGGACGCCCACCAGGCGGAAAAAAATGTCCGAAAGGGAGGCGCTTCCAGTCGTGAAGGCGGTCAATGGAAATTGTCGCATCAGTTCGCGAACTACAGAATTAGCATCGGCGTCCGGCTCAAGCCGTAATTCCCAATCGGTACCGTCACGGGTGGCATTGGCCACACCTGTGCAGCCCGGCCATTGGGAAGCAATGTCGCGGGGCGTTACACGGACAGTTGTGCAACCATGGCGGGCGAGGGTGTCCTCAAGGGAACCGTCTAGAACTTTACGCCCATGGTGGATCATGAACAAATGTGTGCACAACCGTTGTGCCACGGTCAGATCATGCGTGGAAAGAATGATGGTTGTGCCCGCGTCGCGTAATTCGCGGACAGCGCGCATCAACTGTCCTGCATGAACAGGATCTAGGCCACTGAATGGCTCGTCCAGAACAGCTAGTTTTGGACTGTGAATAATGGCCGCGATAAACTGCACACGCTGTGCCATTCCCTTGGAAAGGGCTTCTACACGAAGGGGACCGGCACCTGACAGATCCAAGCGATCGAGCCAATCGAGTACAGCACGTCGCGGATTATGCATGCCCTTTAAACGCGCGAAAAATTCGAGGATGCCAAGGACAGTCATGCCACGGTAAAGACCGCGTTCTTCTGGAAGATAGCCCATGGCAGGGGAGGCGCCCGCGCCGCCTTCCTTCCCAAACACCTCAACGGTGCCAGAATCTGGTTGCATGAGGCCCGTGATCATTCTGAGCGTGGTGGTCTTGCCCGATCCGTTAGGGCCGAGGAAACCATGAATCGATCCTGCTTTCACTTCCAAATCGAGGGAACTTACAGCGACCTTGGTGCCGAACGAGCGTGAAACATTCTGAAGGCGGACAATGGCGCTCATGATTGTGCCTTCCTTGCCTTGAAGTCAACCAAGATCAGTCAAGCCAGCCTGAATGGCGACAACTTGCTCTTCGAGTTCTCCAAGCTGCTGCCGCAATTGGGCTACCACTTCGGCAGGGGCTTTGTCTACAAACGCCGGGTTGCCAAGCCTCGCGCGTGTGCTTTCCAAAGCTTTTTTGCGTTCGGCAAGTTGCTTTTCAAGGCGGACTTTTTCGGCCGCCGGGTCGATCAACCCTTCCAGCGGGATCGAAGCTTCCATGTCGCTGAAGACTTTGCTGGCCGAAAATTTAGCGCGAACAACCTCCGGGCCTGTAACCACAGGCGAGGTTCCAGCCAACAACGCGAGAAATGATTCCAAATTCCGGATTTCCGATGCCGGACCGGTGGCCGATCTCACTCGCAATTCCACAGTCTGTCGGGGATCCAGCATGGTGCGGTTGCGCACATCACGGACAAATCGAACCAACTCTTGCATCCGCGCCATGGGACCTTCGACGGTGGCATCGCGCCATGTTGATGGGTAAGCCGGCCATGCGGCCAAGCCAATGGTCTCGGTTTTCACGGCTCCGGAGGTGAGCGATCGCTCCGGCACGGCTTCATTCAGCGCTTGCCATAGAGTTTCTGTCAAAAAGGGGAGAAATGGGTGCAGAAGGCGAATCAGGCCATCGAGCACGCCCACCAGCACACGTTGAACGTCTGCTCGGGTGCCTTGTTCCTTCAGCCGGCCTTTGGCCATTTCCAGATACCAATCACAGAAATCCGTCCAAGTGAATTCATAAAGAGTCCGCATGGCTTCGGCATACCGAAACTCGGCAAGACTTGAGGTGACCGTATCGGCTGCGCGGGCCAAACGCGCCAAAATCCAGCGATCTTCAATAGCCAGTGTTGTGATATCGCCCAGTCCCGGGGTAAAACCCTCGAGATTCATCAAAATAAATCTTGAGGCGTTCCAAACCTTGGTGGCGAAGTTGCGCCCTTGTTCGAAGCGGTCGCTGCCCTGTTTTGCAGTCAGCAGTTCCTCGTCATTGTCGAGCCAAGGGCCGCCCGGCCGGAAAGTTTTTTTGCAACCAGGGCATGTCACCTTGCGTGTCCGCATGCACAGATGCTCTTGCTTGACGGGCATCAGGGCTGCGCAATGTGGGCAAATATTACCCACGGGCATGCGCGCATCCTGAGTTTCCGTAGCCATCAGCGCCATTTGAAACCGTAGCGCGTCTGGACCGTACTGCTCAATGATGTCGAGCGGATCAACTCCGTTGCCTTTGCTTTTACTCATGGTTTCACCGAAACCATCGAGAATTTTTGGATGGATGTAAACCGACCGGAACGGAACCTCACCAAGGCATTCGACGCCAAAAAGCACCATGCGCGCCACCCATAGGGTGATGATTTCGCGGCTGGTTACCAGCACGCTGGTTGGGTAATAACGTGCCAATTCCGGAGTCTTGTCTGGCCATCCGAGTGTTGAAAACGGCCAGAGTGCCGAGCTGAACCACGTGTCGAGAACATCTGGATCGCGCACCAGTGGATAGTTGGCGCCCAGTAAATCTTCGGGCAGGTCCGCCAGCGCGCAGACGTACCACGTCCCTGATTCTGGTCCAGGCTGATAAACCACATCTTCCCGACCGGTCAGGGCGTTTTTCAGTATCTCTTCCGGGCAGCGCACATGCCAAATGGGAATCCGGTGGCCCCACCACAATTGCCTGCTGATGCACCAGTCGCGTTTTTCCGATAGCCAGTCGAGGTATGTGGTGGCATATCGTTCAGGAACAATGCGCACCTTGCCATCGCGGACAACGGCCATGGCGTCTTCAGCCAAGCGGTCCATGGACACAAACCATTGGTCCGAAAGGAATGGCTCAATAGGAGACTTGCTGCGGTCGGAGTGAGCCATTTCGATATCGCGGTCTTCCCGGCCATCGAATAAGCCGAGTTTTTCCATGTCTTCCACGACGCGTTCGCGAGCGATATAACGATCCAGACCAGCGTAAATGCCGCCAGTGGCGTTAATGGTCCCATCCGTTTCAAGGATGTTGATCATTTCCAGACCGTGCCTTTGGGCGCACATATTGTCGTTTCGGTCGTGGGCAGGCGTGACTTTCACGGCACCTGTCCCCATTTCTGGCTTCACTAAAATGGCATCGCCAATGATTGGGATTTGTCGGCCGGTCAGGGGCACGGTCACCATTTTACCAATCAGATCCTTGTAGCGCGGATCTTCTGGGTGAACCGCCACCGCGGTATCGCCCAGCATGGTTTCCGGACGGGTGGTGGAAAAGCGTATGAAACCGTCGCCCTCCACCAGCGGATACCTAAAAGTCCAAAAACCACCCTTAATGGTTTCTACAAACGTTTCATCGTCAGCAACCGAAGTCTGCAGTTGTGTGTCCCAATTCACCAAGCGTTTACCGCGGTAAACAAGGCCCGATTTGAACAGGTTGAAGAATGCTTGCCTTACGGCGCGGGCACAGGTCTCGTCGAGCGTGAATCGCGCGCGTTTCCAGTCGCACGAGCAACCAAGCCCACGCAACTGGTTCAGAATGCGGGATCCGTATTGGTCTTTCCATTCCCAGATCCGTCGGACCAGTTCTTCGCGGCCGATTTCGTGGCGGGTTTTGTTTTCTGTTACCCGGATGCGACGTTCAACAACTGCCTGCGTGGCGATTCCAGCGTGGTCGGTGCCAGGCATCCAAAGCGTGTCGTAACCCATCATTCGATGCTGCCTTACCAGAATGTCCTGAAGCGTGTTGTTCAGGGCATGCCCCAGGTGCAGCGCACCCGTTACATTCGGTGGCGGTATGACCATGCTGAAAGAGGGACGAGTAGGATCTACAGGAGCATGGAACAAGTCCAACCGGTCCCACAATTCCAAGCAGTTTTTTTGGGCTGCTGCCGGATCGAACTGCTTGGCTAATTCAAGTGTCATGGTTGTTGTCCGAAGAGAAATATGAGCGGTCCCGGCAACTTCAGCGGGGTACCGCGCCATCCTTGATTAGTTTGTGCTCGATGCTGTCGACCAGTGCAAGCCAACTGGCTTCGACAATGTTTTCACTCACCCCAACTGTGGTCCAGACGTCGTGATGGTCGCGCGATTCAAGGACCACCCGCACACGCGCGGCCGTACCTTCGCGGGCATTGACAACTCGCACTTTGTAATCTTCAAGTGACATCTGGCCAAGTGATGGATAGGTCGGTTGCAGCGCCTTACGCAAGGCGGCATCAAGCGCGTTGACAGGGCCATCACCTTCGGCTGCCGTGTGAACTTGAACGTCGCCTATCCGTAATTTCACGGTGGCTTCGCATGCGGCTGTGCCAGAATCACCCGCCTCAATGTTCACGCGGTATGAAACCCGCTCGAAACTAGGAACAAATCGGCCAGCGGTTTTCAGCACTAGTAGACCGAACGAAGCTTCGGCTGCCTCAAATTCGTATCCGGCGTGTTCCAAATCTTGAACGCGTTCGAGAATGCGTTTGGTTAGTTCACGATCGGCAGAAATATCGAGGCCGGATATTTTATTCAGGATGGTCGCTTGGCCGGAAAGTTCACTGACAAGAATCCTGCGTTCATTGCCGACCAATGCGGGGTCTATGTGCTCGTAACTCCGGCTGATCCGGCTGACAGCATGAATGTGCATGCCACCCTTGTGTGCAAAAGCACTCGTGCCAACAAACGGTTGGCCCGGCCGAAAGTTCATGTTCGCCGTTTCATAAACGAAACGAGAGAGTTCCGTCAGCCGTGCCATGCTGCCGGGCGCCAACACGTCACGATGCAACTTCAGGCTTAGTAGTGCTGCCACACTGACAAGGTCAACATTTCCGCAGCGTTCGCCAATGCCGTTAATGGTTCCCTGAACTTGGGTCGCCCCCTCCGCCACAGCGGCAAGGCTGTTCGCTACGGCCAATTCGCAGTCGTTATGGCAATGAATGCCAAGGCGGGCGCTGCCAATTGCTGCCTGAGCAGCACGGCAGGCCATTGCAACTTGCCCCGGAAGGCTGCCGCCATTGGTGTCGCACAGAATCACAACCGATGCCCCGGCCCGGCAAGCGGCACGCAATGTTTCTAAAGCGTATTCAGGGTTCGCCTTGTAACCATCGAAAAAGTGTTCAGCGTCGTAGAAAACTTCGCGGCCTTGGGAGTGGCAGTAGGCCACGGAGTCGCCGATCATGGCTGTGTTTTCAGCCAAGCTGATGCCCAGCACATCGGTAACGTGCAGGTCCCAGGTTTTTCCAACAATGGTTACCACCGATGTTTGCGCATCGAGCAGGGCTCGCAAACCTGTGTCGTCTTCAGGGCGAATTCCTTTGCGGCGGGTCATGCCAAAGGCAACCACTTTGGCATGGCGCAGCTTCAGTTCTTTCAGGCCGCGAAAGTATTCCGCATCTTTCGGATTCGATAGCGGGTAGCCGCCTTCAATGTAATCGAAGCCAAGCTGGTCCAAACGGGTTGTGATGCACAGTTTGTCGTGAACCGAAAAGTTCACACCCTCACCTTGGCTGCCATCGCGCAGCGTGGTGTCGTAAAGTTCCACCCGGCTCATCGCGCCACCTGAATCCTGAAATGGGGCTCAAATATACGCCTCCAAGCGGCGGACATCTGGTCATTACCATCATCTTAACGTCTGACTTGCACTTGGCCAACGGGGGAGCAAGACCCAGCGTCACGCGCCCGTATCACTGGGAGTCAATGACTGGATTCCAGTCAATCGAATGGGGCAATCCACATGCCGTTGCCAGTGGATATCGTCCTTTAAGGGATGATCGCGGCGGAAGTGTGTTCCACGTGATTCCGTACGTGTTAAGGCACCCTGAATCATCAAGCGCGCCATGACTAGAAGATTGGAAAGCTCCCAGCCTTCTCGGCCCGCGAATTCCCGCCGCCAGACATAGCCGCACCAGAAGTCAACCATGGTTTTGGCCTTTTCCAGTTCCTCGCCAGTACGTTCAATACCAACCGAACGTCCCATAAGGGATCTCAATGAGTTTAGAATGTCTTCGACATCGAGATTCTGGCCAGAATCGCGGACTTCTTTTTCGGAAATAGGAGGCACATGATAGGTGTCAGGCAACCGGGACGCTTCTTCGGAGGCACCGACACCGCAGCGTGTGCCGTATACCAACCCCTCGATAAGGCTGTTGGAAGCCAGACGATTCGCGCCATGAAGGCCGCTGCTCGTCACCTCGCCCGCAGCCCACAACCCGGCCAAGCTCGTGCGGCCATTGGGATCGACAGCCACGCCTCCAATTGTGTAATGCGCTCCCGGACGAACGGGAATCAGGTCTCTGGCAATATCGAGATCAAATTCATGGCAGGCGCGGGCGATACCGGGAAAACGCATGTGGACATGGTCGGGATTCAAATGGCGCAAATCCAAATAAACATTGGGATGCTGCGTGCGGTTCATGGTGCGGAAGATGGCTCGGGCCACAATATCGCGTGTCGCCCGTTCGGCTCGCGGATCTTCCGCCAGCATGAATCTGTCGCCGTCCTTGTCGCGAAGAAACGCGCCTTCGCCCCGAACTGCCTCTGAAATCAACGAACGGCTGGAACCGGCAACATAAAGCACGGTAGGGTGGAATTGCATGAATTCCATGTCGCGCAATCTGGCACCCGCTCGGAAGGCGGCAGCCATGCCATCGCCGGTTGCAATGGGTGAATTGGTGCTTTCACGATAGATTCTGCCACAACCACCCGATGCCAGAATGGTCTGTTTGGACCAGATCATCAATCGCTCGCCATGGACACTTGAAACCAGCGCGCCCACACAGCAGCCTTCATATGTCAGCAAATCGATAACAATACACTTGTCCCATATCTCTATATGAGAAAGGCTTCTGGCCTTTGCAATCATGCCGCGCATCACTTCTTTACCAGTTGCATCGCCAAGAGCGTGCACGATGCGGGCATGGCTGTGACCGCCTTCGGTGGTTAATGCTAGGTCGTTACCGATTCTGTCAAAATTAACTCCAAAATTGACAAGATCGGCTATTTGTCCGGGCGCATCGCGGACGACTTCGGTGGCAATTTTCTCATTGCATAAACCGTCACCGGCAATCAATGTGTCGCGGACGTGGTTGGAAAGAGAGTCTTCCGGAGACAGTACGCCCGCCAACCCTCCTTGTGCCCAGGCGCTGTTGCTGGTCTCGGGCAATTCCTTGGCCAAGATCAAGACACGAAGGTCGGGTGGTGTGGCCAATGCCGCACGCATTCCCGCGATTCCCGAACCCAAAATCAATACATCGGCAAACACATGCCGCAATCGCTTGGGGTGGAATCGAACCAGGTAACGAGGGCTCTCGTGCCTGCTCATCGACATGCTCATTTCAACTTTGCATCGTTGGAAATCTTGCGCTTGCGGGTAAATTCACGCCACGCGTCTTGGTACTCTGCGGGTGGGGGCTGTCGGTTGTCTAATCCGGCTTCGCCAGCCTCTTGCGTCCCCCCCTTCACTTTTCGCGCGCCAACAGAACCCAATCCACCGGCTTGTTGGGGTGCAGCCTGATCCGCGCGCGCCATATCCTTTTCAAGGTTGGCCTGTCTATTTTTAAGATATTCTTGATATTTACGGAGTTCCTCGTCAGAGATTCCTTGTTGCTTCAATTTGTCTTTATTTTTGTTGATCTGGTCCTGGATTTTTTCCAGTTGGGCAAGGGCTGCCTTGGCATTCGCTGGATCTACCGCATCAGCTTTTTCCCTGCTGCCGCTAATGGCTTCGCGGTTGTCGGGAGATGTTGGATTCATACCCGGCTGAATTGCGGGATCATTGCTCTCGCCTTGTCCGGGCATTGGCTTGTCACCCTGTCCGGGCATCGGATTATCGCCTTGACCGGGCATTGGCTTGTCACCTTGACCGGGCATTGGCTTGTCGCCCTGTCCGGGCATCGGCTTATCGCCTTGACCGGGCATTGGCTTATCGCCCTGACCGGGCATTGGCTTATTGCCCTGACCGGGCATTGGCTTATCGCCTTGACCGGGCATCGGTTTGTCGCCTTGACCGGGCATTGGCTTATCGCCCTGTCCGGGCATTGGCTTATCGCCCTGTCCGGCCATTGGTTTGTCGCCCTGTCCGGGCATTGGCTTGTCGCCCTGACCGGGCAATGGCTTGTCACCTTGTCCGGGCATTGGCTTGTCACCCTGACCGGGCATTGGCTTGTCGCCCAGTCCGGGCATTGGCTTGTCGCCTTGACCGGGCATTGGCTTGTCGCCCTGACCGGGCATTGGCTTGTCACCTTGACCGGGCATTGGCTTGTCGCCCTGACCTGGCATAGGCTTATCGCCCTGTCCGGGCATTGGTTTGTCGCCCTGTCCGGGCATTGGCTTGTCACCCTGACCGGGCATTGGCTTATCGCCCTGACCGGGCATTGGCTTGTCGCCCTGTCCGGGCATTGGCTTGTCGCCCTGACCGGGCATTGGCTTGTCGCCTTGACCGGGCATGGGTTTCTCACCCTGTCCGGGCATTGGCTTGTCACCTTGACCGGGCATGGGTTTATCGCCCTGACCGGGCATTGGCTTATCGCCC
>CAMCLK010000077.1 GCA_945875585.1 Candidatus Kuenenia stuttgartensis | reverse complement strand
CGAATGCGAACTGGATGGGGATCAATCCACGAAGTCTGCCTTTCATCTCGTGCCCTCGATAGGCAAACGCCCTGATTCAACATTGGGTACGGGCGCCGCCTTGTTGGTTCGGCCCGAGAGTCCGTTGGCAAAGGACATTGCAGCTTCCGGCGAACGGTTCTGCCGCACATTCCCCAACCGCTTCTTTTTTGTTGATCCCAATCGCAATTTGGCCGCTGGGTTCCACCTCGTCGAAGGGATTTTCCGCGACGACCAGCCGCTGATGGCCAAAGTGCTAACCGATTCGGAGCGCACCGAGCTGGACCGCCTGTGGAAGGAACTCGATTTCGTCACGCAACGCACCGAGACCATGTTGCGCGGGTTCGTGTGGTTCGAGCGAGCCGAACGGCGCGTGATACAGGACAAGCGATTCGATTACCTCAGCTCAGACGACCCGCTTCTGATAGAAGAAAAGCTTCTCTCCAAATTCGAGCGGATGTACATGGAAAAGCTCGGCGTCAAGCTCGTTGAGGGAGCGTTGAAGCCAGTAAAGGCCAATGCGCAGTTCGACCTGATCCATGGATTTTTCCAAGATGTGCGTCAGGGGCTGGCCGAATACAAGCTGGCGCTGCAGCGGGTGGAAAGTATCGCGCTGATCGACTTGGAACGCCTGGCTCAGCGAGCCTATGGCCGTCCATTGAGATCCGATGAAACTGTTTCCTTGCGCAAGCTGTATCAAGATCTGCGTCAGCAGGGCCAGGGTGTTGAGGATGCGTTGCGTGGAACATTCCGCGCGGTGCTGATGTCGCCGCACTTCTTCTTTCAAATTCCCGCTGCGCCGGCTGGCGCGGGTGTCTATCCGCTGGCGGACGACTCGCTCGCGAGCCGACTGAGCTACTTCCTCTGGTCGTCGTTGCCGGACGAGGAACTGCTCAAGGTCACCCGCGAGGGCACGCTGCAAGATGAGCAGGTACTGCGCACTCAGGTGCGGCGCATGCTCAAGGATCCAAAGATCGAGGCATTCGCGCGTGAATTCTTCGGCCAGTGGTTGCGTTATCGCGATTACCTCTCGAAAGACGCGATCCCCGTCGGCGCGTTTCCGGGCTACGACGACACGCTGCGGCGCGCGTTTTTCGATGAGCCGACGCGGCTGATCACAGAGTTGATTTTGCAAGACAGGGACGTGAGTGAACTGCTCCACAGCGACTCGACGTTCGTCAACGCGCCGCTGGCCCGGTTTTATGGTGGGCCGATCGAAGCGCAGTACCGACGTCTGTCCGCCGAACGTGAGGACACTTTTAAACTCCGTGGCCTGCCCACTCCCTCCGATTCCAACGCCGATTGGTACCGCGTCGAAGGCTTGCGGCAACTCGGCCGAGGCGGCGTGTTCGGTATGCCAATCATCCTGACGACCAATTCCGCGGGGCAACGAACCAGTCCGGTGAAACGCGGTTTCTGGGTTGTGCATCATTTGCTTGGCGAACACTTCCCGCCACCGCCGGCGGACGTTCCGGAACTGCCAAAGACGGAAAAGGAAAGCTCGAAGACCATTCGCGAAATGCTGGCCCAGCATACGGCGAACGCGCAATGTGCCATGTGCCACGTCCACTTCGACGGCCTTGGCCTGACATTGGAAGGCTTCGACGCCATCGGCAGATCGCGGACGAAGGACCTTGCCGGTCGAGCAATCCAGTCCGTCGGCCCGCTACCCGGCGGAAAGTCGGTTGAAGGCATTGGTGGTTTGATCGACTACGTCGAGAATCAACGCCTCGAGGAGTTCGAGCGGAATCTATGTCGTAAATTCCTCGGCTACGCTCTCGGGCGATCTGTGCTCTTATCGGATGAGCCGTTGTTGCAGGAAATGCAGAAGAATCTGCACGAAAAGCGCCGATTCTCCGTACTGTTTGAAACCGTTGTCCTGAGTCCGCAGTTCCGCAAGCAACGCGGCCGAGATTATCGGGTAAGCTCTCAATAGGAGTTCTTTCCCCCTGATTACGCGATTCACCAGCAAACAGACACCTTTTACCTATTAGGAACGTTCCATGAGTGCCCACCAGTTTACCCGCCGCATCGTTCTGAAGGGTCTCTGCGCGTCGGTAGCCCTACCTTGGCTGGAGTCGATTCCAGCGTTGGCTGCCGACCCTCTGAAGAAAACCCCGCCAAAGCGGTTCGCCTTCCTGTTCTTCGGCGACGGCGTTCATACCCCGGAATGGTGGTCGAAGAGTGAGGGTTCGACGCTGGAACTCGGGCCAGCATTCGCCTCGCTGAACAAGGTCAAGGAGAAGGTGACGTTTATCCATGGCTTGCAGCACCCGGGAGGCGTCTGCGACGGACACGCCAAGGGGGCGGCCGGAATTCTGAGTGGCACGCATCCGACCGGCGGGCGGGAGATCCGCGCCGCCGCCAGCCTAGACCAGTTGCTGGCCAAACGCGTCGGCGATGCCACCCCGTTGCCGAGTCTGGTGCTGGCCTGTGAACGCCCGATCAGCGGCTTCCACGAGTCGGGCTACTCGATGATGTACGCCTCGCATGTCTCGTGGAGTTCTGCCGTCTCCCCCGTGCCGGCGGAACTTTATCCGTCGCTCGCCTTCGATAGCCTGTTCGAATGCAAGGGAAGTCGAACCAATGCGAGCGTGTTGGACCAGGTTCGTGAGCAACTCGGCGAGGTGAGTCGGAGTGTTTCCAGCTCCGATAAGGCCCGTATCGACGAATACGCCAATAGCATCCGCGAAGTCGAAAGCCGGCTAGCAAAGCTGCAAACAACCGAAAGTGTGAGCGACGCGATCAAGTCGCTACGGCCGGCCAACGGGTTGCCGAACCGGCTCGACGATCATGCCAGGCTTATGTGCGACATGATTGCGCTAGCCTTCCAGACCGACCGCACTCGAATTGCCACCCTTCTCTTGACGAACAACCTCTCGGGCCAAGCGTACCCGTTCCTCGGCTTCCAGGGCGTTCATCACGGCTATTCCCACGATCATAAGGGAAAGGAGTTCCAGGCCATCACACGGTTCTGGGTGAAGCAATATGCCTATTTGCTTGAGAAACTGGCTGCTACCCAAGAGGGCGACGGCACGGTGCTCGACAATTCGTGTGTCATTCTTGCCAACGAACAGTGGACAGCGCACACCACAGAACGTGTTCCGCTACTTATGGCGGGCGGGCTTGGCGGCAAGATCCGAACCGGCCGCAGCCTCGATTTTGAAACCAGCCGCAACCGCAAATTCTCGAGCCTGCTGATGACGGTCTCGGACCGCATGGGGCTAAAACTCGACCGGTTCGGCAATTCGACCGAGCAACTCGAAATTTGACAATAAACGCTAACAGGCTTGGAAGTTGTATGGCTCTTCGTTGAGGCGAAGCGGCGCGCCCCAATCATCTGGTCCGAAGAGCCCCGCACGACTGAGTAAGGGGCCACGTTGAAATAACGGAATACCTGAACTATCCTTCAATGGAAACTGCAAGAAGATGGAAACCGAGGTTGTTTTCGCGAAAGCCTGAGACGCGCCAGTCCCGGTCCGACGCCTCGCAGTAGTCCGCAACGTAGAACCAACTGCCGCCACAGGTCATACGGGCCGAGCCTTCTTGGGAAGAAGCCCATTCACTGACGTTACCATGCATGTCGTACATTCCCAGAGGGTTGGGGAGGTAGTTTCCCACAGCGCTGGTGGTTTCAAGAAATGGGCCATACTTGCCAGAACCGTGTGGATAATTGCCGTTGAAATTGGCTTGTGTGGAAGACAGATCGTTGCTGCCAACCGCCGTCAAATCGGTTTTACTGCGGGCAAAATAGAAGTGGTACTGGCTTTGTGATTTCGGAATGGGCCCGCCCCGTAGTATGTATTCCCATTTATCGGCACTCGGTAAATGGTACAAAAAACCACTTTGTGTGTTGGCAGCATTCAATTTCTCTGAAAAATAAAACCACACATCTTCACTCTTTACATTTACCACCGGTTCCTTTGGATAGCCGCTAAAACGACTCGGATTGTCGCCAATCACTGCCTGCCACTGTTCCTTCGTGACCGGGTAAATACCACACCATAGACCTTTTTCAATCGTGAAAGCAGTTGTGCCTTCCTCGCCACCACCACCGCCCAGCCAGCTTTGACCAGGCGGTACCCAACCCATGGTGATATTTTGTGTTTCCGTCAGCGGCAATTCCACCCGGTCGCCTATCCCCAACACCAAATCTGAAAATGGCGCCACCAAGCGGGCTTCCGATGCTGACAGCGTTTGCCATGTGGTTGCGTCGTGCCTCAACACCTCATCGCGCCTGAAAAAACGGCACAGCAACTGGCCTTCTTCGCCCCCGTAACGCTCCACCCAATCGGCAAGAATCTGACGGTGTACTCGTTCTTCGCAATGAGCTCGAGCCAAACGCAAAAGCTCGGTCGGAATCTCGCCTTGAAACCACTCTGGTAGTGACACGGCACACAGACTCCAATGAACATCGCTGCGGGTTCCAACTCTATACACCCAATAAAATCACCATTCACCAAAAAAATAGACAATGCCTTGAAAATACCGTGTGCGAGATGCCGATGCTTGGCGCGTGGCCCCTTACTCAGTCGTGCGGGGCTCTTCGGCTTGACGGGGCCGCATCCGACTCGGGACATCATTCTCGATTTAAACAAAAAAAGATGCCCTCAACGGGGCATCTTTTTTGTTGGATATAGCCTGCGAATCCGGTCAAATATTGGCTACTACAGGATAATACTCGTCGTCTTCGTTCTTGCCGCCGTAGCCCTTGCCTACTTCCTTTTCAGAAGCGACAAACTCGACGCTCTTGATCCACTTAACCATCTTGTAGCCCAACTGGTTCTCGGCACGAAGCCGTAATGGCGCTCCGTGCAGATCGCTTAGCGGCTTGTCGTTCATTTCCCAAGCCAGCAAGGTTTCAGGGTGCCCTGCGTTTTCAAGGGTGAGCGTGTCGTAAAACTCGCCACCGTAATGGCCGTCTCCGTACGATCGAAACACGACCGCAGTGGCACCGGGCAGCGGCTTGACCAGTTGCATGAGCTGCGTGAGGTTGATCCCACCCCACTGAGCCACGCCCGACCAGCCCTGAATGCAATGGTGCAGCGTGATCTGCTCACGTTTGCCCATGGCTTCCATATCGGCAATTCCCAGCTCCACCGGGTTTTCAACCATCCCGAACACCTTGAGCTTGAAGTGCTCGCGTCGGCCTTCTCCCAAACCATCCCATTCCGGGGAATGGGGCATCTTGCCATTGGGCCAAAAGTAAGGAGAAATATCGGCGCGGGTGTACAGATTCCGGCTGGGAAGGCGGTTGAGGAACTGACGCTGGAACGGCCCCAAAATTCGGCGGAATCCCATCTGAACCCAGCGGGGACGCTTCCACGAAATCCAATGCGTGGCCCAGCATATCAGAATGATTCCAACAACGCCCGCCGCGAACACCAGCAAACCGTTGATGTCTTTATCGTCTGTTCCGAAAACGATGTGATTCATGTTCTGGGCAAACCCGGTGATAACCACCATGCCCACATGAGGCACCAGAAATGCCAGATAACTGCACAAAGCTAAAAAGTGAATCGAGCGAGCGCACTGCCGGCCGCCGAACAGCCGAGGGTACCATCCAGCCCAGTTGTCGATGGCGGGCGACATGGCCAGACCTGTAAACAACGAAATAGGGGCCACAATGAACACAATTCCGAAATACGCAAGCTGTTGCAGCGGGTTGTACTTGTAAAATCCGTCTGGTTCAACCGGCATGTGGAACGTGGCATAATGCACGTGCACTTTCCACGCATCGAAAAAAATGGCGATATCGGTGGGCACGAGGCGCTTCCACTGATTGGTGGCAAACAGCAAAGCCACAAAAATAAGCCCGTTGATCAACCAGAAAAAAGCGCTGAGAAAGTGCCAGTGTCGGGCAATACCGATGGTATGCCGAAATCCGGGCAAGCCGATCCACGGGGAAATGTAACGGCTATCGTCTTTGGCGGTCCACACTCTGTCCTTGGGCACCACAATGGGAGTGAAGCGGATCCATTCAGAACCCAGGGTGCAGTGGTCGCTCCAATAAAGTCGCGGATGATCCATGAGAATCGAGAGGCCGCTACGGATCAGTAGCACCATCATCAGAATGTTCACGAAGTGGGCCAACCGCAACCAGACCGGGAAGCCAATCGGGTCGCTCGCCGAAGGCTCCACAATCCGTGGGCTGGGAGACATTTCAGGCAAGCCCAGAATTAGGTACCAGGCCCATGCAGCTACCACCGGCACAGCGCCAGCAACGGCTGCTGCCAGCAGGAATTGCCACTTCACCTGCACCCACAGACGCCTGTCGGCCGGGTAAACAAGGGAATTGCTGTTGATATTCTCGGCCATCTCGCCCATGTTAAACACCCCAGACCTAACCGTGCTTAATCCATTTTAATGTATCAAAAGAATGAACAGTCGAACAGGAAATGGCTCCACGATATTGGGCCCATCAATAGAACATCAGGATCTACCTGAAAAACCCTCGATCGGTTTTAAGCACTACTTGAGGAGGCTTTTTCCAGCGGAACAAACCGGTAGCACCACCACGCCACCGCCCCCATCAGCAAAATTCCCGCATAGACATCGAACATCGGGTCCCACTGTGCCCTGCCTGTGAAACCTGCCTGCATGCGCCAGTTAGCAAAAAAACCAACGAACCACTGAGAAGACATCGCGCCAATGAATCCCATGCCGTTCATAAGGCCAACCAAGGCGCCAACATGAACACCCGACTGAGGAATAGCGACAGACCACCAGTTGGGCAGTGTCACATGCATGGCACAAAATGATGCTCCAAGAAAGAATGAAAGTAACCAAACATTGTCGCAACGAATGCCCACAATCAGACAAACTGCCGAAATCAAATAGCAAATAGACCCAAGATATCGCCTTGAATTCACGGGATCATTGAACCACAGCGGAATTTTGTCGGCTAACCAGCCACCCAGCAGCATTCCGGCAGCCGACCCAGCCAGAACAATCGATGACAAAATTCCAGAAGTGATATTGTCGATTCCTCGAGCCTCTGAAAGGTACTTGGGAAACCATGTGTAAAACAAGTACGTGTAAAAGGCGCCAAATACCATAATCAATGTAAGAACAATAATGCCTCTGTTGCTAAAAACAGCGCCCCAAGGCACTGGTTGATGGATGAATGTTTCTGACATTCCACCCGATCGAATCAGACTGAGTTCGCCCGCATTGACAGAAGCATGATCTGCCGGATCGTCGCGAAACCACCACCAGAAACCACCAGCCCAAATCACGCCGATCAGGCCAAATACCGCGAAAGTCCATCGCCACCCCATGATTTCAATCATGGAGGCAGCACCAATGGGCGCCACAACACCACCGAGTTGAGCGGCGGCCAGCATGATTCCCTGCACCCTTCCCCTCTCGGTTCCGGGAAACCAACGTGAAATCACCCTAGCAGCGTTAGGAAACGCGCCCGCTTCGCCCACACCAAACAAAAATCGAATGGCGATCAGTGAACCGAGACCGGAGCAGACACCAGTCAACGCCGTAAAAAGCGACCACCACAGAACCACGCGTGTAAGAATCTTGCGCGATCCGTATTTGTCTCCCATTCTGCCTGTAGGAATCTCAAACAAACCATAGGCCAACGTGAATGCCATGGCCACGTAGCTCATGTGGACGGTGCTCAGCCCTAATTCTTTCTGAATGGGGACTACTGCTTGAGACATACAGATTCTATCAAGATACAATATGGCAGTAAGTCCGCATAACCATGCAACCAGTGTGTACCTGGCACGACTCGGAACCATGGGATCCGTTGCCTCGCCCTGACTTGTATTCATGGTCACACGGTACCTTTCGAGGGAGAGGAGAGGCCGGCAGTCTACAGCAGATTGGCCATGAAGTCACGAACGCGGGTGTGCCTTATTGGTTGCATTCAAATTCTGCATGCGTCGAGGCAGTCCACGCCCTTCGATTGCCATATGATTCCCCAAAAGTGCGGCACCGCTATGAATGTGGTGATCGTTATTCACTAAGGAAACAGCCATGTCTCACCCCAAGCACGCGCAAACCGACAATCCAGTCCACCCGCTGATAACCCAGCGATGGAGCCCATACGCCTATTCCGACAAACCGGTGGCCAAGCCAGATCTACTGGCCCTGTTCGAAGCGGCTCGCTGGGCAGCATCGTCCTACAACGAACAGCCTTGGGTTTTTCTGGTGGCCACCAAGGACGAACCTGAAGATTTCAAGCGACTCCTTTCGTGTCTGGTTCCCCCCAACCAGATTTGGGCATCGCGGGCGCCGGTGTTAGTACTGGCGTGCATTCGCCAGACTTTTTCCCGCAACGGGCACCCCAATCAGGTGGCATCGCACGATCTGGGACTTGCCTGTGGCAATATCTGCCTCGAGGCTACGGCCCGCGGTCTTCATGTGCACATGATGGCGGGAATTGTTCCCGACAAAGCACGCGTGCTGTTCCGCATTCCCGAAGGGGTGCAACCGTACACGGTTATGTCCATCGGCTACGCCGCCGACCCAGCAACGCTGCCAGAAGACTTGCGTGTTCAAGAAACCACGGCGCGCACTCGGAAATCGCTGGGAGAAATTGTGCATACGGGCGAATTTGGAAAGAGTTGGGTTTGAGCATGAGCGTGATGTTAAGGCAGGAATCTGCGATAACCTAATACCCAGAAACATGTTACCCGGAGCATTCCATGCCTCAGACATCCCACATTGAAAAGCACTTCACCTCGTCGGCAGCCGTGCGCGATATCGTCATCGGCATGTCCGATGGTCTGACCGTGCCGTTCGCGTTGGCTGCCGGGCTTTCAGGGGCGGTGGATTCCAGTGGGATCATTATTACAGCCGGCCTGGCGGAAGTTGCTGCTGGCGCCATTGCCATGGGACTGGGTGGTTATCTTGCTGCCAAAACGGATGTGGAACATTTTGCGTCGGAGCGCGCTCGAGAAGAGCGGGAAATCATCGAGGTGCCGGAAAAGGAAGTGGCGGAAGTCGCTGATGTGCTGCGATCGTACGGCCTTGCCGAGGCGATGGTGACACCCGTTGTGGAAGCGATTTGCGCCGACAAAACCCGGTGGGTGGATTTCATGATGCGATTTGAACTGGGACTGGAACAACCAGACCCCAAACGCGCCGGTAACAGCGCCCTGACAATTGCCGGTTCGTACATTGCGGGAGGCATGCTGCCGCTTGCACCTTATTTTTTCTTCGATTCGGTAAAATCGGGCCTGCTCGGCTCAGTAGTGGTTACCCTGCTGGCCCTATTCGTATTTGGCTACATCAAAGGACGATTTACCACAACGCATCCGTTTCGGAGCGCATGGCAAACTGTATTGGTGGGCGGATTAGCGGCGGCAGCCGCTTATGGAATAGCAAAGGCTATCGGCTAAGAACCGATAGCCTTTGAAAGAAGAGTGGAGATGACAGGGATCGAACCTGCGACATCGTGCTTGCAAAGCACGCGCTCTCCCAGCTGAGCTACATCCCCAAAGTGCCAAGGAATCAAGCGGACTGGGCGTACTTGGATTCGAACCAAGGACCTCAGCTTTATCAGAGCTGCGCTCTAGCCAACTGAGCTATACGCCCGCTGCTCCTCGACGGCACCCCAATACCATACCACCAGTCAGCACTCTGTCAATAACTCCCGCGCGACTTATACACAGTTCCTTGCAGAACCCATGCGGGCCGATATGCTTGACCTTTAAGACTGGCGGGATTCGATCCCCCCCAAGCCTCGCGATTTCCGGGGGCGGGCGTGCGCGGTCGCCGTCGTTGTCGAGCGAGGACCACAATGGTCGATCCGTATTCATCCTGCCCTTGCGGCAGTGGTAAAAAGTTTCGTTTTTGCTGCCAGCCGATTTATCCGGCCATTGAGCGCGCCATTGACCAGTTCCGGGGAGGCCAGCATGAAGCTGCCCTTCGGACCATGGATGCCGCTGCCGCTGCCAACCCGGGCCACCCCGAATTGTTGATGCGCAAAGCCATGCTGCTCGACGCTGCCAACCGGCGAGAAGACGGTGAGCGCGCGCTGGACGAAGCCCTGAAACTAGTACCCAACTTTGGCCCAGCGCATTTCATGCGAGCTCGCTGGCGCCATCAAGAAGGTGAATTGCTGGGCGCCGCCATTTTGGCGCGCAAGGCAGCCGATGGCTATCCGCTGGAAGCGCGCGACCATTTGGCCGATGTGCATGCGTTTTTGTTTGAAATGGAAATGAATTTGAACCGCCCACTGGCGGCTCGCGCGGCTTTGCGCATGGCCATGCGCCTGACGCCTAACGAAACCAATATCAAAGACGCGTACGAAAACACGTTTGGCGAAAACGGCAGCCTCGCCCCATGCCTGCGCAAGGAATTGGGCCTGTTGAGCCCACCTCCCGGCAGCAAACGCAAGGCTTCTTGGGATAAAGCCGCTCGCGAGTACGGATCGGCCCGGTTGGGTGATCTGGCCCGTTTGTTCAGTTTCTTGGCTGGTCAAGATTCGGCCGACAGTGCCGCAGCCTATAACGCCGCGGTTACCTTGGCTTGGGTTGGAGATAATAGCCGCGCCCTTGAGCACCTCGAACGCTACATGGGTCTGGAAACCGATGAAGGCCGGAAGGAATCGGCCAGCCTTCTGGGCGAAATCTTGCGCTGCGGTCACGGCATGGAGCAGCATTCAGACCTTCTTGAACATGAGTTCTTGGTGGTGGTGCGTCGTGTTGAACCGATGCAGATGCTGGTGAATCGTCTGGCTCAGGAACGCCGTCTGGCTCCTCTGCGCAACGAACAGCAAGATCAGGCCAACACCCTGCGCGCATTGGTATTTGAAAAATCCACGCCTGTGGAAACAACCGACAACACGCCGGAATACCACCGGGTTGTTGCCACCCTTGAGATTCAAGGGCCCATCTGCCGTGTCCACGGTTCCAATGCCGAGGCTATTGCGGCCTTGCGTGCTGAATTCAGCGAATCGCTGCAACTCCAGCCTTCTGAAGCTCCACTTCGGGCCATTGCTGCCATCCACGATTGCAGCCGCGAAGTGATGCTCGTGTCGATGAAGGGCGAAGAAAGTGAAGCCTTGGCTCGACAGCTCCAGGAATACGAGCAGTTCTTTGAAGAAACGTGGCTGAATAGGCCAGCGCGCTCGCTGGGAGGCCGCAGCCCAGCCGAAGCTGCCAAAGATCCAACCATGCGACCACGGTTGGCCGCCAAGGTGCGCTTTGTGGAGGAACTTGCCGAAGCTCCATTGCAAACGGGCTACACGTTCGATCGGTTGCGCGCAAAACTCGGACTGCCCGTTGTAGCTGCGCGGGTTGAAGCATCAGCCCCGCCAGCCATCGCCGCACCGGCTGTTGAAGCATTGGAATCCGCTTCATGGAACGCTGAAAAACTCGCATCTTCAGCAGTAGAGAACGTAAGCACCGCAGAAGTGGTTATCGCCTTAGCCGCTGCACAGCGATTAGGTGACGATACTCTTGTGGTCCGTTGGGCCGAAGCGCTGGTAAGCAGAGCAGATGCCCCACGTCATGCGGTGGCTCACCTGCATCTTGCCCGTCACCATATGGGACAAGGCAAGCATCAGGAAGCACTCGATACGCTTGAAAAGGGCCATCGACACGAAGCCGGTGCCGAAGACAGCCGCGCCGGCGAGTTTTTAGCCCGCATGGCGCAGGCCCTTCTTAAATTGAACCGAACGGATGATGCCATTGCCCAGCTTGAGGCCATTGCTGAACTGCCAGTGCCAGACCTGAAAAGCATGGCATCTGGCGTTGAAGCTTTGCTTGGAGCCCGCCAAGGGGCTGCGGCCAGCAAACTGGCGCAGCAAGGTCTTGTTCTTGCCAAGAAGGCGCAGAACCGCGATGCCGAAGGGCATTTCGAGGAACTGGCTCAGGCTGCTGGCAAATAAATTTTGCCGCACCTCGGCGCATCAGGCATACGGAAAACGATCGGACCGAGGAGCCTCTGAAAACTGATGGAGGGCATCTCCCAAACGGGAGACCAGCCCTTTCAAAAGCTGGTGGCCTTTTTCAGCGGTAGCCAGCGCGGGATCACCCGCACCGGTGTTGGTTGTGGCCAAATGCCAAGGTCGGGTGATTGAAAACCAACCTTTGTTAATACCATCGACCGTGCTGCGCGACAGGGTTCCAGCATCGGCTCGTTCTTTTTTGACCAATTCCGGAACCAGCGCCATAGCCAGACTGGTTTCTGTCTCGTCGGCATGCTCTCCCGGCTTTTCCATAATGTCGCCAATCAAGTCTGAAGCCATGCGGAACCAGTCGCACACGGCAACGAAAACCTTGGCATCTGCGTGCAATTCGCGAACCAGCGGTTTCAGTTCATTGCCACCATGGCCATTGAGCAGCAGCAGACGATCGATTCCTTGCCGGGCGAGCGAATCGGTAATGTCGCGGATGATGGCCAAAAGAGTGGACGGATTAAAGCTGAGCGCCACAGCGCCGGGAACTTTGAAGTAATTGGTATTCACGCCAACGGGAATAGTGGGCAACAGAAGCACTTTGGCCCCTTTTTCCCACGCCTTGGCGCAGGCGCCATCAGCAATCGCCTCGACTTGAAAGCAGTCAATACCGTATGGAAGGTGGAGGTTATGAGGTTCGGTTGCGCCAAACGGCAGTACGGCGAGGTTCCAGCGGGTTGCGCGGACATCGTCGAGTGTGAGGTGCGACAAAACATAGGGTTTGGGTATCATCGAAAGCTACCAGCCTTGTTGGAAAAACAAACGATCGATCAGGGTTGATCAACATCTTATGCCGGTAACGGCGCCCGGGAACAAGTGGCTTATGGATAACCGATTGTCACCATCCACCGAAAAACCAGTAACGCCCCAGTCTTATCTTGAATTGTCTCCAGATACCCGTCTGGACGACCCACGGCTTTACGTTAACCGTGAATTAAGCTGGCTGGAGTTCAATAGCAGGGTGGTTGAAGAAGCCCGCGACCCTTCGGCGCCCCTTTTGGAGCGCCTGAAATTTCTCGCCATTGCCGACTCCAACCTCGATGAATTTTTCATGGTGCGCGTCGGCGGCCTTCAGCAGAAACAGCAAGGGAATATCATTTTTGGTAGCGGCGCCGACCGCACACCTGTTACCGAGCAACTCATTGCCATTCACCGGAAGGTGGCACAGATTAGCCGCGAAATGCAGGCATGTCTGTGGGAAGAAATATTGCCGCAACTGGCCCGCGAAGGAATTGTCATCAGGCGGCCCGAAGAACTCTCAAAAGCCGACCGAGATCGTGTGAAAGACCTTTTCAAGGGTCAGGTATTCCAGGTCCTCACACCTCTGGCTATTGACCCGGTTCATCCGTTCCCGTTGCTTCTGAACAAATCACTCAACTTGGGTGTGATTCTCCAAAGGCCCGACGGCGAGCGCCTTTATGCGGTGGTTCAGGTCCCCGCTGTTCTGCCTAGGTTCGTCGCTCTGCCGGTGGCGCCATCGGGCCCACGCCACGCGTTTTTGCCACTGGAAGACCTAATCAGATTACACCTTCCAGAACTGTTTCCAGGAATGGTCATTGAGCATGCCGCGGCTTTCCGGGTAACACGCGACAGCGATCTGGAATTCGACGACGACGAAGTGGAAGACCTGTTAAAAGCCGTGGAAGAGCAGATCCGGAAGCGCAAAAAGGGCATGGCGGTAAGGGTACAACTTGAAACCCGGGCGCCCGCTGTGCTGGAACAGTTCCTGATTCACAGGATGGATCTCGATGCCACCGACATTTTCCGCACCGATGGCATGATCGACATGTCGGGTCTATTTCAGATTCACAGTCTTCCTGAATACCAGCATCTGCGCGATCGCCCCTTCACGCCTAACCCATCCTTGCAAATCCAGAATGCGCCCAACATATTTGCAGCCATCAGGCAAGGCGACATTCTGCTGCACCACCCTTATGAATCGTTTCAGCATGTGGTGGATTTCATTGAAACCGCGGCACAAGACGACAGGGTTCTTGCCATCAAGCAGACACTCTACCGCACTTCCAGCGACTCTCCGGTTGTGCGTGCCCTGCAAAGGGCCGCCGACAACGGCAAGCAGGTTACCGCCGTGGTGGAGATCAAGGCCCGCTTGGATGAAGAAAGAAATATTGTCTGGGCGCGCGAGCTGGAAAAAGTCGGTGTGCATGTCGTTTACGGATTTGTGGGGCTTAAAACCCATTGCAAGGTCGCCTTGGTCGTAAGGCGGGAAGACGATGGCATTCGGCGTTATGTTCACCTCTCGACTGGAAACTACAACCCGCAGACAGCGCGCATCTACACTGACATCGGCTACTTCACGTGCCGCGAAGATTACTGCGAAGATGCCTCGCATCTATTCAACTACCTGACCGGATATTGCGAACCCGCCCAATGGCGAAAACTAGTGGTAGCCCCCACCCACCTTCAAGGGTTTATGCTGGCTCGCATTGAACGGGAAATCATCAACGCTTCGGAAGGCCGGCCGGCTGGTATACGCGCCAAAATCAATGGGCTACTTGAACCGGTGATTGTGCAGGCACTTTACCGGGCTAGCCGCGCCGGAGTTCGTTCTGAAATTATCTGCCGGGGCATCTGCGCCTTGCGCCCGGGGATTCCCGGAATCAGCGATAACATTGTTGTGCGCTCCGTGGTTGACCGGTTCCTCGAGCACAGCCGGATTTACTATTTTGAAAATGGTGGCCAGCCCGAAGTTTTCGTTGGGTCGGCCGACTGGATGGACCGCAACCTCAGCCGCCGGGTGGAAGCCATTTTCCCGATCGAGGCACCGGCTCTGAAGCACCGACTGATTCATGAGATATTACAAGTATCGCTTAACGATAATGTCAAAGCGCGCCAGATGCTGCCCGATGGGAGCTACCGGCTTATTCACCCGGCAGAAGGTGAAAAACCTCTGCGTAGTCAGGAATATTTCCTCGGGCTGGCAGACGCGCGTACTCTGGCGTCTCCTGAGGCCAAAACCCCGGGTGTTGTCAAACCAGCACGGGTAGCGCGCTCTCCGCGCAAGAATAAAAACTAGAAACGGAGACATGGCATGGATGCCGTTATTCTGGCTGCTGGACTGGGTACGCGGCTTCGACCACATACCCTGACCACCCCCAAACCACTTCTGCCTGTGCAGGGGCGCCCCATTCTCGACCTGATCATCGGGGCGCTGCCCCCATCGGTGGATCGCCTGTTCGTTGTCACGCATTACCTGCGCGAGCAGGTCGGTGACTACCTTGCTGCCCAACGCCATATTGCGTCTGCCAGCGAAGTTATTCAGGAAATCCCGCGCGGAACGGGGCATGCCATCCAGTGCTGTCTGAATCATCTACGATCTGAACAGGTTCTGGTACTCAATGGCGACGACCTCTTTGGTGCCAACGATATTGCCCGCCTGGCCGAGGGAGGCTCTGCCATTCTGTGCCACCCTGTTGGTACACCCGAAAAATTCGGCATTGTCTTCACCAATGCCGATAGCACCGTCGAGAAACTAGTAGAAAAGCCTTCTATTAACGGCACACATTTGGCCAATACGGGCGCCTACCTGCTTCCGCTTGAAGTGCTACGCCAACCGTTGGTTCTGTCTCCGCGCGGCGAGTACGAGATCACAGATTTTGTGAACATGGCGATCGCACGTGGCCCGGTGCGGGCCGTGCGGGCGCAATTCTGGCATCCGATCGGTACCCAAGAAGCATGGGATGCTGCCCAACTTCTAGATCTGGCAGCGTGCAAAGGCTAACGCCGCTCGCCTGTATCTAGCAGTATCGCCAGGGCAACAGCCAATCGTCGATCAACCTCGCGATTGGTATCCGCTGACAAGTCGAGAACATATTTGTCCATCAGTGTGAGTTTTCGGTTGAATTCCCCTAAGACCACTTCCGAATTCGGCTGCAATAACACGAAATTGGTGCGCAATAACCCCAGCATCGGCCCCATCAGGCGGCGCAGCATAGACTTGATAATCGAGTCTTCGCGCGCCAAAAGAATCAATTTTTCTCCCGCGGCATCATAAACCTTCCATGCCTTACGAAAAATATCTGTCAGCATGTTTTTCCGGATCACACCCAATACATTTCAGGCATCATCGGCGACAGTAAAACGATGGTTAATCACAGCAAACTTCTGGTCTTGGTACACTTTTAATATGAGATGTTGTTTTTCCTTGTCAGAATACATATTGATGTGGCGTTTGGGATAAATCATGACTGTGAAGACAATTCCAATAATCATGACAATAGCCGCTGCAAAGAAACCGACCACTAATGCAACTATTTCGGAAGCTTCGTTTTGTGCTCCAAGTGCGCCGCGGGTGGTAAAACCAGCAATGCCACCGGCTATGGCCGCCGCAATTATTGAAATCACAAGGACGAATATGCTGGCACAAGACTTCATGTAGTGCGCGGGTCGCTCGACATGAATAAGGGGCGCACCATTCGCGTCGAGCAGAGTGTACCTCTCGATCAATGACAACATTTTCTGGTTTATGAAAAACTGGTCGCGATCGAAAACACTGGTTAAGCCACCAGTAGTGGAATTTTCTCGAGACAGGTTGGGCGCCTTGAAAACGGACTGACACGCGGGGCAGCGCAAGTTACGACCAGCCAATTCTGTTTCAACTCCAAAACCTGTGCCGCACCCGGGACAAAGAATACTTAATGGCACTGCCGCACTCCTTGCACATGACTTTCAGACGAAATGATTCCAATCGAATGTGAAAATACTTTTCCGATTGCGGGATTGCAACTAAAAAACTGGGGAAACAATTGCGGGAAGCTGGCACACGTCAATGTTTTTGGTTTTGGCGCAATCGTGGTTTTCGAGCTGTCCTTAAAATCAGTCCAACCGATTTCTTTGATACAACCGGCAAATCCTGCTGAAGTAAGAATTGAACTGGTTGGTGGCGCGTGTTGCTGTTGGCAGTTGTGCTCCTAGGAAGCCTTGCTA
>CAMCLK010000076.1 GCA_945875585.1 Candidatus Kuenenia stuttgartensis | reverse complement strand
AATGAGTGAATCCGAATCTGGTGGGACCGGCGTCCCGCCGGTCTTCTCACAAAAAATCACTCGCCGTAATCTTCCTCACTGGCAGCTTGCTGGGGCTACTTATTTTCTGACATGGCGTTGTGCAGCCGGCATCATGTTGACAGAATTTGAACGCGACATTGTGCTGGCTGCCATCCGATACTGGGATGGGATTCGCTGGAATGTTTTGGCAGCCGTTGTGATGCCAGATCATGTTCATGTGTTGGCGTGTCCGTTGGCGAAAGGCGCTGGATTCTGGGACCTTGGTGAGTTGATTCATAGCGTTAAGAGCTATTCGGCACACCAAATTTCCATGCAAAGAATTCAACAAGGACATGGCATTATGGGGCGGGCGCCCGGAAGTTCCTTTTCCGTATGGCAAGATGAACGGTATGACCGGTGGATGAGGGATGATGACGAGATTGCAGAAAAGTGGGAGTACATTGTTGGCAATCCAGTGAAGAGTGGATTGGTGGAGCAGGCAGAACAATATTGCTGGCTTTATCAGAAGAAGACCGGCGGGACGCCGGTCCCACCGGACAGAAAGTGATCTGACTGGTGTGATAGCGGTGGGCTATGAAATAATTGTTATGAAATTCAGTTTGGTGGGACCGGCGTCCCGCCGGTCTTTTTTTAGTTTCCCACACTAAGTGAAATTACTGCATTCAAATTTATAAAGACCGGCGAGACGCCGGTCCCACCGGACAAAGATTGAACTACTAGATGTGATTGGGTTTGTGAATTTTAGTCCGGTGGGACCGTCGTCCCGCCGGTCTGCTTCAGTCAACATCCTTCCCCTTGCGAAGCTGTGCCCGCAACGATTGACCTGCCCGCGGCGTTTTGGGTTTGGTTTCGCCGTTCGGATTCTTCTTGTGGCGGGGCGGGCGTACTCGCAGGCGTCGTTTCACTGGTATCAAGGCCTCGCGGATGAGCATGTGCAACTGCTCCCAGGCGGTTTCTTTGTTTTGGAGCTGGGTGGAATGGATCTGAGTGACAATGGCAATGACACCATCAGCGATAATCAGGTGGGCCAGACGCGGGTAATTCAGGATCCGTTGCTTTTGAACATCTGTCAAAACCGCAGATTGCATCACATCAAACACCAGCCGCGCCTTGGTATTGCGTTTGTTGACATTCTGGCCGCCCGGCCCGCCACTGCGTGAAAACGAAAACACCAATTCCGTGTCCGGAATAGTAAGGGGCTGATTGCTGCCTGCTGGCACCTCGTCCATGAAGCTGGTTCCTTTCACAGAGTGGAGCCCAAAACTGGAATTTCCATTCTACCATGGCAGGGTGAAAACCAATACGATGCGTTTGTTATATGCCAAACCGATTACCAGCCGCCAGAGTCCAGGAGTTCGCCTGAACACCAGAATCCACCCTTCACTCGAACGCTTTAACTCATGATTAAGCATGGCTTTCTGAGCGGCCAGTGTGAATGATCTATGATTCCAGTTGGCCAGAAAGCAATAGCCGTCTTCTATTGGGCCTCCTTTGGGTGGAGGATTGGTTTGGGCGAATGATTGGAATTGCTTGCGCCACTCGGTTGTCAGAATGCTATCGAACATTGGCCAGGCAATTCCAACTTCACGCAATCGCTTCGATATGAGCGATTGACGCGTCAATGCCATTGCGTCTGACTCGTATCCAGGTGGACAAGCACCTTCAGCAATCAAGGCATTGAGGAGTGCTTGTTGCTCTTGCGCTAATCGAATTCGCAATGAGTCTGTCACACTAGGTTAGCCATCGCATAGTACCTAAGTCGATCCATTTCCGCTGCCAGTTCTTGGAAACAAGGCCAATTGCTGTCGCGTTCAAGACAAAAGGCGATGCTTGGATTAATTTTCTGTAATGCCTTCAGCATGGCCAGGGTTGCCTCTCCAACGGGTTGGTCGTGTGTGTCGTGGTATTCGCCATGATGCTCACCTCCACCAGCAACATGCAAATAGGCGATGCGCTGTAGTGGGAATTTGCTAATTTGTTCATTAAGATTAAATTGGCGGGTTCTGCCTTGGGCATGAAGATTTTCAAGGTCGAGTAGTACCCAACAACCAGTACGATCGACAAGTTCTTGGAAGAAGTCGCCTTCGGGCATGGTGGATCCAGGTGGTTCGATACGGGAGGCAATGTTTTCCAGAGCAAGCGGTCGTTGGAGGACATCCATAGCAATTTTTGTGTTTTCGATGAGGACGGCCAGTGTTCCTTTATTTCGAGGCACAGGGAGTAGGTGCCCTGATTCAATACCATTGGCTCGAACAAATGCTACGTGCTCGCTGACGCATGGCGCCTCAAGCAACCGGGCAAGCGATGCTAATCTTTTCAAATGATCCAAATCAGGGTAATCTGCCCCAGCAAGGCCAAGTGAAATCCCGTGGGGTACAATTTCAATGCCACGGTTTAAGAGGCATTTGAAAGGATCTGGAAGTTGTTGGCAGTGCCAGAACGATTCGGCAATGATCTCAATAAAGGAAAGACTTGAAAGGCATGCTATGGAAGCGGAAAGTTCGGGCCTCCAACCAATGCCAGAACCGCTAAGTGGAAGGTTAGTCGCCACCGCCACCCCCGCATCCTCCACATCCGCTTCCCCCGCTGCAACTGCTGCTGCCTCCGCTATCTGAACAACTGTATGAGGAGTCTGATGAATCATTGGATGAATTTAAACCGGTGCTGCCTGATTCTGGCATAGCTAAAGCTTTGGACCAAGGAGTGGGAGATGCGCCCATTGCAGCCAAACCAAATAGAGCAATAGCTAAACCCAAATTTGGTGCATGACTTGGGTCATTTAGATGCTGGGCACCGGTTTTTAATTCAGCGTGAATTTGGCGTTTACTTTTCAAGAACCAATCGCCTTTGCCGGTGCGTGATTTGAGCCTATTGGAAAAAACAAAACTCAGCAACAGAGCACCTAAAGAAAAAATGATAAGAATTGCAATGAGAAAGCCGACGGACTTATGGTTTGCAAGCCCTGATATGAGGCGAAGTAGACCAAATCCAATCAGGCAGGCAACGATAAAATAATAAAACCTCATGAATCTTGTCCGAGTTAAATCGGAAATAAGTAAACCTTGAGATTCAAGGTTTTGCCGAATAGAGTTCATTTCAGGGGAAGTTTTTGATAGACGACGCAGCTCAGTGATTTTCATAGATTGGCCTTGGACCACCAGATTGGAGATTCGATTTTCTAGTGGCAAAGAATGGTCAGATAAAATATCTGTTTTTGTAACTGCATAATCGTCTTTAAGCGAAAATGTTCCATTACTGCCAAGATAAATTAGTGCGCATTCGAGGGACCCTATTGGACCACGTGCCAGAAATCCCAGCTCTTCTCGATTCAATGAAATATCCATTTTGGTATTTGATACGAAATTCAGTGAAGCAACGAAAGATATCGCTAAACACAAACAAAAAAGCGAACAGATGGCGAAAGTCCATATGAATGTGTAAAGGAACAAAAATTCTGGACCACTGAGTGAGAAGAACATCTCTAGCTCCATTTCAATTGATCACAAGTTCCTCCACCAGTTTATTCTGGATTTTGAGAAAAGCAAGACAATGGCAAATCAGTTGAGTCGACAAAGGTGTGAAATCATCCGGGCATTCATTTGAATGAGGTTTAAGGGTGTTTGGCATTCTAAGATTGCCTAGTATGGACTGTTTAAATGTCAGAAGGGATATATACTTGGGGATATATGAAGATGTATGGCTAGGGCTGTTGCAGCTTGGTTGGTGTCTGAATTATCAGATCGATTATGCTAACTGGAGCCGAAGGGGATCGAACCCTCAACCTCCGCATTGCGAACGCGGCGCTCTCCCAATTGAGCTACGGCCCCGATTTTTGCGATGGCGCGGGCAGCGCTGTGCCATCACAAAGCCATTATAGGCTTTTCAAGCCGCTGGCGCTTTTAACTGAAGCGCTTTTTTCTGGAATGGGCTGCTGGAAAATTCCCGGCTTTTCAGGCGCTCAAGGCATTCCGTGGCACGCTTCGGGTCTTTTGCGACGGTGTCGTATAGGGTTCCAAGTTGGAACAACGCCCTGGCTAGTTCTGCTGGATCACCGGGAAACTGAGCTTCCACGCGGACAAACTCCCAAAAGGCATCATCACTATTTTTGTCCGCTAACAAGGTCTCGCCCAAGTGATTGCAGGCAATTGCAATGAGGTGTCCATCGGTTGCGTTTGCCATTGCCTGTCGAAGATCAGCAACGCCCTTGCCGGCAGGTCCCAAGTTGGCACATGCCACCATAAGCGTGGTTTCAGGAGATGAAGGTAAGGCCTTCAAACGGGCCAATGCATCTGCGGGTTTGCCTTTGCGCAGCAACTGAGCCGCTAAAAGGTAGCCAACGCGTTGAGCCAGAACTGGCGGAAGCCCGGTGAGTTTGCTCATGGTTTCGTATGTCGTTAATACATCAGCCGAACCTTGAGATTCTTGAATTTCAGCCAAGGCCTTCAGGGCCGGCAACTCTTCCCATCCACCCTTGACCTCAAGTGCCGTCTGTTTCCATGTGGACAAGATTTCAGAGTCTTTGCCCGCAGCTCGCGCCATATCGGAACGAATCTGGGCAAGCTTGAAACGCGCGTAACGAACAATGGCAGGCCGTCCAGCCTCGTCGAGAAGTTTGGTGGCGGCAATTTCAGCCTGCTTGAGGCGGTCTGCCTGATCTTTGGCTGAGGTTGCTGTCTGCGCTTGAAGCTGCCTGTCGTAGACCATTTGGAAATCAAGCCTAGCCAAACTCTCATGCTTGTACTGAACCATCAAAATATCGAGAGGAGAGAATGTGGTGGTTTTGCCATCGGTTGCTTTCAGCACAATCCCGCCCGGTGATTCGGACTGGATAGTTCCATTGAAAACCTCCGATAGGTTTTTGGACCTATCAGTGCTGACTCGAACTGATTCCTGCCCCAGAATGGAGCAAGAAAACAAAAGGCAGAAACCAAGACTGAGAATCTGTCGCATGATAGATCATCTCCCCTTCGCTTAAACCTTGGTCTTGAGCTTGTCGTATTGCGCTTTGAGAAGTGGTTCCGACTCAAGCAATTTGTTGAAACGGTCTTTCAGGGCTGGCGCCACAGAACCGTAGAATGCACGTTTTTCTAGTTCGATCATCAAGGCCGCAGCACGACTGATCTGGGTGGTTTCATTTTTGTCTTTGCCGAAGCGGAAATAGCCCAAAACCATGTGGAAGTAAGCTTCCACATACTTGTCGCGGAAGTAGTTGTCGGTATCGGCGCGTTTTTCGAGCAGATCGACCAATTTCTTCGATTCGCTGGCCACCACGCCGAATTTGTTTTCCTCACCAAGAAGCTCTAAGTTTTCGATGCGCACATCGACGTTTTTGGCCGCCCAACCGGTTTTGGACATGGCCGCATCGATAAGCTGTCGTTCCACGGCTAATTCTTCCGGAGTGGCTGCCTTTTGGCGGAGCAAACGAAGATATGCAAGTGCTGTGACTTGTCCGTCTTTGTCCTGACCGAGCGCGGTGTTGTCGGCAAGCAGTTTATCCGCGCGGGGTTTTAAGAGGCCTTCAGCCTGAAGGTAATATTTTTTATCTTTCTTGTCGTCTACTACAAGGGCTGACCAAGATGCCGCCAGAAGGCGCGCGGAGCGGTTTTCCTTAAGCTGTTCAGGTTTGATGGCTTTTAGCAGGGGTTCGATACGCGCCCGTGCCTGTTCGATTCCAGCTTCCTTCATGGGCCGAGCCTGAGCCATTTGTTCCATCGTGGCTTCGAGCACATCGCGTGTGGGGTCGCCACCAAGCGCTTGAATGGCTGCAATTACAGCTTGAGCCTGTTTGGTATCGGTTGCCTGAATAGTGGCTTTCAATGCTGTCTTCAGAAGTGCCTGAGCCAGAGGGGGATCCTTCTTCATGGTTTCGTTTTTGTCGGCGTCGGCAACGAGTGGAGCCATCACTTTTACAGCATCGGCTGGTTTTTTGGCCAACATTGCCTCGTTGGCCAAACCGAATGCTGTGTAAAGGCGCATGGTTTCAAGACGATCCTTAATACCACCGGCTTGCAGGTTTTCTGCTGGTAATTTTTTAGCGTTCGTGTCGATCAGCTCGAAAAGCTTGCCAAGATCCTGGTATTTTTTTTGCCCGTACAGTTCGCTGGCCAGCCTTAGTTTGGCTTTGACAAAGTTTTCAACAATGGGAGTGTCTGCTGGATCGGTTGGTTCAGATATAGAAGCAAGCATGGTCACGGCTTTGGCACGCTGGGTAGGATCGTTGTCCTTTTGTTCCAATTGATACAGGATCATGGCGGATTGGAATTGAGCCATTGGTTTGAGGCGTGAATCGGGCGTCACACCTTGCAGAAGCTCAAATGCCGCGGGGAGGTCATTTTCCTGCAAACGAATCATGGAAAGCTGGTACCTCGCCAATTGGCCAACATCTTCCGTGGCCCAGCGTTCCGATGTGTACTTGGCGAAGGCCGCATATTTGCCACGGGTATCGATCGGCAATTTTTTGGCGGCAGCTAGCGCAGCGTCGGGTACTTCTGTACCCATGGCCTTTTTGGCCTGCAGTTCCTGAGCAGCGCGGAATTGCGCGATAAGCATTTGCCCAAATGCCTGTAGCGTCATTTGAGCCACAATAGGTGCTTGCGCTGCGTTGGGTTGATTGCGGGCAAAGTCTTCGCCTTGAGCAATGGTTTCTTCAAATTTATTCGATTCGAGCAGGAAATAAGTAAGAGTTTGCCGCGCGCGATTCACTTCTTCGGGCAGGGCTTTGGCAGTTCCCTTGGCGGCGGCATCAATTTTGAGTGCCTGGGTTAGGGCCACAAGAGCCACCGCGCGGCGCTTTTCCGATGCTTCGCGCGAAGCTTTGGGATCGGTCAGTTTGCCCGATTCCTCTTCACCCTGCTGGTTTTCGTATTGTGCTCGCACAAAGCAGTCGTCAAAGGTTTTGAGGTCTTCCACTTTGCGAGTGAAAGCCCCTTGTTCCTGGAGGATCTGGATTTTCAGCCGGCGAGCTTCGTCAGCGAATTCGTTGTCGTTGCGTTCCACTTCGCGCAACAATTGGCGGATTTGTACATAACGATTTTGCCGAACTGTTTCGTTGGCAGGAGTTTTGGGAAGCTTGCTTAGTTGCCCAAGGATGCTTTGCACAACAAGCATGCGCACTCCACTGGCTTCCTGAGTGGAACTGAAACGCTTGTAATCGCGAAGCCAAGCAAGCCCCATCTGTTCAACAGACTGGTCTGGAGTGAGGGTTGGTTTTTCAGTTGGATCAAAACCGTCTAGCTTGATGACCTGCATGTTGAAATAACGGCCCATCCGTTTGGCTTCGGCAGTGACTGGACGGGTGTCAAGCAGCAGTGGTCTTAATGCTATGCGGGCTTTTTGTGGTTCACCGTTTTCGCGGTATAGCAGTCCCATCCAAGCACGCGCAACCCAAGTGGCGGGACGGTTATCTTCTTCCCCTGATATTTTTTCAAAAGCGGTTTGAGCTTTTTTAACAAGGGCTGCGCGTGCGTCGGCTTCCCGTTGTGTGCTGTAGGTTCGGGCTTGATCGTATTCGTTTTCGGCCAATTCGAGGCGTACTCGGTCGATTCTTGCCTGTCGGACCATGGCAACAGCTGAAGTGCCTGTGGTTTCGCCCACGCTTTTCTGATAGTCATTCACCGCTTCGTTGAGTTTTTTGCCGGCTTCCGCAAGGCTTTTGCGTGCTTTGTCTTTTTCAGCAATGCTTTGTGGGTTGGGTGGTTGCTTCACGAGAGGGAGGACTTGGGCTAGTTGTGACTGCGCCAGTTGCAGATCTATCTGCGCCATCAGCAGTTTGGCCTCCGGTGCGATATCGGAACTGACCTGACCAGCTAGCATTTTTTGGAGGTCGGCACGTGCCAATCGGCGCTGTTTTTCTCGCTGCGTCATGTCGGGTTCTGAAGCCGATTGTTCTACGCGCACCTGAGCCGAGGCAAACCGAAGTTGAACCAATCGGTCGGGAGCGCGCTTTTCAAGGCGCTTCAGGAGACTGATGGCCAAATCGAAGTCGCGTGCTTCCCTGAGTCGATCAACCAAATCGAGGTCGAACCTCAAAAGGGCATCCGACATGCTTGCGGGCGGTTGCGCCATGGCTGCAAGAGCGATGAGCAACGATGCAACAGGTAATAAACCAAAAATCCGGTTCATGGCTGAACCCTTTCCATGGCCACTGATATTCCGACGCGCATTTAACGAATGGCGAACGGAGGCATCAGACGTCCCATCCGGGCAAAAAGTTCCGTTCCCTGTCCGTCCCCCATGGGGCCCCCAGGAGCCCGTGCCAGCAATGCCAGACGGGTTTTGGTGGCCCATGCAGACCATAGTTTGGCATCTACGGGAGCGCTGTCCAGTGGTTGCTTTTCCATAATTCCGCGCGAGAGGGAAGTCACCAGAATGGCACCGCGAACTTCGACATCGTATGAATCGGTGCCAGTGACAGTTCCGGCGAGGTTTTTGAGCGACTCCTGTGGCACACCGGATCGTTCCGCCACGCGGGCCAAACGTAGGATTTGCATAGCAAACATCGTTCGGCCTCTCGATAATTTAGAGACGTCATCGACGATTTTTTTAATGGAATCGGAATCGGCCTTGCCCGCAACCAGCATGCCTTCCGCAAGTGCCACGCGGGCGCGAACGGCTTCCGGAGCTTCATTGGCAATACCGTCTACTATTTTTCGTGCCGCGTCGATATTCCCCTGTGCTGCTCGTGCCAGAACGATGCCGGATTGTTCTGGATCAGATTTTGCTACTCCCCAGCTACCGGGAAGCTCTTTACCACGCCAGCCGTAAAGGCCAATGGCTAATGACGGAAATGTGGATGGTTCTCCACGGGATTTCAGACTTTCAGCCGATCGGAGTGCCATTTCCTTGAGGTCGTCGCGGTTTTTCCGGTTTCCTTCTTCAAGAAGAGCAAGGCCCGTGATGGCGGCAGCTTCCAGTTCTGGTTGGATTGTTTCGTTGTTTCGGTTGGTTTGCCTTGCTTGGCCCCTGAATATCTGCCCCTCCAGCACCACCATGCGTTCGGATTGCTCCGATGCCAGAAGAGCCCGGCAAATGCGGCCCCAAGCGTCGAGTCTCCATTCCGCGTCGTCTATTTTGCCCAAACATGTGCCGATAGTTCGCTGAAGGAAGTTTGCTTGCGGCTTTTTGCCATCCTTTTCGTCTTCATTTGTTCCCATCATGGCAGCGAGGTTTTCTGCCATATCGGCGGCAACAAGACCTCGCGCTGTTGATGCGGGGCTTTCGTTTAACGCTGCAATAGCCTGACTGATATGTTTTTCGACAGTTTTGAGTTTGTTGGGGATTTCCTGTTCAAGCAGGGCGCGGGCCGCCATCATTTCGAGGGCTGCCTTGTCGAGCTTGTTTTTTCCGGGGTCTGCAATGTCAGCTAGCACGGTTTCTACTTTGCCTGCCTCAATAGTGCGCGACCTGCCCCGCATTAAGGACAGGCCAATGACGCCGCCAATAGCCAGAACTGCCGCAACAAGCAAGTACTGGCGCACGCGCGTGCCAAGGGGCACCGGAGCTTTACGAACAGGTAGGGCGTCGGCGTCTTCAAGCGCCTCACGGCTTACAAGCTTCGACGTGGCATCCCATGCGCCTTCCGGTTTTTCCTCGGTCTGCAATTTCACAGCGGAGGCAAACTGGGGTTTTGCTTTCCAATCGGCGGAATCACGGCGTGCCGGGGCAGGGACCTTCACAATGCGGGCACACGATGGGCAGGGCGTGCGCTTACCTGCCTGATCGAGTGCTACGCTGATCGGCTCGCCGCAATTATCGCATTCAAAATCGATTGATTTGGCTTGAGAGGCTTCGGCAGCTTGCCGTTCGTCGTCGAGCAGAGATTGCATGGCATCTGCTTCGCGGCGCAATTGTTCTTCCGGGTCGATGGGGGGTGGTGGAGGCGCGGGGTGATGTTTTCCCGATCCGTTGGTCTGCGCCTGCTTGCGCATCGTCTCAGTGTCAAGTTTTGAAACCGGCGCGACTGCTGGGGAAGAAGTATCAGGTGGCGTAGCGGGAACAGTTCCCACCACCTTGCAGGAAGGGCACGAAACTTTTTTTCCCGCCAGATGATCGGGGGCCTTGAATGCTTTCTTGCATCCGGCGCACGAGAAGGGAATCGGCATGAAAGGTTCCTCAGACCCGCACGGCGGGACGCAATCGGGTCATTTCAAAACTGGCAATTTGAGGCGACCCCCGGAGCGTTCCACGCTTTTTTCGCCACCGGTACGGCCTTCCGCAGCTTCTTCAGCTTCCCAGATGGCTACTTCTTCAAGCAGTGCGTCCACCATTTCGCTTTCCTTGACATGGCGGACAATTTCACCCCGCTTGAAGATCACTCCCTTGCCTTTGCCTGCCGCAATACCCAAGTCCGCTTCTTTGGCCTCGCCTGGGCCATTAACCACGCATCCGAGAATGGAGATCTTGATAGGTGTGCGCTTTCCAGCAAGACGCTTTTCCACTTCGGCGACGATTCCTTCCAGATCGATTTCAAGCCGGCCGCATGTTGGACAAGCAATCAATTCCGGACGCCTCACGCGTCGACGGGTGGCCTGAAGGATGTCGAATGCCGCCTGGATTTCCGGAACCGGGTCTCCCAGCAGGCTGATCCGGATCGTGTCGCCAATGCCGTCAATGAGAAGAGGAGCCAATCCACATGCCGACTTGATGACGGCGTATGGAGGTTTGCCAGCTTCGGTGATTCCGATATGCGTCGGGTAGTTGGCCTGTTTCGCGTAAAGACGGTAGGCTTCCACGGCTGTCAGTACATCGCTGGATTTCAGAGAAACAATGATATCGTGATAATGTTCGGATTCGGCGATCTCAAGGTAGCGGAGGCAGCTTTCCACCATGGCGGGTGGGCATGGAAAACCATGTTTTTCGATGAGGTCCTTTTCGAGGCTGCCGGCATTCACACCGATCCTCATGGGCAGTCCGCGGTCTTTTGCCTTGCGCACCACCTGACGGAACTTGTCGAACCCGCCAAGATTGCCGGGATTGATCCGAATTTTGTCGATAGGGTGGTCCATGGCCGCCAAAGCCATCCGCATATCGAAGTGGATATCGCATATCAGAGGAATATGAATGCGTGACTTGATGGCTGAAAGCGCCGAGGCATCTTCTGCTTTGGGTACGGTGACCCGCACAAGTTCGCACCCGGCTTCTTCAAGACGATGGATCTGTTCCACCACTTCGTCCACCATATGGGTGTCCGGAGTGGTCATGGACTGCACGCGGATGGGATTGTCGCCACCGATGGGAACGCCACCCACGACGACAACGCGAGTTTTGTGGCGCTGAAACGGTGGCTCGTACGACATGAATGAGTCTCGTTGGGGGCATCCGAGGCGTCATGCCCCAGTTGTATTCTTTATATTAGTTTAAAAATGGGTGTGATGGGACGTCAAGCGGTCGCGTCCGTCAAGTTGCGCACATTTATTTTTGTGACCTCGTGAAGCCGGGGGCGTTCTAGATGGTCAGGGCCTATCCGGTCTCGACCATCTCAAGGGCCTCCTTTCTTGGAATTTGTTTTTGAAGCTTGTCCATCATGTCCAGATACCGTCTCGATCCCCACTGGGTCGCCGCGACATGCCTCAGCCTGGCTACCACCAACATCAGGGCGGAACGGCCGTCCGGGAAGTTGCCAACCACCCGGGTCCGTCTCCTGATCTCCCGGTTCAACCTCTCCAAGGCATTGTTGGTTCGGATCCGGATCCAGTGTCCCCTTGGGAAGTCCATGTAGGTCAGCGATTCATCGATGCCTTCCCGCAAAGTTTAGGCCGCAGCGCGCAAGCGCATGTCAACCAGGTTGGCCGCCACCTTTTCGGCCTTTTCCTTGGCCGCCTCCCTGTTCTTCTGGGCATGAATCGCCTTGAGCATGGGAGCCACCTCGGACACCTTTTCCCGCGACATCTTCGACAGGATGTTCCTGTGAAAATGGAACACGCGTCGTTGCCACTCCGCCCAGGGAAAACACTGCGACACCGCTTCCACCAATCCCAAGCACTTGTCGCTCACCACCAGACGGACTCCCGACAAGCCTCGGCAGATCAAATGCCGAAGGAACTCCAACCAACTCTCCTTGTCCTCCTGCATGCCTTCGAAAACTCCAATGATTTCACGGTATCCGTCGGCATTCACGCTGATCGCCACCAACAGCGCCACCTTGCGGACTTCACCACCCCAAGTCCGCTTCAGCCAAATCCCGTCCAGGTACAGGTACGGATGCTCCCCCTCGATCCGCTTGTTCCTCCGGGCTTCAATTTACCCGTATACCTTCTGATTCTATTCGCTGACTGTGGAAGGACTTACCCGCATCCCCCACAAGGCTTCCGTGATGTCCTCCACGCGCCTGACGCTGATTCCGGTCAGGTACATCTCGACCAGCGCCTCTTCCACGCTGGATTCCCGACGCTTGTATCGCTCTATGATCTGAGTCTCAAATGGCAGCGACCGCAGACGAGGCACCTGCAAGGTGACTTCCCCGGCTTTGGTATGCAACTTACGGGTATATCTGCCAGATCGGGTATCCACACGATCAGGGCTTCGCTCGTACCGCTTGGCCCCGCAAAGCTGCTCGGCCTCCTGATCCAGGAGCTGGTACAGGATATCCTCGACCGATTGCTTGACCAACCCGTCCAGGTGACTCCTGATCTCGCCATCATCAACTCTGAGTACAGTCCGTATGTTGCCCGACTCGCCGCACTCGCTTACACTTGCCATCGTGACATCCGTTTGGTTCTTGGGAATGGTTGGATGCAACTACCACCCCTAACCTCAAGGAGGTCACTCAGCAAATGTGCGCATAATTGTGAACCTTATCAAAAAAGGTATTGCGGAATATTAGTTTTCGTTTACTCTCGCAACCATTCGAAACGGAAAGTCATCTCGAAACGACGGGCAGTAGCGTAGTTTCAGGTAGCCCAGAAGGCCGTAAAGCGGGTCGAAGCCAAAGGCCTCACAGTTGGCGGCGGCACAGGATCGTGGAAAAGGGTATTTACCGGTGGCGTCGGTGCAAGGCCGACTCGGCCGATGACACAAAGGGGTGTGTCCGCGAGTTGGCGAAGGAGGTGGAGTTGCACTAGCAACCATTCGCCGAGGTGATGCTGGAAAATCAGGTATTGCGGGAGGTCGTCCTAAAAAAATGGTGACAGGGCAGCAGCAGTGGTGTGCGGCGGACTTTCTGCGTAAGCGGTTCCGGGTGTCGCAAAGGTGGTCGGCTTGAACCGTGGGTTACTGTCGCGCGACGGTGTGGTCACGGGCGAACGCTCGCGATGGCGAGGCTTGTTGCGGCGTTCCGCGGGTTGGCGCGGTGTCACCTGTGGCACCGGTATCGAAGAATTCAAGCGCGGTTGACTGCGTTGGGCTGGGCGGTGAATCGCAAACATGTGCGTCGACTGTCGGCGGCTTTGAGACGGAAGCGCGCCGGATTCGGTGAAAATCGCGGGACCGGAGTGCGTATTCAGGCTCGAGCGCGAACTGTTGTGTGACACAGATGGCGACGGGTCAGCATGCTGTATGGACAGGCGAAGACATTGAAAAACGGACGATCTCACATGAGAACTGCATCATGAAGCGTCTACCTTCCCAGTGGCACACGTTTCAGTCCGTACTCAATCTGGAACGCCTAGAAGAACGAAATGCGGCTTCCGATACCTGGCAAGCGCTTTGGGCCGGTTTCAACGACCCGCCTGACACTCGGATTGTCCCCTTTCCGTCAGAGCGGTTGAACATCGCCATGAATCCGAGCCTCGCTCCAAAGACGAGTCCAGATTCAACGACTGCGGCGGAGCGTGCCGATAATCCCCAAACTCGAGAAACCGATGGCGACACTGCCGACAGTCACCAAATTCGAGAACCCGAAGGTAACAGTGACGAAAATTCACCGATCGACCTTCAGACATGTTTCCGCTTCCCTGACCGCTTCGCCGATTCGTTGAGTATCGAATTGAATAAGCGATTAGCAGTGCCAAGAGATGCCACAGCGAGCAATGTGCCTAGCGCATCTTCCGCAGGAATGTCGGAAAACACCCATGCGGTGAACGCCAAGGGTACGACCGCCCCGACGCCAACAGACACGAACCCGCTGCACGGACCGGAGAACCAAACTGCGACGAGCGTGTCGCAACCGACGAGCCTGAACAATCCCCCGGTTTTTGAAAGCGATCATGACGGCGTGTCGGATCAGATCGAGTCGCTGGCCCCCAATCATGGAGACGGCAACCGCGACGGCATTCCCGACGCCATGCAAGACGAAGTTGCATCACTGCAGGCCAGCAACGGTCAATTCGTCACCGTCGACGGTGAAGGCCACACTCTAACAAATGTGCAAATGATTACCGCCGCCCAAGCCGGCGTTTCGAGTTCGATCATGCCGTTGGGACTGTACAAGTTCAATATCCACAATGTCGTCCAAGGAGGTGCCGCGACCATCAAGATGATCTTGCCGAACGATCTCATATCGAACCATTACTTCAAGCAGGACGCCCATGGGAAATTGCAGAACTTCGATTTCAACGGCACGACCGGCGCCGAGTTCAACGGCAATGTGGTGAAGCTGCACTTCATCGACGGTGGCCGCGGCGATGCCGATGGAGTGGCGAACGGCGTCATCGTCGATCCGGGCGGCCCAGGCGGATATGGATCTTATCCAGTGGTCATGGAGGCGCGGGTGTGCGAGGTGACATTTTCGGGATCTGAAAAGATCAATATAGTAGCGGACCCAGGTACGCCACAATATGCTGGATCCGATTGGATTGACTTGAATGGAAATGGTGTCATCGACGCGGAAGGAGAGCAAGCGCTGCCTGTCGGTTATCCGCGAAACAGCGATGTTATTGTGTCAGCACACTTCAATGCGGCCATTCAAAATTGGCCCTACCCACCATCGAATTATCAATTGATGGTTCGCGGATCACCTTCGTTGTCAGCTTACAATCCCTATAATTTCACCGTGCCTCCGACCTATGTAACCTTATCGGGCACCGATTTGTATTTGCCGCCGACCCCAATCTCGAATCCGTTTCCATCTTATGCGAATTACGGTAGTCTGAAAATCAACTGGGAGTTCTCGAAAGACGGGGGCAATTTGTGGTCGCCTGCGGGCGTGAGTGAGAATGAGCTTTATGTTCCACTCAGAAAGCCCGACGACGATGTGGTTTACCATACCGTCATTCATTTTTCGGTGCCTTGGGTTGCCCAACTTCCGAATTCCTCCACCAACGCTGATTACATCGCATCCATATGGAACATGTCTTTCGTGCCTTTGAATCTCGGCACCAGGCATTCGACCAGTCCAATTGATAACGGAGTCGCGATAACATATTACAAGGAATGGACGGCAACTGCCGGCACTGCGGCAGGCATTCTTGACAAGGTCAACAATCCAACTCGTGACGGTAAATGTACAGCCTTCGCCGAATTGTTTGCTAAATCAATTCGAGACGCGGGGATTGACAAGACGGCAGTACCAATTCTTGGAAAATGGGTAGTTTCAAAGATTAATGTCAATATTAATTTAGGAATACTAGAATCATTCTTGGTCAAGAATTGGCGCTTTCAGGATCCAGGTCAAATCAACATCCTCAAGGATGGTGCCACCTACACACATGTCAACACACTTGACGATCCCACGAAGATCCCGGGAAACGCAGGTTTCCCAGGAGGATTTAATTCCTTCATGAGGAAAAATAATGCGGGTGTATGGGAATATTATTGGGGAAATCCCGCGCAGGTAACCCATTCAATAACCGACGGAATCAAGGGTCAGAATAATCCTAATCCGAAGTCAACCTTTGATAGTCATGCACTGATTGAAATTGCTGGCAAGATATATGATCCGAGTTATGGAGCGGGTCCATTCAACAACCTCAGGGAATGGGAGGATGCTGCCATCGATGGCTTCATAAATATGGAACAATTGCCCGATAATACGGCACGCATGATCCTGAGAAAGAACCAGGCGGCGGTTGTGGATATGGAGTTCCGTAGAGATACGTACATACTTTAGCGCGGTTATCTAAGTTGAGAAAACCTCATGGATCCCGACATTGGGTGTCGCCGGGATGCCAAGATCATCTGGCAGATTCGCAACGAATGCCTCACGGAGACCTGAGCGATGAACGGATTCTTTCCGCTATCGATCCACTGCGCCACTTCAATGCTGCTTGGCCTTTTTGGCCAGATGGAACCGCCGATTGTTCGCGCAGCTTTGCGTCAATCGTGTGTTTACAACAGCGCTGTCGCTCCAATTGTGAAGGGTGAAAATCCCAAGGATGGCGATAGAAAGCCATCCGCCTCAATGAGGGTTGATGGCCGTGGCCGACTTTGGATTTATCGAATGGAACTTCACAGCGGATCTGCACCGACGCCATTGGCAACGACGCGATACACGGGAGACAACCCCCTTTATCTGCATCGCTGGCAATTTGATGCCGAAAAGTACTATGGGGTTCAAGATTTCCGAGCTAATTTTTGGGGTGGCGGCGATCCATATATCCGCTATCCCTATCTGCTTCCCCTCTCTGTAAAGGCCATTGAGCGATTCAACATACCGGCACATGCATCCATGTCGGATTCCATGTGGCTGGCTGAATTCGAGGAAACGTGGGTCGATCGTCTTGTTCTTCTATATCCCGACTTCTCGGCAGTCGATGCATCATTCAAGGGAGATCTTGCTCCCAGCAAATCCGATAAACACCAGATATTTTTTGATTTTTTGTGCCACGGAAACGGTTGTTGTGAAGCGTATGTGACGGAACCTCATCTCGGCCATCGAATCACGCGAATGGATTATGACCCAAAACGGCCCATACCACCCAGCCACGGTAAAGATTTTCTATGGTATGGAAAGGTCGAATGGAAAACCGACTGGAAAGGGCCATTTTATGTCGCGGCAAATGGCGACGAGCGCTTCATC
>CAMCLK010000075.1 GCA_945875585.1 Candidatus Kuenenia stuttgartensis | reverse complement strand
GACCAGAATGGCCATACCCGTTCCCTTTCCGAACACGGCCGTCAAGCATTCTGGGCCGATGGTAGTCCTTTACGGGCGAGAGTAGGTCATCGCCGGGTTCCGCAGCCCGCTAACGAAAGTTAGCGGGCTGCTCCTTTATTTCCGCTCAGGCTCCCTTCGCTCCAAACTGTTGGATAGTTCTGAGTGGAATAGCGTTCTGTTTGTTAACCCACCAACTAGCGTTGGTGGCTCGAAATTAAGCTTTTCGGTACTGACGCGTGAATCCATTCCTCTTCAACTACAACCAAAACTAAACGTATTCATGAGCCCCCAACGTGAGTTGGGGGGTGCACAGTCACTGGCAGTTAAGCCGAATCGTTTCAATATTTTCGGTTACTGTTTGAAACTGTTTGGGGTAACAGCGTTCTGTTTGTTAACCCACCAACTGGCGTTGGTGGCTCGAATGGCGGGGGCTGATCGGTTTTCCTGCGTGACGCCCTTTCTCCTATTTCCTAAACCAGCACCATGATTCTGTTTAACTTGTTTGTTTTAACAATCTTTGGGCAGGCGCCTGCTGCAAGCGATCCGCCTGTCAGTGGATCGGTGGTGCGGTTACGGACCGTGCGCGAGTTGGCCACGGGGCAGACCGTGCGATTCATCGACATTGACCTGCTCTGGAAATCACCCATCGAACCCGTTTTGGTGAGCAGCCAACCTGTTCGGTTCAGCCTGCAGGCCGTGGGGCGGGAACCCGTGACGGTGGCAGCCGGCGCAAGCCTTGGCACCACCGATAGCCCGTTGCGGCACGGGTGGACGGTGGCCGTGCCCGCTGGCTGGAACCTGCCCGACAAGCCGTGGGCGTGCCGGGTGGAAGGTGAAAGTATTGTTGCCCGGGGTAAGACCACCGTTACCGTGGGCAGGCTTGGTGATTTACTGGACCGGGTGCGGACGGGGCCGGTGGAAGTAGCGCGAGAAGGCGCGTTCCGTTGCTTGGTGCAGAAGATTGATAAGCGTGCCCAGCGGATTTCTGTGCGGCTGAGGGTGGAGATCGATGCTGGGGGCGTGGCGTTAGAAAGTTACCAATCTTGGGCGGTGCTGAATAGTTTTGAGGTGCTTACGAACAACCGGATTCGGCCTCCGCTGGGGTTTGCGGTAGAATCCCAAGGTGCCTCGTTTGTGGAGGTGACCTACCATCTGCCCGGGTCGATGCCGCTAGACGCTTTGATGTCGTACCGCAGCATTACCGGGTTGAGAGCGGCCCCCATACGTTTGGATTTTAAGGATATTCCGCCATGGTGACCGAGACAACTCCCGCCGCTACCCCGCTTCAAGCCGACGATGTGGGAGCCTTCTTTGCGAAAAGCTGGGCGCTCTACCGCACCATGCTGACGGGTAATATTCTGAGTCATCGCGAATTCTTCGACGTGCTGAAACGTGAACTGGCGGAGCGGATGCCGGCTGGTGGCCGTTTGCTGGATCTGGCGTGTGGCGATGCCACCATGATGGCGCCCGCCATACCGGCAGGGGCAGATTACACTGGTGTGGATCTGGCGCGCCCAGCGCTCGATCTGGCCGCCGAGTGCCTGCGCCAGCACGGAATTTCAGCCACGCTGGTGGAAGCGGACTTTCAGGTGTTCATGGCCGAGGCACCAGCCAGCCCGGCTTACGATGCCGTGGTGATTTCATATTCGTTGCACCATTTGGAGACGGCAGCCAAGCAGAAACTACTGAATGACATTATTCGGGTGCTGCTGCCCGGTGGTGCGCTTTGGGTGATCGACGGCATGCGCCAGTGGGGCGACGACCGGCCTGCTTGGCTCGACCGCCTGTGGCATGTGATTCAAACGCGTGGAGCCAGTTTGTATTCGCCTGAAGAGCTTGCTGCGATGAAATCGCATGTGTGGACCAGCGATTTTCCGGAAAGCTCCGCAGGCTATGCGGCCATGGCCATTCGCGCCGGGTACGAGCGCTGGGAGTTCCTTCTCGGTGAAGGGGAAGGATCTCTGGGCATGTTCCGCGCCACGAAACCGGGGGCGCCGGTCTCAGGTGTGGGCGGCGTCAAAGAGGACCAAAGCGTAGGGTCCGAAGATGACGAGGGGTAACCAAGCGGCGAGTGCCGGTGGCACCATATCGTTTTCGCCAAGCATCTTGGCGGCGTAAGCCGCGCCAAAGAACATGGCGCACAGCACCAGGCAGAGCCCTGCTGAAATAAAGATATTGCGGTTTTGATCTTGCAAGATCACCGAAAGGCCGAGCAGCACCAAAACCATGCCAATGACAGGCCGCACCAGTCGCGCATGGAAAAGCACGGCGAGTGCTGGTGCCCTACTGGCATCAGGCCGTTGCATTTCTTGATAAAGGCGTGTGGTGCTGGCGAACCCGAACCAGTTGGGGTTACGAGTGATCGCCTCGAAATTCATTTCGCGCACATGCAGCAGATAACGGCCGGTATCGACGGTTTCGAAGAGGTGGTTTTCGCGGTCCCAACCTTCAATTTCGCGGGGTTGGGTCTGAAGAAGTTCCCATTTGCCACCACGACCGCCATCAGCATCTGGATGAAAGACGGCTGTTTTCGCTGTAATGTGAATCAGGTTGCCCGACAGTGATTCGGGAATGGTCACGCGCAGATTCTGCACGGTACGCGAGGTCCGGTCGGCCTTATCGCCTTCAAAGTGAATGCCGTTGGGCTCGTAACCGCTGCGCACGGCAATGGTGTTAACGGCATGGGGATCGTCTTTTTCGCTCATCAGCTTCTCGCTGATGGCCGGTATCACAATTTCCTGATTGAAAACGGCTAGGCTGAGTAGCGAGAAAGCGCCGCCCAGCACGGGCGCCACCACGCGGTGCACCGAAACACCGCACGAAAGCAATGGCACCAGCTCGTTATTGCGCTGAATCCAAGCGATGGTGAACATGGCGGCAAGCAACACGATAGCTTCGCAGAGGCGATCGAAGATCTGTGTGAGGCGGAATCCATAAAAGGCGCCAATGTCGAGCGCCACGCGTTGCCAGCTTTTATTTTTACCAGTGAAATCGTCGAGGTTGGTGAACAGATCCACCACCACGTAAAGGGAAAGCATGCTGACCAAGCAGACAATGTAAGCTTTGAAGAAGGCTGTCAGCATCTGCCTGTCGATTATGGTGAGCACGGTGCGGCCTCGCTTTTGGTGGGTTTGCTGCCGTGGCGTTGGCCTACGGTGTGGTTGAGAACGTACTGGCTCACATAAAGGTTGGCTTCGGTGCAGGCGCTATCGCCAAATCCGTGCCCCTTGAGTTCGCGGTAGGCTTCCGACTTGGGCCAATTTTGGTATTCCATGCGGTACACGGCCAGCAGCACCCCGGTTCGGTGCAGGCCTGCCTTGCAATGCACCAGCATGGGGTAGAGGTCTTCTTGGTCGTACAGGGCCAGCATGTCGTTGACAGCTTTTGGGCGGTGGGGAAGTGGCTTGTCGGGTGGAATGAGGTCGGGCATGACATGGAAGTAGCGCACGCCGAGTTCGCGGCACATTTCCTGTTCGCCAGTGGTCTGTTTGTCGAACGTGCCGTTGCGGATGCGTGGGTCGGGGAATTCATCCTGAAGGTTGACGACCGATTTTATGCCGTACCGTTCCACGGCATCGCGGAAACCATCGACGGTGAGTTGTCCGCTGCGATACAACTTGCCGGGTACAACCTCACGCAGGCGCTTGCCGTGTTCCCAAACATGCCTGTAGAAGCCAAAGAGTCCACCGGCAAATACCACCATCAGGAGGGTACCGAGGCCCGCACCTGCCAGGCGTTTGAGTTGTTGCATGGTCCGGGCGTTCACGAGGCATCCTCCAACAGGTGTTCGGGGCAGTACAATGCCCGGCATGCGTTTAGAACTCAAGATCGACCGGAATGTCTCAGGCCATATTCGTAGAAAGAAAGCAACAGGAAGAGGGGGAATCAGCATGATGAAGGTGAGCCGGCTTTTCCTGTACTGCCTATTCTCTCTAGTTGCAGGATTGGGGGCGATTTCAGTGGGACGCAGCGACGAAGGCATGTGGCTTCTGAACGATCCTCCGCACGCGTTGCTGAAGGAGCGGCACCAGTTCGACCTGACCCAACCATGGCTGGACCGAGCGCAAGCGTCGTCGGTTCGGTTCAACAGTGGTGGTTCGGGAGCATTTGTCTCGGGCCGTGGTTTGGTGATTACCAATCACCATGTGGGTGCCGATGCGCTTGCCAAATTGAGTACCCCGTCGCGGGACCTGCTGAAGGACGGTTTTCTGGCTCAGCGTGCTGAAGACGAGTTGCCCTGCCCGGATCTGGAACTGAATGTCCTAGTGAGCATTGAGGATGTTACGGCGCGCATAGAAGAAGCGGTGAAAGCCAAAACCGATGCAGCGGGCCAGAATGCCGCGCGACGCTCGGTGATGGCGCTGATTGAGAAGGAATCGTTGGAGAAGACCGGCTTGAGGTCGGATGTGGTCACGCTTTACCACGGGGGTATGTACCACCTTTACCGTTACCGCCGGTACACCGAAGTGAAGCTGGCGTTTGCTCCGGAATCTTCCGTGGCAGGGTTTGGCGGTGATGTGGACAATTTCGAGTACCCGCGTCATGGTCTCGATTTTTGCTTGTTCCGTGTGTACGACAAAGGCGTGCCTGTGGTTCCCGGTGCCTTTCTAAGGCTGCATCCTCCCGGGCCTGCCGAGGGCGATCTGGTATTCGTGACGGGCCATCCCGGTTCCACGCAGCGGCTGGAAACCGTCGCCAAACTCGAACACCGCCGCGACCACCTTCATCCGTTCACACTTTCTTATTTGCGCATGCTGGAGGCGGCACTGGGCCAATACGCCGCAACGAGCCCGGATGCTGCGCGGCAGGCATCCCGCGAACTGCATTCAGTGGCCAATAGCCGTAAGGCTTTGTCGGGCCAGTATCAGGGTTTGCTCGATGCCAAGCTGATGTCGGGCAAGATGGAGGAAGAAAAGCGGCTACAAGAGGCTGTTACCGATGCAACTCCATGGGCCAGGCTGGCAGCAGCGTGCCAAGCGCATGCGCAGTTTCAGCGAGATCATGCGCTATTGGAGCGGGGTTTCGGGTTCGATTCTGATCTCTTTGGCATCGCCCGCACCATTGTCAGGTTGAGTGAGGAAAGTGATAAGCCCGATGGCGACAGGTTGCGTGAATACCGCGACTCCAACCGAAAATCGCTCGAACTGTCTCTTTATTCTCCTGCTCCCATTCATGTGCCGCTTGAGAAGGTTCGGCTGACAGCAACCCTGACATTCTTGGCAGAGGCATTGGGCGTAAAGCACCCAGAGGTTGCTCGGTTGCTGGCTGGCCGCCAGCCCAATCGGGTGGCTTCTGAAGTGGTGGATGGCTCTCGCTTGGCTGATGTGCAGGAACGCAGACGATTGGTGGCAGGCGGGCGCGCCGCTGTGGCCAGCAGCACCGACTCCATGATCCGCTTGGCTTTGCTGGTAGACCCGGCAGCGCGCGCGGTGCGCAAGAAGGCGGAGGAAGAGGTGGAGGAGCCAGAACGTCAGGCGATGGCGCGCGTGGCGCAGGCCCGTTTTCAGCTTTATGGCAGAAGCATGGCGCCGGATGCCACGTTCACACTGAGGTTGGCGTTTGGGGTGGTGAAACCGTACGCGGAAAACGGACAGATGGTGCCTGTGCGCACCACGGTAGCTGGGTTGTTTGCCCGCCACGATCTCATGGGGGGAAGTGAGCCCTTTCACCTGCCTGCTTCGTGGCTGAAAGCGCGCGACCGCATCAGCGGCGACACGCCCTTGAATTTCATTTCAACAGCAGACACGATTGGTGGCAATTCGGGCAGCCCGGTCATCGACCGTCAAGGGCGCCTGATCGGTGTGAATTTCGATAGGAACAGGCCCGGGCTTGTGCGCAACTTTGTGTACACCGATGTTGGCGCGCGCCACGTGGCCGTTCATGCCGGGGCTATCGCCTTGGCCTTGCGTGACATTTACGGAGCCAAGGCACTTCTGGCCGAAATACTCGACTGACCGATTTTACTTTGAAGAAGCATATGGAGTATCTGATATGAAGCTTTTGATTGTGATTCCAGATGGCGCTGCCGATGAACCTCAAGAAGCCCTGGGTGGTAAAACCCCACTTCAAGCGGCGCATACCCCGGCGATGGACGATGTCGCCCGTCGTGGCATTGTGGGGCTGTCGAACAACGTTCCGCCGAGCCAGACACCGGCCAGCGATGTGGCCACGCTCAGCCTGTTCGGTTACGACCCGGATGTGGTTTACACGGGCAGAGCGCCGCTTGAGGCGCGTGCCATGGGCATAACACTGGGTGCCAACGATTGGGCTGTGCGGTGCAATTTGGTGTACGCGCCCGATGGTGCCATGCGTGACTTCACGGCGGGGCATGTGGACAATGCAACGGGCAAATCGCTGTTGGCGTTATTGCAGGAGCGTTTGGGCGGGCCACGGGTTGTGGATGGTGTGCCCGTGGTTCTGGAATTTCATGCGGGAGTGAGTTACCGCAACCTGCTGGTGGTGCGGGGGGGATCGAAGTTGTTCACCCAGGCGACCAAAGGACAGCCGCCGCACGATATTCCCGATCAGCCCATGACTCCCCATCTGCCGAAGGGGCCGGGTTCTACTTTGCTCAACGAGTTGATGGTTGCGAGCATTCCCTTGTTCATGGATGCACCTGCCAATAAGGCGCGTCTGGCTGCCGGCCAAAAGCCTGCAACTCAGTGCTGGCTGTGGGGGATGGGGCGTGCGCCCGTGCTGAAAAGCTTTGAAGAACGCTTTGGCCTGCGTGGTGCGATTTTGAGCGCGGTGGATCTTGTGCGTGGCGTGGGCCAGCTGATTGGCTGGGAGCGTATCGATGTTCCCGGTGCCACGGGGTACCTCGACACCGACTACGCCGCCAAGGGGCGGTGGGGGACTGCAGCCTTGGCTCAACACGATGTGGTGTGTGTGCATGTGGAGGCTCCCGACGAAGCGTCGCATGAAGGCAGACTTGATGCCAAGGTGAAGGCGATCGAAGAGATCGACCGCCATATTGTTGGCCCGATCATGAACTCCCTCGAGCGGTTTCCCGAGTGCCGGATCTTGATCGAACCGGACCACCGGACCACGCTGCGCACCCGGGCCCACAGCTACGGCGCGGTACCGTTTGCCTTGGCGGGCTACGGTATCAAGCCAAACGGGGCCACGAGTTACAACGAGGTATCAGCATTGGCGACGGGCTTGCTGGTAGACCCAGGCCATGGCCTGATGGAACGCGCGCTGAATCCGGGCGGGTTCTGACCCCAATGTGCATCGAGCGCTTGACCGGGAGAGAGTTATCGCCGATGATAGTATTTGTTCTCTCCTGCCAATACGTCCGAGACCGTGCGGCATAGAAGCCTCAGCCGCTCCCACCTGAACGAAGAGGGCCCCGACATGTCGGTATTCACCCGCCTGCTTTGCTTGGCGTTGTCTGTAGGGTTGTTGCCGGTGGCTTATGCCGGTTGGCCCACCGACCCCGATAAACGGGCCGCAGTGTTGGGGCAACCTGCCACAGCGAAAATTGAACCCGGTGCCATTGAATTGGTGGGTGAGCGTTCGCGTCGGCAGGTGCTGGTCACGGCCAGTTATGCAGGCGATGTGGTGCGCGATGTCAGTGGTTTGGTCGCTTTCAGCGTGGAACCAGCCAATTTGGCGCGCATCGACGAAAGCGGATTCATTGTTCCCTTGGCCAATGGTCAGGGCAAAGTGGTTGCCATGGCGGGCAAGGTACGGGCCGAGGCGCCGCTGAATGTGCGCGATTTGGACAAGAAAACACCTGTAAGCTTCCGTCACGAAGTGATTGCAGCGCTGAATGTCGGCGGTTGCAACGCTGGCGCTTGCCACGGCACGCCATCTGGCAAGAACGGGTTCAAATTGAGCCTGCGCGGTTTTGATCCAGCGGCAGATTTTGCTCAATTGACCCGCGATGTGATGGGCCGCCGTACGGTTTCTCACGATCCCCAAGCAAGCTTGCTGCTTCTGAAGGGCCTTGGTCGGGTTCCGCACGAAGGTGGCCAGAAATTTGCCACGGGTGGTGTGGGAACTATGGCCGTTGAAGGTTGGCTGGCTGAAGGGATGCGCGACGACGCCCCGACACTGGCAACTGTGAAATCCCTCAAAGTACTGCCCGGATCCCGTTTGCAGGTGAAGCCTGCCCGTTGGCAGCAACTGGCCATCGAAGCCACCTTTTCGGACGGTTCTACCCGTGATGTGACCCGTTTCAGTTCGCTGTCTACTAGCGATCCAAGCGTTGCTGATGTCACGCCTCAGGGTTTGGTTGAATTCCGTCAGGCGGGCGAAGTGGCCATTCTTGGGCGTTACCTTGAGGAAATGGTGACGATTCGGTTGACCTATCTGGAACCCAAGCCCGGCTTCGTCTTCCCGAACATTCCCGAAAACAACGAAATCGACAAGCATGTGTTCGCCAAGCTCAAGCTGCTGAACATTTCCCCGTCTGACCTGTGCACAGACGCTGATTTTGTCAGGCGCGCCTACCTCGACATCTGCGGAATCATTCCGTCCGCCGAGGAAGTGAAGGTGTTTTTGGCCGACAAGTCTTCAGACCGCCGCGCCAAGCTGATCGATGCACTGCTCGATAGGCCTGAATATGCCGACTATTGGACGCTGAAATGGTCGGATGTTCTGCGTTCCAACCGCAAGACAATTCAGGTGAAGGGAACGCAGGTGTTTCAGCATTGGATCCGCGAACGGGTGGAACAAAATACTCCCTTCGACCAGGTGGTACGCGATCTGGTAACCGCTCGTGGCAGCACTTTCACTGAAGCCCCTGCCAACTTTTACCGTGTGGCACGCGACCCTCAGAACTTGGCTGAAACGACTGCCCAGTTGTTCTTTGGCGTGCGCATGCAATGCGCCAAGTGCCACAACCACCCGTTTGAAAGGTGGACGCAGGACGACTATTACAGTTTGGCTGCATTCTTTGCCCGGGTGAAGCAGAAGGCCGACCCGATGCAACCTGGGCCCAACCCACAGACTCCGGGAGCTGAAGTCATTTACACCGACCGTGGTGGCGAAGTGACTCAGCCACGTACGGGCAAAGTGATGCCACCCAAATTCATGGGAGGCGATATCGCGAAGGTTGCCGATGGCCAAGATCGCCGTGAGGCCCTCGCAGCTTGGATGACTTCGGGCACCAACCCGTTCTTTGCCCGGGCGCTTGCCAACCGCGTATGGTTCCACGTGATGGGCCGTGGTGTGGTCGAGCCAGTCGATGACTTCCGCGATTCCAATCCTTCGGTCAACGATGACTTGCTATCGTTTTTGACCCGCGATCTGGTTAGCCACCAGTTCGACATCAAGCATCTGATTAGGACCATCATGAACTCACGGTCGTACCAGTTGTCGGCCACGGCCAATGAAGGCAACAAGGACGATACCCGATACTTCAGCCATGCTGTTTCGCGCCTGCTGACCGCCGAGCAACTGCTCGATGCCATCTGCCAGTCGACTGAAATGCCCGAGAAATTCGCGGGCTTGCCAGCGGGAACACGCGCCACGCAACTGCCCGATGGCGAAGTGAACAACCTGTTTTTGAAGACCTTTGGTCAACCAGCGCGTGAACTGGCCTGTGAATGCGAACGCGAAAGCGACAGCAATTTGGCCCAGGCGCTGCAATTGATCAACGGGCCAACAATTAACGATAAGCTCAGGTCGCCCACGAATCGCGTGGGGCGTCTCATGAATGAGAAGAAGACGGATAGCGAAATTTTGGCAGACTTGTACCTGAACACACTGTCCCGGCTTCCTTCTGCTGAAGACCAAAAGATCGCCATGGCACACTTGGCCAAGGTGAAGGATAGGCGCCGTGGATTTGAAGATCTCCACTGGGCCTTGATCAATGCCAAGGAATTCCTCTTCCGTCACTAAAATGGATGGAGCTGATGGAATCCCACCAGCAGATTTGCGGAACATTGCTCCTGCCGGATGGCGCCAAGCGTGGCGTGATCCGGCAGGTTCGTAATCGGATTGCAAGTGTGGAAATAATGGATCCGGCAGATCCGGTTCCACCTGATACCCGCATCTGGCCCGGCCTGATTGCTCCCGGTTTTTTCGACCTGCATGTGCATGGTGGCTCCGGCCACGACTTCATGGACGGCACACGCGAAGCATTCGATGGTGTTTGCAGGGCCCACGCTCGGCATGGCACCACGCGGTTGCTGGCCACCTCCACGGTTGCTCCCGACCCGCTCATACGCCGTTTTCTGGATATGGCAGCCCAATTGATCGACGTTCCCACAGGTGGGGCGCGGTTGGCGGGGGTTCACCTCTACGGTCCGTTTTTTGCCCCGGCGGCCAAGGGATGCCATCCTTCGGAAGGGTTGGTTGCTCCGCAAGAGTGTGATTTTGAAGCCATGCTGGATGCGCGTTTTGTGCGCACTGCCAGCGTGGCACCAGAGCTTTTAGGTGCTGAGAGTTTTGCCATCGCCTGTAAGCGCAAGGGTGTGCGACTGAATCTGGGCCATTCTCACGCTACGTTCGATCAAGTGGAACGCGCCGTTGGCTGGGGGGCACGCCATGTGGATCACCTGTTCTGCGCCATGTCGGACCGTGCTCGGTTGCGGTTGGAGCAGACCTACCCCATGCGCGGCGGGCTGATGGAGGCCACGTTGTGCCTCGATGCACTCACAACAGAAATCATTGCCGATGGCAGGCATCTGGCGGATGAACTGTTGCGTCTGGCGTTCAAGGTGAAGGGCCCCGACCGGCTGGCCTTTGTGACCGACGCCATGCGGGGCATGGATATGCCTGATGGGCATTATGTGTTTGGGCCGAAGGAATTGAATGAGCTAGTTCTGAAATCCAACGGAGTGGGGCTCACGTTGGATGGCAAAGCCTTGGCCTCCGCCGTGGCGGGAATGGACGAGGGCTTCCGGAACATGGTGCGCGCCACGGGCGCGCCGCTTCACGTGGTGGCCGGCATGGCGAGTTTGACGCCGGCGCGCATTGCCGGTCTGGATGCGGAGATGGGATCATTATCTGTAGGTAAAAGATCTGATTTTGTATTGTTGAGCGACGCATTGCAGGTTTGCGAGACTTGGGTGGATGGGATGCAGGTGTTTTCGGCAGACCGGCGAGACGCCGGTCCCACCAACTGCAGATACCCTAGGGAGCGTATGGGGTAAAATTCCAAAGAGGATGGTGATTAGGGATTGCTAAGACCGGCGTCTCGCCGGTCGTGTGCGAAATTGACTCCTCCTCAAAAAATATATTGACAACCGAATGTAATTGTTTAGAACGATCGACTCTGTGTCTGGTTCTATTACCTATTCACGTGTTAAGACGTGTTCTAGCTTCCTTTTTAGTTCCGGGGAAATGTGTTGAAGCGATCCTTTTTCCATGGGATGTACTCCCGACTGGGATCGCTGATTCGAGCGGGGCACCCCGCTCGTTGTGCCCGTGTTACCCGTACGCAACTGAACATCGAGGCTCTGGAAGCCCGTCTGGTGCCGGCGTTGGTTTCCCCTGGAGCATTTTGGGATGACGGTAGCACCAATTCGTATGGCGTAAAATCCGGGGTCACCGTCACCCTTCAGAATAAAGGTTCCACGTGGTTGTCGGTCAGTGGTGGAAGTGGCACAGTTGCCGTGGCACCGGGTGCACCGCCCTCCGTGGCCAGTCAACCCGGCCTGACCATCAGTGCTGAGCCCCCTATAGATTGGGCAGACAGCTCAACCATGACAACTCCAGTCATTCCGGCCTACGCATTCTCGGTTGTTGGGTTTCAGGGTGACGGTAGTGGGGATGTTTCTTGGTCGGGTTCCGCGGAAAGCCTTTACATCTCAGCAACGGGCGATATTTCTGATATTTCCATCGGTGGGGATGTGTATGTCCAGAGCGGATGGACGGTTGGTGACATTACTGGTCACACGGTGACAGCACACTCGGGCCAAACGATCGGGAATGTGAATGCCTCGGGCGATATAGGGGAACTGTGGGCCGGCACATCGATCGGGACAGTATCTGCCGGAGGCAATATCGCCCGTATATCGGCGGGCACCACTACCAGCGACGTGAAGGCGGGGGGTTGGCTGGGGACAGTGAACGCTGGTCTGGATATCGGCGGATCCGTGAAGGCTGGATTGTGGATCGGCGGAGCCTACTTGCCCGAAGCAGGGCCCGAGAACTATCAGGCTTGGCAGTATGCCAGCTACGGGATCGGTGTAAGCGCTGGTCGCGATGTTACCGGGTCCGTATCGGCTGGCAAGGGCATTGTCGGGGTCAAGGCTGGCCGGCATGTGCTTGGTTCCATCTCCGCATCCGGTGGCGACATTGGCTGGGTATTGGCAGGTGGCGGCGGCGTTTTGGCCCCTGCTACCAATCCGGACCCATCGCTTTCCATGGGTTTCGGCACCAGCATGGCGTCTGTCCCGGGAAACATTGCAGGGGCTGTGAAGGCCTCCCGCGATATCCATGCTGTGAACGCAACCGGCAATGTTCAGGGCGATATTTCGGCTCCAAGCGGATTTATCTATGGTGTGAATGCCGGTGGCCAAATATCCGGAAAAGTTGATGCTGGTACGGATGTTGGTGGATTCCAGCTTCGGCCATTGGACGATACATGGCATGCCTCAGCCTCATGGCTGTACTTGAGCGGCGCCATCAATTCTGAAAACCTGCCGAGAGGAGCCGGGGTTTCGGCGGGCGGTGCCATTACGGGAAGCATCTCTGCTGGATCAGGGATTGTTAGTGCTGTTATCTCCGGTAAACAGATTAGTGGCGATGTGCAGGCGGGAACGGATATTGGGAATATCTCGAGCCGCGACGGGATCACGGGGAAAATCACGGCCGGCCGCGACATTGGTGGCGTCTCCAGCCTTGGCAGCATCTCCGGAAGCATCGCCGCTGGCAGGGACCTCGGAATGGCGTCGGCCGGATATGGTTGGATGTCTCCAGATCCCGCGTCAAATGGAATGTACGGCGGGGCAGAAACCTCCTGCAGCTTGACCGGATCGATTTTTGCAGGGCGGGATATTGGCACCCTTCAAGCTAGCGCCGGGATGAGCGGCTTCACATTCGCCGGCCAAGACATTGGAAGTGTTACCGTCGGTTCCGGTACGGGCGGTGGTAGTATTTCCGCGGAGGTTCATGCGGGCCGCAACATCGGCCCGGTCTCGGTGGGCGGAGCCGCAGGGCAGGTGGCCGTACCGGCCATCGAGGCACCCGATCCGAGTCTGGTCACTGCCGATCTTGCGACGGGAAGCCAGACCACGGCTCGGCCGGATCGTCCCATTTTCACGGGGTCGGGTGAGATCACGGCCGCCATCTCGGCGGGTGGCAATTTGGGATCCGTGACGGTTTTTGGAACGATCTCGGGAGACCTCGCTTCGGGTGGAACCATGGGGCCGGTTTGGGCGGCCGGGGAAATCTCCGGCGCGGTCCATTCCGGTAGCACCGTGACACTGGGGGCCTGGGGACCTGTCAGTGGCGATATCACAGCCACCGAAGGGATCAGCGTCTCGTGCCTGGGAACCTTTTCCGGGTGGGCCTCCAGCACCACCGGCGGGGTCCATATCGGTGCCTGGGGGCAGGTCACCGGCATGGTGACGGGTGCCCTTGGCGTAACCGTGACAGCCCTCACGGGAATTACCGGAGCCAGCATCCAAAGCCAGTCTGGGGAGGCGGATGTCACCACCTGGGAGGGAGACATTGCCACCGATATTTCCGCTGGCCAATCTGTCAATGTTCTGGCCCGATCGGGCGGGTTGAGCGGCCAATTGCAGAGCCGGGAGGCAAATGTCTCGGCTACCAGTTTTCGCGATGCCTGGTCGACTATCAATGCCAATTACGGCTACGCGATGGTGCTGTGTTACGGGAATTACACGGGCAGCCTGAACGCGACCTACGACGCCATCGTGGCGGTACGTGGCAACTACAGCGGCGACATCGTGGCGGGTGGTGCCGCAACGGTGTACGCGGCGGGGCTGGTAACAGGCCGGATCGAAGCGGGTCTCAACGATATCGATCTGGCTGCCGGTGGTTTCATGGGCGTTGCCAGCGCCGGAACCAACCTAGATGTGCGCTCCTGGGGCAATGTCTCGGCCAGACTGGCCGCCAAAGGGGATATCAAAGCCTTCGTTGTCGGCAATCTGGAAGGCTCGGTCGCATCTGATATTGGCCAATCGGTTTCACTGGAAGTGACCGGCGACCTGTCTGCCCATGTGAATGCCTCACTTGCCGACATCTCGGCCCGTGTTTTCGGATCGCTCAAGGGGAACATCAGCACCGACACGGGGACTGTTTCCGGTACGATCGACGGCGACCTTACGGGCAATGTCAGCGCGTTCACCTCGATCGCGCTGACCACCTGGGGCAATGTGACCGGCGCTATCAGCACCCAAACAGGGGGCGGAAGGATCGAGTTGAAGGCCGATGGTACCGTTACCGGTGCTGTGACATCGGCGGGTTCGGCTTCGGTGCTTGCACACGGGGATGTCACGGGGCCGGTTTCAGCAGGCGGGACCTCCGGGCCCAACGACGCCCGTGTGGAATCGCACGGAAAAATCGATGCCCGGGTATCAGCCACCGGCAAAATCACCATAGGTGCCTACGCCTCCGTTGCCGGCTCTTTTACCGCAGAAAACGGCGACCTGACTGTCTCGGCCATCGGCAAGGCCAGCGGCACCTACTCGGGCGGGACAGGCGTGTCGCTGACGGCCCAGTCCGTAACGGGCACTGTTTCCGCACAGACCGGGGATGTGACAGTCAATGCCAACGAATCAGCCAGAGTGACCGTCACCGCCGGAACCGGTTCGGTCACCTTAGCCGCTGGCACCACGGCATGGGCCCAGATCACAGCAGGCTCTGCCGTTGCCCTGTCGGCAAACGGATCGGTCTTGTCTGGAAGTTCGGTCACAGCCGGATCGGGCAGCATCACCATTGCTGCAGGCGAGTCGATTGATGCGACGGTGATGGGCGCCGATATTGAAGTCTCAGCCGGCACCACAGTGAATCTGCCCGTGGTCTTGGGCACCGGGAACGTCGTTATCAACGCTCTGGAATCGGCTACGGTCGGTTTCGGCCATGCGGACACCGACTTCACGGTGCTGGCGCGTGCTGCTGCGGGGTATATTAGCGTTGGCAGGGACTTTTTCGGACAAACCGCATCCTTCGATGGTATCATTACCGCCGGACACGACGCCAACCTGCTGGCCACCGGTGCTTTTTCAGGCTCCTTCTTGGGGACCGGGACCGTCGCGCTCACCACGCTTGGCGGCGATGTGGATGGGAATGTCTCGGGCGGGGATGTCTCTGTCGAGGCCAGCGGCTCGATCCTAGGCACCATCACCGCCACGGGCCCTGTATTCGCGCGGGCTGGAACACGCATCGCGGCACCGATCTCCGCCGGCACCGGCGCAGCCACAGTTGTTGCCTTGGGGGGCGATGTCGCTTGTTCGGTTACGGCCGGATTGGGCGCCACGGTTTCTGCGGCGGGAAGCGTGCTGGGGGCTGTCAACGCCCAAGGCGGGCCGGCAGAAGTGTGGGCCCTTGCCGATATCAATGGTGCGGTTCATGCCAAAGGCGATGCCTGGGTGACCGCGTGGGGATCTGTCAACCAAAGTGTTGCCTCCGATACCGGATCGGCGACCGTGTTCGGCAACGCTGGTGTCGCCATGGCCGTTCAGGCCGATCTGGATGCTTCGGTATCCACTGGCAGTTCCGGCGCCATCTCCGGGGCGGTTACGGCCGGCCGCGACGCGACGATCTGGGCCAAGGGAGGCATCGATGGGCCGGTCCTTGCCGCCCACAACCTGAACGCCACTTCCATGGCCGGCATCGGCGGTTCGCTGTCAGCAGGCCATGCCGCAACGGTGTGGGCCCTGGGAACCATCAACGGTGCCGTTACCGCTGAAAGTGCCACTGTCAGTTCCTGGGCCACCATCAACGGCGCGATCGCCGCCAACACCACCGCCACAGTTTGGTCCAACGGCGATGTCAATGGTTCAGTATACGCCGCAACCAGCGCCCAGATCACCACCTGGGGCACACTGGCCGGTGACGTTACAGCCGGGCAAAGCGCTTCGATCTGGATCGCTGGCGATAGTATTCGGAATATCTTCTCCGGCGGGTCGGCTGAAGTGACGGTCTGGGGGGCTTTTTCCGGGCAGCTCAGCACCGATGGCGCCGCCAATATTTGGGTGCGCGGCCCATTGAAAGGTTCTGCCCAAGCCGGCACAGACCTTGTCGCCACTATCATTGGGGATGTTACCACGGGCTCCCTTTCCGCAGAACAAGATGCTTTCGTTTATTCTGGCGGCAAACTGGGCTCTGGGGGCACGGTGGTCTCAGCAGGGCGAGACGCTTTCATAGAAGCGGGTGGGGACGTTTTGGGTGGCATCACAGCTGGTGCCAAGGCCAACATCTCTGTGGCCGGCAACATCTACGGAAATGTCACCACGGGCGATCTTCTTTCGCTCGAAACCTCCGGAAACGTGGCCGGCCGGCTGACGGCCGGTACCGATGGCAATGTAACCGCTTTGGGTGCCTTCACCGGCATCCTGACTGCTTCGGTAAGCGCCAATGTCTGGGCTTACGGTCCGATCAACGGCACCGTGGTGGCGGACTGCGGTTCGGCCACCATAACCACATGGAACAACTGGTCAGGATCAGTAACGGCGGGGCTCGATGCCACGGTGTTTGCCGGGGGCTCCGCCGCGTCGGCCACGCTGATGGCAGATGGAGCGGTCTTTATCGCCCTTGAAGACGGCGGCAGTGTGGATGCCACCTCCGGCACCGACTTATCAATTGTGTCGGGAGGCGATGCGCGGTTGACAGCCAAGGCTGGTCAGGATCTTTTCATAGCCGTCAATGGTGATGCCAACGCTTTTTACGGCACAGCAGGCCGCGACGCGATGGTTCTGGCGATGGGAGACTTTTACGGTACGGTTCATGGCGGACAAGACGCCACGGTGGCGTTCACCGCTACAGACCATTGGCCAACAGCCATCTCGGCAGGCCGCGATGCCATCACTTGGTCGGGTGGCGGGTTCATCGGATCGGCCGAAAATGGCAGCCCATCGTTTTTGATATCGGCAGGGCACGACGCGTACCTGCAATCGTGCAGCGATGCCACAGGCGTGCAGATTACCGCCGGTAACGATGCGGTGCTCTGGGCGCGTGGTGATGTGACGGGAGTTGTTATAGCGACGGCGGGCAGCGCG
>CAMCLK010000074.1 GCA_945875585.1 Candidatus Kuenenia stuttgartensis | reverse complement strand
ATATTGTGCGCAATCCCGTGCATGTTCACGACTTGAACGCGACCATTTTGCACTGCATGGGATACGACCATGAACGGTTGACTTACCGTTATCAGGGTCGCGATTTCCGTCTCACCGATGTTCACGGCAAGGTGGTTCGGGATATCCTTGCTTGATGTCCCATTGAACCAGTACCGAGCGCTTGGCGGCCACAGCTTCAAGCGCTCGGCGCACAGAATCAGATATCAGATTCCGCGGGCACAACGAACGGTTTGCGGTATTCACGGGTAAGAAGCGCGTTGGCCTTGGCGTTGTTCTGGAATTCTTCCCGGTCCTTCACGGGAATCAGCATGGCGCCCAGAACCATTTCTGTTGTTTCAAAATTGACTTTATTGTCATCTAGGTGTTTCAGCGTGCGGTCGAGGACTTCTGCCGCGTGGGTGCCCGCTTTCAGCTTCTCTATCTGGGCGCGCACCTCGGCAGAAGTGGCCTTGCTGCCCAGTCTCCACGAAATGTTGCCCGCATGGCACAATGCCGTGGACTGGTGGCCTTCAAGGATCTCGGCATTCAGGTCTTCACGTTTGCGGCTGCGAACGGCGCCAATGAAGTTGGCGAAGTGACTCTCGCTTTTGCGTTTCGATGTGAAGGTGCTTACAAGCTTGCCTTCCTTGTCGAACAGCGAGTTGCCAGCAATTGAGCCTTCCGGACCGTGGAACAGCCATCCGCCAGTAAACCCTTGGCGGAACGGTTCCGTTTTCAAGCCACGTGTTTCTGAAATGATGGTTTTGTCGCCGAAGTCGAAAACGCATACCTGAGTATTCGGCGTTTCGCCAGCGTCCACATATCCAAACCTGCCGCCATAGCTGATGGTGCTCTGGCCTAGTCCTGTGAGTCCGAGTCCCCAGCGACAGATATCGATGGAGTGGATGTTGTTGTTTCCGAGTTCGCCGTTACCAGTTTGCCAATCCCAGTGCCAATCGTAATGCAGATTCTTGCGGGTTAAAGGGCTAAGGGGGGCAGGGCCCATGAAAAGGTTGTAATCGACGTTTTTGGGTGGCTCATACTTACCCTTGGGGCCAATCGATCCCCTGCCACCGTAGATGATGCTTCGGGCGAGTTTCACATCGCCTAGTTTCCCGGCCTTCATGTAGTCGATGGCTTCCGCTAGTGCCATGTTGGAGCGGTTTTGGGTGCCCCCCTGGCAGATACGGTTGGTCTTTCGGGCCACTTGCACAATACGCCGGCCTTCACTGATATTGTGGCTGACCGGTTTCTCGACATACACATCTTTGCCCGCCTGCATGGCCCAGATGGCTGCGAGCGCGTGCCAGTGGTTGGGAGTGCAGACAAATACGGCATCGACCGACTTGTCGTCGAACACGCGGCGCATGTCCTGCACCTGCTTTGGCGCGCGTCCACCCTGCTGTTTTTCCACAATGGTGGCGAGTTCCGCGGAAAGCTGCGTGTCTGGATCGCAGACGTATACAATCTCGCAACCGGGAATTTTGGCAAGCTCCCCAGCATGCGCCTTGCCACGAATGCGGCAGCCAATAATGGCCACACGTACCGTGTTGGATGGCTTTCCTGCAGGCTTGTCTTCTGAGTGAACCAAAGAAGGAACCGCCGCTGCTGCCAAGGCGGCGGCGGCCAGCATCGAGTCTTCAAGAAGCAGGCGGCGGCTGATCGAGTTCATGGCAGGGTCCAGTGGCTTGAAACAAAATCAGTGGGGGTGGGCGAGGTCGCGCTATCTTAATCCATTTTTTTCGATGCTGCCAATGTCTTTGCTTTGGTCATCACTTCTTGAAGTGACACGGCCTTGCCACCTTGCCGTTTGCTTTCATCCGCCGCTTCCATGAACGCAAATAGCTCGATGGTTTCTTCCGGTGGTACGGGCGCAATCCGTGTTTTGAAAAACTTCGCTATCTCGCGGCACATTGGCTCGTAGCCATCACCTTTTACCATGGGCACAATCGCCTTGGTGCCAAATGCTACCGCACCGAAATCTGCTTTGTTGCGGCGCAATCCCCGGTAGGTACCCACCCGGCCATTCTTCCAGACGCCTGTCACAACATCGGCGTCTGTCGCCTGAGTGCGCGACACGGTTTCGCAGCCCGTGCCCATCAGTGTGTAGAGTGCCTCCACTCCGTGAATGCCGTAGAAAAACAGATCTGGTGTGCCTTCCTGATAAGAGCATGGCCCCCAAGTATCGGCACCGGCAATTTCTCCGAGCGCGGGGTTCTTCCGCAGTTCTTGCAAGCCAGCACCAAAGCGCACCGCTGAACTTGAGAAAACAGGCACCTTGTGCTGGCGCGCTAATTCGAAGATGGCGATGGTATCGGCAAGTGATCCAGCTGCGGGTTTGTCGATGAACAGGGGTTTCCCTGCCTTGATGACAGGAATCGCTTCCTGAAGGTGGATCCGGCCATCGACGCTTTCGAGGAAAACCACATCGACCTTTTCAAGAAGTTTGGGAATGGAATCCACAATTTCCACTCCCATGCCGCGCAGGTCTTCGGTGAATTTGGCGACACGCGTTTTGCTGGGACCGAAGTCGGTTCCCCCCGGATAACCAGCAACAATTTTGATCCCGGCGAGTTCGCCCGTGGCTTTGGGGCCATTGAAGAGCTTGGCAAACGCAGGTACATGCGACGTGTCGAGGCCGATCATTCCGGCGCGCAAGGGCGTTTCGCTTTGGCCCGCGGCATACCCGAAAGGCATGGTGAGCAGGCCAAGCAAGGTGGCCAATGCGGATACTGTCAATTTCATGGTGTGGTACACCTGTTTTGCAAGGGGTTTGGTGAATCAACGGGGAGTCGATCACCCGATATCAATGTACGAAGGTTCGGTTTATTGTCACGGTTGATTGTATGGATCGGGCGCTTGAGATAACGGTGAGCGCCAACATTTCAGTAAGGCTCATGAGACCTCGATCTGATACCATTTAATCGTATTTCCGCGACATTCATGAAGCCAAAACCTGATCTACCTGATGATTCCCAGCTTGGGGGATAGGGCAGCGAAAACGGGGGTGGCCGGGATTGCGGTGGCTACCATTCCCATGGGAATTTCCGGAGTTGGCAATGAGCCATGACGTTATTGATGTTATTCCCATTTGGGTGCTATTTCTGTTCGAGTGCGCGTTCTCGACACTGGCACTCGAAGCGGGTTACAGGTATGGGATAAGGCGAAACGCCTGGGGAATGGTGGAAAAGGAAGCGCCTGTTGGCGCCATGGTGGCGTCTATCCTAGCCTTGTTCGCATTCCTGCTGGCATTTACCTTCGGAATGGCTGCCGATCGTTTTGAAACACGAAAACATGCGATTCTTGACGAAGCCAATTCTATTGGCACCACGTATCTTCGGGCGCGATTGCTTCCAGAACCGATGAGCTCGGTAAGTTGTCGATTGTTGCGAGAATACGTCGATGTTCGGGTCCAAGGAATTCAGAAAAGCACCGTTCTGGAAGCCAAGGCGCGCTCGGAGGAAATCCACGAACTGCTTTGGTTGGAAACAATCAAGGTGGCGGCACAGCAACCCAATCTTGTTACCACATTGTATATCCAGTCGCTCAACAGCATGATCGATATGCATGGAGTGCGCATTCAGGCTGGATTACGAAATCGAATCCCGGCCATTATTTGGGTCGTCTTGCTGCTTCTTGCAGCCTTGTCCATGGCGGCGGTAGGCTACCAGTCTGGTTTGGCGGGTACCAGAAGGTCCCCTGCCATGCTGGTGCTGATTGTGGCTTTTGCTTGTGTGATGTATCTGATTACCGACCTGAACCGCCCTTTGGAAGGTTTTATCACAGCAGGCCAGCAAAGCTTGCTGGATTTGCAGACAAGCATGAAGTCTGGCAAGCCATAAGCAATGTTCACCGCATTGAAGTGTTAGGGTGATGGATTGGACCGTATTTTTTGTTCGCCCGTTAATGATGTCTCGAGTGCATTTGGAATTAGGCGGGATTCAGGCCAGACAACGTTCCCGTGCTGGAGCCAAAGGTCTCAGTTTCAATACCCAGACGCTGCAGCATGGAAACAAACAGATTGGCTAGCGGTTTGTTGTCGTCTCTTTTGAATGCAAGGTGTTGGCCGTGCCGGAATCCGCCTCCGGCCAACACAATCGGCAGATTAGTGTTGTCGTGCGTGTTGGAGTCGCCCATGTTGCTGCCGTAAAGAACCATGGTCTGGTCGAGTAGGCGCTGATGGCCATCCATCGTGTTGGCTAGGCGCTTCAACAGATGGCTCAGCAATTCCATTTGCCGGTGGTCTGCATCTTCAAGTTGCTTCACCTTATCGGGTGCCTGTCCGTGGTGGCTGAGATTGTGATAGCCATCGGTGGTGTTTTCCTGATTTCGCAGGTTGAAGACCGGGGTGGCAAACGCATCGACCATCAGTGTGACAATACGAGTGGAATCCGTCTCAAGCGCCAGGTGCGCCATCGAAAGCATCAATTCAAATTTCTGGAAGAATAGCTTTTTGTCGTGAATGTCGGCCGGCATCGCTTGGTTGGTTGCGGGTTTGGGTTTCAATTCCCATTCCCGGGCCGTTTGCAATTGCCCCTCAACCTCGCGAACAGAATTGAGGTATTGAGCGAGGCGGGCCTTATCGTCGGTGCCAAGGGTGCTTGAGAAACGTTTGGCATCGTCAAGAAGTGTATCGAGAATGCTCCCGCGTTCTTCAAGCCTCTGGATTTGCTGGCGCACAGCGGAGGGATTGCCTTGAATGAACATCCTGCGAAACAGGCTAGATGCGTTGTCTTCGGCGGTCAGCAGCACCCCATCGCGTGTCCAGGACAGACTGCGATTGGCCTTATCGATATTCACGCCGAGGTTCAGCGAGGGAAAGCGCGTTGACTGCCCCAGTTTTTCAGCGGCGTATTGGTCTAGGGAGATGGTGTTGCGAAACCCGCTTTTGGTTGGTCCGCGCGCCGCGGTGAGGAAGCAGTTTTCCGTGCTGTGCCCACCCACCACACCGGGGTGGGAAAGGCCACTGAACACGGTAAAATCACGACGATATTCGGCAAGTTTCGACAGATAGGGCGATAAGGTATACGTGTGTCCGGTGGTGGTTGGAAAGAACGGTTTGGGCAATACTCCTAGATTGTTGGAGATAATCAGCATCCGTCGAGGCGACGTTGGCTTGCTTTGGCCCGAAGCTGTAGCCATGCATTCAAGCATGGGCAATCCGAGGCTTACGCCTGCCGCACGAAGCAGTGTCCGCCGATCGATCCGGGGTGCTGTCATGGTGTGGCTCCTGAATCGCCCAAAAAGATGCGGCTGGTTACAAATGCGACAAGCAGGTCGCGTGCACGGTAATCAGTGGCGGCGCACCGGTCGAGTATGGATTCGATCTCCGGGCGATCTGAAAAGCGAACAGGGGTACCTGTGGCATAAACCGTGAACTGATGCAGAAGGTTGCGAGCGAGTTGCCTGGGATTGGCAGCAACTATTTTCTTGAGGTCGGTGATGGAGTTGAATTTTTGGCCATCGGCCAAAGTGCCGCTGGAATCTACTGGCGCGGTTAATGTGTAGTCGAAATCATGACCGGCGCGGTCGATTCCTTTGATATGGTCGCCTTGCTCGACCCCTCTGTAGCGGGTGCGCCAGCGGCCAAGCACATCGAAGTTTTCAAGAGCCAGCCCAACAGGATCGAACTTGGCATGACACGAAGCGCACGTTTTGGATTGTGTGTGAAGAGCCAGCAACTCGCGTATGGTTTTCGCGCCTCGAATGTCGGGCTCAACGGCGGGGACGCTGGGTGGAGGTGGCGGTGGTGGCTGTCCCATTAAGCGGTCCATGATCCATGCGCCGCGGACCACTGGCGATGTTGTCGTTCCGTTGCTGGTTACTTTCATGATCGATGCCTGAGTCAGTAATCCGCCATACCGGCTATCGTTGGGCAACTTGATTTTGCGCATGGCCGAGCCACTGAGTGGTGGCAGCCCGTAATGTTTCGCGAGCGAGTCGTTCGCATAAATGAAATCGGAAGAAATAATCACGCGAACCGGCAGATTATCACGCACCATGGCTGTCACAAATGCGCGGGTTTCCTGACCCATCGATTCCACACAGTAATCATCGAAGCGGTATTCGGGGTAGAGGCGGATGTCGGGGTCGTCGCGTCGGAGATGACGTAAATCAAGCCAATAGTCTGTCAATGCGGTTACGAATCTGTTGAAGTTGTCGTGCGCTATCAGGCGCTCTGTTTGATGGCGCAAGGTGGCAGTGTCGCGTAGTTTTCCCAATTCAGCCAGTTCCAACAACGGCGCATCGGGTCTGGTATTGGCTAAAAAGTGCGACAACCGCGATGCGATGGCATACTGACCGTTTCCATGCATAGGTTCCTTCAGATAAAGAAAATGCCCAGAGCATAAAAAAGCCTGATAGCCGGCAAGCATGGCTTCGTGGAAGGGAGCGCCTTTTTGAAGGCGCGCGACAATAAGTTGTTCGAACTGTCGCAACGACTCTTCTGAAACCGGCTCACGTGCTGCGACCTTCACAAAATGGCGCAGCAGGCGCTTGGCTGCATCGTTGGGCATGGGAGGATTGGTTGTGATATCGATCGAGTCGAACAGAACGCGGTACGAAGGTGGTGGCCAGATTTCCGGTGCTATCGGTCCTTCTACCTCGAGCCACTGGAATGCTACGCCCGGCTGTCCACCCTCCGGAAATGGCGGGTAACGGTAAGTAGGTGGGCCACCTTGAACATTGCGCGCCAGAGGAACGGGTAGGCCCAGCAAGCTGTATTCAAAGGTTTCACCCGCTCGCAGGCGGATTGTTGTTTCAAAAATGGAGGTTTCTGGTGGAATGTCCATCAGGCCGCCTGTGGCGCGGACATCGCCTGAAACATCGGGCCCGGAAGGTTTGCGGGCACGGAATGTCATGGGGACAGGAAGTAGTGCGGGTTTGAGTGTATACCCTTTGTTTTGAAGGACCGCCCGTGCCGAAAAACGAACTTTGTAATCACCGGGTCTTTGCGCCAGGAAGACTTTGGGGTACCCGTAATAAGGCCAGTGCGCTGATCGGAAAAGGGCTAGTTCCAAGGATGGATCATCGCCTACATCTTTTGGATCCACTGCTTTGTTGTTCTTGGCAAAAAACATGGCTTCACGTTCGCCAAAGGTGGCCCCCTCTGCAAACAGCTTCGCTCCAACGGCTCTGAATTTTGTGGAAGGCTGGGGTTTGTTGCCTGTCGCCATGGCAAGACGCAAAGCGGCATCAGCACTATCGAGGAAGGCAGCGAGCTGAACGCGCGAGATATCGAGTTTCGCGGTGAATTTGTTGGAATGATATCCTTCCCGGTCCTCAGGCAGCATGTCTCGAATATCAAGATTCGGCAGTTTTAGGACATCGCGGAGGTTTTGTTCGTACTCGTCGCGGTTCAGCCGCCTCATGGGGCCGCGACCGTGCGCACGGACATCTGCTTCATCGGCGGTGTGGATTGCTTTGGCAAGAAGCGCCACCATTTCCGAGCGTTTCTTTTCTGGCAGGCGATCTGGCCGGGGAGGCATTTCTCCTTTCTGGACGCGATCATGGATTTGCATCCAGCGATCGCGCACTGATTGGTCGTTCATATGGAACTTTAAGGACGTGATATCGAGGCCGCCCTTTGCGGAACTGCCGTCATGGCATTCGGCACAGGCTTCTACGACAGGGCGCAGGTCTGCTGGGGCCATTTCGGTTGCTCCCGTCATGGAGCCCAGCAGGAGCGTGAGTAGGTAGGCTGCCTGATGTTTCATGATTTTTGGCAGACCTCTGGTTTGCAAAAAGACTCTTCTGGCACGTTGTGTTGCGCCTCTCTTAATAGAAGCATACTCATTTACGTGGTATCTTGTGCCCCCTATCAGGTAGACCGGAATGGATAAAACCAGATCGGCTGGGGTTTGGCATCTGGAATCATGGGCACACTCAGCCGCTGGGGATCACTCAAGTCCCATTCGTAGCCATCGGTACTCCGCCGGCACCCGGTTCGGGGTGATGCAGAGTGAAGCCAACGAGTACGATTCATAGCGTGCCATGCTCTTGGTGGATTCCATTCCGGCAATCAAGCGCCCGAGTGGAGGAAGAAGGCGAAGACCTGACGAACTGTATGCCGATCGCGCCTACGATGCCAAGGCAAAAATAAGAGGCCCCCTGAGAAAAAGGGGAATCATCCCCAAAATAGCAAGGCGGAGTGTCGCTCATGGAAGTGGCTTGGTAAATCACCGCTGCATCATCGAGAGCGTTTTCGCCTGGCTGTTCCAGCAAAGGAGACTCAGGGTCCGATACGAAAACGCGACGATATCCATAAGGCTTTTATCACCATCGGATGTATCAGGATCTGATGGAACTGCTTAGCACCGTTTTGTTAGAGCCCCATGGTATGCATCGCGGAATTGATCATCGTACCGCCTGAATTCATCCATGGTCCATTCAAGCGCGTTGCCTGAAATGTCGGACAAGCTGTGGGCATTCGGTATTCGTGTGCCAACCGGCCAAAGGCGCTCCAATCCATTTGACCAGCGGATCCTGATTGGAGGAACTTATCACCGCGACGATCCCGTAGTCAAACACGCGTTAGTAATCCTGTTCATGGCTTAATGGCACATACTCTGAGTTCCGCATACGACTGCGAGCCTGTTGTCTGGTAAGTTACGAGTCAAATGCATTTGAGATTCACTCAAGCATAACCGACAGGAGATTACCGTTTTGTCGCCGCCGATGCTGCTCATGCTTCCCGGGCTTGACGGAACCGGGCACACGACCGATTGGTTTGTCGAATGCCTCGGAGTTCGCGTCCGTCCTGTCCGGCTGACCTATCCCAACGATCGATATCGGTCGCGAGCGGAACTCGCGCAGTTGATTCTCGACAACTGGCCCAGCGAAGGACCTGTTGTGGTTCTGGGGGAATCCTACTCGGCGGCGGTGGCAGTTGCGGTTGGCGCGGCGCGACCTCCTGGACTCGCTGGTCTGGTTCTGGTCACACCCTCGTTTGTCGCTCCACCGCGACAACTGCTCCGGTTTCTCGCGCCATTCCTGCCTCCCCTTCGTCCGCCGCCGGCGATTCTTCGATGGTTGCTTCTGAACGACCTCATGGCGGCTGCCGACCTGTTGTCCATGGCCGTAGCATGCACTCCGTCGCGCGTGCTACGGGCGCGACTCCGAGAATACCTTGCTGATCCCTCTGCCGATGACCCATTCCCAGTTTCTGTCCCGCTCCTGGCACGCCGTGACATGCTGCTTCGCCCCGCTACACTACAGGTCCGACCCGGAATCGAGTGGATCAGTTTCGATTCACCACATCTGGTGCTGGCGGCCGTTCCTTTGGAGGCCGCCGACGCAGTCGCCGAGTTTGTGAATAGGGTCGTGAGTGTAGACTGAATGCTTGCGGATAACCTCCGGATTATATGCCGAGGGAGAAACCATGGGAAAGATATTCGACGAAGCGACAGCGGAACTGGAAGGCGTGTTGCAGCGATTCGCCGACCGGCCCAAGGTGGCTTATTGGAAACTGCTTCTCATGGCGCTCGAACGCGAGCAGATCGTTTCGCTGGCGTATCGGGAGAAAGTGATCGCCGACCGTCTGGACCGAATGCCGATTCCCGATGATGTGCGGCAGGTGATCGCACACGCTGTGGTCTGGGTATGGAAGGACGAGGAGATGCACACCACCTATGTTCGTGGTGAACTCCTGAAGGCTGCACGTGGCTCGGCGAAGGTGCGGGTGCTTTTGGAGCAGTTGGGCGGAGCGGTGGCGGGCTGGGCAACAGGCGTCCTTCAGCACTCCGACCCGCGGAAGGCCCTGCTGTCCCGGAAGGTGGCGGGGCTGATTGTGTTCAGCGGGAAAGTGGCCGGGAAGGTGCCGACCGAAGTTGGGAAACTCCTGCGAGCCGGGCCGTTTCGCGAGTTCTGCCTCCTGAACGCCGACCTGGAAATGGCTTCCGGGTCGTGCTGGAACCGGATCCTTCGACTGGCCGGGGATGTGGCAGGCGCGGACGCAGAAACACTCATCGAGTTCCGGCGCGTCGTCGAGGACGAGGATCGCCATCGCCGGGTGTTCGAGGCCATCGCCGATGCCCTGACGGATGACGACCGACTCGCTCCCGGTGTCACGGCTGACAATCTGGCCACACGCATCGGGGATGTCGGGAGGGCCTTTCTTCCCCGTGCCCTGCGTAGCGCGGGCGACACCGATCACCCCATCGGCAGCGGTGGCCTTGTGTGGAGTCATGAAGGAGCCGAAGGCGAGTCGGCTGTGACAGCATTCCACCGGCTTCTCGCGGAGTGCGACCTTGGCAATCGACTCAGGGCATGCGCAGCAAGGCTGGACAAGCCTGTTTCGGCAATGCGAGTGGTGATCAAGGGTTGCTTCATGCTCGGCTACCACCGGGACGACCCATCGCCAGTCGTGGCACCGAAACTGATCGAGGAACTAGTCAGGTATTTTCGCGAGCTGGGTGTTGTCCGGGTGGTGCTGGCCGAGGCTCGTAATGTTTACGATCGGTTCTTTTACAATCGTGGAGTCAAGGATGTGGCGCGGTACTTCGGGTTCAGCTCGCCCCTGTACGAGGTTGTGGACCTGACACTGGATCCCCAGCCACATTTCTACCCCCGCGGTCTGGGTCCTTCGTCGATTGGCCGGGCTTGGGCGGGTGGCGATTTCCGCGTCAGCTTCGTGAAGCTACGAAGTCATCCCGTTTGTCAGGCCTCGTTGTCGATCGGCAACCTGGAAGGGATTGGTGGTCGTACCGACGAATTCATTTTCCTAGATCGTCGTGCTGACCGGGCCACGCCCCTGATGGCGCTGATCGACGAATACCCGCCGCACTATGCCCTGATCGATGGCTTTGAGACGGCCTCTGATGGATTGACCGGAATGATGGGTTGTCTCCGTCCCATCCATGCCCGCAGGTTCTACGCGGGTGCGGATGCGCTGACGGTGGACATGGTGGCGATTCGGCACCTCGGAGTTCGCGACCCTTCGGCGTCCGCGCTGCTGAGCGCCGCGGCCCACTGGTTCGGGGGCTGGCCTGCCGCAGTAGAAGTCATCGGAACGGATGCGCCAGTTCGCGGGTGGCGTGGACCGCAGTCCACCGACTTCCACGCCTTGCTCAGTCTCATGGCGTTGCCGGTCTATGTGTGGGGGAGCGGCCGGGGAAGCCTATTCCTGCCGGCGATGGACACCCGGGCGTTCCCGCCACAGCGTCAAGCCGGTCCACTTATCCGGGCAGCCCGCCGACTCATTCGCGCTTTACTGGGCATGCCATGAGGCAACAGGTAAAGATCTGACCCGAGGCTTCGGAATCGCATGCTCAAGACATCGCCCCAACTTAGCGTTCGGTCGGAGCGACACCGGCCGGACAGCACAGGGTTCCCCGACCGTAGAACTCGTTGCGTAAACCGCGCATCAGCAGCGCGTTGTCAAACACTGCGGTTCCTGGCGGGAACCGTTTGGTGTCGTCGAAGAAGTCACAGGTGGCGTGGTCAACAGCCAGCGACCAAACTTGCCAGTCGGGGATGCGGAGTTCCAGCCCTTCATAAAACCCCGGAGTGAAGGTGTCTGAATAACCGATGGCCCCTGATTGGTAAAAAGCCGACGCCTCGTCTAGCGAATCAAACACGGCTGAACCCGGCCACATATCGACCGCCGTGCCGCGAACAGACAGGTTCAATTCACTTGCCATCTCGACGCGGTAGCGGTCGCCGGATTCATCGACCTGAAACCGGGCGCGGTGATGGATGCCTGGGAAAAATCGGCCACCGATCAAACAGACAAACCGCGATGTACTGAACCGTTTGGGAATATAGACACCGGTTTGAATCTGGTCTCCATCATCCCATTCCACCGCGAACCGCAAGGCCCCGTTCTCACTCGATCCAAAGACAGATATAGGGAAGAACCGGGGCCGCAGGCCTTTCATGCGGATCAGGCAGATTCCAGCCAGCGCGAAGCCGCGGACCACCTTCGGCCGAAACGGGGCCGGGATCAGCCCGGCAGCAACGGCCGGGTCCAGGCGATAGTTGACCAAGATGCGACGATCGATCGTCCCGTCAAGTGTCGGAACCCACATGGCAATCTCCATAGGACAGTGTCAAATCAAGCATAGCTCAATTCAATTTGATAATCTGTAAAATAATTAATCGGTATTGTCAATTTGGTAAAGAAGCACATTTGATTTTTAGAGGCTCTAACAAAACATCATGACATTACATCTGCATATGTAATTGTTTTCTCGACCAAGGAGGGGCGGGAATGGCCAAGCCGCAGCTCACGGACGAGTTGTGGGAAATCATCAAGCCACTGTTAACCTCTGAGAAACCAAGACCCAAAGGTGGTCTTCCCCGAGTGCCAGACAGTTTGGCGCTGAAGGGGATACTGTTCATTGCGCGAACGGGAACGGCATGGGAACTTCTCCCACCTGAGCTTGGCTGCGAAAGTGGTATGACCTGCTGGCGCCGGCTTCGGGACTGGCAAGTGTCAGGATTGTGGCAGGAGGTCTGGAAGGCCATTCTGGACTAATTGGGGGTGGCGGACCAGATCGACTGCTCCAAGGCGGTGGTTGATAGCAGTTCGGTGAGGGCTCTTTTGGGGGGGCGAAAAACTGGCCCCAATCCCACAGATCGCTGGAAAAACGGGTCGGAAAAGGTACATCATCAGCGATGGCAAAGGCATCCCGCTCGTGGTGATCCAGACCGGAGCCAATGAACACGACTCTCAGCAAGCCATTCCCCTGGTGGATTCCAACCCGGCAATCAAGCGCCCGTATGGAGGAAGAAGGCGAATACCTGACGAACTGTATGCCGATCGCGCCTACGATCCCGAGGCAAAAATAAGACACCCACTATGAAAGAGAGGAATCATCCCCAAGACAGCAATGTGGAATGTCGCTCATGGAAGCGGTTTGGGAAAGCATCGCTGCATCATCGAGAGTGCTTTCGCCTGGCTATTCCAGCAACGAAGGCTGAGGGTCCGTTAAGAAAAACGAGACGACATTCATCAGGCCTTTCTCACCATTGGATGTATCAGGATCTGATGGAACCGCTTCGCTCCGTTTTGTTAGAACCTCTTGCTACCTTCTGCCCCTTTCAGGTTTGTTTGAACGGATAAAACCAGATCGGCTGGGGTTTGGCATCTGGAATCATGGGCACACTCAGTCGCTGGGGATCAGTCAAGTCCCATTCGTAGCCATCGGTACTCCGCCGGCACCCCGTAATGACAACCGAGCCAACCACAGCGCCACGAACCAGTGATCCCGGTTTTAATTTGGCGGAGGCAAACGCTTCGGGGGCTGCAAGAATGCGACTGGCATAGAGAAGCACGCGTTCCCGAATCAACGTGGGTGTGCTTCGGTATTCCACAGTTTTGGTTCCGCGCAGGATCAATTCCACCCACGGTTGCCTGACGCTTAGGGCCCGCATTTGCAGGATGTCCTGGTCTGGGCTGTCTGTCGGAGATTCTACTTCTGGAGGCTTGGGCGGTTTGGGCTGAACGGCCGGTGCCCCGCCCAGAAGTTGCTCGAACAGCATTTGTGTTTCTTCACTGATGGCTCGCACGCCCCGAAACGTTTGCGGATCTGGGCCATCGGCGCGCATGGCGGGTGCTTGACCACCCGCAAACCGAATATTGGCAACCACTTCGGGGGGAATCACTCGTTCTGGATTGGCGGGTGTGCTTGCCTGAGGGTCGGCACGAACGGCGTCGCGGGCCCAGTCGGCATCGCCCCGTTGTTTTGGATCTTCGATCGATTTGACTACCAAGCGTCCCCAGAGCCAGACGTTACCTTGGCCACATGAAAGAATGTAAAGGGCGTCGCCGGGTTCCACGCCCCGTGAGCGGTAACTATTGCCAAAAGCCGAACCAAATTCACTGGCTCCGCTCTGAAGCCAAGTTTGCCTTTCCTGCATGGTCCAAAGCACTGTAAATGCACGCGACATGGGACGTCGAGCCTCTTTGAGTTGGGGTTCAGGCGCAAAATTGGGCTAGCGTCTGTTCCTGAAATGACTATTGTCCCGACCTTGATTTGGCCGATCCCATTGACAGGGAGGAGAATCCCTCATGAACGACGCAGTGGCCAATACGACCCGTTATCCATTATCTCTGCGCCCTTTGGCTGCAGCAATAATGGTAGGAATTCCCTTGGCGGGTTTGGCCTTGGTGGCCACGCAATTTTCACCGGTTGGCCGGGAATTATTCGACCGCTATTTAGCCCACCCATTGGAACACGTTGAGCTGGCCCTTTTTTGCTGCGGACTTGGCGTTTTTATCGTCAAGCTGTGGAGCCTACGCGCTGAGTGGGCCGCGCTGGAGCGTTCTGACTGGCTTCCTGCCAACAAGGGGATTCCTGCAACTCCTCGAGATGCCGGTGCCTGGGCACGGCAAGTGGCATCGGGAGACCATGCCGATACTTGGTTGGCACGCAGGTATGTGAATGCCCTCGACCATGTGGAGCGCCGTCGTGGTGCCGCTGGTTTGGATGAACAGCTTCGCACTCTGGCTGATGCCGATGCCATGGTTCTTGAAGGCAGTGCGGCGCTCACCCGATTCATTACGTGGGCGATCCCTATTTTGGGCTTTTTGGGCACGGTTTTGGGTATTACCGGAGCCATATCTGGTGTGACTCCCGAAAAGCTGGAAGCGTCGCTTTCAACCGTGACCGATGGCTTGGCACTTGCCTTTGATGCCACGGCAGTGGCACTGGCACTCACCATGGTCCTCATGTTCACAGCCTCCATGGTGGAACGCGCCGAAACACGTGTTCTGGAAGAAGTCGATTCACGCCTCGAACGAGACCTTCCACCCCGATTCGAGACAGTGGAATCGGCTGGTGGCGAATCTGCTGCCGCTGCTGCTCACATTGCGCGTGCTGTTGCGGAAGCCATGGGCCGGCAGGCCATGGACATGGCTAACAGTTTGGCAAACGCTGTGGCCCATGCTGTGCGTGGTGCCGTTGGCGAGATGGCAGGCAGGATTGAAGCCCTCGACCGTGCCGCGGCTATTCGTGCCGAAGAAACACGGCAAGGGATGGACAGATCGACGGCAAACCTGCACCAGATTCTGCAAACCCAGCAGGTGGCTTTGACACAATGGGGCGAACAGGTTTCGCGACAGATGGTTGCGCCTGTACAGGCTCTCGATCGCGTACATGAAGGATTAGGCGAAGTGGGGCGATTGCAAGCACTCCTCGCGCAAAATCTGACCGCTCTCTCCCAAGGCAACGCCCTTGAGGAAGTTTTGCACCAATTGGCAGGAGCGACCCACCTGTTGGCGGGTAAGGCATCCCGATTGCGTGATACAGCAGGTGTGGAACCCGGACACGGATTGTCCGGTCCGCGCGTTCATGCTGCCACACGCATTCACGACTGACCGATTCGAGGCAGCCCGGAGGGTGCATGCGCAGGCCAAGGTCCCGGTTGACAGTATCAACGTTCCCGTTCCTAGCGGTGCTACTGTGCGCCATGGGAGCGCTGATACTGTTATTGCTGGTCTTCGACCGCCGGGCCAAGGAGGCCGCGCGCTCCCGTAGCGAAGCGCGCGCTCAGGCTGATCACGATGCTGCCCGTGCTGCCCATGAAGAAAAAATCAGGCATCTGCAGAAAAACAATGAAACCATTGAAAAGGATGCGCGTGAAAAAGCATTGGCGCGGCGTGAACGAATCAAAGGCGACCTCGATGCCGTGAAAGCCAAGGCCACCGCCGTCAAGCAAAAGGCAGATCGATCTGCCTTGTTGATGGCTGAGGCTGCTGCCGCGGAAGAAAACGATCTGAAAGCTCGCCAGCAAAGCCGCGATGCCATTGGCAAACTGGAAGCCCGTCGCGCGGAATTGCTCGAAAAGCGCAAACGCGATAACGATCTCAAAAATCAAACAGAAGATGCCCGCAGCCGGCAGGAACGCGACTTGGCTCGCCTTGAAATGCTGCTGACACGCATCAGTGCTGATCGTGAGCGGGACAAACAAACCTTTTCTATTGTTCCCTACAAGGGTAAACAGGGAGAAAATCGTCGGCCATTGTATATTGAATGTTCTGCCAAAGGTCTTGTCTTTCATCCAGATCGACTGGCGGTGGATCCGATCGCTCAGCCTCGCCGCGCTTTGGACGAAATCGACAGAAGAGCCGATGAGCAGAATCGTAGCAAGGCGGCAATGGGCCTTCCGGCAGGTGCGCGCCCCTACCTCATGTTGCTGATTCGCCCTGATGGTATTGGTGCCTATTACAGATTTCAAGCACTGGTTCGACCATATGACATCGATTTTGGTTATGAATTCATCGATGGCGACTGGGTGTTGGATATTCCCGCTGAACCCGGTCAGCAAATTGCCAATGCGCCAACAGGAAATTCAGGAAGGCCGGCCGATACGGCAACTGCCAAAGCCAATGGCGTACGCCTATCCGGTGGCAATGGCGGATCTGGCAATGGCCTGATGACCGGTACGGGCAAAATTAATGGTGGCACTGGGCCCTTTCCGGGGGGGATTCCTGGGGCATCTGGAAACGGTGGCGGAGTGGGCGGAAATTCAACCGGAATCGTTGGATCTGGGGTTGGAGCAGGGCGCCCTGGCATGGGCGGTGGCGGTATTCGGTTTGGAAGTGGCCCCAATGGCGCTGAAGGTGCATTTGGGTTGGGAGCGCCCGGCGGAGGTTCAGAATCGAATGGGACTTCTGGCCCGGGCGGCCTTGCCGGTGGAACAGGCGGTAGCGGCTTAGCAGGCGGCGTACCTGGTGGAACAGGCAATGGCCCGGGCGGCGTTGCTGGTGGAACAGGCGGTAGCGGCTTAGCGGGTGGAGTGCCGGGTGGAACAGGCAATGGCCCCGGCGGCCTTGCTGGTGGAACAGGCGGTAACGGCTTAGACGGTGGCGTGCCGGGTGGAACAGGCAATGGCCCGGGCGGCGTTGCTGGTGGAACAGGAGGTAACGTCTTAGCTGGCGGCGTACCGGGTGGAACAGACAATGGTCCGGGAGGCGTTGCTGATGGACCAGGCGGTAGCGGTTTAGCTGGCGGCGTACCGGGTGGAATAGGCAATGGTCCGGGAGGCGTTGCTGGTGGACCAGGCGGTAGCGGTTTAGCAGGCGGTGTGCCGGGTGGAACAGGCAATGGCCCGGGCGGCGTTGCTGGCGGACCAGGCGGTAGCGGTTTAGCAGGTGGCGTGCCGGGTGGAACAGGCAGTGGCCCGGGCGGTAATGCCACTGGCTCGGCGGGCGGTCCCGGCGGAAACTCTAGCGAAGGTAGCGGCACTGGCAGTGGCGGCGGTTCGCCAGCGCGCCTTGTTTTGCAAATGCCCAATCAGGGTTCTTCTGAGTCCGGAAATGGTGATGGATCTGGGTCGGATGCGGGAGGATCTGGTGCTGCTGGACAAGCAGGTTTGAGCGGATCTGGCGGAACTTCTGGCATGGGAACTCCAGGTGCCCCCGGAACGGCTTCCAGCGGAACCCCGGGTGGTTCTGGTGGATCTTCTAACGGGGCATCAGGCGGATCTTCAGAAGGCGGTTCCGGTGGAACTCCGGGCGCTGGCATGGTTCTGGGAAACCCAGGTGGACCACTGGCTCCTATCAACGGCCCGCCACCT
>CAMCLK010000073.1 GCA_945875585.1 Candidatus Kuenenia stuttgartensis | reverse complement strand
CGCGCTCCAGAAAGTGGAACTGCCGTTTGTTGTGGGCGTGCTTGCAGACCTTTCTGGCCAGCCCAAGGAAGGGCTAAAGGCCGTTAAGGACCGCAAGTTTGTCAACGTCGATCGCGATAATTTCGACGACGTTCTTGCAAAGTCAGCTCCCCGGTTGGCATTCCGCGTGGACAATAAGCTGACCAAGGACAACACCGAGTTAGCCGTTGAGTTGAATTTCAAAAGCATGGACGACTTCAGCCCGGCGAAAGTTGCCGAGCAGGTTGCTCCGCTGAAAGAACTGCTGGACATGCGTCAGCGTTTGAGCCAGCTGCTGAACAAAATGGAAGGCAACGACAAGCTCGAGCAGTTGCTTTCAGATGTTCTAGGTAGCACCGAAAAGGCAGCCGCCTTGGCTAAGGAAATGGGATTGAACGCCGAAGGAGGAGAATCCAAGTGAGCACCGAACCGCAACAACAGGCAGCAGCCGCTGCAGGCGCAACATCCGCGGCCCCATCGATTCTTGATCAGGTCATTTCCGCCACACGTCCTCAGGACCAAGGCGAAGCCGACCGCGTGAAGGACTACTTCAAGCAGTTCCTCGATCGCGTCGTGCAGCCCGGTCAGGTGGTTTCAAAGGATGTTGAAAAGAACATCAAGCATTGGATCGCCCAGATCGACCAGCGCCTGTCGGACCAGTTGAACGAGGTCATTCACAACCCCGCGTATCAGAAGCTGGAAGGCACCTGGCGCGGCTTGAAGTATCTCGTCAACAACTCTGAAACCGGCGAAACTCTGAAGATCCGCGTGCTGAATGTCAGCAAGAAGGATCTTTTGAAGGATCTGGAGAAGGCGTCTGAATTCGATCAGTCCGCTCTCTTCAAAAAGGTCTATGAAGAAGAATACGGTCAACTGGGCGGCCAGCCTTATGGCATGCTCGTGGGCGATTATGAATTCGGCCGAAGCCCCGAAGACATCAGCCTGCTGAAGTTCACATCGCAGGTCGCTGCCGCTTCACACGCTCCATTCGTGGCTGCCGCCAGCCCGAAGATGTTCAACCTTGAATCGTATACGGAGCTTTCGCAGCCCCGTGATCTGGCCAAGATTTTCGACTCGGTCGAATACGCCAGTTGGAAGTCGTTCCGCGAATCGGAAGACTCGCGTTACGTTTCCCTTACCATGCCCCGCGTTTTGGCTCGCTTGCCCTACGGCGCGAAGTCGGCTCCTGTCGAGGAGTTCAACTTCGAGGAAAACGTCGATGGTAAGGACCACGAAAAGTACCAGTGGATGAGTTCGGCATGGGCCTACTCAACACGCATCACCGACGCCTTCTCCAAAGACGGCTGGTTCATGCGCACACGTGGCGTTGAGGGTGGAGGCAAGGTCGAAGGCCTGCCCGTGAGCACCTTCCCAACTGACGATGGCGACATCGCCATGAAAACCCCGACCGAAATCGCGATCTCGGATCGTCGCGAATTCGAATTGTCGAATTTGGGCTTCATGCCGCTGCTGCACAGCAAGAACCGCGATTTCGCGGTATTTATGGGCAGCCAGTCGACCCAGAAACCCAAAACGTATTTCGACCCCGCCGCGAACGCCAACGCCGAGTTGTCGACGAAGACCAACTATCTTCTGAGCATCTCACGTTTCGCGCACTATCTGAAGATCATGGCTCGCGACAAAATCGGCTCGTTCATGGAAACGGGTGATTGCGAGAAGTGGCTGAATGAATGGATCAACAACTATGTTGTTGGCAATCCAGGCAGCGTCAGCGACGATGTGAAAGCCCAGCGCCCTCTTGCAGCAGCCGAAGTGCGTGTTGAAGAAGTGAAGGGGAAGCCCGGTTTCTTCAACGCAGTTGCTTACCTGCGACCTCACTTCCAGTTGGAAGCGTTGGCATCGAGTATGCGTCTGGTTGCGGAAATTCCAAAGAAGGGTTGAACCGTCACGCTATCGAATGCGTACAGTTTATATCGCCAGATGTCGCCCAAGTGTGGGTGGCAAACAAATGGTGCCGATTTGTTCTTAGTTCTGTGTTCTAGTTTTCAGTTTAAGGAGTTTCAGTCATGGCCATCGACATGTTCCTCAAGCTCGACAGCGTCACGGGTGAAAGCACCGACAGCAGCCATGCTGGCGAAATTGAAGTCGCCAGCTTCAGCCACTCAGTCTCCAACCAGTCGACGGTTGGTTCAGGCACAAGTGGTTCGGGCGCAGGCAAAGCCTCGTTCGGCGCGCTGAAAATTGTTGCTCGCACCAACAATTCTTCCGCAACCCTGTTCCAAGTATCCGCTTCAGGCGATCACTTCAAGACCGCCAAGCTGACCGCCCGTAAGGCAGGCAAATCACAGCAGGAATACTTCACGATCGAGCTCACCGAAGTGTACGTTTCGGAGTACGTGAACGGCTACCAGCCACTCGATCCCAACAACCCCGGCAGCGAAGTCGCCCACGTCGACTCTTATTCGCTGAGCTACAAGACCATCAAGATTACCTACAAGCCACAGAAGGCTGACGGTACCCTCGGGGCACCAGCCATCGGCCAGTACAACCTCGGAAACAACTCCACCAAGGTGTGATTTCCAACCTCGGCAACAGGGTGTGCGGTCCTTCGGGGCCGCACACCTGTCGCATATTCTTTCAATAACGCACAGTCCGCGCTGAATTATTTGGGGAAACCGTATGTCTGATGTATCCGAACTGTTCCGCAAAGGCCACCTTGCAGATGCCATCACCAGCCAAATCGCGGTGGTTCGCGACAAACCAGCCGATCACGCCTCCCGCCTTTTTCTTTTCGAACTTCTTTCGTTTGCCGGAGAATTGGAGCGCGCAGCCAGGCAGGCCGACGCCCTCACACTAGACGACCCCGAACTTCACTTGGCCGCTGGCAATTATCGTAACTGCTTGAAAGCAGAAGTGGCGCGTCGCAAGGTTCTGGCCGGTGAAAAGCCCAACTTCTTTATTGATCCAGACGCGCCCACGCTGGCCCGACTCGATGCCTTCGCGGCATTGGCTGCTGGAAATCATGCTGAATTCCAAGCGAAACTCACGGAAGCCAACGATACGGCAATGCCCGCCATCAAGGGAACTCTCAACGGCGCGGAGTTCGATGGTTTGCGCGATGCAGATGATCTGTTCGCTGGTGTTCTTGAAGTGTTTGCGCAAGGCAACTACTACTGGGTTCCTTTCTCGCAGATCGCCACGCTGGCGATGAATCCGCCCAAATTCCCTCGCGATCTGCTGTGGGTTCCAGCCAACTTGGCCATGGTTGACGGTTCCACTGGCGCGGTGTTTCTGCCGGGGTTGTATCTGGGAAGCCATGAGCACGGCCTTGAAACAGTACGCCTGGGCCGGGAACGCGATTGGATGCCAGTTGCCGCGGAATGCGAAGGGTTCATGCGGGGATATGGCCCCAAGGTTTTCTTGGCTGGCGATTTGGAAATGAACCTCGTCGACTTCCGCGAGCTTATTATTGGTGGTTGATTCCGTAGCTAGAGTCTTTTCCTATTTCTGGAGGCCGTTGGCCGGTCCAAGGGTGCATCATGGAAGCCGGTGACCTTCGCAAACTGGGTCTGATGCCATCTGTTCTAGACCGGCTGATCAATCCCGATTCTTTAGGCACCCGGACCAATCCGGGGTTTACCATTTCGGAATTGATCACCGCTGTAAGGCGCGATGTTGAAGAGTTGTTCAACACCAGGCAAAACCAAGACAAAGATATCGATTCATTCCCAATGCTGGCAGATTCAGTTTATCGGTTCGGGTTGCCCGAAGTCGTGAGCCTGCAGGCCTCTTCCCCAGAAGACAGGCAAAAAATCGCCCGAATGCTTGAACGCGCTATCACTCGGCACGAACCCAGACTTTCCAACGTGCGTGTGAAGCTGGTGACTGATGAAAAATCCACCCGTAACAGCACACTAAACTACCGCATCGAGGCCCGTGTCAGGCTTGACCCTGCCCCTGAGGTCGTTTTTGAAACACTGCTCGAGCTCGCCACTGGTCAGACGCGGGTTGCGGAGGCCATGGTCGGATGAGCAAAGAACTCTATCCTTTTTATGAACGAGAATTGGCATTCCTCAGGCAGATGTCGAGGGATTTCGCCACCCGTTATCCATCCACCGCGGGCCGGCTTCTTCTTGAGGCCAACACCAGTTCCGACCCGCATGTGGAACGGATGCTGGAAGGGTTCGCGCTGATTGGCGCGCGCATTCAGCACCGCCTCGATGACGAATTTCCTGAACTCACCGACGGCATGCTGCAGCAGCTGTATCCGCACTTCATGGCGCCAGTGCCGTCGATCGCCATTCTTCAATTCGACCACGACCACACGCGTTCGACCTCGGGCGGTGCTTTTCGCCTGCAGCGCGGCACCATGCTGCGAACACAACCCGTCGGTGGCCTCAGTTGCCGGTTCCGCACCTGCTTCGATGTTGATCTGGTTCCGCTGCGTGTCGCGGAAGCGCAATGCTTGGTCCCGCCATTTCCGCAGAACATTCAGGCCCCCTCAGGTACTGCCGCTGTCATTCGTTTGCGTTTGGAATCGTTAGGCAATCTTCGGCTTTCCGCTATTCCGCTCGAATCGCTGATGCTTTTCCTCAATTCAGACAGCCAACTGGCACCATTGCTTTATCAAGCACTTTTGAACGATGCCAAGGCTATTTCCGCATCGCCGGTAAGTGGCGGCAAAAGCCCGGTTTCGTTCCTTCCCGGTCGCCTGCCGCTGGATCCTGCCGGGTTGGAACCGAACGAAGCCTTGTTCCCTTATCCGGCTTCATCCCCGCAGGGGCTTCGGCTGCTCACCGAATTTTTTGCCTGCCCGGCCAAATTTCATTTTGTCAGGCTTGGCCGATTGCGTGAACTATTGGCGGGATGCGACCGTGTCGCCGACGTCTACATCTACCTGACCCGCACGAATACCCTTTTGGAGCAGGGTATCGATGCTGGAACGTTCCGTTTGGGCTGCACGCCCGTGGTGAACCTTTTTGCCAAAACTGCCGAACCTGTCACCGTGGATCGCACGCGTTCCGAGTACACGCTTGTTCCAGACGTGGCCCACCCTCAGGGCATGGAAGTCTGGTCGGTGGACTCCGTTGAAGGAACCATGGGCAAAGGGGATACAGGGAACGTCTACAATCCCTTTTATTCCTTCCGCAAGGGTGTTGGGCCATCCGACCGCAAAGCCTTATGGCACTCTGTCAGGCGGCCTTCGGCTCGTCCCGACGATCCTGGCACGGATGTATCAATTCGTCTGGTGGACATCGATTTCCGCGAAGCCATCTCCAGCGACAAGGTGCTGGTGGTGAAAACGCACTGCACCAACAGGCAACTGCCCGAACAGTTGAAAAATCTGGGAGAACGGATCCGTTTCGATCTGGAAGCGGCAGCTCCTGTCTCGCGTATTCAAGTGCTTCGGGCACCGTCGCTGCCATTGCGGCGGGCACTGCGTCGCGACGCGTACTGGCGGCTGGTGTCGCACCTGAATTTGAGCCATTTGAGCCTATCGGATCCGGAAAGAGGCGCGGAAATACTGCGAGAAATCTTGTCGTTGTACGACCCTACGCGCCAGGCAAGTGGAGCCGATGGAGCCGCCATCAACCGGTTGACGTGCGAGGGTATTGTGGGCGTGAGTTCAAAAAATGTGTCCACACGATTGGGAGGCGCTTTCGCCGGTGCCATTGTGCGCGGGACCGAAGTAACGCTGGAACTCGATCCGGAAAAGTTCAGTGGCATCGGTTCGTTGCTGTTCGCGACCGTTCTTGAACGTTTCCTTGGTTTGTATTGTTCCATCAACAGTTTCACGCGTCTGGTGTTGAAAGAGCAACGATCCGACACGCCCATCAAGGTTTGGCCCCCACGCATTGGCGAGGTATCGCTGCTGTGAGCATGGCAAGCCAAGGAACGACCGCCACGCCTCGCCTCATTGCCAGGCAGCGACCGGACTTGCCCACGGTGTCGCTTTTGCTGCATCTGGTTGAAAAACCATGGGAATTTGATTTTTTTCAGGCAGTCCACCTGCTGCGTTTGTTTCAAGAAGATGTTGTTGAACCGGGTTCACTTGGGCCTTACGCGCGGGAATCGGTACGTTTTACGGTCCGCAATTCCCTTGCTTTCCCTGCCAGTGAAATCCAAGAAGTCCGGGTAGGCGAAGTGCCCGCGGACGAATCCGACAACCCGGTCACCGATCCGCCTTCGATGGAGCTGAACTTCATAGGCTTGCAGGGGCCCAGTGGAGTTCTTCCAGACTACTACACGCAAATGATCCAGCAGCTCGACCGGAACAAAGAAAACAAGGAGCGTGGAGCCTTCAAAGCGTGGCTGGACCTCTTCAACCACAGGCTTGCGTCGTATTTCTACCGCACATGGTGCAAGTATCGCCCCGCTGTGGCCATGACCTCAGAATTTTGCCGGCGCCCGGGCGGATTCGACCAACACTCCGAATGCCTCCTTGCCGTTGTGGGGCTTGGGATGCTCCCCACGCGAGGGAAGATGGGGCGCCTTAGCGGGCCCATGGCCGAGCTTGACGGGGAAGGCGCGGGGTCCATTGAAAACCGTCAACGACCCGACGCGCCGCCACTGCAACCGTTTGAAGATCGGTTTCTGATTATCCATGGCGCCACTCTTGGCCGCAGGATTCGCACCGCCAGCGGATTGGAGTCGCTTCTATCGGATTTTTTAGGTGTTCCAGCGCGTGTGGAGCAATTCAGTCCTCGCTGGGTCACACTTACCGGGGAAAACCAGACATCACTCAAAAAGCCCGATTCCGGTAATGGTGCCTTGCAGGAACTTGGCGGACTGGGCATTGGCGCTATCTGCGGCTCCCGCATCCTCGATATGCAAGGTCATTTCCGAGTACGTCTTGGGCCTATCGATGCGGGCATGTTTCAGCAATTCCTGCCCGCTGCAACCGTGGGCGATACTGCCGTGCCTCCGCCGCTTTTGCGGATGGTCCGCGATTTGGTGCGGTTTTATGCCCCCTCCGGCCTGGGATTCGACATCCGTCTGGAAATCTGTGGCACAGCAATTCCCGCGCCGATACTAAAACGCGATGCCCCGGTGCTGGGACAATCCATATGGTTATCAGCAAGGAATCCAGACCATACGGTTGACGATGTGATTTTGTCCGGAGAGTTGTCTGCCTGAACCACGATTCTTGTAATCAAGGAGCTTTCGAGATGGCCGGTACCAACCTGAGATCACTAACCGAAAAGCTGAACGAGACCTGCCTGAAATCCCTTGAAGGGGCAGCGGGTCTGTGCCTTTCCAAAACCAACTTCAATGTGGAAGTGGAACATTGGTTGTTGAAACTGCTCGACGCGACCGATGGCGACCTCAGCGTGATTCTGCGCCATTACGACATCGATAAAGGCCGTGTGCGCGCCGAACTGACCCGCACCATGGAAGGGTTCAAAACAGGCAATGCCCGGGCTCCCCAGCTCTCTCCTGAACTGCCCGCGCTGATCCGTCAGGCGTGGCTGCTCGCCACCATTGACATGGGTGCGGGCCGCATCCGCAGCGGTCATCTTTTGGCGGCGCTTCTCAGCGACCGCGACCTGTCGCTGAAAATCCGCGCCAGTAGTTCGGAACTGAACAAGATCTCGTCCGAAAAGCTATCCGACGATCTTCCCACCCTGCTGGCCCACAGCAAGGAAGATCCGGGCACCCCCAGCGCGGCGGTAGCGGCATCCAGTGGTGGCGGCACCACGGCAGACGGGCAACCACGGCCCGGATCGAAAACTCCCAGTATTGATCAGTACACCCAAGACCTGACCGCCCGCGCCCGCGAAGGCAAGATCGACCCGGTCATTGGCCGCGATTTTGAAATCCGTCAGGTGATCGACATCCTCACCCGTCGCCGGCAGAATAACCCGATCCTCGCCGGCGAAGCCGGTGTGGGCAAAACAGCAGTGGTGGAAGGATTCGCCCTGCGCATCGCCTCGGGCGATGTTCCCGACCCGCTTAAGCAGGTCAGCCTGCGATCGCTCGATCTGGGCCTGCTGCAGGCCGGTGCCGGCGTGAAGGGTGAATTCGAAAACCGCCTCAAATCTGTTATTCAGGAAGTGCAAGGATCGCCCACTCCCATCATCCTTTTCATCGACGAAGCCCACACGCTCATCGGCGCCGGTGGCGCTGCCGGCGCGGGCGACGCGGCGAACCTGCTCAAACCCGCCCTGGCGCGCGGAGAACTGCGCACGGTGGCTGCGACCACCTTCGATGAATACAAGAAATCGTTTGAAGACGATCCAGCCCTCAAGCGTCGCTTTCAGCTCGTGAAGGTTGAAGAACCCGACCGCGCCAAGGCCGTTGCCATGCTGCGTGGCGTGGTCGCCTCGCTGGAAAAGCACCACAAAGTGCGCATTCTCGACGACGCCGTTGTCGAAGCCGTGCGCCTGTCGCAACGCTACATTCCCGATCGCCAATTGCCCGACAAGGGCATCAGCCTGCTCGACACCGCTTGCGCGCGCGTGGCCCTGAGCCAGTCCACCACACCGGCGGCATTGGAAGATTCACGCCGCGAAGTCGATAAGCTGCGTCTGGCCAAGGCTTCACTGGAGCGTGAAGAAAACCTCGGCATGAGCCACAAGGCCCAGATGGCCGAAATCGAAGAGCGCCTAGCCAAAGAAATCACACGCGGCACAGAACTGGCCGCGCAGTGGGAAAAAGAAAAGGCTCTGGCCAGCAAGTTGGACGCCGTACGCATCGGTCTGGAAAAACCACCCGAAGCCAACGCTCAGCCAACCGACGGCGACAAGGCACGCGCCGAACTGACATCCCTTTCGGGCGAACTCGAGAAGGTTCAGGGCGAAACGCCATTGGTGCATCCGTTTGTTGATGCCGCCGTGGTGGCTGAAGTCATCTCCGGGTGGACCGGCATCCCCTTGGGCAAGATGGTTCGTAACGAGGTAGAAAATGTGCTGAAATTGGCTGAAACGCTCAAGAAGCGGGTTGTCGGCCAAGATCATGCCATGGAAATCCTTGCCGAGCGTATTCAGACCAACCGCGCCGGCCTGAGCGACCCGCGTCTGCCTATTGGCGTGTTCATGCTGGTAGGCCCCTCCGGCGTGGGCAAGACCGAAACAGCGCTTTCACTGGCCGAACTGATGTTCGGAGGGGAAACCAGCATTACGGTGATCAACATGTCGGAGTACAAATCCGACATGATGGTCTCGCGGCTTACAGGCCCTGCTCCGGGTTTGGTGGGGTACGGCAAGGGAGGCGTGCTCACGGAAGCCGTGCGACGCAAGCCATCGAGCTTGGTGCTTCTGGATGAAATCGAAAAAGCCAACCCCGCCGTGCACGACCTGTTCTTCCAGGTGTTCGACAAGGGCAGCCTTACCGACGAGAAGGGGCTGGAAACCGATTTCAAAAACACCATCATCCTGCTCACCTCCAATGCCGGCACCGACCTCATTCTGAAGCTCTGCGCCGACCCCGATACCCGGCCGAACGCCACCGCGTTACGCGACGCGATTCGCCCCGAGTTGCTGAAATCGTTCAAGGACGCGTTCCTTGGCCGTATCACCGTGGTGCCGTACTTCCCGCTCGGCCACGATGTGCTTGAAAAAATCATTCACCTGAAACTGGCCAAAGTCGCCGACAGGCTGAAGGAATCGTACCGCGCGACCTTCACTTACGACGACGCCGTCACCAAGGCCATTCTGGGTCGTTGCAACGAAGCGGAATCTGGCGCCCGTATCGTGGATAAGATTATTAACACCACGCTGTTGCCGGAAATTTCCCGGCAACTGCTCACCACGGTGGCCGAGGGCGGAACCGTCACCGGTGTACGCCTTGGTGCCGGCAAGGGCGCCGACTGCCTTTATGAAATTGTTGTGGATACAAACGCGCCTGCTTGATTCCTGTGATCTGATATCGGAGGACACGCGGTGCCGTCATTTTCGCAAGCAAACTCTCCCATGCAGGTGTTCACACCCATGGGAGACGATGTGCTTCTGGGCACGTCGTTAAAAGGCTCGGAACGGCTTGGCGACTCGTTTGAATTCACAGTCGACCTATTGGCCGCGGCCGGTACTGAAATTCCGTTTTCTTCGCTGATGGGCAATACCGCCTCGGTGGAAGTGATTCAAGCCGATGCCACGGTCCGCAACTACCATGGCATGGTTTGGCAGTTCACCCAATACGATGCCGATTCTGTTTTCGACCACTACCGCATGGTGCTGAAACCCAAACTGGCCATGCTCGGCTTAACCAGACGCTCACGCATTTTTCAGGGGCTCTCCGCCCTCGACATCATCCGCCAAATTGTCGCTCCGGTGGGCGGTGCTGAAATCCAGATGACCGGCGTGCCGCCCGTGCGCGTCTACTGCACCCAGTACCGAGAAACAGATCTCGAATTCTTCCTGCGCCTCTGTTCGGAAGAAGGAATCATCCATTACTGGCGCCACACCCGCGACGAACACACCTTGGTGCTCACCGACACCACGTCCGACGCGCCATCCCTTGGTTCCATCGATTACGATCAAACCGTAGGCGGTTCTGAAAACGCCACTTTCATCCGCGCATGGGCACTCACGCAAACCATGGTGCCCTCGGCAGCAGACATCACTGGCAGCCATTTTCAAGTGTTCGGCCAAAACCTCGGCGCCAACGCCCGTGGCCCGGTAGCTGTTCCCGCCGGTTCCGTTTCGATTGCGCCCGTGGAAACACCCGCGCCGTGGGAAGAAGACTCGCAATCCACCACCCGCTTTTTCGATAGTGTCAACTCTTCAGGTGGGGAAACCGAGGGTGCGATCTCCAGTATTTACCCCACTCAGGAACGTCAGGCCGGAATTGTGGCCACTGCGGCCGCATCGGGCGGCGTTCGCGCCCGCGCCGTGAGCAATTGCTGCCAATTGACACCCGGATACGGTATCACTCTGGCCGGCCACGCGACCCAGTCTGGAGATTGGCTGGTGGTGGCGGTGGAACACACGGTGACCGTGGAAGGCCGTTTCTGGGCAGGCGACACCCCCACCCTGAGCCGAAACGTTGTGGCGGAACTCGCGCCCTTGCAACTCACCCAATGCCATTGGCCGCCCAAAACGCGGCCGCGCGTGGGCGGGGTTTGCACGGCCATTGTGGTGGGGCAAGGCGAAGCCTTCCTCGACATGTACGGCCGCGTGCAGGTACGGTTCCCGTGGGACCGATCAGAATCGACCCAGTCGTGCTGGTTGCGCGTGGCGCAATCGTGGGCGGGAAACGGCTGGGGCGCGTGCTTTTGGCCACGCGTGGGCCACGAGGTGGTGGTTGCTTTCGAACATGGCGACCCGGACAGGCCACTGGTGGTGGGAAGCGTGTACAACTCAACCAACATGCCGCCCTACCCCATGCCGGAAAACAAATTCATTGCCGGGTGGAAGAGTCTGACGGAAGGTGGAGACCCCACAGAGAATTTTCACCAGATCTTGATGTGCGACGAGTCCGATTCGCCCGTTATCGCAATACATTCAGAGAGCATTTTTGTGTCTAATCAAGAAAACCAGCAAAAAAGTATTCGGCCACATTTTGATGTTGACTTTCAGGGAGGCTGACAGATGCCTATTTGGACAGCCGTTGAATACGGACTCAAACCTGTTTTTAAATCTGAAGGAATCAAACCCGACAAAGTTTTCGGCACGAAATTCGCGTCCCTCATAGGAGACAACACATCCTTCATCATTGGCGGAGGATCCAATAATAATATTTATGGCGGCCGCGCCGCCATGATTTTTGACTGGGAAGAATTTCTCTCTAAAGGTTTGGCCAACACAGTTGGCAAGATATCTTGTGTAGGAAAGATGCTCGAAGGCGCGGGCGGTGTGGCGCTTGGAATGCTCACAACTCAGGTGGGCGGTGATGTTAAAATCCTTTACGGGAACAACTCGACCTTTAGTTATCAGGGAGAAGACTTTGCTGTCACCCGGATGCGCGAAAAGTTTAATTTTCAAATACTCAACCAAGAGGATTACGAGGGCTTTCCCCCCGCGATAGGTCTTTTGTATTACTTGGGTGTTGGTGGCATGCTTGTCACCACCTTGACAATGCAATTCAAATATGGGACTGGTCAGGGATCCACTCAGGAGGAAGCTGTGACTATGACCGAAACGCTTTCCAGCGCTTTGGTCAACTTTGAGATGCTGTGGGTTGGCCTGCTCAAGCAAATGGAAGTTGGAGCGAATTTCCTCAGCGTTTCAGCGACCGAAATTAAGCAGTTGGAACAGGAAATCAAGACGCACGAAACGGCCATCGCGGACCTTGAGTCGGAAGTCGCCGCGCTGCAAGAAACCTCAGCTAATGCTGCCGATGCAGCTATCAAGGCAACAATTGACGAGCAGATAGCGATCAAACAACTGAATATTGAAGCCGAAGCAAACGCGATGGAGGACGCGGAAATCCGATTGATGGAAAAGATCGAGTCTCGTGTCTCTTCATTGTCACGTAAGTTCAATATTCAACGGACGGAAAAGGACGTCGAGGAAGCTGAAGACGCCTTCAAGGCTGGCGAGAAATCGGGCGAAAACGCGGTCAAAGCCGCTGAAAAAGCGACTAAAGACGCCGATAAAGCAGTTAAGGACGCCGATAAAGCGGTAAAAGAGTCTGATGATGCCGCGGCTGATGCTGAAAAAAATGCGACAGATGCACACGCGAAGAATGAAACTGTAAAAAAGGATCCAAATTCAACTACTAAAGATAAAGATGACGCTCAAAAGGCGGAAGATAAAGCCAACAAAGCCAATGAAGACGCGAAAAACGCGAAGAAGGATGCCGCCGATTACAAAAGCAAGGCCGATAAACAAAATACGGACGCCAAGAAGGCTGAAAAAGATGCCAAAGATGCCAAAGACGCCCAAAAAACAGCTGACGATGCCAAAGTGAAGAACGAATCCGTAAAAAAGGATCCAAATTCAACTACTAAACAAAAAGATGACGCCCAAAAGGCGGAGGACAAAGCCAACAAAGATAATGAAGCCGCCCAAAAGGAAAGCAAAGAAAGCAGTACGGAAGCCGAAAAAAGCAAAAATGAAGCGGCGGACGCGAAAAAGAAACTCGATGAATCGTCGAAGAAAAGCTCCCAATCGTCTAAAGAATCTGGAAATGACGGCCGGAAACGGGCGCAAACCACTAAAAAAACCGCGGAAGACAAAAAAGCCGCCGATGATGCGAAGGCGGAAAAAGAATCGAATGAGAAGAAGGCCGCCGATGAAAAGGCGCAGAAAAATCAAAAAGACATCGATGATATCAAACAATCAGCAAAGGAAGCCAATAAAAACGCTGCCGAGGCTAAACAATCAGCTAAGGAAGCCAACGATAAGGCCGACAGGGCGGAACAATCGGCTAAGGACGCAAACACCAAGGCCGATGAAGCTAACAAAAAGGCCGAAGACGCCCAAAAATCAGCCAAGGAAGCCAACGATAGGGCTGACAGGGCTGAACAATCGGCAAAAGATGCCAACGCTAAGGCTGACAGGGCTGAACAATCAGCAACTGATGCCAACGCTAAGGCCGACAGAGCTGAACAATCGGCTAATGAAGCCAACGCTAGGGCTGACAGGGCTGAACAATCGGCAACTGATGCCAACGCTAAGGCCGACAGAGCTGAACAATCGGCTAATGAAGCCAACGCTAGGGCTGACAGGGCTGAACAATCGGCTAAAGAGTCGAAGAACATTGCTCATGAGGCAAAATCCAAACTTCAACTCACGGAGGCCAGCGAGAATGCCCCAACCACTGGCGGCTTCATCAACAAGCTCTTTGGTGGGAAATAAACCGAATCTGTTATGCCATATCAATACATATTCAAGTTGGATTTTGATCAAACAGAGGACCTATCATGACTTACATTCCAAGTGCGCTGACCACTCAAAACACTGCAGATGTTTACCAGCTTACAAGCAATGTTTTCATGGTCACCGCGATGCAGGGTTACATCAACCTTCAGGCTCTTGATTCCCTCAATTCCCCGGCCGGGCCCCAATACGGCACTATCGAGTTAAATGCCACTAATATTGATTTGCAGTCAGGCGGATTGGCCTCGCTCAGTCTATGTGGACAGGATGAAAGTGGCGGAATACAGATTTCCACATTCGGCATCACCAATGCTATCTCATTGAGCAGCAATTCCGAGGGAATCAGTTCACAGACACTTATTAATTCCGCCGGAATACTTTTGGCATTCAACCTGCCCGGTATTTCCGCGCAGGTGGCACTCAACGAGGAAGCCTTGTCACTCAGCATGGGGCCTCCAGGTGCCGGTAGCAAGATCCTCATGACGCCGGAATCGATCACGTTTCAGGTGGGCGAAACCATCATGACCATGACAGCGGCGGGTATTGTTACCGAGGCGCAAAGCGTGGAAATCAATTGCGACGACACGAACATCAGCATCAGTGCCGAAGGAATCAATGAAGAAGTGGGCGAGGTGACCCGTGAGATGAATGCCGAAGGCCACAATTTTACTGCCGCGGAAACCGAACTAAACGTAGGTGTCGAAGGCTTAGTTAGCGAAGCCCCCACTATGGCAGTTGAATTCGAGGCCGCCTCTGAATTAAGCGCCACCGAAAACTCCATTACGGGCGACGCGATGCTTTCTCACGAAGCCCCGATTATCATGGCTGAATGACCTCTCAATGGAGCCTTATCATGAATTTTCCGGATTTACCAGACAATCACTTTGGCCCTTTTCTTTCCGCTTGCGGCGAAGTATCGCAAAAGCTGTCGCAATTAGTGCCGCAGATTCCTGATCCTCGGAAACGCCTTATGCTTGCGCAGATGCTCGAGGGTTTCAAGGAAGGCCTCGATGGGTTCACGTCGACAGCGATCCCCGAATTTGAGCGGACTCACAAAAAACTTCAAGAATCAACCGCGAAAACAATGGATCTGCTTGAAGATCACAAGGCGCTCACCGCTCGCATGCGCCAAATTAGCGCTGACCTTAAGGCAAAAGTCGAAGCCTCCGATTCTGTGGAAAAACCACCGCGGAAGCCACCCGCGCGTCCCACTGTCTCGCCACCTTCTCCCAAAAAGGCCGCCCCCCTCCTCGATGGCAACACCCTGCGCGCTTTCCTGCTTGGGCTGCACGATCCAGCCGAAGACGCGCTTTTGGGGCCACACACAACTGGTAATATTTGGGATAATTGGAAGCCCGGCGACACTGGTGGAAAACCACGCGCATGAACAGTTCCGAGAATCCGTTGGATCGCGTCATTCAGGAAACCGTGCACCTGCAAGGGGGCGTGGATCTTGTGGGCAATCCTCGGCAGTCTTTGGCACTGCCTGCTGAGCCTATCATCGCCCTCTTCGATGTGAGCGATGACGGGGCAGCACTGATTGAATCTGGCGCCACCGTGGAGCGTCAGGTGGCCATTTGGGTGGAAGGGCGGTTTGAAGCGGATGCCCGCCGGTTGCTTTCACACGCCTTGCCTCCGCGCCAAGGGTTGTGGTGGGCGCTTCTGAGCCTGATGGAGGCACACCGGCAAAAGCCATACCCGGCCAAGGTGCTGACCGCTATTCTGGCCGTTCGCGATTTCATATTAAACCCGACCGATGCCCGCAGACGCGCCTGCAAAGATCTGGCTGAAGAGGCGGGTTCCACCACTCCCGGCGGCGTGATCGGGTACGCGGCGTTCCTTTCGGGCGGCAGCATGGCCCCAGCCGATTGCCCACCGGTTTTGCCGCTGCCACACCTATGCGGCCGACTTTGCGGAGTTTCAGTGTATTTGGCTTCGGTACATTTCAATCCGGCCAAGTACAAAGATCACTTACGGCACTTCATCGACATCGGCTTGCAGGTGGCGCGGGACGAGATTCCCGTGCCCGGTGCGGCCCTAGCCACTGAAACGGCCCATGTGGAGAAACTTGAAGTTGAAGTCGAACGCGTAATTTTGCAAGCGGAGGCGCGCAGATTATGACTTTTCTGAATGTGCTTTCTCCCCAGATCAAGGCTAGCGACGCCATGAGCCGGGTGATGGATGCGGACCGGGTGCCTGCCAATGTCGCCGGGTTGACCAGTTCCGACGCCGCCATGGTGCTGGCCAAGAACAATCCGCGCATGGCGGTTCGCCTGATTGCCGGGTGGTTGTCAACGCGAGAATGCATTTGGTGGGCCGGGTTGTGCATGGCGCAGTTGCAAAAAGCGGGTGCCGATGTGGGGGCCCCCGACCTGCTTCACAAGATTGTGCGGTGGGTCACGCATCCATTGCCCGACACCATGAAGCCGCTGGAAAACGCGGGAGAATCGCTGCGTATCGGGCCGATTGGCATGCTGGCCAGCGGCATTCTTCTCACACGGGAAAACATTTCGCCGTCGAAGGATCATCCTGTGGCGCCGGTCGCGGGGCTAGCCAACCGCATGGCGGCTATGTCTATTCTTGGGGGTGCGGGGCGTTGGCCTGCTGATAACCGCAAAGCGTGCTTGGACCACTTGGTGAACCTTGGCCTCGACGTGGCCGAATGCCTGCACCAGTGGGATGAAAAAGCCGTGTCGGCGCATCCCGGCCTGCGAACCGTGAGTTCCCGCGCGTTTCTCACCAGCTCGGGGAACATCTGGGAAAACTGGAAGTAGATTGCAGGCAGCACGATCTTTGCCGTCGGTAGTGGTAAGTCGGTACTGCCCCCTGCTGGTTTGTTCTTAAACTCGGTGTAAGCCCCGCTGAGGGGCTCTGAATGCGTCGAAATGGATAAGGAAGCCTTGCGTTTTCGAGCGGGCTGCCTTCCCATGGAGCGCGAAGCCAATGTTGAATCTGCTGCTGGTTGCGCGCTCCTGCTGCTTCACCATGGCGCAGTTGGGCATGCCCGCTGAACTACCGCCCACCGCCCCGCGCCCAATGCCTTCGCGCCCCGCCCCTACCGAAGGCGCGGAAGTGGTGGAGCCTAATAAGGTTCTACCGGAATTGCGCGTAAAACTTGTTCCAAGTGTCAACATCGAGACCGTGCCACATCTGCAGGTAGGCCCCATTGAATATGGCGCCACGCGGCCAGATGTGGCGGTGCGTTACCGGGAAGAACGGCAAAAAGTTGTCACCATGCGGCCGCGCACGGTCGAGCGCACCGTGCAGGTGATGACACGGCAGACGATCTTCAAAGGCGACATTGATCCCACCACGGGAGAAGAGGCGACCGCAACCTGCGAGGTGATGGTGCCCAAGGCTGTGTCGATGAAGTGTCAGGTGCTAGAAGCCGTAACGGAAGAAGTGGTGGTGCGGGTTCCCGAGATCCGCAAAGTGGAAAGCCCGGTGGTGGTGAGACGAATGGGATCGTTGTCGTGGGACAAGCCCATGGTTGTGCGACGGTTTGAAGGCAGGGTGTTTACCGATCCGTTGGCCTTGCCGCCGTGTGTGGAAGGCGGCCCGCCGGTGGATCCGCTGGGTCGACCGGAGTCTCCGGAGCCGTCTGCGGGCAGGGCCCGGTAGACGCGCGCAAGATTCTGGATGAGCGCGCCGGTGACTGGAGCACCCCCCAACTCACGTCTGACAGTTCATGCCATTTTTTGTATTGACAAGTGGTATCCGATAACGGGCTGTATGGTTTTCCAACCTCGCCAAAGTGTGATCCATCCGGGTGGATGACGCTTTGGGTTTTTGAAATATCCGCCGAGTTTGGCGAGATTGACCCAGA
>CAMCLK010000072.1 GCA_945875585.1 Candidatus Kuenenia stuttgartensis | reverse complement strand
CATGTTCACTGGCATCAGATGGAATATGTGCGCGCTTGCCCGCCGTGCCTGCGGTCACGCGCTTGGTGGCGGTGTTTGGCCAATGTTCCCACCGCGCATATCATTTGGCCACTGGTGGTTCTACCCATGGCCATCGTGACAACGGTACGGAGCTTTCAGCCGGGGCATTCGCCAGAAATACTAGAAGGCAAAACTCCGGAATACTTGGCATACTTGGAAAACAAGTCTCCGGAACTCTCGTGGCACCGGGTAATGGCTGTGGTGGCTTTGATAACGTGCTGGTTGCCGCTGTTTGGATTGTTGCTAAGTTGGTGGGCATGGTGGTTGAACCGTGGTTACCTAGGTTGGCGGCGAGTGGTGTCGGGTATTTCGCTGATTGTTGCCCTTCTGCTGCACATGTTGATTATCGCGTTGATGCTGTACGAGATTATTACGAAATAGGGGGGCCGAAGTGGCTCCCCCTGATATTGATTTCAAGGCAATCTAAATCGATTACTTTTTGTCGATGACCCAGATATTGCGGTAGCGGACAGGGTCGCCGTGGTCCTGCAACTGGAACGCGCCCGGGATGGCCGTTTCCTTGCCTTCGCCGCCCGGGGTTACCTTGGGAAGCATCAGTTTGTCGTGGATGGCAACGCCGTTGTGCTTGACGGTAAGAATGGCGTCAGCCGTTTTTTTACCATCTGCATCAAACTTGGCGGCAACGAAGTCGATATCGTAGGTCTGCCATGTCAGGGGGGGCAGGCACATGTTCACCTTCGGCTTGGCAATGGTGTAAATGCCGCCGCATTCGTTGTTCTCGCCAGAGAGGCCAAAGCTGTCGAGTACCTGCAGTTCGTAACGGTTCTGGATGTAGACGCCCGAATTACCACGGCCTTGGCCGCGTGAATTGGGCATGAATGGAGTCTGGAACTCCAGATGTAGGGTGAAGTCGTTGAACTTCGCTTTGGTGATGGTGCCGACAACCAGCAGCTTGTTGGCGTCGAGCTTGCCGTTGATGAAGGCATCGGCATGGGTGCCATCGAACAGGATCGTGGCGCCTTCCGGTGGTTTAAGGCCAACGGTGGGGCTGGTACGGCGGACTTTTTTCAGGGCTACTTTGGCGCCCTTGTCAGTGGTGCCGGTGAGCATGCTGGCATCGATTTTCAGTGTGTGGCCTTCGCCAGCCAACTTGCCTGGATCGCCCTTAACCTTGATCTTCTTGGTGCCGTTCCAGCCAGCGCCGGGCAGACCACCGGGAAGAATGACTGCTTCGTAGGTGTTGTTGCCCATGGCAATCACTTGGGCACCGGCTTTGTCGTCGCCCCAAGTACCTTCGTATTCGCCCTGTATGGCGAAATCTTGGCCGGCCTCGGCTTCGTTGGTGTGGGCTATGCGGGCGGGTTTCTTTTCCTGTGCGTTGGCAACCTGTGCGGCCATGGCGCCAGCCAGTGCCATCATCAGCAATCGTTTCATGTGAGGTGGTCTCCCAAGGGGTTGAAAGACTTGGTTTAACCGATTGGCGGACCGTGCGCTACTCTCTTGTGCTATAATGTCAATTCACTCGGGTTTATTTATGCAGCGTTCTGGATCCATGCTTGTGATGGTTGCGCGCCATTGGCGTGACTGGCGGTTTGCGCTTGCATTGTTTTCTCTCATGCTGGTGGGGTTCGGCCTGCTGTGGGGGTCGATCATCAAGCGTTCGTTGGAGCAACTAGCCCCCTTTTTCCGATTGCTGGCCAACCAAAGCGGGCTCACTATTTCGGTGCTTGAGGGAATGGTTTTCGACGGGCCGGGCAAAATGGTACGCACCATGATTGGTGGCGACCGTGTGAGCCTTGAACGCGCCATCGACATTTTGAGTATTGTGCTGGTTCATCCGCTGGTTCAGCTGCTTTTGGCAATGTGGGCCGTGGGGCGTGGCGCTGCTGCCTTGGCCGGCGAACTGGAACGCGGCACTTTCGAGCTGCTGCTGAGTCAGCCTGTTTCCCGCGTGAACGTCGCCATTTCCAACGTGTTATTCGATCTGGGATGTTGGATTGTTATTGCTGTGGCTTTTACTTCGGCGGCTACCGCTGGGGCATGGTGGATCAATCCGCTTGAGGAAAGGCCACTTCCGCCCGATATTCAAGAGCGCATGAATCGTATGAGCTGGTGGACATGGTCGCCAGCCACCCTTTTCAAAAAGGCACCGGCTCCGGTAGATATTTCGGACCGTCTTCGTATCGAGCCTGCTCGGTTTATGCTCGCCGCGCCTGCCGTGGCGGCATTGGGATGGTCGATATCTGGTTTGGCGTTCGCTGCTTCGGCGTGGGGACGTTCGCGGATGGCGGTATTGGGCGGCATGGGATTGGTGGTGAGCACCATGTTTTTGGTGAACCTGCTGGGACAATTATGGGAGCCGTTGCTGGTGCTGAGGCCGCTGACGGTCTTTTACTACTACCAGCCTCAGGAACCAATGCTGGGTATTCCAGCCGTGGTGAATTTAAGTGAATGGTTTGGCCCCGATAAGGTTGCCTTGCCGGGCCTGTGGGTTTTGGTGGTTACGGGCGCCCTAGGCTATGCTGCAGGCACATGGCGATTTGCCACCCGCGATCTACCAGCACCCCTTTAAGCCATGGCGGGAACGATTATTCCGAATTTGCCTAAAATGCTCAAGATGCGAGCGGCTGATGCCCGATGAACCAGACAGCCTGGCAAGACTGTTTCAGGGCAACTATCCCATGCGTCGTTCCACGTTGATCATCCCCTGTTTCAACGAGGAATCGCGATTTCCTGTTGAGCCCTTTCTGCAAAGCGTGCACGAATCGCACGGTCCAGACCTGATTTTGGTAGACGACGGCAGCCGCGACGGCACACGAAGCGTGCTGAACCGCGTGGCGGAGCAGTGCCCGACACGGATTCAGGTTTTGCCACTGAGCCGTAACCAAGGGAAGGCAGAAGCGGTAAGGCAGGGATGCCTTTGGGCCTTCTCTAGGGGCGCTGAAACGGTGGGATATTGGGACGCCGATCTGGCGACTCCGCTCTCTGAACTGACACGATTTCGCGAAGCGCTGAACCGGCAGCCAAGTCTGGAGCTGGTGATTGGCTCACGCATTCCGTTGCTGGGGCATGCCATTCACAAAGACCCGCTTCGGCACGGCATGGGGCGCATTATTGCCGGGTCGATTGCTTGGGTTCTTGGGCACGGCGTTTACGATACGCAGTGTGGCGCGAAGCTATTCCGTAACAGCCCAGCCATGCGCGCGGTTTTCGCCATGCCATTTCTTACGCGTTGGCTCTTTGATGTAGAAATCTTGGCGCGCCTCATTGTGATGTCGCGCACCAAGCTGGTGCCATCGCTGGAAAAAATCGTGCTTGAGTTACCACTTTTACGCTGGGACCACATTGGTGGCAGCAAGGTGAAACCGTCCGATTTTTTCAAGGCATTTGTCGATCTGGCGCGCATCCATAAGCACACCCTTGGCCAGCATGCCGCGTTTCCGATATCTGAATCGCCCAGTATCGGCTGGCGCCCCGCGGCATGAGCGGCGCAGATGTTGGCCGAACGATCCCCTGGAACCGTGTTTTCTGGTGCTGGATTGCCGTAAGGACAATCGTTTGGACGGCTGCCGCCACATTTCGTTTTGTCAACGCGCCAGTGGATGTGCTTGAGATGCTGGCATGGGGTCCGCATTGGCAGGCTGGTTATTACAAGCATCCGCCCCTGCCAGCGTGGTGCGCTGAATGGGCGGTGGAAATCACCCGGGGATCTTTAGTTTCAGTTTATCTGCTCAGCAACCTGTTTCTGGCAGGTGCCCTGTGGGCCGTATGGAGCACCGGTTGCGCCCTGATTGGCCCTGGCAAGGCCATGATTCCGGTCCTTATTTTAGAAACAACCTGCTTTTTCACCTACCAAGGGGCAGAGTTTAATCACAATATCACACTGACTTGTTTCTGGGCATTGGCCATTCATTGCGCTTGGCGGGCCTGCTCGGGCGGCGGACTGCTTGCCTGGGTGGCCTACGGTTGCTGTCTCGGCCTTGGGCTTTTAAGCAAATACAACATGGTGTTGCTGATCGGCTGGCAGGGACTGGCCCTATTGGCAACTTCTTCGGGCCGACGCGCCTTGCTGACTCCCGGCCCATGGATTGGTGGTGCCGTAGGCTTGGCCATTTTCTGGCCCCATCTTGCTTGGCTCATGAACAACGACTGGATGACATTACAATATTTAGGCAGCCGGGGTGGTGCTAGAACCACCTTGGCTGCTTATGCTTTGGGAATTGTGGGATTGGTGGGTGAACAAGCATGGATGGCATGGGGCATGCTGGTGCCGCTGCTGCTGCTTGTAACAAGCAGGCGGGAACTAACGCAGGGTGAACGCGAGGGGGGTAGGTATCTGGCCTTGTGCGTGGTGGGCCCTCTATTGACCATTCTGTTTTTGGCCATGACAGGACGGCGTGTGATCGGGTTTTGGGCCTTTCCGTGCTATTCGTTTGTTGGGGTGTTGGTTCTGTTATGGTACGAAATTCGACCCGGTCGTGGCCCCATGGCGCGCGCAGTGCTTGCTGGTGGGGCTATTACTGTTAGCCTTTTGGCGCTCACCTTATTTGGAGATCGAATATCGGCAGCACGGGGCAACCTGAATGTGCGTTCCCACTTTCCCGGGCGCGCGCTGGCCGAAGAAGTAACGGCCCGTTGGCATTCCGTGGTGGGTGACAGTCCGTTGCCCATAGTGGCGGGTGAGCACTGGCTGGCAGACAATGTGGCGTGGTATTCTCCGGACAGGCCGGTGGTGTTTGTGGGTGAAAACCCGCAGCAACCGTTACCCGTTCCGCGTTACAGCCCGTGGACGGGTGATGCCGATTTTATGGTGCGAGGCGGGGTATTTATTTGGGAGAAAGCCAAGACGCCGGACAGTGTTGTGGAACAGTTGCGGCAGCGTTATCCGGGCATTCGCGTCATGCCGGAAATCACGCTGCCGCTGGTGGTATCGGGGGCGACCATCACCACTGGAATGGCGGTGATGGCGCCAAGTAGTGGTGTTATTTCACCTTGATCAGTTCGACTTCAAAATAGAGGTCGCTGTTGGGTGGAATATCGCGGCCTGCACCGCGTTCGCCGTAACCGAGCTTGCTAGGAATGAAGAGGAGGCGTTTGCCGCCTTCTTTCATGCCCGCCACGCCTTCATCCCAGCCTTGGATGACTTCGCGTTGTCCAAGCCCGAAGGAGAAGGTTTCGCCACGGTCGACGCTGCTGTCGAACTTTTTGCCGTTCTTCTGCAGTTTGCCGGTGTAATGCACTTCCACCTTTTTGCCGGGTGTGGCTTCAGCACCGGTTCCCACTTTGGTGTCGGAGTATTGCACGCCGCCGGTGGTTTTTTTGGCATCTTCGGGCACGGGAATCTGGCCCGCTACGTCCATGAGTTCGACTTCAAAAACAAGGTCTGCTTTGCGAGGGATCACAGGTGGCCTTCCATTCTCGCCATAGGCGAGGTCATAGGGGATGTAAAGAGTGCGCTTACCGCCGACTTTCATGCCGACGATACCTTCGTCCCAGCCTTTGATGACCTGACCGACACCGATATCGATATCGAGTGGCGTGCCACGGTCGACGCTGCTGTCGAATTTTTTGCCATTTTTCTGCAGCATGCCCGTGTAGTGGGCCTTAATGGGGCTGCCTTTTTTGGCTTCTGTACCTGTTCCGACTTTCAGGTCGAGGTACTTCAGGCCGGAAGCCGTGGTTTTGGCCTCCGGCGGAATGGCGATGGCATCGGTATCGGCACAGGCCACCACAAGGAGCAGTGGCAGGCACAGTGTGGCGGTCAGCAAATGGCGCCGAGTACACATGGTTTGGAGTTCCTTTGCATCAAGGTGAGACAAAATTGAGCCCGGGCAGAATACCTGCCTGCCTGAAAAGATAATAGAAGGTTTGGAGGAAACCAACCGTGATGATGAACAGCCTGAGCACCGGTTTGGGCAATCGTTTGCCAAAACTGGCGGCCAGATAAGCCCCCACCACCGATGCTGCCGCCATGCCGGGTACCAGCGACCAGACAATGCCTCCCTGCCAGGCAAACACTCCCACGGAAACGCCATTGATACACGCTGCCAGCAGGTTTTTCAGCCCGTTGATTTGGTGCAGGTCGCCCGCGCCCCATAGCCCCAAGGTAGCCAGCATCAGAATGCCTATGCCCGCGCCAAAATACCCGCCGTAGATGGAAACAGCCAACTGACACGCCGAGGCGATCAGAAGTATCCGGAAGCCCGGTTGCTGCCCCGGTTTTCCCGCACCCCGAGCCAGCCATGGCTGGGCCAAGAACAGCAGCGAGGCAAACAGAATGAGCCATGGAACAATGATTTTGAAGGTGTCACTCGGATCGAGTGCCAGCAGCAGCGAACCGATAAGCGAACCCACGAGCGATGCGGGCAGCAATCGCATGAACCAAGGCGCGAGTGAGCCGATTTCACGCCGATATGTCCATGCTCCGGTCATGGAGCCGGGCAGCAGGGCGATGGTGCTGGTCATGTTGGCTTGAGTTGGTGTCATCAACGGCAGCAGTGCTGGAAATGTCAGCAGCGTGCCGCCACCGGCCAGGGCATTGATGGCCCCGGCCAGACCGGCGGTAACATAAACCAGTGTGGTTGTCAGGTCCACGAGACGACCACGCCGAGGTAGTTGTCTTTATCGCGCATGAGCCCTTCATAGGCCTGGCCAATGCCTTCGGGCTTGATGGAGTGCGTGACCAAGCCGTTGAGATTGAGCCTGCCGGAAGCCAATGCCCCCAAAAGCCAGTGCTGCGCCTTGTGAATGTCCCAGGCGCCAGCAAGCCGAGTGTGTGCCGGTTCGAACAGCATGTTGCCGTGCGCTCCGGAAACCTCGATGTAGCGGCGGTGGAGGTCGTCGTAGAAATTGACGTCTTTGGCCAGTCCGCGCGGGCTTCCCACAACAATCACCTGGCCGGCATGGCAGGCCAAGCCCATAGCAACGGGAACGGCGTCGGGCACACCGGTGCAATCGGCAACAATCTCGGCACCGGTGGTCCCAAGAAATGCCCGCAGTGCCTCTTTTGCCTTGCCATCGGTTGGATCGATCACGAAGTCGGCACCTGCCGCAAGGGCGGCTTGCCGGCGCATGGGCACAGCATCGATTCCAATCACGGGGTGGCAACCAGCAGCGCGCAAAGACCGCAGGGCAAACTGGCCAATAACACCAAGGCCCAGAACCGCTGCACTACGGCCCAAGGTCAGGCCAGCGCGAATGGCGGCTCCCATGCCGTAGCGTGCCACGCAGGCCACGGCTGCTTTTTCAAACGACAGGCTGTCTGGCATGCGCCAGACGCGGCAACGCTCGTGACCAACGGTGAGCAGTTCGTGGGTGGCGTGGTTGCCCGGGTAACTGACCCGATCTCCGGGTTGAAAGCCGCCGGGAAAATCGGCGCCCACAGCTACAACGCGGCCGGCGGCGGAATACCCGGGCCGGAACGGGAATTTCCAATCTGGCATCAGCGGATCTTTCAGCCACTGGTGCGTGCCGGTGTAAACGGCGAGCTCGGTACCAGCACTAATTGCGGTGCATTCCGCAGCCAGAAGAATCTGGTTGGGAGCCGGATCGGGAAGAGTGACCTGGCGGATTTCGACCTTGAACGGATCGACCACGGTTGCTTGCAGGGCCTGAACTGGCACGGCGAGTCTCCTACGCTTTAGGAACAGTGAAGGGCTGGCGTGTCGTAACCGGCCCGGCCCATACACTATCATCACAAAGGTCTCAGGGGGAACGTGCATGTTGTGGGATGTGGAAATCCGGGCGCGATTGGCTGAACCCGAACTGGAACGGGTTCGCCGAGAATACAGGCTTTTGGCGCATGAGGAGCCGCCCGAGGCGTTTCTCACAGGCGCCTCGCGCGGATTTTTGCTGGAAGGCGCGCTCGATCGCGACCAAGCCCGCGACTTGGCCTCGCAGGTTCTGGTGGATGAAGTTGCGGAAATCGGCACGGTTCGCGCTTGGGATGAACCTGCTGATGAAATTCCCTTGGCCACGGTTCTGCCCCGTTCGGGCGTGATGGACCCCGCCGCGCTCAGCGTCACCGAACTGGCCCGGGATCTTGGTTTGCCTGTGGAGCAGGTGCGAACCTACCGCCGCTATTACGGTCCCCCCTTGGCTGATTCGGTACGCACGCTTCTATTCCGCCGGATTCTGGCCAATGAAGCTGTGGAACAGGTGGCGGCTGGCCTCCCGAACCTCGAGCATGTTCGTTTGGGATCGAATTATGTGTTTGCCCGCCGCGATGCGCTGCTGCGCGATCTCGACGAAACCGCCCTGCTTGCTCTCAGCAAAACCATGGGGCTGGCATTGTCTACCACCGAGATGGTGGTGATCCGCGATCATTTCCGTGGTTTGGGCCGTGATCCGGTAGACGTGGAGCTGGAAACCATAGCCCAGACCTGGTCGGAGCACTGCTCACACAAGACTTTGAAAGGGCGTGTGGAAACACCGGACAAAATTTACAAAAACCTGCTGAAAGAGACGATCTTTGCCGCCACGGTCGAGGTGCGCCGTAGCCTTGGCGCCAACGACTGGTGTGTCTCCGTGTTTGAAGACAACGCTGGCATTGTGCTTTTTGACGACAACAATCATCTTGTATTTAAGGTGGAAACGCATAACCGCCCGAGCGCCATCGAGCCATATGGTGGCGCCAGCACGGGCATTGGCGGCGTGATCCGCGATGCGCTGGGCACGGGCTTGGGCGCCAAACCGGTATGCGACACGGATGTGTTCTGCTTCGGCCCGCTGGATTATCCGGCAGATCAACTGCCCGAGGGCGTTTTGCATCCGCGCAAGATCATGCGCGGGGTGGTGGCGGGAGTGCGCGACTACGGCAACCGCATGGGCATACCAACGGTGAACGGTGCCGTGCGGTTTCATGCCGATTATCTTGCCAACCCGCTCGTTTTTTGTGGCACGGTTGGCCTTTTGCCGGTGAACCGCACCAAGAAGGAAGTGCACGACGGCGACCTGATCGTGGCCATGGGTGGCCGCACAGGCCGTGATGGTATCCACGGCGCCACGTTCTCTTCCGAGGGGCTCTCAGGAACTTCAGAAAAGACGGCGGGTGGAGCCGTTCAGATCGGCAACCCGATCGAGGAGAAAAAGGTTCTGGAAGCAGTGATGCGCTGCCGCGACAAAGGCCTCTACCGTGGCATTACCGATTGCGGTGCGGGCGGTTTCAGCTCGGCTGTGGGCGAAATGGCCGCGGATTTGGGGGCCACAGTCGATCTGGATCAGGCTCCGCTCAAGTACTCCGGTTTGTCGTATGTGGAGACATGGATCAGCGAGTCGCAGGAACGCATGGTGCTCGCTGTGCCTCCTGAAAACTGGCCGGCCCTGTTGGCCGAGTGCAGTGCCGAGGGCGTGGAAGCTGTTGTTCTGGGCCGCTTCGAAGCAACCGGACTTCTGAAATTACGTTGGCATGGCGAGCAGGTCGCCGAGCTCAATATGACATTCCTGCACGATGGGCGCCCGGGCGTGATGCGCAAGGCAACGTGGTCGGCTCCTGTGGAAACGCCGATTGTGTTGCCCGCCAAGGAAGACTTTTCCAGCACGCTGCTGGCGCTTATGGCTATGCCGGATATTGCCAGCAAGGAATGGGTCGTTAGGCAGTACGACCATGAGGTTCAGGGGGGGAGCGTTATCAAGCCCCTTGTGGGAGTGCACGAAACGGGGCCTTCGGATGCCGCCGTGGTGGCACCGGTGCCCGGGAAGTGGCGCGCTTTTGCCGTGGGCTGCGGCATCCATACCCGCCTAGGGCGTATCGATCCGTATGCGATGGCTGCATGCGCCATCGACGAGGCAGTCCGCAATATCGTTTCCGTTGGTGCTGATCCTTCACGGATTGCTCTTCTCGACAATTTTTGCTGGGCCGATACCGACCGCCCCGAGGAATTGGGCCTGCTGGTGCGCGCCGCTGAAGCATGCCACGATTTAGCCATTGCTTGGTCGATGCCGTTCATTAGCGGTAAGGACAGCCTCAAGAACGAATACAAGGGCAGCGACCGGCGCATTGCCATTCCGCCCACGCTGTTGATCAGCGCCTTGGGCCAACTGGCCGATGCGCGCAAGGCAGTGAGCATGGATTTGAAATCGGCGGGCAACCACCTTTATTTGGTCGGCAAGTCGGATGGTGCCCTTGCCGGGTCTGCTTATGGTGCTGTTCACGGAATTGCGGGCGGCCGCATTCCGCGCGTGGATGTCGCATCGGCGCGCGTTTTGTTTGCCCGCATGCATCAGGCCATTTCCAAAGGGCTGTGCCGCAGTGTTCACGATCTGGCCGAGGGCGGAGTGGCCGTAGCTGCCGCCGAAATGGCGCTTGCAGGCGGTATCGGCTGCGACCTAAACCATCTGGCGGCATCGGCACCGGGCCTGCCGGATGCGGAGCTGCTCTTTGGCGAGTCGCCTACTCGGTTTTTGGTGGAAGTTGAATCCGCCCGAGCACAGGAATTTGAGCAGGTTTTGGCAGGTTCACCGTGCGCGCGCATCGGTTTGTCAACCCGTGAACCGCGGGTGCGCATCGCTGGTGCCGATGGTTCATGGATTGTTTGGGCGTCGCTGGCCGACATCACCAAAAACTGGTGTGGCACGTTGCCGGCCTTGCTGGACGATGCCTGATGCTCTGTGTTTTTGGGCGGATCAATCTCCGCCCAAAAACCGCAGTATCATGGAAGGCGTTACCAGTTGCTTGAAGAATTCCTGACGAAGTTTGACAGCGGCGGCATTGTCCTTTGTTACTACCGCCATGAAGCAGACGCACATTTCATTCTCAGTCTGTTCGCCCCACACAACACGCTTCGGCGGGGACTGTGGATTGCGTGGATTGGCAGCGCTGTTGTCGTAAACGGCGTCCACCTCGAACCGAGTTCCGGCCGGAACCGTGATGGGTTTGCGGTAAAGATATGTGTCTTGCCAGTTAAAATCCCAGTCGCGGATCCACACCAGCGGTATCTCGCTGCCATCCGGTTTGATGGCTCGCGTTTTCATTTCGCGGCCCAACAGGTGCATGTGCGGCATGATTCCCACAACGGTCAGTTGTTCCGGGGTGGTGAAGCGCACCATGCGCTTGTAAGCTGATTCACCCGCGGGAATATCGATATCACGGCTGACAAGTGGCAGGTTGCGCACGAGCTTAGCGGCTGGCTTAGGTGTGAAATAAAGGCCTAGTTCGCTTCTATCGCTTTCTGGTTTTCCGGTAGGGTGATAATGAATTTGAACAACAATATCAGCTCCTCCGGGCAGTTCCCGGCCCATGCCTTCCTGTAGGCGGTGGGGTAAATTCCCGGGCGCCCAGCCTCCTAGAAAGCCTGTGGGGAGAATCCCAAACCCACCAAAGGTTGGGTACCCTGGTTCGGGAGTTGCCGCATCCCTGCGGCGGGCGGTTCCCGTGGAATCGACAATCGCAATCGCATGGTGCACCACGCGCCTGTTGCCCGGGCGGAATTCAATGGCTGCCACAGTTCGGGTTTCGGTAAGCCCCGATGGCATCACAAAAATCTGGTAAATATCCCGGCCATCGGCGGGAATAGTGAAGGCTGCGGGCATACGCACAATCAGGTCGGGTTTGCCAAGCTGCCAACCATCGGTAAAGGTGGGAACCGCCGGTTCTGCCGAGGCATCGCCCCGCGGAGCACCTGCCGCAGCCCAGGCTTCCAGCGTGCTGATTTCAGCTTCGGTCAGACGGCGTTCATCAAAGAATTCGCCGTGCCCGGCTTCCGCTTTCCACGGGGGCATTTTTTTAGCCCTTACCTGCTTGGCAATAAAACCCGCACGTTTACGGGCGTCTTCATAGCTGATCAGGGGGAAGGGGCCTACCTCACCGGAACGGTGGCAGCCAGCACAGTTCTTGTGCAGCAATGCCGCAACCGAGCCGCTGTATGTTGGCTCGGCAATCGTGGCCATGCAAAGGGTGAGGACGGATAAAATACACATGGTCATTTCCTTGGGCTTGCCGCCTTGGGGGGCGTGGGCAATGGGCACCCAAACGGTTCTCCCCCTGACGGGGGCACTGGCTTGTTGGCCAGAAATGCTTCAAGGGCGTTGCGCAGGTCGTGGCATGTGGCCATCAACCGGCGGGTGCCATCTGGGGTGTATTGGTCGTTGATACGGCCACGATAAACAATGCGGCCTTCGGGATCAGCGATCACCGCTTGCGGAACAATGGCCACACCGCTGGCGGTGGCCAGACGCTGAGCATGATCCACCACCACATCAAACCCTAGGGCATGCTCTTTGGCATGCCGGACGGCTTCCTGAATGCTGGTCGAGGGATCCGAATGAATGCCCAAAACTGCTAATTTGCCATTACGGGCAAGTTGGGCCAAGCGCGCCATTTCCGGCGCATATCCGTTGCTCACCGGGCATTCACGGTCCAGAAAAAACAGCAACGCTCCACGATGGTTCGGCCAGCGACCGGTTGTTTCGGCTCCTGATTGGCCTTGTACCGACACTTGCGCAGGCAATACCACCGCCCTTTGAGCAGGGCCAGGAAATGCCAGCACCAATGTCGCCAGAAAAATCACACCAACTCTCCAACACCACTTCAGCTTGATTCAATTGTATCATTATGGCATGCAAACCGATTCCCTGTGATTCAGGGCCAGCGATTCACTTTATGTTCAGTGGAGCGATCCATGCGGCTGACTCCTTGCGCCTTGCTTTTGGCGGGTTTGTGTGGGTGTGCCAACAGCCCGGGCAAAAGCCCGGTTCCATCGGCTACCGGTCCCAGTTTCGACATGTTCAAAAGCCAAGTGAACCAAACAGCCCAATCAGGAAGCAACCTGATTCAGGCGAGTGGCCAAGATTTGCAAAACTCGGTTCAAGCACAGCTCAGCCAGATCGATAATCAGCAGCGTGCCTTGCAAGCGCAAATGAATTCCACAGCCGGTGAAACGCGCGCTGCTATGGAACGGCGCCTGCAGGATGTCCAAACGCAAAAACAAGCCATTCTTACGAAGCTGTCAGATGCCCAGCGCTCTGGTGCCACCGGACTGGACAGCACCAAACAGTCGATCAATCAGTCGATTCAATCCTTGCGGCAGACGCTGGAAGCCCCATTGCCGGGGCCCGCACCGGCCGGGTCGATTACCCGACCGGGTTTCTAGAGAGTTTGAGGCAGGGCTATTAGCGCCCAGCCACATCCACACCACGGCCTGCGCCGTAGGGGCCCATAGCATCCGGGCTCACGGCGCGGCCCAGCATGGTGTGGTCGATCTTGCCTGTTAATTCCTTGTATACATGGGCCACATTGTCTGGAATCTTCGAAGCGTCCTTGCCTGTCCAGTCTTTGTACCAACCCATTCCGATATTAGCCGTGATCTCTTCCACCGATTTTTTGGCCTCGATACCCTTCTTCACAGCGTCGCGCATGTCCACAAAATAACGCTGCTGCAGATCGAGCAAACCTTTGTTCGTGACCTTCCCATGACCGGGAGCAATCATGGCGACGTCGAGCGCCTTCATGCGGTCGAGCACTTTGATCCACGAGGCGGAGTTGCTGTGTCCCATAAAATTGAAGGCGCCGTTCACGCACGCGTCGCCCGTGCACAGTAGTTTGTGCTTTGGGAGATAAGCCACAGCATCACCCGGGGTGTGGGCATGGCCCAAATAAAGAAACTCAATCCGCTGGCTGCCGTCGTCAATGACATGTTTCTCATCGAAGGCAATGTCCACTGTTTTGAGCTGGTTGTTGGCAATGTCTTTGCGGTCGCGTGCTGCTTCGGCCCATTGTTTCGGCCCGTTCATCTCCAGCAAACGCGAGCAGTTGACATGGCCGATCACCTTCGCGCCCGCCTTGGCCCACACGGTATTGCCGTAGGCATGGTCGCCGTGGTGATGCGTGTCGAAAACGTAGCGAATCGGCTTGTCTGTTGTCTTGCGGATGGCGGCGATCACATCTTCGGCTTCCTTGGGGAAGTTGGCATCGATGACAACAACAAATTCCTTGAAGACCACCCACGTGTTGTTGCAGCCGCCAAAAGGCACCGACATATCAGTGGCGCTGATAGATGAATAACGGAAAAAGACGCCCGGCGCGATTTCCTTCACATCGTTGAATTTCATTTCAGGTGGCGCGGCTTCTCGCGCAGCCCATGCCGCCACCAGGCAACATGCCACAGCGACCACGCCCACCACCCGCTTAATGATCCCGTTCATGCGCGAACCTCCATTTGGTTGGTGCCATGGTGGCCGACGCGCGACGCCGGTGCAAGCCATTCATCATGGTAAAATGGGCCAGCCAAGAAGACCCCGAAATGCCCTGTACGACGAGCGCCAGAAGTCAGAATCCGTGTCTGTTCAGCCAACCCCGTTGGCCGATGATAATTTGCGTGGTTCCGGAACGTCACCCCGCCCGCCAGAGGCGTCCGCCCGTTTCCGGCGTAGGTCGATTTCCGCCGCCGACTTAACGTTTTGTTCGGCGTCTTGGTCAGTAAACTTGGTCGTGAGTGCCAAGCGACAATAGGTGTATCGCCTCGGTCCCGTCGTGCTGCACGTACTCGAACACGATCCGCTGGTCGTATGCGGCGCTGCATGACCAGCATCCCGCCAAAGGTCCGCGAAGTTTGTGCGTACGCAACGAAGCGTGGCTGGCGTCGGCGGACAATTGCTCCAAAGTCTCGGCAATCGAGTCCGCCGCATCGAGATGCGACTTCAGCCATTTCTTCAAGTCGCGCGCAAATGCCGGTGACTGTAAGAGTAACCGTCTCACGAAACGGCCTCACGCACGATTTCTGCGGCCGTCATTGGCTTCGACTGTCCGGACGCGAACTCGCGCCGCGCCTGTTCAACCGTGGCGGCGATGCGTTCGCGACCGCGCTCGGCCAGCCGGCGATTTAACACAGCAATCAATTCCACCTGGGCGTCCGGGTCCAAGTGTTCCGCGGCATCCAATGCCTCCGCAAATGCAGTGTTCTTGATCATGGCGATCTCCTTCATCACAATTCTAACGACTTCGGCTTAAATTTGGAAAGCCTTTGCTACCGACGCCGCTTGTGCCACCCAGATCCCTCGCACTTGTGGCAGGTGCCCGTGAATTGACTTGCTCCGTTGCATTTCTTGCATGTGGCCGAGAACTGCCCGGAACCAATGCACTTGCGGCACGCATCCAAGATCGCGGGCTTGAAGTTACCTGACCCGTTGCAGCGACGACAAGGCTGGCCGAACTTCATGCCGGTGCGATCGCAAGTAAAGCACGGGCTCGGCTGGCCGCTCGAACCGACCGGTGCCGCACGGGCAGCACTCGAACGTCCGAGAGCCAGAACCACCACACCCGAAGCAGGTTCTATACTCGTTGATCGGACTGAGTGCGTTCATGGCAATCAGCGATGGCCTTCAACTATCGCGTGCCTTCCGATCCCGGTTGCTGTCGCCGAAGAAAAATCCATAAATTTCCATTTCTAGTTCCTCCTCAACTGAAACCCTTGAGAAGAAACCATGCGATAATGGCAATTATAATCAGCCCGCCGCAACCGGCGTACGGCCCCTTGTCGCTCGACTTGTTAGTTGCCGTGCTTGGCGTGTTAGTGGCAGTCGCGTCCCATGGCTGGCCTCGTCGTCGGTTATTAGCCGAACGACCCAGCTCAGCAGCGGCAGGGGCCGAGTGAGCCACGAATCCAAGAAAGCCTACATGCGCCGCTGGTCTGCCGCAGCACCTCGTTCGGCGTTTTGATCCCGATCGTCCGCTGAGGCCGGTTGCACGTCTGATTGCGGCTTTCTCGCCACTAAATATCCAAACATTAACAGGCAGTCGGTCGTGCAGTACATATCCTTCTGACCGATGGACGCTTGGAAGTGCCACAGGAACTCCGCAGGCACTAGGCCGAGGCACCGCGCGAGGGATGCGAGCGGGTAGAGGAACACGTGACGCCGCCAGATCGCACGGGAGCTGCGGGCCGTTCGCGGACTCAGGTCGCCGCTCTCGACAACGGCGAGTCCGACCTCCCCTGCGAACGCGCGATACCGATCGAATCGCTCGAGGCCCGCGCACGCCCACCCGCGCAAGACGCGGCTGAGGCTTGTTTCTTCCTTCCCTGGGCGTGGGTCGCGGCGCTGAAATGCGTCGAGAGAGACATAGCACCCGCCCGGTGCGAGGACGCGATGAGCTTCGCGAAGCAACTCGCGTTTATCGAGCGCATAGTTTGAGCTTTCCTGAGTGAACGCTTTGGTGAATGTCGCGTCGCGGAAGGTCATTGCCGTATAATCCATGACTTCGAACTGAGTCAGGTGCCGAACACCACTCGCTGCCGCGTATTCGGCGGCTTGCTCGCGTTGGACGCGAGAGACGGTGATCCCGGTCACCCGACACCCGTAGGTCTTCGCCAGATACACGGATGTTCCACCGACACCACACCCCATGTCGAGTACATGATCCGAGGTATCGACTGCGAGCTTCTCGGCCACGAAGCGATCGCTGTTCACGATCGCCTCGGCTAGCGAGTGCGTGCCGTCCCACCAAAGGCCGTAGTGCAGCGACCGCGTTCCGCCGACTGACCATCCGAAGTTGTAGAGCCACTGCATTCTGTCGTAGTAGCGAGAGACGACGGTCACGTTATCAGTCAAGGTATACCTCGCCTCCACCGCCTAAATGTATTCGGCCACCCAAAATGCAGCAGAACATAAGCGCAGTATGGCGGCGTGGCATGGACCCGTCAAATCTAATGCATCAAAATACCAAATGAGATTCTACGGATCACTGTTTTCGATTCCATGCTACACGGCACTTGGTCACCATTCTTTGCCGCGGCCTTCATCATCTGCACCCGACGCGCGTCCGTCAGCGCCAGCCTCTCCGCAATCGCAGCGACTTGGCGAAGACCGCCGGTTTCTTGGCCCAGTCACCGCACGCCAGCGTCTGGCCCAGGCCTTTGGACTGTTGCCCCATCCACATCCCAAACCGTTTACCGATCGGCTCATCGGCAAACTCGCAACACTCAAGTTCCTGATCCAGCCATGATCCCATGTGGCAGACTCCTTCCGAGATGAACAAAATGCCATCCGTGGCATCCAATCTTCAATGCATCAGCCAAGCGCTGCCATAATACCTGTTGAACTATATTTTTATTCCGCAAATCATAACAAAAATAGGCAATTGAAAGGCTCACGGATTGCGCAATGTCTTACGATATTTTTCATCGCCAGATGGGCAGAGGTGCTGGGCTCCAAACGCTTCCTTCAATGGCTATGAGCGGTAACCTTGGGGGTGCTTTTTGCGCCATTGCCAGGCTGTGGAAACAATAGTTTCAAGGCTGGAATGTCTGGGCTGCCAACCAAGTTCCGGGCCGGCCAAGCCGGCGCCGGCTACCAGTCGGCTGGGGTCGCCCGGGCGACGCGGCGCTGCCGCATGTGGTACAGGCTTTCCGGTAACCTGAGCCACCATGTCGATGACATCGCGCACCGAGGCGCCAGTTCCTGTACCCAGATTGATGGCGCGGAAGGTGTCCGGCTTACTGGTAGACAGCGCCAGCACATGGGCTTCAGCCAGATCCATCACATGAACATAGTCTCGGATACAGGTGCCATCGGGCGTGGGCCAGTCGAGTCCAAAGATCTTCAATTGTCTATCGGGGAACGCGACGGAATCGAGCGCTAACGGAATCAGATGCGATTCGGGGTCGTGATCTTCCCCCAGCGATCCATCCGGATGCGCTCCCGCCGCATTAAAATAACGGAGCGCCGTTACCCCCATGCCGTGGGCGCGCGCATGCGCCGCCAGAGCCCATTCGGAAGC
>CAMCLK010000071.1 GCA_945875585.1 Candidatus Kuenenia stuttgartensis | reverse complement strand
ATGACAGATATTTGGTTAGCAATATTGAGGATATTTACCCGGGTTAGGAATCTGGGCCATAAGCTGTGGATGGGAACCATTACTTCTACTTGTCCAAGAATGGCATTCAGTGCGCCGCGGTCCCGTACTACCAGCCATTCGGAGGTGGTGGTGGAACAGACGATCGCTCGTGGCGGACTACCTTGTGACTCCAGCAGCACTCGCCGCGCGGTAGATGGATCACCTTGCGCCACAACCAAATGCTTGGTACCGCCAGCGCCCAGCGCCTCAATCAACCCCTGTTGCAGCGCTTTGTCGTCATCGCTGTCTGCCAAAATGGCCAGCAATGTTGGCTCTGGTCCGAAACGGGAAACTGCTAATTGTCCTAACGAGAACCCTGCTTCGTGCCCCGTGGTTTCCTGCGGTTGAATGGTTGCCAAACTCAGTGCTGCTGCCACCAAGAGCAGAACCACAAGCATGCCATGCTCATCGAGGGTTGTAATTAGCCAACGCGGGGTCCTAAAGGACTGTCGAGTCACTTTTTCTTTCCTGTTCTTTGCTCAATCAGGGCGTTCGTTTCTTTGGTAAGGTCTGCCACCTTGTCCCTTAACACATCTACCTGAACATCTACCTTACGTTTCAAGCTGGTAGGAATCAGGATTTCAGAAACAACAGTTTCGCCGCGTGAATGCGCCACAATCGCTTTTACAATTTCCCGGCCCATCTGATCGGGAAACTGCACTGGATCTGCGTAGATCTTTCCTTGAGCAATCGCCTCAATCCCTTCCGGTTGACCATCGAAGCCGATCACCTTCACAGACTTATCCTTGCCTGCTTTTTCGAGAGCAGCGCATGCGCCCAGCGCCGAGGGATCGTTGATGGCAAATATGCCTCGAACTCCAGCATGGGCTTGCAGGGCGTCTTCTGTGGCCTTGTACGATAAATCCCGGGCCGCACCACCCTCTAGCTCAGCAACAATAGCAACCTTGGATGCGGATTTTGCGTTGTGTGCTTCAATCACTTCCCGAAAACCCTGTACCCGCAGGCGACAGCTTTCAGCCTGTTTGAAATGAAGAATCACCACGCTTCCGCCAGATGGCCCAAGCGCTTCAATCATGCCGCGACCAGCTTCTCTTCCACCACCTAAATTGTCGGTGGCTACTTGGCAAACAATCTTCACGCCCTCCTCACGGCACGGAATGTCTACGGTGAAGACTGGCACACCAGCCTTGTTCGCCTCCTGAATGGCGGGAACCATGGCTTTCGATTCACATGGGCTAATCACAATAGCCCGAGCTTTTTTCACCAGAAAATCCTGCATTTGGTTCGCTTGTCGAGCAGCATCTTTATCCGCGCTGACTACCACCACATCAAAGCCTTGAAGGTCCGCTTCCTTCTTGATCGTGTCACCGATCACTCGAAAAAACGGGTTTTCGAGAGTGAGCAACGAAACGCCGATCAGTGGCCGTACAGACGATTGGGCCGTATCAGATCGATCCTTTCCCCCACAGCCACTCAGGGAAATGATGCAGGTAACTGCTAACAAAACACGCAGAATCATGACTCGCTCCAGATCAGGCACAGTGATCGGTATGAAACCATCCTGCCACAGGAAGGTTTGGTGTGCCACTGCACGATTTGGTGAATGATGGAAAAGAAAAGGCGCTCAATTGAAACATTCTTTTTACCTGTCAAAACTCAGGGCGATTTTTTCATGGGGTCATTCAGGCGGCCTTTCACGGCCACCGCGGTTAATTGAATCAACATCACTTTTTCTGTGTCGGCTTTGGACAGGTTTTCAATGGCTGGCATTGCTTTCATGGCAGGGGTGCCCATGGCATCCAAAACCACCAAGCCGAAGTAGCGCGCGCCCGGTTCTTTGCGCTCTAAAAGCTTAGCTATTTCAGGTACTGCTGGTGCTCCCATATTAGCAATCGCCGAAACAATCCCCTGATTGACGCCGGACTTGAGATAGACCGCCATGTAATTCTCAAGCGTGTCGTTGGGAGGGTTCACAGCATCCACAACAAGGTTGAAAATATCAGGCAGAAGTGGCAATCCTTCCTTACCCATCTTTCCAGCGACGTTCAGTGCGGCCAGAACCACATTTTTGTTCTTGTTGCCTGGGGCCAGAAGCTTTCGCAGGTTTGGAATTGCGGGCGATGCTTTCGGACCGATTTGCGCCATGAAATCGAGCGTTGCCAATGCCAAAGGTTCTTTCGCAGGTGTTCCAACGGATGCCATTAGAACGGTTTGCATTTTTCCAAGGGTTGCGTTTTGCTGGTCTGGTTGGGCCATCAGAGCTCTGCCTGCCTGAATCATGACGTTGGTATCGGTGTCGTCGAGTGCCTTTAACGCTTGGGAAACCAATGGCTTGGCATCGGTTCCCATGGTGGCGGCCACAGCGAAAACCTTGGCGCGAATCACGGGCGATTTGTGAGTTACCCGGGCTTCAAGAACCTTCATGTCGCTTGAGCCCAACGGCGGGCTCAGGCTATCAATTCCGGAGTTGGCGCTTTTGGCAACAGTTGAATCGCTATCTGTCAAAGCCTCAAAGAGTGAATCGATGGTTTTGGCATCCCGGTCGATTCGCGCCAACGCGACAATAGCTGCCGCGCGGACCAGCGCGTTTGGCGACGTCGCCAGCGGGCGAATAACTGTCGCTTCTTTTGCAGCGTCTTTGCCCAGCATGCCAATGGCTGCCACTGCTTCAGATTGCACCTTGGAATCTTGATCCTTGATGAGTTTCACCATGGCCGGTAATGCTGGCAGGGCGTCCGCTTTTAAAGTCGCCAGCAGATTGCAGGCTTTTGCGCGGGCATCGGGCGCGGGCAGATCCATGGATTTGGTCAAAACCGAAATATCCGCTGCCTGCATCGGCTTGAAACCATCAAGCTCTTTTACCGCTGCCATGCGCACATCGTCTGTTTTGGAACCAGCCATAGTGAGCAAGTCTTCCAAAACCTCGGCGCGTTGGGTTTTCCGGTAGTTAGCTACCAACTGAATACCAGCCAACTGCGTTTTGGCATCGGAATCGGCCAGATATTTCTTGGCTAGTGGCAAGCCCACTTTCGGTTCGAGTGTGATCTGGGCCAGAGCCTCAGCTACCACAGGCCTAATGGCAGCAACTTTGGTGTCGGCTTCTAGGGCGAACAGTGTGATTAAATTGGCGGATATGGGGGATAATGTTCGCAACCAAGCTGCAATTCGTTCTTGAGTGTCGCTGGATGTTCCGCTTTTGCCCGCGACCGCAAATGCTCTGCGGACAAAGACAACTGGGCAGGGCTTGATGCCCTCGAGGGACTCAATGCAGGCTTTCACCACAACCTGATCAGCATCGTCCATGAGCTTAAGAAAATCCGGATCATCTGATGGTTTGGCAGCCAGATGCACGCCCAAGGCGCTGGCCACTGCTGCCCGGGTTGTTGCCTTGGCATCGGTCGCATGGGTGTGGCAGAGGGCCAGGAATGCATTGGTCCATGCGGAATCTTTGGTGGCAGCCATGCGCGTGGCGGTGCCACTGTTTCCTGAAGTAAGGGCAGCTTTAAACGATGATTCGAAGTTTGTCAGGCCGTTGTCGGTCTTTTTGACAGGTGCTGTTTTGGAAGGTTCGGTTTTCTTGGAAACTGGCGCCGTTGGGGCAGGGGCAGGTGGCTTTGGATTGGCCATGCCAGAACCGAAGAATATGGCCACCGCCACACCCATGCCAAGGAAGGCACCGCCAATGGCCAGAAATATGGTCAGGATTCCATTGCCTTCCTTGGCTTTGGATGAAGCGGATGAACCCGAATCCTTGAATTGACTCATATCGAATTTCCAACAGGGAAGAGGAGGCGCACACGTTGTGGCTTAAGCCAATATTTCGTGAACTACTTTACCATGAACATCCGTCAGGCGGAAATCGCGACCGGCGTGCCGGAATGTCAATCGTTCGTGATCCAAGCCCATGAGGTGCAAAATTGTGGCATGCAGGTCGTGCATGTGAACTTTACCATCTCTGGCAAAAAACCCGTAATCGTCGGTGGCACCATGGGACATGCCGCCCTTCACACCGCCACCTGCCAGCCACATGGTGAAACCATCGGGGTTGTGGTCGCGGCCATCGGTGCCTTGTGCCGTAGGGGTTCTGCCAAATTCACCACCCCACCAGACCAGTGTGTCTTCGAGCATTCCCCTCTTTTTAAGATCGTGTAAAAGGCCTGCAATGGGGAGGTCGACTTCACGGGCGTTTTTGCCATGTCCCTTGGTGAGATCGCCGTGTTGATCCCACTGAACAAAGGCATCGCTGTGGCTCACCTGAACATAGCGCACGCCGTTTTCAAGGAATCGGCGCGCCAGAAGGCACTGCCTGCCAAAGTTTTCAGTGACAGGGTTGTCGATACCGTACATGGATAGCGTTGCCTTCGACTCATTGCTGAGGTCTTGCACGCGTGGCATTTCCGATTGCATGCGGAAGGCCAGTTCAAACGAGGCGATCCGGCCTTCCAGCGCCAGATCCGGCCCTGTAACCTTGCGGAATTCAGAATTAGCCTGATTGAGTGCCTCCAGTTGCAGTTTCTGCATCTCTGGCGACAACCTATCGTTGCGGATAAAGCGCACGGCGGCTTTTGAGGAAGGAACGGCTGCATTGCCCAGCGGAGTGCCCTGGTACGCCGCTGGCAGGAAAGCACAGCTCCAGTTGGTAACGCCCCCATGTGCCAGAGTTGGGCAGATGGTGACAAACCCGGGTAAGGAAGCGTTCTCGCTTCCAAGTCCGTAGGTGAGCCACGAGCCCACAGAAGGGCGTATGAAATTATCGCTGCCTGTATGCAGCTTCATCATGGCTCCGCCATGGGCTGCATTGGTGCCGTGCATCCCATGAACGAAGCACATATCGTCGACAAATTGAGCAGTGTTGGGGAAGAGCTCGCTGACCATGTGGCCGCACTGGCCATACGGCTTGAATTTCCACGGCGAGCGCAGCAGGTTGTTCGTGGGTGCGAACTGCACCTTGGGTTTGGCGAACGGGTACGGTTTGCCATGGTCGTGTTCGAGCATCGGTTTGTGCTCGAAGGTATCGACCTGAGATGGCCCTCCCGTCATGAATAGAAAAATGACCCGCTTGGCCTTGGGTTCAAAATGCGGTTGTTTAGGTTCAAGCGGATCGACCAGTGCCGGTCGGGCGCGTGCTTCTTCAGCCAGCAGGCCAGAAAGCGCGAGTGATCCAAAACCGGCCGCGGTTTGCTGCAACGCCGCTCTTCTCGAAGGCTGGAACATGGGCCGTTTTCTCCCGGTTAACGCAATGTGACAAATTCGTTGCTGGAGAGAACGATCTGAGCAAGCGCTGCCAACGCAATTTGTTCCTTGGAACGTGTATCCCCCGCGGCAAGTGACTCCTGCGCCATGCGGATGAACCGTTTCCCGGATTCCATTTCAGCTTCAGTGGCAGGGCGGCCCAGTGCTGCTTGATAGATCGTGACGATCTTCTTGCTGGCATCGGTCTGGCCTGCTGAAGCGCGAATCGCCAAAGCATCGGCAGCGTCGAGCATCAGTGGGCTGTTGAGGAAGAACAGCGCCTGTGTGGCTACGGTTGTTTGGAAACGGTTGCCGTTCGACACTGTTGCGTCGGTACCGTCGAACAATTGCGTGACTTCATAGAGGTTGTTGCGAACAACGGGAAGGTAAATACTTCTTCTGAACGAGTCGTAAGTAGTCAGGTCTTTTGAGGTGTGGTCGAAAAAGTAATCGCGGTTCTTGACGGTTAAAAGAGATCCGCCCATTGTCATATCCAGCTTGCCAGAAACAGCCAGCAGGCTGTCGCGGATGGCCTCGGCCTCCAGACGCCTGGGAACCCAGCGTGAAAACAACCTACCGCCTGAATCCTTCAGTGCTGAGACATCATTTTGTTCAGAAGACTGCCGATAGATTTGGGAAGTCACCACCTTGCGGTGCAAGTTCTTGATGGACCAGCCATTGTTCATCAAGTCTGCGGCCAACCAGTCGAGCAAAGGCTGATTGGTAGGCGATTCACCCAGAATGCCAAAATTATCGATGGATGGGGCAATTCCTGTTCCGAAGTGCCAGCGCCAAACCCGGTTGACAATGACACGCGCCGTGAGCGGGTTTTGGGGCGATGCCATCCAGTTGGCCAGTTCCACTCTTCCACTGGACTTTTCAGGAAACGCCGGCCGCCCGGTAACCGCAGCCAAAGTTCCGGGCACATTGCGAGGCACCACCTGCCCCAAGCGCTCGCTGTTGCCGCGAATGTGTATGGCCACATTCGTGGTCTTGGCTTCGGCTACTCCCATTGCTGTCGCAATTACCGGGGCGGATTTTTCAAGATCGGCCAGATTCTGTCGGAGTTGTTTTAATTTTGTTTTCTCAGCTTCGGCAAGCTTGGCTTCAACATCTTTGGCCGTCACCTTGCTGAGTGTGCCGGCTGCCACGAGTGCCTTGCCTTGCTCGTCGATAAAGGAGTCGACGGCCGCCTTGGCCTTGGCCACAAGTGCGGCATGGTCGCTGGCGCGTTTTTTCTCTTCCTCGTTGGCTAATGGGTTTTCATGCCATTTGGCGACCGTTTTCAGGTCGTCCATCGTTTGCGTGCTTTTAAAGATGCCAGCCAAGGCGTAGTAATCTGCCGTGCTGACAGGGTCGAATTTGTGATCGTGGCAGCGGGCGCAACCGAATGTCATGCCCATAAACGCTTTGCCCAGCGTGTCGATCTGCTCATCAATGATGTCCATTTCAAGCTTGGCCTTGTCCACTTCGGCCAAAACCTTGGGACCCAGAACCAAAAAACCAGTGGCCACCAGCATCCTCTGCCTGTCGGAAGCTGTTTTGCCTTCAAGAAGATCGCCCGCCACCTGTTCGCGCAGGAATTGGTCAAACGGCATGTCCGCGTTGAACGCGTTGACCACGTAGTCGCGATATCGCCACGCATTGCCGTGCGCCACGTTTTCATCCAACCCGTTGGAATCGGCATAGCGGGCAACGTCGAGCCAGTGCCGGCCCCAGCGCTCCCCGTAAGCTTTTGAAGCTAATAAACGATCCACCAACTTTTCGTAAGCGTTAATAGAATTGTCTGCAAGAAACGCCTTCATTTCGCCGGTTGTGGGCGGCAGTCCGGTCAGGTCAAGCGTGATCCGGCGGGCCAGAGTCTGCCTGTCGGCTGGCGGGGCAGGGGAGAGACCTTCAGACTGAAGTTTCTTCCTCACCAGCACATCGATGGATGGCTTTTCACCATCTACGCCCACTTTCTGCAATGGCTGGAAGGCCCAGTGCCTGCCATCGGCTGTGGCGGTGGGCTTAGATTCCGGAAAAACGGCACCCTGCATCACCCAACTGCGCATGTCGGCCAACTGAGCAGGCGAAAGGGAACCATCGGGCGGCATTTTCAGCTCGCCCTGTCGGGCTATTGCCTTCAATATTCGCGAATCCGCAGGGCGGTTTAGGTCTATTACGGGGCCTTGCTTGCCACCGCGTTTCAGGCCCGCTGCCGAATCTAGCCGCAGTCCACTGCGCGACGTTTCAGGCCCATGGCACTTCCAGCAACGCTCGGCAAGAATCGGCCTGACGCGGTTTTCAAAATGCGTATTCGCAGAATCTGCTGCACCTTGATGGATGACAACGCAAACGAGCGAGACGAAAAATGATGTCGGTATGATCATGGCGGCTTGGAACTCCGCGGGGAGGGAGATGAATACACTACCATGAATCGCACGCTCAAGGAAAGATAATCATGGCCAATCCACCCAACATTTTGGCAGGTATTCCACCCGTGCTGGAGAATGAACTACTTGAGCCTCTGGTACTGGATTCTGCCTGCCGGATCGAGCGCATTGTTTCCATGGGGCATACCTCGCCGGACGGGTTCTGGTACGACCAACCGTGGGCCGAATGGGTTGTCCTTATCCAGGGTGCGGCGCGGGTACGCTTTGAGGATGGGATTGTGGACCTCAAGCCGGGTGATCACCTCACCATTCCCGCGCACCAAAAACACCGCGTCGACTGGACGCTGCCGGGGGAACCAACCGTCTGGTTAGCGGTTCACTGGCCTGCCAATTGATGTTTTTTTAATGAATAACTTGTAAAACCAGTTCAATGGCAGATTGATGACCTCTCCGAGGTGATTTCATGCGGATTTCCTTCCAGACATCGATGTACCTGAGTTTGGGGATAACGGCAGCCTTCTGCGTGGCTGCCATGCGGGCCGAGTCTCCCAAGGCTGGTGCTCCACCTGTTCCAACAGCGCAAATGACGCGCCTCGACGATGGCACGACCCTCAAGGGGTGGCATGTCAGTGCCCAAACAGGGCATTCCGGGGCCAGTAAAAACAAGTCTGGTGGCAAATGGCAGGTCGTCGATGGTGCCATTACCGGCAGCCAAGACATTCCCGGCAACGGCGGGCTGATCCTCACCGATGAATCGTTTGGCGATTTTGAAGTCCGCATTGAAATGCGCAACGACTATGGTCCAGACAGCGGTCTGTTTTTGCGCAGCACCGAAAATGGCAAAGCGTATCAGGCCATGATCGACTACCACGACAATGGCAACCTGATGGGTGTGTACGGAGAAGGCCTGTCGGGCGGCATCAACCGCCGCAACTTCTCGTTCAAGGGGCCAGTCACCAATATCGTGGTAGAGGACCAACCAGCATTCCAGTGCCCGTTTGATGCGAAAAAATGGCCCGAACTTTGGAAGGCCGACCAGTGGAATGAGTTGCGGGCCCGAATTGTTGGTAACCCTCCTGCAATCACCACCTGGATCAACGGTGTGAAAACCATGGAGTTCACCGATAAAGAAAAACGCCATCCCGCCAAAGGCTCGATTGGCCTGCAGGTGCATGGCGGCGGAGACTATACCAAGCAGTTCGTTCGCTACCGCGATATCAGGGTGAACAAGTTCGATTGACAGACACGATTTCTACCAACACAGAATCGCTCGCCAGCGTCACTGGCGAGCGATTCTGTGTTGGTGGACCTAACAAAACTCAATCTTAGTGACGTTTTGCCGTCTCGTGGAAAATAATGATGGATGGGTTGCCAACGGGCGTGTACTGGCCGGTGAAATTCAGCTTTCCAGTCGCACGGTCCACGCGGAACGTGGCAATATTGTCGCCTCTTTGGTTGCATGAATAAAGGAATTGGCCTGAAGGATCAACATTGAAGCTGCGTGGGTAGTTGCCCCGGGTCCATTCTTCGCCCACATAGGTAAGTACCCCATCGGCGCCTACCGAAAAAATGCCAATGCTGTCGTGCAATCGGTTGCCGGCATAAACAAATTTTCCATCGGCAGAAACCAGAATACCCGAACAGAAATTGCTGCCGCCAAACCCCGCGGGAAGCGTGGCAATGGTTTGTCGCGCTGTCAGGGCGCCTGTTTTGGATTCGTAATCAAACAGCACAACGTTGGACCCTTCTTCCTGAATGGAGTACATCCAGCGACCGTTGGGATGAAAATGAAAATGACGTGGGCCATCTCCCGGCGGTAGCGATACCGAAGGTGTTTCGGCGGGAGTCAGGGTGCCTTTCACACTGTCAAATTTCCAGATGAAAATCTTGTCCAAACCAAGATCCACATGCAGAACAAACCGTCCTGTTGGATCGGTCTGAATCATGTGCGCATGCGTTCGGTCGTGTCCACTGAAGGCGAAACTTCCCGGCGGCGCGTTGGTGGCCTTGGTCGGTCCAACCGCGCCGCCGTCGTTTTTGATATCGGTGGCCGGGCCTAATTGCCCATCGCCCAGAATCGGTAGCACGGCGATCGACCCGCCGAAATAATTGGCCACCAGCAAGAATTTCCCTTCGGGGTGAATACTGATAAACGTTGGCCCGGCGCCGCCGGAACGCACAGAATTGAGCGGTTCGAGCTTTCCGTTAGCGGGGTTGATGGCGAAGGCGCTCACTGTTCCGTGCTTTTCATCGCCAACACGGTCTGTTTCATTGGCCGAATAGAGTCTGGTTCCAGCGGCATTCAGCGCCAAGCAACTCGGGCTTGTGCCCAGGGCGTGAATGCCCGCGGGCGTTAAGGCACCTGTCGAACGGTTCACCTGAAAGATGTGGATTCCGCGACCGTTCCCCGGCGGAAGGTCTACCTGGGTGGGCAACACATCGCGCAGCGGTGAGCTGAAAGTGCCAACGTAGGCAAATAAATGGCCGGGTGTGGTGTCGTTATCGGCCTGAGCCAGCGCCGCCATCAGTGGTGACGTTGCTGCCACCGCGGCAGAGGCTTGAATGAACGTGCGCCTTGAGCTTTCGGTTGGATTCATCGTGAAAACTCCTGAACTGCACTGAATGGAGTCGCCATTTGAAGATTACTGGACGGAAGTACCTAATTCTGCCAGAACGCTCATCGATTGCAATACGCCCATGTTGGATTCGGTCCGTGCCAATCGATTGCTGAAAACCCGCGATTCCATAAATTATCTGCCAGTTTGCTCTTCATTTGGTTGGGTGGTTGCGAAATCGCGCGGCATCACTGGCTTGACCCCCTGTAGGTGAACGTCGCGATCTCTGCCATGCGCCAACGGCCCGGTTCATCCATCAGGGATAAGTTCATCATGTATCGAAATATCCTCCTTTCTATGGTGGCATTGTTTTGCGCGGTCCGCTTGGCGGTTGCCGATGAAATCCATCTGCCCCGCGCCACTCCGGAATCGCAAGGCGTTTCATCTCAGGCGATACGCGAGTTCATTGAAACAGCCAATTTGAAAATCGACACACTGCACAGTTTTATGCTCGTGCGTCATGGCCATGTTATTGCTGAAGGTTGGTGGAAGCCCGAATCAGCCGACAAGCCACATGTGCTGCATTCTTTGAGCAAGAGTTTCTGTTCAACAGCCGTTGGCCTTGCCGTTTCTGAAGGGAAACTGAGCGTCGATGATCTGGTGCTGAAATTTTTCCCAGACGAAGCCCCGGCGAAACCGTCCGATATGTTGATGCAGATGCGTGTTCGCGACCTGTTGACTATGTCCACGGGGCACGAAACCGAACCCAAATTCACCGCCACCGAGCCTTGGGTGAAGTCTTTTCTGGCGCATCCCGTGCCCCGTAAGCCCGGTACCCATTTCAAGTACAACTCACCCGCCACGTACATGCAATCGGCCATTGTGCAGAAAGTGACCGGGCAAACAGTGCTTGAATACCTGAAACCCCGTCTGTTCAATCCGCTGGGTATTGAAAATCCCACATGGGTGACCAGCCCGCAGGGAATTTCCACCGGTGGCTGGGGCCTGATGGTTCGCACCGAGGACATTGCCAAATTTGGCCAGCTCTACGCCCAGAAAGGCATGTGGAATGGCAAACAACTAATTCCCGCAACTTGGATCGAACATGCTACCGCTAAGCAGGTTTCCAACGGTACCGACCCCTCACGTGATTGGGACCAAGGCTACGGTTTCCAGTTCTGGCGTTGCCGACATGGGGCATACCGCGGTGACGGCGCGTTTGGTCAATTTTGCGTTGTACTTCCCGAGCAGGATGTCGTTGTGGTGATCACGGCCGATACCAAAGACATGCAAGCTGAACTGAATTTGGTATGGGACAAGCTTCTTCCAGCCTTTCAAAAGTCTGCCTTGCCTGCCAATCCTGCCGAGGAAAGCAAACTGAAAGCGACCCTTGCGGAACTGAAGGTGCCGGAAAAGCACATCAACAACACGCTCAAACCGCCGGGAATGAGGTAACCAGTTGTTTATCCGAATTTGGCTAAAATTTTAAAACGGTAGGAGTTGCCATGAAAACGTTCCAGATCTGTTTGATGATGGCCTTGGTGCCTGCTGTTGCCACGGCCGAGTTGCCGAAGAATCTGCCAGCGGCGATTCCGTTATGGAGCAAGGGCGCTCCCGGATCGGAATCTCGGGCCAATGAAAAGGAAGAGTGGTCTGGAGACAACTGCGGCAACGTGCACAACCCCACACTCACGCCCTTTGTTCCAGACCTTGCGAAATCGACTGGCACCGCCGTGGTCATTTGCCCGGGTGGTGGGCATTCGAAATTGTGTTTGGGGCATGAAGGCTACGCCTTGGCCCAGTGGTTTCAGTCGCGGGGCATTGCCGCGTTTGTCTTGAAGTACCGTCTCGCGCGTGAAAAGGGCAGCACCTACACCATTCAAGACCATGCCATGGCCGATACGCGCCGGGCGCTGCGCTTGGTGCGAAGCCGCGCGGGCGAATGGCACATCAAACCAAACCGGGTGGGGATACTGGGTTTTTCCGCCGGCGGTGAACTGGCTGCCTATGCCGCCATGAAGCACGACTCCGGCCACAAGGATGCCGCGGATCCCATCGAGCAGCAGAGTTGCCGGCCCGACTACCAGGCGCTCATCTACCCCGGCAGTTCCGCCACGTTCACTGCGGAAACCGGTATGCCCCTGCTTTCATAGCCGCGGGCATTAACGACCGTCCCGACATTGCGGAAGGGATGGCAACCCTTTACCTGAAATACAAAAAAGCCAACGTGCCCGCGGAACTGCATCTGTTCGCCAATGCGGGGCACGGTTTTGGTTATCGCAACAACGCCAAGCCCAGCGCGGCAGCGCGATGGTCCGAGCGATTGGTGGAATGGCTGGCCGATAGTGGCATGTTGGCTGCGCAGGAAACGAAACAACCTTGATGGTTTGTAGGAACGTGATGAATAGTTCGTGGTGTCTGTTGCCGTATGCCGTGAGATTTTTGCCACGCCAGAGATTGAACAATCGTGGTTTCCAAATCCAGCGATCTGAATCTATTGGCAAGGCCCTTACAGCTTCTGTCAACAAGCCCGCGGCACAACCAATCAAAACCGAAGAGCCCCGCACGAAGTAAGGGGCCACGGGCTTCTTGACAGAAACCGCAAGTGGCTTGCCAATTGTTTCAGATCCGCCCCCAAAATATTTCGCGGCATAGGGATGAAGGGTTATAAACAAACAATGGGTTGCGGAACATCTCCGCAACCCATTGTCGTTTTAAGCATCCAAGGCAAGAGTGGCGCCTGCCTTATTGCGTGTCATTAGATCGGGCGCACCACCGAGGTGCTGCGGTAGTAGTCCATCAGCACTTCAGGCGATAATACGCCTCCACCCAGTCCGCTCTTCTTCACTCCGCCGTACGGAACGCCGTGCGCGAAAACATTGTGCGCGTTGATCCAACTGTTGCCAGCCACCATGGCTTCGGCAACGCGGGCTGCCCTTGCATGGTCGGCTGTCCAGACGCTGTTGGCCAAACCGTATTCGGTGTCGTTGGCCATGGCGATCGCTTGGTCTTCGGTTTCGAATTTGGCGACAAAGGCCACTGGGCCAAAAATCTCTTCGCGTGCCGCGACATTGTCCAGCGGGCCGGTCAGCAGGGCAGGTTTCACATAATTGCCATCGCACCCCTGCACGGTTGCCGCGCCGCCACCGTAAATGCACTGGGCGCCGGTCGCCTGTCCCTTTTCCTGATAGCCCAGAACGCGGGCCCTCTGCTTGGGATTCACCACAGGCCCCATCTGGCTGGTCGGATCGAGCGGATGGCCGATCTTCACCTTATCGAGCGTTTGCTTGCATCGATCAATGAACTGATCGTAGATCTTTGAATGCACAAACCAGCGGGTGGCATCGCAGCATACTTGACCGGTGTGGAAGGTGATGGCGCCCACCAGCTTGTCGGCGACAGCGTTGACATCGACATCGTCGAAGACCACCGCCGCGCCCTTGCCGCCCAGTTCCAACTTCACGGGCACCAGATTGCGGCCGCACGATTCCGCGACCAACTGGCCCACTTCGGGGGAACCGGTGAACGACATGCGCTTGATTTTCGGATTGGCCGAAAGGGCGGCACCGGCGGTTTGGCCACGGCCCGTCACCACGTTGATCACGCCATCCGGCACGCCCACTTCCTTGGCCAAGCGAGCGAGGTAGATGGCCGACAGCGATGTGTCTTCAGCTGGCTTAATGACAACCGTGTTGCCCGAAGCCAGGGCAGGGGAGATGCCCCAGCCAATCAAAAGGAACGGGAAGTTCCACGGGAAGATGAATCCACAGGCGCCCCATGGGGCCTTGTGCGTCCACGCCTCGTGGCCGGCAATGTCGAGCTTGGTGCGGGTCTGCACGCCTTCAGCCAACTTCACGAAGTAACGCAGCGTATCGACAAAGTTCCGCACATCGCCCTGTGCCTGGGCTTCAATCTTGCCAGCTTCCAAAGACTCGATCTGGGCGATAACGGCCTTGCGGGCTTCCACGGCATCGGCAAGTTTCAGCAAAATGGCCCCGCGGTCTTTCTGCGAAAGTTCGGCCCACGCCGGAAACGCGCGGTTGGCAGTATCAACAGCACCAGCCACATCGGCTGCGGTCATGTCGTGGATGTCGCCGATTTTCTCGCCTGAACCCGGATCGATGGTGGGAATCAAAGCGCCACCGGTGGCGGGATAATTCTTGCCACCGACAAATCCGGGGATGGGGCCGTTGGCCAGAAATTGTGCCACTTCAGGCAGCAACTTGAATTTGGTGAACACGCTCATTTTCCAACTCCTTGCAGAGGGGGGCACATTAAAATTCAGGCCGTCCCGAAATCAGGCGGGCCGGGCGCTACGAACACTGGGTTCGTTGGAGGCCGATTGTAGCACACACTTTTTCCCAGTGCATTCAATACGATCGGTACACGCTTAAAGTGCCAGTTCTTAGTCAGCCACTTCTAAATTCACAAACTGTTCAGATGATGCTTTGTGATTGGCTTGCAGATTTCAAAATGAGTCTCAGCAAGACTGAACGTTCCGTTCAGTCTACTTTCATAATTAAAACGGCAAAGTGACTTGGAATTTTGCAGCTTCATCGTTTACAAATCAATCAGCTAAGCCTCCCTCTTAGCCTGTCGTTTGCCTTTCTGGCCACGCGTTGGGAGGTTATCGTGTTTCAAACATCAGTCAGAAGAAGAGCGTTCACTCTCATCGAACTGCTCGTTGTCATCGCCATTATCGCTGTTTTGATCGGTCTTCTGGTGCCCGCTGTGCAGAAGGTGCGCGAAGCGGCCAACCGAATGACCTGTACAAACAATCTCAAGCAGATCGCCATCGCCGCGCTCAGCTACGAAAGCGCCAACTCGACCTTGCCTCCCGGTGGTTTCATGGGCGGCACCAACACCGGAACCTACGGCTCGTACCCCGGCGCAACCGCTGGGCCTTTGGCCGCGATGCTTCCTTACCTCGAGCAGGAATCTGTTTTCAAGCAATTGCCTACCAACCTGTTCCTCGATCCGGCCAAAACGCCCGGTTACAGCGTGGCTCCATGGGCTTACGGAACCGCACCCTACAGCACCGATGGCAACCAGACCGGCCCACCTCCCGGGTCTGAAGCCACTATCAAGACATTTATTTGTCCTTCCGACAATGTCACCACGTTGCTCAGCTCTAGCGTGGGTGGATCGATCGATGTTTTTGCCCCGGGCGACGACTGCTCTGGCCAATTCAATGCCGCCAGTTTTTGCATCGACTACTTCTACGACCTGACCGGAACGTTTGCTCCCAGGCAGCCGGGCGCTTCCAATTATGTCGGTTGCGCTGGTGGTTTGGGTTCTTACTCAGGTCGGGCTGATACGACTTATTACCTTTATCCGGGCATCTACTATTTGAAGTCGGTCACTAGGCTATCGGATATTCTCGATGGAACGTCCAACACCTTGGCCTTTGGCGAAAGTCTTGCCGGCAACGGCCAAAACCGCAACTTCCACGCCACATGGATGGCGGGTGGCGGCATGGCGGTTGCTTGGGGTTTGCCCAGCGATTTCTCCGTTGCCAACTGGTACCAGTACTCCAGCAAGCACTCAGGCGTGGTGGTGTTCGCGTTTCAAGACGGCTCCATCAAGGGCCTGAGAACATCTATCTCCACGCTGACCTACCGCCTGCTTGCGGGCAGAGCCGATGGTCAGGCCGTAACCGGCGATTATTGATTTGTCATTCACGTGCGGCAGCGCGCTTTCCCAAGCGCGTTGCCACGCTCTTTCATTTTTGAGTTTTTATAGGAGGATGGATTCGATGCGACGTTTCAGTGGTATGGCATGCCTCGGTTTAAGCGCGCTGGCGCTGGTGCTTTCCGGTTGCGGCGAAGAGGTGAAGAAGAACGCGACCGAGCCGGGCATGGAGTCCAAAGGCGCGCTGAATACCAAAGGCAAAGCAGCCTCCAGGCCTGCTCCACCCGCTCCGCCCGCCATTCAGCCCGTGAAATAAGTTTTGTTTTACTGTTTCAAGCTAAGAGGCCCATGGAGAGATCCATGGGCCTCTTCATTTGGCCTCGTGTGGCCACAGATGCAGCTGAAAAATGCGGATGATTGCCTCCTCTTAACCAATGCCTGCCGACATATCCAGTTGCTAATTTTTCCAGTCAAATAATTCTTTAGATATAAAAAAATATTTTGGTTGTGGGCGTTTGAATACAGTGCAATTTCAAGATTCCACGCTCCACGCTATGGCCTGAAACATTATTTCACTCAATCAGCAACCGGGCGGTCGCGTCAAGCACGTGCTGATTGAGACTTCAAAAATTAAAGGCAACTGGATCTTCTTACCTTCAACAGGTTGTTCGCGAGGCGCTGGAACCTGAAACGAAACTGAAAAAATTCAAAATTGTCGAGAAATGCGATGGCCGCCAAGAGCGATTTCAGTTTCGTTTCAGTATCGTCCGGGGCGGCTTTCAGTTTCGTTTCAGGTTGCTGTCGGCTTATTTCTGTTGTCATCTGACACAATTAAACCGAAACTGAAACAAACCTGAAAGGTATGCTTGGCCACGCGGCGCGCCAGCGATTTGATGGCCTTTCAGTTTCATTTCAGTATCGCGCCAAGCGCCTTTCAGTTTCGTTTCAGATTAGCTTTCAGTCTATTTTCAGGTTCATTTCATTTTCGATTAAGAAAGCAGTTTGACTTACCGTGAGCTACTGTTTCTGCGATAAGTAATACACGGGCCGTTAGGTAGATAGATTAGGAAAAACGATATGTATACTCCAACTCGTCGCCGAAATTGGTTCTCCAGCTTCCGCAACTGGTTCACGCGCCCTGCCAAGGCGCTGGTGAGAAAAAGCATTCGTCGCCTGTTGCAGATCGACACGCTCGAAGAGCGTATCACCCCTGTGGCCAGCCTGACGTTCCTCAACCTCAACCCCGCCTTGGGTAACTTCAACCCCACCAACATGGCGGTGTTGGGTACCAACGTTATCTTCGCTGCCGACAACGGCACAGGCGGCGTGGAACTCTGGAAAAACGCCAGCACGGCCACCGTGACCTCGTTGTCTACTCTGCTGGCCGACATCAATCCCAACGGCTCGTCGAACCCTTCCGAACTGACCGTGGTGGGCAACTATGTCTACTTCGCCGCCGACGACGGCACCAACGGTGTGGAACTCTGGCGAACCGACGGCACCACCACCACCCTGGTCAGTAACATCGATAACGATGTCGCCGATTCCAACCCGTCACACCTCACCAACGTTGGCGGAACCCTGTTCTTCACCGCAGACGACGGCACCAACGGCGTCGAGCTGTGGAAAACCACCGGCACCACCACCGCAACCACCGCTCTGGTTGTGGACATTAACACTGGTAACGCAGGTGCCGATGATTCGCTTCCGGCCCATTTAACCAACGTGGGCGGCACTCTGTACTTCACAGCGGATAATGGCGCCAACGGTACCGAACTGTGGAAGAGCGACGGTAGCAGCGCCGGTACCGTGCTGGTTCTCGACATTACCACCGGGGCAACCGATTCCAACCCAGACAACCTGACCAGCGTTGGCAGCACCCTTTATTTCACCGCCACCGATGCCACCAACGGTACCGAGCTGTGGAAGAGCACCGGCACCGCCGCTGGTACCGTGCTTGTTAAAAACATCGCCACCACCACGGCCAGTTCGAATCCGTCGTACCTGACCAACGTCGGCGGCGTGCTCTTCTTCGCCGCCACCGATGCCACCAACGGCACCGAACTCTGGAAATCCACCGACGGCACGTCTGCCAACACCAATATCGTGAGCAACGTGGTTTCGGGTACCGGCAGCGCCAGCCCGAAGTTCCTCACCAATATTGCTGGCACCCTGTATTACCAAGCCACCGATGGCACCAACGGCGTGGAACTGTGGAAAAGCAACGGTGCCGCCGCCGGCACGGTGATGGTGACCAACATCAGCGCATCCGGTTCTTCGTATCCTTCCTACCTCACCAACGTGAACGGCGCCCTCTACTTCGCAGCCAACGACGGTGTCAAAGGTGTGGAGTTGTGGAAGGTCGCGGTTGGCGCCACCACTGCCACCCTATTCAGCGACATCAACCCCGGTGTCGACGATTCATCGCCTGAATATTTTGTGAACATTGGCGATACGCTTTATTTCCAAGCCAACAACGGCGCCAACGGTGTGGAGTTCTGGAAATCCAACAGCACCACGCCGGTCATCAC
>CAMCLK010000070.1 GCA_945875585.1 Candidatus Kuenenia stuttgartensis | reverse complement strand
AGCGCCTCGGTTTCTTCCCACACCGTGGCGCCGCTATGGCGCGCCGCTGAAACAAGGCCCGCATCAAGCCGATCACGGCTGAGGGCTCCGCCTGCTCCCAATGGAAGTTCCACGGTGCCGGCACCGGTTCCAATCCGTACGCGCCCAAGATGTTTCATCCCGGATTTTTCAGGGATATTGGCTACTTCTTGAACAGGGCAACGCTTCAATACCGCCAGAGCGCGCCCACTCAGGCACGCGCCACACACCTTGTTTCTTGGGAATCGCCCCCGGTCCACCAACAGCACCGAAACACCGGCATGAGCCAAGCGCGCTGCCACGTAGGCTCCAGCCACCCCGGCGCCTACCACAACAACCTGCCATGGCACACTCATGCCCTGTGGTGCTCCAGAAGCCACCGGCAAGGCCATCGCCAACCAACGGTAGCCCCATCAAGCCCGGCTCGCGCAGCCAATTCCCTGGTCTCAGCACGAGTAAATGCTCCCCCCATGCTGGCCGGGCCGTCGAATCGTACCACCGGTGAGCGTGTTAACAGAAATGAACCAAGCCTTACCACAAAATGCCCCCACCACCCCCTGTCAAGATCATTGACAAGAAGGAGGTGCCGAGTCCTTAAAGCCAAGGCAGCCAGCAAAGACACAGCCTCGGCATCGGTCAGGTGATGCAAAAAAAGGGAGCATGTCACGATATCGAAAGGGCCTGTTGGCAGGCCTTCTGGCGAATGAACGTCCAGCGCCTCGGCCCGAACACATTGAAACGATACCGGACCCTCACTTGAAAATCCGTCCAGTCGCGCTGCCCGCCTGGCTTCATCCAGCGCCACGTCAGATCGATCGCATGCCGTGATCGACAGTTGCAGCCCGGCTCGTTTGGCGCGCCGCGCCAAAGCGCGCGGCACATCACCTGAGCCGGTGGCCACGTCGAGCAAGGTGGTGGGGCGATCTGCAAACAGCCTGCCTCGCATGGCAGACCAAAGAATACCGGCACTGCCGCTCACCATGTTGAGGCGGGCAAGTCCTACCAGCGCCTGACGATGCAATGCCGGATCGATGTCGTCCCGGTCCATCCACTCGGGTTGAAGGATGCGCGGGGATGGCATTCGTAACTCCCGGGAAGCCCCGACTGGTGAGAAGGGCATCGAATGGTTATGCTATCGATTCATAGTCGGTTGGGGGCGTTCAATGAGCGAACTTATCGTCGTTGCCGGTGGCCACACCGATCGTGGCCGTCGCGACAACAACGAGGATTGCTACGACATCGACCCGGAAACCCAAATCTACGTGGTAGCCGATGGCATGGGCGGTTTAGCCGCCGGTGAAGAAGCCAGCCGTTTAGCTGTTTCCATGATTCCAGGCCGAGTCATGGAACGCCTGCTGCGTCACGATCGTCCAGACGAAGCGCTGCGGACGGCAATTGAGCATGTCAGCAGGTATATTGCCGAGCAGGCCCGCCTCGATTCTGACAAACAGCGCATGGGAACCACTGTTGTTGTGGCCCTAGTTCATGCGGGCAGGGTTTTTGTCGCTAATATGGGCGACAGCCCGGCGTATCTGGTTCGGGGCGAAAAGGTGATCCGACTTACCTTGGATCACACCGTGGCCGAGGAACTGGTTCGCAAAGGTGCTTTGACACCTGTTCAGGCCCGTCGCAGCCCATTGCGCAATCGCTTATACAAATACCTTGGTTGTCCAGATTTGCAGGATTTGGCCGACATTCATGATTTCCCGCCCAGAGCAGGCGACCGGCTGATTCTGGTTTCCGATGGAATCTCAACGGTCCTGTCGGAAGATACCATTCTTGATATGGCATCAATCCCCGCCGACCCGGATATTTTGGCACACGCATTTGTGGACCGAGCCCTCGAGCAGGGCTCGACAGACAATGCCACATGCGTGATTGTGGCATTCGATGCCGTGGATCCTACTTCACCTCAAGGCTAATCTTGGCCGGCTGCAGGCACGACTTTTCATTGCACGCCTGAAATGAAACAGTCACCTTCACCGCCCCTGCTGGCTGCGTTGGAAGCTTGATGCGGATTTCTTCGGTGCCCTCGTAAACCCGGTAGTTTCCCACAACGGGATCGATCACCTGCTTGCCTTGCGGATAGGCAGGTTCAGCTTTGGGCTGGCCGGAAACAGTTACGAGGGTGGCGACGGGCTTCAGGTCGTCGTTTCCTGGGGGATTGGCATAAACATGCCATCCTTTTTCAACTTCGAGACGGACCACCAGCACAGAGGCCCCGCCTTCCGATTTGATGGAAGCGGTGGTTTTGACCACGCTTTCAGATCCCTTGGCCAAGCCCAGCGGGCAAAAGCCAGCCAAAAGAGCTACCACAGCCACCCCAACGGTCATCAATCGCGACATGGCATTCTCCCCAACGTGAACTCACTACCATATTCTACAACTGGCATTGGAGTCATGCTGGCCACGTTACGACAAGCCCAAGGGTGCAGTTGATGAGCAAGATTAATCTGATCCGCTTGATGGGTCTTGGGGTTATCCTTTTATGTGGCCAGTTAGCACAGGCCCAAGCTGAAATGCCACCCGTTGCAGATCGGGCCAAGGCGCTTTGGTCGGCAGTTGGGCCAACACCTTTCGCCATGGCGGCCAATTCCCATGTGGCCATCGTGGTACCGAAAGCACAGGAAAAACGCGCGCAGGAATATCTGACAATTGCCGAGAAATACCGCCAGACTGCTGCCAAGGCAGCGGGTTATGCCACCGAAAACCCTTGGCCGACCCCTCTGGTAGTGCTGGTTTTGCCGGGAAAAGATGAATTTGGCATTTATGTCCGGCGCGTGCAGAAGCGATCGTTGGAATCGGGCGAAACGTCTTCCATAGCAATCGGCGACGAGCAGTTGCATGCCGGTCTTTGGCTCCGTCCCGGTAAAACCATGGCACCAGCCGATATGCAGGTGGGTGAATTGGTTGCCTCTGCTGTGGCAGCCAAGCGCATTGGCGTGAAAAACCCGTCACCCGACTGGATTTCCGATGGTTTTGGCCGCGCCACATCCCACAAGCTATCGCTGCAACCTTTCCGGGCGTTCCTTACCGCCGATAAACGCCGTGCCAATGCGGCATGCAAAACATTGACGACCCAACCCTGGAGCGACTCTACCGCTGGAGACGAAGCCGAACCTTCCCGTAATAGCCTGATGTACTTGCTGGCTTACGGCACGTTTTCGGAAAAGTTTCCTGCCTTTCTGGGTGCCTTTGTACCTGAAGAGAATCAGGAAAAAGTCGAGGTGGAAGCAGCGATGACCAAAGCAGGCGTCAAAGCCGACAGTGCCTGGTCCACGTGGAAGTCTTGGGCAGTCTCGTGGCGCTGAAACCGCTTGACAGAGTGCCCCTGTTGCTATGAAGTAACGTTTTGGCCTCCCGTGATGGGCTTCAACTCCCGTCCGTCCATGATGTCCGCCAACCGTGGCGATGAACAGTGGTCCGTTGGATTGCCGATTTTCTTGGAAAGGAACCAGCCATGACGCTGGGTCTTCTCGCCCGCAAAGTGGGCATGACACAAATATTTAACGACCGTGGCCAGGCGGAACCTGTGACCGTGCTTGAGGCAGGCCCATGTCCTGTCATGCAAGTTCGTACCAGCGAACGCGATGGTTACCACGCTGTGCAGCTGGGACTGGTCGATAAATCCCGCGCCCGCTCAACCCGCGCAGAACGCGGCCACGTTTCGAGCGAACTGGTATCGCGACGTCGCGAACGCCTGAAGCTCGCTGGCCAACTTGGCACGCTTCCTCCCAAGGCTGAATGCGAACCGCAGCGCTACGTGCGCGAGTTCCGCCTTCAAACTGCCGCCACGGTAACTGTTGGCGCGCGCTTGGTTGTGGGCGATGTGTTCAAGGATGTGAAAGCAGTCGATGTGATTGGCACGACCAAGGGTCGTGGTTACACCGGTGTCATGAAGCGTTGGAACTTTGCCGGTTTGCCTGCAGCGCACGGTGCCAAGAAAGTGCACCGTTCAGTGGGTAGCACGTCATCGCTGGCAGCGAACCGAGGTTTCGGTCGCCCCAAAAAGGGTAAGAAAATGCCCGGCCAGTACGGTAACGAGCAGGTGACCATTCGCAATCTGACAATCGTTCAGATTGATGAAGCCAATAACCTGATTCTTGTCCGTGGCGCAGTACCGGGAGCCAACGGTGGCCTCGTTCTGGTTCGCCCCACCAACAAGATCAAACGATAAGTAAACCATTAGGGTACCAGCAGGTTGCACAACCCGCTGGTACCCGCTAAGATTCGGTTCAGGCCGAAGGGGACAGATAGCTCAGCCGGTAGAGCACAGCACTGAAAATGCTGGGGTCGTGGGTTCAAGTCCCACTCTGTCCATTGCCTTATTCTTCACATCCCGTTCTGTAGTCCGTGTTCCTGCCATATCTCTGATTTTTTACATCATTCTTTAAATTCCTTTGAAAATCTCGACTCTGACAGCGACTTAAGGGTGTGCCGTCCTTTGCCATGCCCCGGAGTCACTCATCATGAGTATCGATAACTCATCCAATTCCAACATGAAGGCCATTAGTTTGGCTCAACTGATGAAGCTTAAAAACCGGTACGAGGAACGAATTTTGGAATGTCGGCAAATTGTCAACACTTTCAACAGCACGGTGGCCGGATCCGATACTCCGAACGTTCGAACCGCATTTGAAAACCATCTGCTGCTGACCAAACGCCTGATCGTTCTGAAAACCAAATTGGACGAAGCTAACAGGGGATTCCAAAGGCAGCGTCTTTTCGAAATCAGCGAAAAGAAAGGATTATTGCTATGGATGAAAGGATTAGATACCACACACGGCAAGAAGCCTTTCGCCACCAATGATGACGCTTATTATAAGGCTGAAATCCGATTGGAAGAAAAGACGCAGATTTGCAGCAAGCTGGATGACGAGATTTTTAGATTGCAGGAAGAAATCGATACCTTCAATGCATCCACATCAGTTTGGGTACCCACCGAATTCGACTCCCTGACGGCAACAACCGTCTGATGGGGTAACGAAACACGGGGCAGGAAGAGAGCGTCTGCAGGGAAAACAGTGCCTAACGGCACAAACCGTGTTTTGAAAACTGAACATTGATTTCGATCAAAACTTCTTGATCCTTGATGAAACTTTCTTCAGTTTTCTACAGCAATTCGCAATCGACCTGCCCCGTGCCCTTTTTCTGATGGGTCATCTTTTTTCTCACCATAACTCACCCAAAATCCATTAATATATTTTGGATGGAACCAACCCGATTCGCTTTTCTGAACCGCCTGAGCCCACGGGGCATGGTTGCCGGTGTTGCTATCGTGGCTTGCCTCGTCTGGGTATGGACGGGCAACTCCTGGCACTGGCAAAACCTGATTGGCCGCAGGGAACTTGATGACTCAGCCCGCTCCAAAGAGCGGCATCAGGAACTGATGGCCCAAACCAGGAATATCGCACCCATCGCTCTGGGCGACCGCGTAGAACTTCCGCATTCGCAAGGATGGATCAACCCCGGAAAAACCACAGCAACCCTCGAAGGCAAGTGGACGGTACTCGATGTTTGGGCTCTTTGGTGACCATTCTGCCAATCCATGGCGCCCGGGCTGGTTCAGCTCGCACAACAACGCCAGTCCAGCACTTTCCAGATTTTGGGCATCGCCACAACTGATGCCGCAAGTGTTCAAAGTTTTGTGAACCAGCACGCTGGTATGAATTGGCCAATCGCGTATTCAACAGACATGGTCGGGGTGGCCAGGCTTGGCGCGTTCAACGAAACATTCCGGGTTGCTGGGTACGAGGCCAAACCACTGCTGATGCTGATCGACCCGCAGGGCCGATTGGTATGGACCGACAAGCACTCCCGTTTCAAACACCTCGACCCGGATCAATCGCTGGGTGAACTAGAAGCTGCCATCGATAAGGCTTTAGGGAAAAAAGCGGGCGGGTGACTTGCACCCGCCCGCACGATCATCACTTCAATTCAACACGCATCAGATCTTTGGCAACTGCCATGGTCCGCGGCGCTCGCGATCGTACCAACCGGCTACCGCCTTGGACGCATCGACAAACTTCCATGCCTGTGGATCCCACTTGAACTTCTCACCCGTCCAGTAAGCGATATTGCCCAAGTGACAAACGGTAACAGAACGCGCTCCTACTTCCACATCGCAGATCGGGCGCTTGCGTGAACGGATACAATCGATCCAGTCGCGTTGGTGGCCCGGGGAGTTGTAAAGGCGCTTGTCGCCATCACCAAGAGTCATTTTGACAATGCCATCCGGTTCGCTGGCAAGGTAACCGCGATTGACGAAAATCTTCCCCTCGGTGCCAATAAAGGCAACGCCATTAACCTTCTTGCCCGGTTCGTATTCGTCGCCATGGATCAAGGGCACACCATTGGCGTAAACAAACCGAAGCCCCTTGCCTTTGGAAACATCGGCGGGCGGAATGATTTCCACCGGGCCTGATTCATCCATACCCAAACCCCACTGCGCGATATCGAAATGATGCGCGCCCCAGTCGGTCATCATGCCACCGGAATACTCGCGGTAGTTGCGCCAATTGGGGAAGTGGTTGTGCACGCCACGCGGTGCCAATACTGAATTGTAGGGACGCTTGGGCGCTGGCCCGAGCCAACGATCCCAGTCGAGCCCTGGTTCTTCTTTTTCCTCAGGCAGATCGCACGGCTTGCTGGGCCCGCCAATGTTGGCATAGACCTCTTTCAGTTTGCCGATACGGCCATTACGTACCAGTTCCACAGCGTGCAGGAACTCCTTCGAGGAGCGCTGCTGGCTACCCACCTGAAATACACGGTTGTATTTGCGTGCGGCGTCGATCAGAAGTTTGGCTTCATGAATGGTCAGGGTGAGGGGCTTTTCGCAATAAACGTCCTTACCAGCCTGCATCGCCTCAATAGCTGGAATGGCATGCCAATGGTCTGGAGTGGCGATGACAACGGCATCGATATCCGGACGCGCAAGAATCTCGCGAAAATCAACAACCGCTTGGCATCCTTTGTAAATTCCGCTCTTGGTGGCATCGGCATATCGTTTTTCAACGGTTGCCTTGGCAGCTTCACGCCGCGACGTGTCGACATCGCACACAGCCAGAACCTGACAATCTTTCTGGCCCAGAAAATGGCCCAGATGGCCGCTGTTCATCTTTCCTACGCCAATAAATCCGAGGCGCAGCCGATCGCTAGGGGACTGAAAAGCATGGCTCTTCAGGCTGAACTGAGATGCCATGGCTGCGGAAGCAGCAGCGGAGGCCATAAAACCACGTCGATGCGGGGAACGCATGAAAAACTCCAGAAAGTTGTGTTCCATTCAAACGTAACAATACATCAAGCAGAATAAGGTATGGCACGAGCATGCGCCACCATGAAAATCAGGGGTAGAGATCAGCAGTTCAGTTCGTGGATAACCAATTCTTAATGAAAATCTTCACAGTTTCCTCTCGAATTCTTGCCCAATTTCTTCACATAAGCCCTGCATAATAATTTTCTTCCTTTAATCGTACCTAGAGGTGTTACCAGATGAAGAATCATCCCAGCAAACGCTCGGGCTTCACGTTGATTGAATTGCTCGTTGTCATTGCCATCATTGCTGTTCTTATTGGCCTTTTGGTGCCAGCAGTTCAAAAAGTGCGCGAAGCCGCCAACCGCATGAGCTGCACCAATAATCTTAAGCAATTAGGCTTGGCTATGCATGGATACCACGATGCCAACGGATTTTTTCCTGCAGCCATGTATTCAAAAGTCGCCCAAGGGAACCCGTCTGGCACAGCTCATTCGTGGCGCGCTTTCACATTGGATTACATTGAGCAAGGCAGCATAGGCAAAATGTACGATCGTAACCAACACTGGTTCAGTGCGAATAACCTCCCGGCAGCCTGCACTGCAATCAAAACATATCAGTGTCCTTCTACACCTGGTAGAACTCCGGTGATGAGTAGCTTAGCTAAAAATCCAAGGCCAGCATTAACCTTGACTACGCCATTAGGAACGACAGATTACGATACAATGAACGGTACAAAGCCTTACGTTTATGCATCTTTATTTGGCGCCACTACCTACACGAAATCAACAGATGAGCCTTATTGGGAACCCCGCTCCAGAGGCGTGCTATTCAAAAACCAGCCCACTCGAATGGCAGAAATCCTTGATGGCACATCAATGACTGGGCTTCTGGTTGAATGCAGTCAGCGTCCTGACATAGTCATTAACGGAAAGATTGTTCAAGCTTATTCCCCTGCAAATACAGCTGCACCTGGCAACGATGAAGGCATTGGCTGGGCTGACGCCGAAGGCCCGTTCTCTGTCGATCTCTGCGATGCCAACGGAGTTGTTCCGCCAAAGGACAAAATATCGGATGTCGTAACTATCTACAACAAGCCATTTGGCGTAACCAATCAAAACGAGGCTTTTAGCTTCCATTCCGGCGGTATCAATGCTTGCTTTGCAGACGGCTCCGTCAAATTTGTAAAAGACAGTATTAACGGTAAGACTTTTGCCTCAATCATTAGCCGTTCTGGTGGCGAACTCTACAGCATCGACTAATACCACGACCCAATAATTATGGCCAGAAGGAGCCAGCATCTTTGATGCTGGCTCCTTCTATTGCTAGAACCATTTCATCATTTTTTAATGCCTGAACGTCATTAACAACCTAGAATTAATCTGCCACCTCAAATCATTACCCATATATGGTTAACATGACTCTCATGCATTCTTACATTGTGGTGATAACGTTTCTAACCCAATCGGCCCCTGATCAATCAATCCGTCAGTTTGAAACCAAGATCCGGCCCGTGCTTGTCAGCAAATGCCTTTCGTGCCACTCATCTGTATCTGGAAAAATGAAAGGCAACCTCGACTTAGCCACCGCCGAAGGGCTGAAGCGTGGCGGAGACCGCGGCCCGTCTGTGGTGCCGGGCAAGCCCGAAGAAAGCCAGTTGCTGCAGGCCCTGCGTTACTCGCACGATGACTTGAAAATGCCCCCTGCCGGCCCATTGGCCGCTGATATTGTGCGTGAATTTGAAGTCTGGATCAGGCAAGGCGCCATCGACCCGCGCTCGGGCTCACCTGCTTCCCCCGGCAAGAAACCAGCGCCTGTGTTTTGGTCCATCACTCCCATCATTTCGCCGAAAATCCCCGTGACGGCGGATTCCGCTTGGCCCCAATCCGATCTCGACCGTTTTGTGCGAGCAACTCAAGAAGCCGCAGGGGTTCATCCAGTAGCCGATGCTCGGCCAGAACAACTGTTCCGGCGCCTTTATCTCGACCTGACAGGGTTGCCACCTAGCCGTGAGGAAGTTGTGGCATTCCTCAAAGATCCATCGGAAAAAGCTTACGCGGCAACCGTGAAACGCCTGTTGGCCAGCCCGCACTTTGGAGAAACGTGGGGCCGGCATTGGCTTGATGTTGCGCGGTTTGGCGAATCCACAGGCAAGCAGGTCAATTTTAGTTATCCACACGCTTGGCGGTACCGCGACTGGGTTGTCGATGCCTTCAATTCCGATATGCCGCTGGCGGATTTCATCACGCGCCAACTGGCGGGAGACCTGTTGCCTGCCACCAGCGAAACCGCCAAAGATGCCAACCGCATAGCCACCGGTTTTCTGGCTGTGGGCGCGAAGGCACTGAACGAACGCAATGCCACACAGTTCGCCATGGACATGGCCGATGAACAACTCGATGCCACCACCCAGGCGTTTCTGGGCCTGACGGTGGCATGCGCCCGCTGCCACGATCACAAATACGACCCGGTCAGCCAAAGTGAATACACGGCCATGGCCGGTATCTTCCGCAGTACCGATACGTGCTATGGCACCATCCGCTTGGTTCAGGCCCAACATCCATCTCGCCTGATCACCCTTTCAGGCAAAGCGCCCGCCGGGCGTGAAGCCCGCTCTGCGGAAGAACTGAAAACCCTCACCGCGCGCCGCGACCGCTTGAATTCAGAATTGGAGGCGTTGCGGTCATCTGATCCTATGGCGGCATTTGTCAGCATGCAGGGTGTGCGACTGCGCATTCAGCAAGGCATGGTGCAGGGCCAATTGGAACTTTACGATTCGAATGGCGAACCCAAGCGATTGGCCATGGGCGCAAAAGACCGCTTCTTTGCCACCGATGTTCCCATTTACGAACGTGGCGAAGTAGACCATCCAGGTGCCACCGTGCCACGTGGCTTGCCCACACAGTTGGGCGGGACTCCCAAAGCGGTGAAAAAAGGCAGTGGCAGGCTGGAACTGGCCCAATGGATTGCCACGCATCCCTTGGCGGCACGTGTTGCTGTCAATCGCGTCTGGTTGCACCTGATGGGTCACGGATTGGTTCCATCGAGCGATAATTTCGGTTTGGCAGGAACACCCCCTCGCGATCAACGTCTCCTCGACTGGCTGGCCAGCGGGTTTATTGCCTCGGGCGGCTCCACCAAGCAACTGATCCAAAAAATCGTCATGAGCCGAACTTACCGCCTCGGAAATGAGACACATCCAGCGGCGTTTGAGAAAGACCCGGATAACACCACTTGGTGGAAGCACGAGAGAAGAAGACTCGATGCCGAAACCTTGCGCGACAGCCTACTGGCTGTTTCCGGCCGGCTGGACCACGAACCACTGCAGGGAACACAACTGGCCCAAGCCAACGAAGGTTTCGCTGTTGGCCCGCAGGGTGGTGGAGAAATCAGCTCCACCAAGAGATCTATCTATCTGCCCGTACTCCGTGACGGTATTCCCGAAGCTCTGGCCCTGTTTGATGGCGCAGATCCAAGCCTGATTGTCCCGGAAAGACATGCAACCTCCACCCCGGCACAAGGTTTGTTTCTTCTCAATAATCCAGAAATGATCCGATCTGCCGAAGCTTTGGCCCGCATGATTCTTGACAAGCAAGAACCAGACAATGAACGCATGGACCGATTGGCGCACATTATTTGGAGCCGCCCTGCCCGGCCCGCTGAGATTGAAACAGGGTTAGCATTCGTCGAGGCGTTTGTAAAGAAACGAGGCGGACTGCCTGCGCGGGCACGTTTCGAAGCCTGGAGTGCCTTAGCCCATGCCCAACTGGCTTCGGCGGATTTCCTGCTGACCCCCTGATTTGCTTTCCTTGGAGTACCAACCCCATGATGGATCGCCGAACACTGCTGAGTGTCGCTCCTTCAAGCTTTGCTTGTCTGGCGCATACGGCCATGACTTCCGGGTCGGCAAATGCCAGCAACCCCTTATCGCCCCGCATGCCGCACCACCCACCGCGCGCGCGTCGTGTGGTATTTTTGTGCATGGATGGCGGCCCCAGCCACATCGACTTGTTCGACCCAAAACCGGCCCTCACCAAAGCCAACGGTCAGACGATTAACAAGGGCCGGCTTGTAGGTGCCAAACTGCTGGGTTCGCCATTCAAGGCGCACAAAAGTGGCAAATCAGGACTAGAAATAGGCGAAACACTTCCAGAATTAGCACGCCATGCTGATAAATTGTGCCTGATGCGGGGCATGCATACCGATCAACCGAACCACCCGCAGGCATTTTTGCAAATGCATACGGGGCTTTTTCAGTTCCCAAGGCCCAGCATTGGCTCATGGGTCCTCTACGGTCTGGGCACCGACAACGCTAACCTTCCCGGGTTTGTGTCGATTGCACCACCTGCCAACAACGGTGGTACCGCCAATTATGGTAGTTGCTTCCTGCCAGCCATTTATCAGGGCACTCGTCTGGGGCAGGCAGGTCGTCCGATGGCCAATGCCCGCATGGCCAACATTGCCGGGGGTGAGCGTCGCGCGGACCGTCAAAGAACTCAGCTAGACGTGATTCAGGAATTCAACCGGCAAGCGACCCCAAGCGGACCAGCGGATCCCCTGATTTCTGGCCTGATGGATAGCTACGAACTGGCGTATCGGATGCAGGGTGAAATGCCGCCACTGCTGGATATTTCAGCAGAATCAGCATCCACCAAGTCTTCTTATGGGCTCGATGACCCAGCATCACGAAATTTTGCCCATCAGTGCCTGTTGGCTCGCCGGTTGTTAGAGGCAGGCGTGCGTTTCGTGGAGATCTGCCAACCGGGTTGGGATCATCACCGCGGCATACAGGAAGCTCTGACAAACTCGTGCAGAGCCATCGACAAACCCATGTCCGGGCTTTTGGGTGATCTTGCAGCGCGAGGCATGCTTGAAGACACCCTTGTGATTTGGTCAGGTGAGTTCGGCCGCACGCCCACCAGCCAAGGCGGCGACGGCCGCGATCATAACAGCAAAGGCTACACCATGTGGATGGCGGGTGGAGGCGTGAAGGGTGGCCATGTTCATGGCGGAACCGATGAATTGGGTTTTGAAGCCGTTTCAGGTCGCATGCACGTGCACGACTGGCATGCCACCATGCTTTACTTATTGGGCCTAGATCATGAAAGGCTGACATACCGCCATGCTGGCCGCGAGATGCGCCTAACCGACATCAAAGGGCAGGTGGAGCACGGAATCGTGGCCTGATTCAATCGGTGCCAACGGCTCAATCGTCACGGTCACCCAGACCAGAAAAACACGACTGTGCGATCTGGTTGAACTTAGTTGCGGGAAAATCGTAGATAACCATGTGCCGGGCAACCGGAACAGGGCTATAGTATATGAAGAAATTGTTTGTTCTCTTGGGAACCCTTGGGCTCTCAGAAACAAGCGGTTCACGCGGGAAGCACCCTCCCAACCCGCGCCACACAGGCCCCCGGGGCCCATTAGCTCCGGTCACTCCGAGGCGTGTTATGAGTGACTTTTCGCTGTTTGGCAAACACCCGCTTCTGGCTGCACTGGCCGCTAGTGTGCTGGCCACCGGCGCATGGGCCCAGTCGCCTGTGCATACGGAACGCAGACCGGCCTCGAACGAGGCTTTCCAGCCAGAATCAGTTGCTGACCTGCAATCTCTTCAGGACCGCGTCAAAGACGTGGTGGCCCGTTGCAGGGCTTCAACTGTTGGAATATTCGTGGGCAACTCCGCTGGCAGTGGCGTGGTGGTGAAGCGCGAAGACGGTTACTACGTCCTCACGGCAGGGCATGTATCTGGCGGTGCCGACCGTGATTGCCAGCTTGTTCTACCCAACGGTAAACGGCTTAAAGGACGGACTTTGGGTGCCAACAACGGCATCGACAGCGGCCTGATCAAGATCGTTGACAAAGGCGAGTTCGAGCATGCTGAAACCGGAAAATCGAAGGCGCTAAAAGCCGGCCAGTGGGTTGTGTCGATTGGCCATCCGGGCGGATATCAGGCTGGTCGTACTCCCGTGGTGCGTGTTGGCCGGATCCTTAAGGTTGAAAATGGCGCGGTTCAAACCGATTGCACCTTGGTGGGTGGCGATTCGGGTGGCCCACTGTTCGACCTCGATGGCAAAGTCATCGGCATCCATAGCCGCATCGGCATGAGCCTGAACGTGAATTTCCACGTTCCTGTCGACACCTACGGCGAAACGTGGGACCGCTTGGTCAAATCCGAAGTGTGGGGCGGCGCTGGCAGCTTCATGGATCTGTTCAAATCTGGGCAATCTGGTTATCTGGGAGTTCAGGTCAATCAAACTTCCAACGGTCTGGAAATTGCCGAGGTCGTGGCAGACTCCCCCGCCGCCAAAGCTGGCCTTAAAGTCAAAGACATTCTTCTGAAAATCGATGGTAAAGCACTGAACGCCCCGGAAGACCTTCCGCGAACGTTGGCCCGCAAGAAAACGGGCGACTCGATCCAGTTGGAATATTCACGGGCAGGAAAGACAACAGAGTTATCCATCAAGCTTGGAAAGCGCCCCAGTTAAACCCTCCGAATTCCACTTGGTCTGCAGGGAGTTTGAACGATGCTAGGCCTTGCCTCACGATGCTGCCTTGGTTTCCTCATGGCGGTATCGTTTGTCACCCCCGCGCGGGCAGATGAAACGAAGCCATCAGATAATAGGCCCCTTTCCAATAAGTCGAGCACGCGGTACCTATCCGCGTTCCAAAGCTCTGTGCGCGAAGCTGCCAAGGCTACGGTTTCTATCCTGTGCGAAGGCAAGGTTGTCTGTCTGGGAACCATCGTTAAGGCAGATGGTCATATCCTCACTAAGGCCAGCGAATTGAAAGACAAGGTTGTCTGCAAGCTTGCTGACAACCGGTCTTTCCCGGCCATTGTTGTTGGCATCGACGACAAGAACGATCTTGCCATGCTGAAAATCGACGCGACCGGTTTGCCGATCGTCAACTGGACCGACAGCAAAGTCGCTGAGGTAGGACACTGGGTCTGTGTTGCAGCCACGGGAACGCTTCCTGCCGCAGCTGGCGTGATCAGCGTGGCCACGCGTGACGACAAATTGCGCGAGCGGAACGCTCCAACATCCAATGGTTTTCTTGGAGTAACCCTCGGCGAGGACGATAAGGGCCCGAAAATCGAGGAAGTGAAGGAAGATTCAGGAGCCGCCAAGGCCGGTTTGAAAGTTGGAGACATTGTTCTTGTGGTGGGTGGCAAAAAGGTTGCCAAGGCTGAAGAAATGATTCGGTCGCTATCACGCACTCGCCCCGGCGATGTGGTGAAGCTACGGTACATCCGTGGCGATGAAGAAAAAGAAGTTGAAGTCATTCTTGGCAAGCGCCCAGCTTTGGCCAATGCGCGTGGAGAAATACAGAACGGCATGGGCGGCCCATTGAGTCACTTCAAAGGCCCTTTTGAAAAAATCCTTCAGCACGATGCCGTTTTGCGGCCCGAGGAATGCGGTGGCCCACTCGTTGATTTAGCCGGCCGTGCGGTAGGATTGAACATTGCCCGCGCAGGACGCGTCGAGTCGTATGCCCTTCCCGGCGAAATGTTAACCCAGCTTGTTCCTCAATTCTTAGCGGGTAAATTTACTGTTACCACAGCTGCTACCAAGCGCGCCACGCCCGCCGAACTTGTCAAGCAGGCCCAAGCCGAACTCGCCAAATTGGAAGAAGCTTTGGAAAGCTCCAAAACCAGACTCAAAGAACTCAAAATTGAACTGAAGAGTTCCACCATCAACGGCGACAATAACGAACGACGGAAACTCAAGCCCAAGGTTGACCAGGCTGAAGGCGACATCAAGAACCTTACCGAGCAGATTGAAAATGCTCAAAAAGAGCTGAAAGCTCTCGAGTCTTCTGAAAAGGAAAGCAAGCGCTGATTCCCGCGATCAAGCGCCCGACATCGTTACCACGAGGTTGTCGCGGTGGACAATCTCTTCTGTGGCCAGTGGGCCATGAATACGCCTTATCTGCTCGGTACGCAAACCCCGCAATTTATCAATATCTATCGAGGAATATTCGCACAATCCACGTGCTATTTCAGCACCCGTTGGATCGAGAAGGCTGATCACAGCCCCCTTGCCGAACTCTCCGGTCACACCCGTGATGCCGATAGGCAATAAACTGCACCCGCGAAGCCTCACAGCATCGACTGCTCCCGAATCCATATGCACGGAACCGGATGGCTGAGCCGTGAAACCCAGCCAGCGTTTCCAAGCAGGCAGTCGCTGGTCTTGCTCCGGCAGAAACAATGTCCCGATATCGTCTCCCACCGCCAAACGGTCGATCACCCCTGCCTCGCCACCATCTGCAAGAAATACAGCAGTACCTGAAGCCGCAGCCAATCGCGTGGCGCGCAGTTTGCTGCGCATACCCCCTGTTCCCAATCTGCTGCGCGTGGATTGTGCCAATTCACGCACATCATCAACCCGGCGGACCAAAGGAACACGTTTCGCGGTAGGATCGTGACGCGGGTCGGCAGTGAACAGTCCATTGACGCCGCTGAGCAAGATAAGCGCATCAGCCTGAACCAAAGCCGCGACCATCGCTGCCAAGGTATCGTTGTCACCAAAGCGGATTTCAGCAGCGGAGACTGTGTCATTCTCATTGATAATCGGCACACACCCCATCTCAAACAAGCTTGAAAGGGTGTTGCGCATATTCAAATATCGAACCCGATGATCGAAATCAGCTGCGGTGAGCAATATTTGGGCGGTATGGCACCCAAACGGAGAGAACGCTTCTTCCCAAGCCGTCATAAGAAAGGGTTGTCCCACGGCAGCACAGGCTTGCAGCGTGCGCAATTCCGTCGGACGGGTTGCCAGGCCTAAGCGCCCCATACCGGCCCCAATGGCACCGGAACTGACCAGCAATACTCGCCTGCCTGGCTGCCTTAATCGATCGACTTGCCCTGCCAACGCTGCCATCCGTTCACGCGATAGCTGGCCCGCTTCATCGGCGAGCACCTGAGTGCCTACCTTGACCACAACCGTCCGAGCGGAATCCCACGTTTGGCGCCTCTTGCCTTCATCTACCGCCGCATCCATATCAACTCTCTCCCGGGAAGCGCCTGAACTGATATGCTAGCGACTTCTTCCTTCCAAACCCGACCCAGGATGGCAGATCGCCATGAAAATTGCGGGTGGTCGATCTTTGCCCCACGCTCCCATCGGGCTTTCGATCGGGCTTGAACAATCTGTGCTGCTTGTCTGGGACCGTAATGGTGGCGTCACGCTTTTTAATCAGGCTGCGGAAATCCAAGCCAGTGCGCAATTTCCGAGGCTTATTCAAGGCAGCCTCAGCGCCGACGGTTCCACACCCGCTGTTCTGCTAGCCAATGGCACGCTGCTGCTCCTGAGGCAGGATCTTTCCGTGCGCTTGGAAATTGCCGCGGGGGAAACAAGTCGTGCCTTCGCCATCGACAATCATGGACACCACCTCGCCATTTCACACAGCACAGGCGAGCTGTGTTTCTGGTCCGGCTTAGGGCAAAAAGGCAAACGCGTGGAACTGCCCCGGCCTGCTATTCACTTGGCATTTGCAGTCGAGCATCCATGGTTGGCTTTCACAGCGGAATCTGGGCTGGCAGGTTGCGCGGATATCAATGGGTCCATCCGCTGGCGTGAAGGATTGGCCCACAACTTGGGCCCTATTTCCATGGCGGGTGGTTCAGGCCACTGGTTTGTTCCATGTTTCAGCGGTGGCCTGATCAGGTTCGGTCCACTCGGACCGCCACACGTAAGCATTAAAGGTATTACCATCTGCCGGAGTGTTGCGGTCAACCACACCGGGTCACGCCTGTTCGTGGTAGGCAACCATGGCGACATCAGCATATTAGACGATACCGGAAAGCCGGTATCGTCTCTCACCATTCCAGCAGCCATTACAGCCGTGGCCTCAGACCCTCTGGGTCGGTTTGCCGTGCTGGGACTAGAGGACAAACGAGTCCTCTGGGTCCATCCGCCATCCTGAGCAATCAGGCTTGGGCCAGCGTCACTTGCTTCCGGTCAGCTCAACGGCCAAATCCTTCGCATCGTAGACCTTGTTCAAGGCCTCAACAATTGCCTGTGAACAAACTGAAACCGCGCGGGCCTGATCCTCCGAAAACGCGAAATCCAGAACCAATGACTGGATGTTCCCGTCGAAAATCAGACCAACCACTTCACCCTTTTTGTTGATGACCGGGCTACCGGAGTTCCCGCCAATAATGTCCGCCGTGCAAACAAAATTGTACGGTGTCTTCAGGTCCAAAGCCGATTTCTTTTTCTCCCACAGGGGCGGAAGATCGAAAGGAGGCTTATTCTTCTGCTCAGCAGACCTCTGATACAGGCCTTCAAGATTGGTAATTGGCGCCACATCGACGCCATTTTCCTTGTACCCCTTCACAAGGCCATAACTAAGACGCAGGGTAAAGGTCGCATCCGGGTAGGTGGATGTTCCGTTGAGCGCGAACTTCACCTTGGCAATCTGGTTGTAAGCTTGGCGTTTGACTTCTTCCACTTCCGTTTCCATCCGGCGGCGCAGTTCTCGCGATTCCGGATCCACCAGACGCGCCAGAAGAATCATCGGGTCGGTGCTCGCGTCGATGGCAGCTTTGCCACCCTCATAAAGTTTTTTGCGCGTTGCAACAGACTTTAGGGTGCTTCCAGTCACCAGTTCAGCAGCGCGTGCTTGGGGAGATTTCCCGGCAAGCACCTTCACCACCAACGGATCATTGAAGCCCAGTTCACCCGCCAAAAATGTTAGACTGTCTGCAAGCTTGACAATTTCAAAACCCTCATAGAGGGGTTCTTCCGAGAAAAGCTCCAGTTCCAGAGGTTCCTTGTTGGAATCGATGAACTCACGCAGTCGATCTGATTGAGGTTTGGCTTTTTCCTCTGCAGCGCGAACCAGCGTACGAGCCAAACCAAAAAGGTCTGACATCATTCCGGATCCGCCTTCCAGCAGCGTGTAACGGCGAAGGATTTCCGCGCGCACCTTATGAGCTTTTTCAATCTTATCCCAAGCGCCAATGGCATCCTTGAGTTTGGGATCTGCCGCTGCTGCCGCCTTCAGGCGTTTTTCTTCCTCAGCCTTGCGGGCCATCAGTGCGGGGTCAAGCAGACCACCAAGGCCGCCCACGCGGGCTTTGCGACTATTTTGAATACTAAACAGAAGTTCCTTGGCCTGACGGGCATTCTCTTCGCTGCGGGCACTGAATGCTGTCAGCAATACTTCAAGCCTGTACAGACGCTGCATCAAGAACGGGAAACCAATGTCACGCGTGTAATCAAGTTCGGCCATCGTTGCCAAACGGTTGGTTCGGCCGGGATGGCCGGAAACAAAAACAAGCTCACCGTTGGCGCAACCATTTTTGCTCCATGACAGAAAGTGTTTGATCTTCGCTGGCTTGTCGTCTTCGTAGACTCTGAAAAAGGCGACGTCGAGGTCGTAACGAGGATATTCAAAA
>CAMCLK010000069.1 GCA_945875585.1 Candidatus Kuenenia stuttgartensis | reverse complement strand
AGGGGAACCTGCGGTTGGATCACCTCCTTTCTAAGGAAATTGATCTGTCAAGATCTCACTTCTTGGCACTATGTCCGCTGCGTCTAAGTGACTCTTTCCATCTGTCGACCTGTTGACCCCCGGTGCCTCACGGCATACGGGGGTTTTTTGCGTCTTCAAGGACCGACGCTACCATGATCTCCGAAGAATTTCTTTCCATCCTTCGATGCCCTCTCGATACCAATGTACCTTTACGGTTGGATCAACCAGAAGCCGGTAGCGAAGTTCCTGCTCTGGTTTGTACACGTTGCTCCACCCGTTTCCTTATCCACGATTCCATCCCCAATCTTCTCCCCGAAGATGCTGTTCTGCCTCCCGATTGCCGCGACTTGTATCAACTCCCCTGCCAGCGCCGTTCCGGCCGGGCTTGACATACACTTTTCCAGCGAACCTTCTTGCCTTACACTCGTTGCTCGAGTGCTTTTTCATTGATGACTCTAAGGGTTGCCCATGCTGCAGCTTCTTGTGTTGTTGTTTGCCGCCAATCCGCACATGCCACTGCCCGCGACGGGAGAGGCTTATGATATTGCTCTCTTAAAATCGGCTGGATTGCCGGATGATGGCCCGTCGTTGGTGGAGCACCTCAAGCGGCGAACTCCAGATCCGTCGACAATTACCCGCATTCGTCAGGCCTTGGCAGTTTTGTCGGACGACCGTTTCGAGAAACGTGAAGCGGCTACCCTCGAATTAGTAAAGTTGGGGCCAGTTTGCCGGTCGTTTCTGATTGAAGCTTCACGCGATGCTGATTTTGAAGTGGCAGATCGGGCCAAGCATTGCCTGGCCAAGATCAAGGAATGGCATTCAGAAACTATTTTGGGTGCTGTGGTTCGACGGCTAGTTGCTGGCAGGCCGCAAGGTGCCGAGCAAGCTCTTTTACGATATTTGCCTTCTGCTGAAGATGTTGGCTGCGCGGACGAAGTTCGCGAAGGTTTGCTTGAATTGGCTAGGTCTCCCGTGACTTCCGGAGCTATCAAGGCCGCATTGAAAGACGAGGAACCAGCCATTCGTCTTGCCGCGGCATTGGCACTGGTAGGTAGCAGTAATGATGCGTCTGATGCAAGCCAACTGTTGCGTGATCCGAATCGCGATGTTCGTCTTGGGCTTGCTTTGGCGAGTTTGAAGGGGCCGTTTTCCGACAAATCGATTTCTGCACTTTTGGAATTGATGCCTGCAGCTACGCACGCTGAAGGTTGTGCGATTGAAGATGCACTTTACGAGTTGGCTGGCGATTCAGGTCCACCTGCCCAAGTATGGCCAAGCAACGCGCAGGGAAGAACGCTTCGGCGCAATCAGTGGGCGGCATGGGTTGCGAACCGTTCACCAAATCGGAACATGAGTGTTCGCACCCTGGTGGTTCTTCTGGATAAAGAGTTGATTCAGGATCTGGATGCCCAAAGCGAACCGCTGCATGAACTGACGGAGCTTCAGTTTCCGCTGGATGCGGAACCGTTGCCGGGAGGCAGGGTTCTTGTTGCAGAGCATGCAGGTAACAAAGTGACGCTTCGCAACATGAAAAATCAGGTCCTGTGGGAAAAGGCTATTGAGATGCCTTTGGTTGCGCAGCATTTAGGTAAGGGACGGGTAATGGTTGCCACAGCAGAAGCCATCATTGAATTTGATTCAGGTGGCAAGGAAGTGAGGCGCATGGAATTTTCCAACGAGAAAATCATGAAGTGTCATCGTTTGGCTGGTGGTGAGACAGGCATTGTTCTTCAGGATCCAACGGGCGAAAATTCGAGATTTTTGCGATTGGATCGGTACCGCCGACCGGTTGGCACGATCCCCGTCAAAGTAAAGACGTCTGGAGGCAGGATCGATTGGCATGCCAACGGGCATGTGCTTGTACCCGAACTCGAAGCGCAGCGTGTTGTGGAATACGACACCGCTGGTAAGGCTGTTTGGGAAGCTGCTGCCGAACTTCCCGTGTTTGCGGTGTGGCTGCCCAATGGCAATGTGATGGTGACTAGCCGGAACGAAAACGGGGCATTGGAGATGGACCGCGCTGGCAAAAAAATATGGAGTTATAAAATTGGAACGCGCGTCACCCGCGCGTTGAGACACTAATCAATTGCGTTTTGTAAATAGTCCGGAATCAACATTCATTCACCTTGACCCCAACCGCGACTTTTTCATATGGCCCGATCCACGCCAACGCAGTGGTTTTCAAGTCATGAGAGTGACTTGAGACTTCTGTTGTGAAATTGGTCCATGAATGGAACGGGGGTTCTATTTCTGGGGCGAGCGCCGGATCGAGCGGATCAGCTTCTTCTTTTTTTTCCGTGTATTGGAAAAAGAGTGGAGGCTGGCTTGCCAGATACCGATAGGTTTTGGGGGTGGTTGCCGCTTGACGGTAGCCATTGTCAGGAGGACGCCGGCCGCGCGCCGGGGGAGAGACCAGGTCGACAGGGGCAGGATTCCCGTGAAGCAAATGTGTGCCGGGGGGTGCACATTTGTGGAGGAGTTGTTCCAGACGATGCTGGGGGTTGATGCCCACCTTCCCTTGCCGACACGCGTGCCGACTTCGCCGGGGGGAGTGCCGTGATCATGCCAACGCATGTGGGTGTGGATATTCCGCAGGTTTGGAAACAATTTCGGGAAAACCAAGCCGTAGAGCTTCGGAACATCCTAGTAGAACGGTACATGTCGCTGGTCAAGTTTAATGCCGAGCGTATTTGGGCACGATTGCCAGATGGCGTGGAATTGGACGATCTGATCAGTTCCGGCACCTTTGGCCTCATGGACGCGATAGAGTCGTTTGACCTTGATCGCGGGGTCAAATTTGAAACCTATTGTGTACCTCGTATACGTGGCGCCATGCTGGATGAACTGCGTACCATGGACTGGGTACCACGTTTGGTCCGCAGCAAGGCCAGCAAGCTTGAAGAAGCGCGCAAGGAACTTGAAGTTTCCCTTGGCCGACCACCACGACCGGATGAAATGGCTATTCGCATGGGAATAACCCTGGAGGAATTCCAGAAACACATTTCCGACGCGACGGCTGTAACGCAGGTTAGTCTGAACAAAAAATGGTATGAGACCGACAGTTACAAAGATGTGCGCGAAATTGATATTCTTGAAGACAAGAAGGCTGAAGATCCGACGCACCGCCTTCAAAATCGCGATATCATGCGACTTGTAACCCGCGGTCTTAACCGTAACGAACGTCTGATCATGATTCTTTATTATTATGAAGACATGACCATGAAGGAAATTGGCGCAACCCTCGACCTGAGCGAATCACGCGTCAGCCAGATGCATTCAAGCATTGTGCAGCGCCTTCAGGCTCAATTGTGTGAGCGCAAGCCAGAGTTTGGCGACTGACCCATCTCTTCTTAAATATTTGACGGCAACCCGGGAAGGGGGGGCGGGCAAGGAGAGGCCCGCCCTTCTTATTTGCACTCCGCGATAAAAATAGTGCTAATCCTCATGGGGCGGGATTGGCTTCTCCGTTCGCTTTGGTGGCCCATGCCGAAATGAGCGAACCGTTTACGGAGGCAGACAAGAATGTCACGTGACCATCTGAAAATCCGGAGTTAATTCCACCCGAATGCCACGATCCGATCGTGTCGATTGGGCATCCTGGTGCCTGCAAAAATGAAATGCCCCTTGTTGTTGCCAGAATCAGTGCTGAAGAAGGCACTAGGTTGTTTTCCTGCTCTTCGCTTGGGACCGCGAAGTCATGCAATCGTGGCGGGCCAACGGAAACCCCGGGAATGGCGCCATGCCATATGGATATGCCCAATCGACTGGAGCGTTCTGTCAGCAGCATGGTGTTGGCCAGGCCATCGGTAATTTCGTCAGACTTTACTTTGCTGTCGCGATACAAGATGCCGTTGGCCGAGATGTCGTCGGGTGCGGTGGTTCCCGAGACGCCCACATACTGGCTGCATGCAAATTTTGTTGTTGGCGGTGGTGAAATGGGGTCTTCGGTGGTTTTCGGCTCCGGCAGTGTTATTTCATGTGCATCGCTTGCAGGGTCGCTTGGGCAGAGTGCCATTGGAATACGATGGGTCCGCCAAACGGCATTGGCTTCATCGGCAATGGACAGGTCGAGTCGCAATGAGCGTTGGAGGGGCGACTGTTCCAGATAGGGCAGAACTGTTGTCATCCACCCCCAACCGGTTTTTTGCCCGGAACCTGTGCTTGCAACGGTCTGGTATCCAGCAGGGAATGTTCCAAATACCTGCTCATAATGAATTGTCGCGAGTGTCAGATTGCCGAGGTTTGATTGGCATTTGCATCGGGATGCCGCCTCACGGACTTTTTGCACAGCCGGCAGAAGGAGTCCGATAAGAACGGCAATGATAGCTACAACCAACAGGAGTTCGACCAAGGTGAACCCGTGTCTACGTAGCGACGGTTGAGTAGTAACCATGAAACGGCCTTCCCGAATTGAACTTGGTATCATCAACCTACGATATTTTTGAGACGTCGAGGCCCAACTATTGGGGATTATCATGTTCAACGGCCCGGCCGTCATCCTTGTTCTCAAGATTGCTGTTTCGGCCGTGACTTTGCTGCTGGGGGCTTCACTTCTTGCCTTGCGGTTCAAAAAGGTACGGTTGCATGGGCTCATCAATGCCGTTGCATTTGGCTTGACCTACGCCACGTTGTTTGGGCTCGAGCTGTTGATCCGCCTTATTCAACCAAACGTTTTTGCCTTTATTCAAGACAACCCAGACTCTCTCGCTAGGCTCAGACTGCACTTAGGATTTGCAATCCCAGCAGCCCTAATGATGCCTGTCATGCTATGGACGGGTTATTATGGTCCCCGCCGGGTTCATTTGACTCTCGCTGGGCTCTTTGGAATAGTGTGGCTCGGTACATGGTTGACTGGTGTCATTGGGTTGCCTCATGACTAATCCACAGGTTTCAGGACTGGATTTTGAGGCGTGGGGTATCGATTGGCCTCCGCCCGATGATGAAGTCGTTCCATTGCAGGCGGTTGTTGGGAACGCCCCTGAACCGGATGAAGGTTTCCAAGAGACCGAAGAACCAGCGCCTGAATCACCCCCCTCCGTAGCGATGTTGATTGAAGGCCTGCTGTTTCTGGGTGATCGACTGGTGAACTTTGCCATGGCGGGGCGAGTTATTCCCGCTCTTGAGGCATCCGTGTTCGAGCAGGCGATAGGTGGTTTGAATCGTCGTTATCGCGCACAGAATCGGCCATATTGGATCAGAAGGCGCGATGATGGATACGAGATGGCGCTGCTTCCGCGGTTTGGCAATATTGAAGAACGATTGCGTGGTGAGCCGCGGAGCATGCGAATTGAGGGTGCCTTGCTCGATACGCTGGCAATTGTTGCTTTCCGGCAACCCGTAACGCGCGCGGCCATAGAAGCATTGAAAGGCAGTGACGCTGGTGGGGTATTAAGGCAATTGACGCGTCTTGGTCTGATCAGTCAGCAGAGTGGAAGCAAGGGTGGTTACAAAACCACCCCGGCGTTTTTGCGCGTTTTCCAGATCGACCGGATTGAGGATTTGCCCCGACCGGTCGATCTGGAAGGCGCTTAGTCAATAATTTTATTGATTGGATACTCAACCAATCCACGCGCGCCCGCGTCTCTGAGCAGAGGCACCAAATTGCGGACTTGGGTTTCTTCAAGAATGGTGTTCACATCCACCCAATTGGAATCGGCCAAGCTCGAAAGCGTGGGCGTCTGAAGGGCTGGCAGTACGGCCAGTACTTTCTCGAGGCGGTCACGCGGCACATTCATCATCAGGCCAACCTTGTTTTCGGCAGCCATCGCCCCCTTCAGCATGAGGACAATGTCCTCCATTTTGCGTCGCTTGACTGGGTCTTGCATAGCTTTGGGACAGGCGATAAAGCGAGTGGTTGATTGCATCAACTCATCGACAATGCGCAAATTGTTGGCCCGCAAGGAGCTCCCGGTTTCAGTAACCTCCACAATGGCATCGGCCAGATGAGGCGGCTTGACCTCGGTGGCACCCCAAGAAAATTCCACATGCGCGGTGACACCATGACTGGCCAACCATCGGCGCGTCAGTTGAACCACTTCCGTGGCGATTCGCTTGCCCTGAAGGTCGTGAACTGAATGAATGGGAGAATCTTCTGGTACTGCAAGAACCCAGCGAACAGGCCGGCGGCTCACCTTGCTGAAAACCAGTTCCGCGAGTTCATCGACCTTGGCATCGTTTTCCAGAACCCAGTCGTGACCTGTGAGCCCGCAATCGAGAAGCCCGTCTTGCACATAACGGGGCATTTCCTGTGCGCGGATGAGCGTGCAATGGATGCCCGGATCGTCGATCCCCGGATAGTAGCTGCGCGAGGCAAATGAAATCTTGTACCCGGCCTTGCGAAAAAGTTCTGCCGTTGCTTCCTGCAGGCTGCCTGCGGGAAGGCCAAGTTTCAGGACTCCGGGCGCGATAGACTGGCTCATGGTGCTCTCGACGCGGTGATCAACCGCGATAAACCTTGGCTGGATCGAAGACCTGTTCTTCAATCACCTGGGCGGAACCGTCAGGTTGACGACGGCGGAAAAAACACGATGGAAAGCCTTCGTGACAGGCAGCGCCGCCAACCTGTTCAACCTGCAACAATATGGTATCGCGGTCGCAATCGAGGTAAATGGCATGGACCTGTTGCACATGCCCACTTTCTTCACCCTTGTGCCACAACCGATTGCGGCTACGTGAAAAGTATACGGCACGGCCACTCGATAACGTGGTGCGCCAAGCTTCTTCATTCATGTAAGCCAACATCAAGACACGACCTGTGCGATGGCATTGGGCCACGGCTGGAATGATGCCACCGCCCTTGGCGAAATCTGGCTCGAACGGTTCGGTGGTGTTCAATGGACTGTGCTCCCGGTGGCTAGAGCCGGGGAGTTTCGCACCCCGGCGTAATGGAAAATCAGTAATTCAACAGCGCATGAACAGGATGATTTCCCAGTTTTTCACGGCCATTGAGAAACGAAAGCTCAATGGCAAACAGATAACCCGCCACGTTTCCGCCAACCTGAGTGATCAGTTCCGCAGCAGCCGCCATGGTGCCGCCTGTTGCAAGAAGATCGTCAACAAGCAGAACGTTTTGGCCGGGGCGCACAGCATCGACATGCATGTGCAATTCATTCACGCCGTATTCCAATTGGTACTTTGCGGAAGTGGTCATGTAGGGGAGTTTACCGGGTTTGCGCAAAGGGATAAGCGGTACACGCAAACGCAAAGCCAAAGGAGCGGCGAATAGGAACCCGCGGGCTTCGGCAGCAGCAATGGAATCGACACGGTGTTCCTTGGCCCAATGAACCATGGAATCTACGGCGAAGGCAAAAGCTTCGGGGTGTGCCAAGAGTGGAGTGATGTCTTTGAACATAATTCCCGGTTTGGGAAAGTCGGGAACATCGCGAATGAATGCTGCCAAATCCATGAAAAAAGCCCGCCGCGGCATCGGTGAGACCAAGCCACGGTTGTCCGTTGAGCAAAGGTCCTAGAATGTCAAAATAGAGCTGTGGTCGGTCTTGGCAACCGCCTTTTGGGGGCGGAGAGCGACCTGAGCCGCAGCAGGAGACGGTACATGACTGATTTCGACCCCGGACTTTACACCGATCTTGCATGGCGTGGGCTGGTATCAGATTGCACACACCATGCGGAACTTATAGCCCGTCTCAGCACCGCTTCGCTGACACTTTACTGCGGATTCGACCCCACTGCAGACAGCTTGCACGTGGGTAGCCTTGTACCGTTGCTGGCGCTCAGAAGATTCCAACTGGCAGGACATCGTCCTATTGCGCTGGCCGGGGGCGCCACGGGCATGATTGGGGATCCGAGTGGCAAGTCGAAGGAGCGGAATCTTCTCGATTCCGACGCACTTGCGCACAACATTCGCTCGGTCTCCGCCCAGTTGGCTCGATTCTTGGATTTCACCCCTGGTTCCAATGCCGCCATGGTGCTGAACAACCACGATTGGTTGGGGCGATTCAGTTTCCTTGAATTCCTGCGCGATGTAGGCAAGGCATTCACCGTGAACGCCATGATTGCCAAGGAGAGCGTGCGCCAGCGCATGGAGGACCGCGACGTAGGCATCAGTTACACCGAATTCAGCTACATGCTGCTTCAGGCGTACGACTTCTTTCATCTGCGAAGCGAGCATGGGTGCGTGTTGCAAATTGGAGGAAGCGACCAGTGGGGGAATATCACGGCTGGGACTGATTTTATTCGTCGACGCGGTCTTGAAGACGCATTTGGCCTCACCCTTCCTCTGATCACCAATTCCGATGGCACCAAGTTTGGCAAGACAGAAGCGGGGGCCGTGTGGTTGGATTCCAACCGCACCAGCGTTTACAGGTTTTACCAGTTTTGGATCAGAGTGGATGACCGGGATGTGGTGCGCTATTTGAAGTATTTCACATTTCTGCCCCGCGTGGAAATCGAACGCCTCGAGGCGGCGCATCAGGCAAAGCCAGAGGGGCGCGAAGCTCACATAGCCTTGGCGCAAGCGGTAACCGATCTGGTTCATGGTGAAGTAGCGCGACGCGAGGCGGAAGCTGCCAGCGCGGTGCTTTTTGGAGGCGACCCCTCTGCATTGAGTGCCAAGGCTTTGGAAGAGATTGTGGGTGAAATACCCGCCTTCGATATTCCAGCTGAACGCTGGTCTGAGGGCATTCACCCCGTGGACTTGCTGGTGATGGCAGGGCTTTCAGCAAGCAAAGGGCAGGCGCGCAAAGATGTGGAAGGGGGGGGAGTTTACGTGAACAATCAGCCGATTTCACGAGACAAACCCACTGTTGCAGTTGACCTAACTGCTCTGTTGCACGACCGTTACCTGCTTGTGCGGAAGGGTAAAAGGAATTACGCGGTGGGGCACCTGAAAGCAGCCTTGTCCTGATCTATCTGGCTGCTTGCTTACTGCTGATGTTCCGCTTACGATCCCCATAGAAGGCCAACCGGGAGGAAACCATGAGCGCAGCTGTTGTTTTGTTACTTGCCAGCCTCACCACGTATCAGGGCGCTGCGGACGCCAAAGCGGACAAGGTCAAGTTTGAAACAGTCGATGGGGTCACACTCATTGGCAAACTCTACCCCGGAAGCAAAGGGAAAAAAGGCAGCACTTTTTTGCTGCTGCACGGTTTTGAAGCCAAAAAGGGTGGCAGCAGTGCTCAAGACGGTTGGGCGGAACTCGCGGCAGCTTTGCAAGCACAAGGCCACTCGGCTCTTACCTTCGATTTTCGTGGTCATGGAGAAAGCACGGGCGTTAATCAGGATTTCTGGAACATCCTTCCCGATAACCCCGTGACCGGGCAGGTGGGTAATCCGCATAACAGAATGTTAAATCCAACTGGCAAACCGAATATGCCGCAAGTTATCGATGCTTCTCGCTTTCCTAACAAATATTTCTTCCAGTTGGTGAACGATGTTGCTGCTGCAAAGGCCTTTCTCGACAGTCGCAATGATAGCGGTGAACTGAACTCTTCCGATATATACGTGGTGGGTGCAGGTGAAGGCGCGACGATTGGCGCGCTGTGGATGGCGTCTGAATTCAGTCGCAAGCGTATCGAACTCCAATCGTCTCCCCCCATGATTCGTCCAGGTGGCAACCCTTTCAAGCCACGGGTGGTCAGCAATACAAGCATCAAAAAAATCCACGACTCCGAAGGTAAAGACGTTGTCGCTGGTATTTGGTTGAACATGAGTACCAAGGTGGCAGGTATTTCTGTGCCTTTGCAGTCGTGGTTGCGGGAAATCACCTTGAAGCGTGGTAAGGACCGTGTGCAGATGGCCTTTGTTTACGGCGAAAAGGATGAGGCTGGTAAAAAAGAGGCGCGAACCCTTCTTGCCATGGTTCGTCCTAATTTCGACCCTGATAAGGAGAAAGCTAAGGCGGCTGCCAAGTCGAAGGAACCTGCGAGAACCGGGTCTGGCGATCAGGATTTCACGAATGTTCTACCGATTAAGGACAGCAGCCTGTCGGGTAGCAAATTGCTGCGCAAGGAATTGGGCACAATCGATTTCATTTTGGCATATGTGAAGGAATACAACGTCAAGCATGTCCCTCAGGACTCTGAAAAACGCGATAACCGTTCATGGGCCATGATCTGGCAAAAAGCCCAAGGTCAGCCCATGGTTTCTGCCAAGCTTGAAGGCGAACAGTTCGCCAGACCCATTCCCTTGGGGCTGTGGGGTTTGGCTACCGCTCAGTGAAGCAACAACACTCTAAAACTGCCGGACTTGTTCTGTGTGGAGGAACAAGCACCCGCATGGGCCAGTGTAAAGCCTTGCTGAATTGGCAGGGTGTTCCACTTCTGATCCACATGGTGCGGTTGCTAAACAGTTTCGGTCTGTGGCCCGTTGCAGTCTCTGCGGCTCCAGATCAGGAGCTCCCGGAACTTCCTACTGAAACCCTTGTGTTTAGGGACCTATTGGCCTTTCAAGGGCCAATGACAGGATTAGTTTCCGGGCTTTCTGGTTTGGCACCCCTTGCAGACCGTGCTTTTGTTGCTGCTTGCGATATGCCACTGCTTCAAAAAAGTCTGGTTGATCTGCTCGTAAATCAGCTTGGGGATGCCATTGTTCCGCAAGCCGATGGCCATTTGCAGCCGTTATTGGCGGTCTATGGAACGCGTCTGGGAAATGTTGCCAGAGACTTGCAGTTGGCAGGATTCAATAGCCCGATGCAATTTCTTGACGCGGTCCAACCCGTGATTGTCTCTGAAAAACGTATCCGCGCGGTAGATCCCGCCATGGTCTCATTTGTGAACTGTAACACCCCTGAAAGCTACGCCGCAGCTCTGGATCGCTACACGGTCCTTAAATCTGATACAACCGTTAATTATTGACAATTCTCAGAAAATAAACCGGGAGAGTGAACTCTTCTGCCTGTTCCATCGCATACAGTTCATCAGAGCACGATGCCGGCAGGCACGGCCTTTGCGCGGGGTATCAGGGAAAAGAACCGAAACAGAAATCCCTCCCCGCGTGCAGTGGCTAGCTTATGCCAGCCAACAGCACCGGGGAGTGTATTACCATGATTCGTCGAGATGCATTATTGCGCCTTTACAATACGCTGCTTTCCCGTCGTGAAGAGTTGTTGCGCCAACTCAACACCGACATGACAAGTCTTGGTGGTAGCAGTGGTGGAAGTCGGGACGAAGCGGATGCGGCGTTCGACTCCGACAGCGAAGAGATCAATTCAACGCTGGCCGAACGCGATTCTGAAGAATTAACCTCGATCGACCATGCGCTTGTGCGCCTGAAGCAGGGAACCTACGGTACTTGTGAAGGGTGTGGCGGTAAGATATCGGCGAAACGGCTGAACGCGCTGCCGTATTCATCGCTGTGCATTGATTGCCAGCGGGAAAAAGAAGACCAACCCGATTGGGAACCCAAGGCGCTAGCGTCTCGATATTCCCAGTTGGGCAATGTTCCAACGCTGTCAGGCGACGATATGCCCCATATCAATATCGCCCGGGTGCAGTTCGACTCCTGACATCCTTTGTCCAAACTGGTTGCCATTTAAGCTGCAGGCTCAAGCCTGCAGCTTTTTTTATGGATCGACTTGTTGGCAACAGCCGTTGCCCTGATGATGGTAAGGCCCCGGAACGGAGCCGAATGTATGTTTGCTTATTCCATTGTTGCGATCACCCTCCTATTTGATGCAGAGCCGGCGGTCTCACTTCCGTGGTCTTTGGCACCTCTTACGGCTCCACCATTGCCAGCCATCGCATCGCAGCAGCACCCCATCGATCAATTTGTGATTCGAACGCTCAAGGCGCGCGGGCTAAATTTATCGGCAGAAGCGGACCGTATCACTCTTCTACGTCGCGCCCATCTTGATCTCACAGGAATGCTCCCCACACTTGCCGAGCGAGAGGCGTTTCTTGCCGACACGGCACCTGGGGCTTGGGAACGGCTGATTGATCGCCTCATGGCCAGTCCGGGTTATGGAGAACGCTGGGGCCGGCATTGGCTGGATGTGGCTCGTTTTGCCGAAAGCCAGGGGTACGAGCGTGACAAGCCGCGAGATGAGGCGTGGCCTTACCGCGATTGGGTAATATCAGCCTTTCAATCGGACATGCCCTATGGTGATTTTGTCAAAAGGCAGGTGGCGGGAGACCTTATTCCGTCTAGTCAGGGTGGTGATGTGGCTGCCACAGGTTTTCTGGTAGCAGGCCCTTACGATGAAGCGGGTAACGGTGCCAACAATGCCATTTTAAGGTTGAAGGCGCGTGAAGACGAGCTTGAAGACATGGTGGGTACCACGGCACAAGCTTTTTTGGGACTGACAGTGCATTGCGCGCGTTGCCATGATCACAAATTTGATCCGATATCACTGGCGGATTACCACCGATTAAAAGCAACTTTAGCTGGAGCCCGGCATGGTGTTCGAGCCAGAGAAACGGTCGATGGACTGGCCCAACGAGAAAAAAGATCGAGGGAAAGGCAAGGACGGCGTGAGGCGCTTCTGGCCGAGAAATCAAGGATTGAACGTGTGGCATTTGCGCGTGCCAACACAGGCATGGGTTTGCCTATGCCACGCATGCGGTGGCACTTTTCCCGTGGGCTGCGGGACGAGGTGACTGGTGTTGAATTGTCGATGAAAGCAGGGGCTACGCTATCAGCGTCAGGGCTTAATTTGCCGGGCAGCGGAGCACTTGCCGAGACGGGCCCAGTTTCATTGGCGTTGGCTGAAAAAACTCTGGAAGTATGGACATTGCCTGCCAATCTCGATCAGCGTGGAGGCAGTGTACTAACCGTGGAAAGTCTGAATGGCGGTTCGTTTGATGCCATCGTTTTTGGCGAACTGGAACCGCGCGCCTGGATGCCGGGCAGCGATGGTTTTCTGCGTACTCGCCCCCAGCTTGAATTGGGGGCCAAGGAAGAGTCATCCCTGCTTAAATCAGTGCACTTGGCGATCGCTTATAGCGCCGATGGAACCATTGCCATGTATCGCGATGGTGTGCCGTATGGCAAAAGTTATCGTCCGGGCAGTAACGGCTTGGCGCGGCGCGAGTCTGGTGCATGGCGGGTGATGCTGGGCCTTCGGCATCATGGAAGTACGGGCTACTACAGCGGCACAGTTCTAGAAGCGCGGGTTTACGATAGGGCCTTGCCTCCTCAAGAAATCAATGCAAGTTGGCGCGGTGGCCCGGATGGATTGCCCCCGCTTGGCCAAATCTTTTCTGCTGAAGAGATGAAGCAGCGCCAATCGGTTCAGGAGTCTTTGGCGCGGCTCGAAATGGAAAAGGATCCACCTGCAAATCTCGTTTACGCGGTAGTTCAGGGCGATCCTGGGGTACAGAAGGTTTTGCATAGGGGCGACGTTGACAAGCCACGGGCAGACGCGGTTCCTGCAAGTTTATCCTGCATTCCAGCAGGGTTCAGCCTTGCGGTTGATGCGCCGGATGCCGCCCGCCGCATGGCCTTGGCCAACTGGTTGTCGTCAAATGACAATCCGGTTGTTTGGCGTGTCATGGCTAACCGAGTCTGGCAATGGCACTTTGGATCTGGATTGGCGTTGACTCCAAGTGATGTCGGCAATGCTGGTGAGAAGCCTGAAAATCCAGAACTTCTCGATCACCTCGCCGCGCGATTTCGTGATGGCGGTGGGCGTTTGAAGGATCTGCATCGGTACATTATGGTATCTCGAGCTTATAAGCAGTCGTCTGCCCCTGTGGCTCGTGGATTGGAAGTGGACGCGCGGGCACGACTTCTTTGGCGTCGCCCGCCGGGTCGGATGGACGCCGAGGATGTCAGGGATAACTTGTTGCAAGTCGCGGGGTTGCTGGAACGAAAAGCCGGTGGCCCCTCGTATCAGCCATTTATCATATCGACATTCAATTCGACATTTTATCATGAAAAGGCCGAGGATGTGCCTGAATTGTGGCGTCGATCGGTCTATCGGATGCAGGTGCGCTCGGCGCGGAGCAACCTTCTCGATGCGTTTGATTGCCCCGATCCCAGTGTGCGCACAGCCGCGCGTGCTGTAACAACAACCCCAGCCCAGGCTTTGGCATTGATGAATGGGGTTCTGGCTCGTCGTTGTGCCTCGGGTTTGGCATCGCGTGCCGAAGCATCCGGCGCGGGGATCGACACGAAGTTGCGTCATCTTTGGTTATTGACACTGTGCCGTGAACCAGATGCTGAAACACTTCAAAAGGCCCGTGCCTTGGCGGAATCAGACGGTTTGTCTGCCGTGGCGTGGTCTGTGATCAATTCTGCCGCGTTCACGCGCATCGATTAGGGAGGATTAATCATGTTCAACCGCAGGCAGTGGCTGGGTGGAGCAGCAGACCTCGGGGCTGTTGCCTTGGCATGGATGGCGGCGCGTGATGCCCGTGCGGGGTCTGACTCGTCTGTATTATTGCCTCACCATCAACCGCGCGCCAAACGGATTATACAGATATTCAATCCGGGCGGTGTCAGCCATGTTGACACGTTCGACTATAAGCCTGAGCTGATTAAACGTGCCGGCCAAGATGCTGCAGGTTTCAAGGTTGATACTTTTTTTGGCAGGCCCGGCCGGTTGATGCCATCGCCATTCGCCTTCGCGCAGCATGGACAGACGGGGGCCTGGGTGAGTGATCTGTTTCCGTATCTTGCTCGTCAGGTCGATCACCTCACATTTTTGCATGGCATGGTATCAAAAAGCCCCAATCACACCCCCGCGGCATTTCAGCTTAATACCGGGTTTATTCAGGAGGGATTTCCCTGTCTTGGCTCATGGCTGAGTTTCGCATTGGGAAGATCTTCCGATAACCTTCCAACCTTTGCCGTATTGCCAGATCCCAGAGGGCTGCCTGCTGGCGGTTCTGTTAACTGGAGCAACGGTTTTTTGCCTGCCGAGCATCAGGGAGTCGCTTTCAGGTCTCGCGGCATTCTTGTGGACGACCTCGAGAGGCCTGCTGATGTTTCAGCAGTTTCGCGTGGGCGCGCCTTGGAATTTGTGCGTTCACTCGACGAGCGTTTGGCCCAAACTGATCAATCGGACACTTCCATTCGCGCACGGATGGAGGCGTATGTGCTGGCCGGTAAAATGCAGGCAAGTATTCCAGAAGCAGCCAACCTCGATGCTGAAGGTGCTGCCACAAGGCGGATGTACGGGGTAGATGATCCGCTTGTAGGACCCACGGCAAGAAACTTTCTCCTAGCGCGTCGGTTGGTGGAACGGGGCGTTCGTTTTGTTCAGGTCATTCATGGTGGCGCCTTTGGATCGCCCCGTATCAACTGGGATGGCCACGAAGATATTTCTGTCAACCACCGTGTGCAAGCCCGGCTAGTGGATCAACCTGTGGCTGCCTTGCTTACTGACCTGCGCGCACGCGGCATGATGGATGACACACTTGTGCTGTGGACCACTGAATTTGGACGCACTCCTATCACGGAAGGGGTTGGTGCCAAGGGACGTGATCATCACCCATTGGGATTCACCATGTGGATGGCTGGCGCGGGCCTCAAGCCGGGGTTGCACCATGGCATTACCGATGATTTCGGTTTTGCTCCAGTCGAAGGAAAAACAACTGTGTACGATTTTCACGCGACAGTTTTGCACCTGTTGGGACTCGATCACCACAAGGTGACCTTCTACCACAATGGAGCTCGCCGCAGACTGACAGATGTTCACGGCGAGATTATTAGTGATATCTTGGTGTGAGCTAAATCCGAGCGAAGTACTGTCTATTTGTCTGAGTCAGGACTTGGCCTCAAGGCAGACCATTTTTCCAGCACCGCGCAGGTACAGGAGGCCACGTGCCATGATGGGCGCAGCCCAGCACGGGTAACGGAGAAGAGGTCGGCCCAGAGCGTCTACCAAACGGTGAGCAGAAATAACGGCGAACCGATCTTGCCGAGCCGATACTAAAAGAACTTCTCCGCGTTCTGCCTGAACTACCAAAGTTTCGCCAACACGCAGGATGGACGCTCTGCCAAGGCCCGGTTCGCTCCATAAAACCTTGCCATCGCACCATCTGACACAACGTAGTTCGGCATTTCCCTCGTGGCGGCCCGATGAAGCAAAAACAACATCTCCCATTCGCACAGGGGTGCACCAATGGGTTTGGAGAGATTTTCCTTGCCTTTTGTCGCGATCGCTCCAAACAATTTCCGATGCGGTGGGAGTGGCCCGCACAAGTGCGGCGCCCGGTCCATATGTTTCCGAGATGAGGATCTGATCAGCATCAAGAGGAACGGGATTCGCGGCATTGACACTTTCAAGCGTGGCCGAGCGCCATGGGAGAAGCAGTTTGGGCTTGCCTGATGGCAAATCAAAAGCCCACAACCCGCTGCGTGCCAGCAGCAGGCAAAAGGGTTGCTGCGCCAACGTGGCAAGTACTGGGCTGGAGTAGCTTGCAAGGTCGTCGCCCGCCTTCCAAGCAAGAGTTCCAGTGCGTTTGTTGAAAGCCACCAAGGCGGTACCAGTTGATTTCAGATTGGCAATGTCGGTCGTGTCGGATCCGGAAGGGCTGCCCCCTACCTGAACCAGAAGCAGATCTCCCGAGACGATGGGAGTGCTGCCCACGCCAAAAAAGTTTTGAACCACGCCGAATTCCGCGGTGGTGTCGCGCTTCCACAATACCTTGCCGGTTGCAACGTCCAACGCGTGGAGCATGCCTTCTGGGCCTATGATGTAGACCCGCGAACCATCGATCACTGGACTGGTGCGTGGGCCACCATCGTATCCATATTTGTCTTCGTAGGCTGTTGGGTACGAAAAGTCCCAAAGTGCTTTTGAAGTTTCCGCATGGATGCAGCGCAGTCGGATCTTGTCGCCAACCCGGTCGAAGGGCAATAATCGGCCTCTGGACACGGAAGGCATGGCGTAGCCTTCGCCCATATCTAGGGTGTAAATAATCTTTGGGCCGGTTTCCGGCCATGGACCGGGGACAGGGCCTACCGCAACGCTGTCGCCTTTGGCGCCAAGAAGCGTTGGCCAATCTGCCCCCTGACGTGTTGCGAGATCAGTTGGAAGAGCATCGGCAACATTATCTGCCAGAACGGATTTGGCAGTGATAGCTATTCCCAGTGAAGCGGCTGATAGGAACTGGCGACGATGAACATTCATGGTGCAGGACCTTTGCTTGGAGGGACTTATTTACTGGCCATGTTTTCGACGGGCGATCCTTGTTCCACGTGTCCAAGGGCTGCGACGGCGCGGATCAGCAGGGCTAATGTGGGGCCATCTGGCTCGGTATGATGATTCGCAAGAATATTCTGCAGATTCTGTACAGCTTCAAGATGGCGGTTCTCTTCGTAGTGCGCCAAGGCTTGCTCGTATTGGGAGCGGAAATCTTTGGCTTCCACAATCGATCCGGGAGCTGCAAGTTCATAAAGCTCAACGGGTTCCGGTATACCAACCATGCGAACCTTGCGGATGCGTCGTGTGGGCAATGATTCTGGCAATAGGGCTTTGGTTGTTCCTGTTATCAGCATGTTCACGCCGAAATGCTTCGTGGCGCCTTCAACTCTGCTGGCAACGTTCACAGTGTTTCCCAGTGGTCCATACTGGAACTTGAAGGAACTACCCGTGTTTCCACAAAGGGCTGGCCCGCTACTGATACCCACACCAACACGCAAATTTCCTACTTTGCTACACCATGTTTGATTCGTTTCGCCCAGGCAATTGATCATGGCTAGCCCGGCACGAACTGCCCGCAAGGCGTGGTCTGGCTGCTCCTGAGGAGCGTTCCACATGGCCATGATCCCATCACCCATGAATGAAACGATGACGCCTTGCTGGTCGCGCACACACTTGCTGAGCTTTTCCATGATATCGCTGACAAGCTTGCACGTTTCCACCGGGCCAAGCAATTGTGAAAGACGGGAAAAACCACGGATGTCAGCAAACAGCACCGATATGTCGCGTTCCTGACCCGCGAGAAGAGCAGGGTTTTTCTCCAGTTCCAGTGCAAGTTCGGATCCGAAGAATGCTTCAAAATTGGCAGCAGTTTCGAGACGAGCCATACCAACAGCAACGGTAGATGCAAGCAGTTGAACCATTTGGGCTTCGAGACTACCAATGACAACCTCGCCACCATTTGAACCTTTGTCGCGAATGCCATAAACGGCGCCTGTCACCACGCCTTTTTGATCAAGGATGGGGCTTGCAACCACAGCCTTGACCGACGCGAGACTCTCGAAAGAACTAATGGTTGATGAGTCGCTGAAGTAGGTTTTTTGGTCTTCTTCGAGGCGTGCCAGTACGGAAGTCGAAAATTCGCGGCCATGTCCATCGTATTCAACATCAGGGTAGCGCGCTTCCACCATCCAGCGGTTTTTGCGTTTCAGGAGCACCAAACCTCGGTTAAGCCCAATCAGTTCGACAAGGGCTTTGGCTGTTAGCCCGAAAAATTCGCGGCTGCTTGCCGCGCTGCGTTGGAGGTTGATGACCGTATTGAGCCAACCTGCCAAGCGTTCAACACTATCAGCAGGATTGGTCCCAACATCTGAGAGCTTGATATGAGGGCCGCCGGGAGCAGCGAGTGATGCCATTTGTGTTGATGACAACGAATCTTCAATAATGTTGACAGATACTAATGTTTCGCCAATGGTAAATGTCAGTGAAAGAGGCGGGGAAAGCAGCGGGAGTTCGCATTTGCTGTTGGGAGCGATCAATCGGTCGTCCATCAACCGGGCGCTGTTGACTTGGCTTACATTATGGAACAGCAGTTTTTTATCAGGCAATTCTGTCAAAATGATATGCTTGCCCGATACAAATGGATCGTTCCATTCGAGGCGGTTGGGGTCTGTCGACTGTTTGCCGGGAACCTGAATTCGGCCCAACATCAGTGGGCCTGATGGATGTTCGACACAGACTTCCGGACCATCCTTGGGCCGGGCTATGATTTGCAACATTTTGCAGTCTCCGTTCCGGAGCATCAGCCCCGGAAGGGATTACTATACGACAATCAAATGCCTTCAGCAAACTCCGATTGTTCGATCAACGGCGTGTTTCCAGCCGTTTGACGGCTGCTTCTGCCGCATCCCGAACGTCGGTGTCTGGATCGTTGCTGAGGGACCGTAATCTG
>CAMCLK010000068.1 GCA_945875585.1 Candidatus Kuenenia stuttgartensis | reverse complement strand
GCCTGGACCGAGAATGTAGCTCCACAGCTTGACGCCTGTTCGGGCTTGGAAAGCGTGGACCCCACCGTCTCCGCCACCACTCACCATGGTGCGAAAACCGTCGATAACGGTGACAACGGGAGTTGAGTAGAAGGTGTCCTTGGGCAGATTGCCAGTGCTGTTCCACCAAATGACCTTACCGGTTTTCTTTTCCATTGCCACGAAGCGGTTGCGGCCGATTCCCTGATCGCCCCAGCTGGCATTGAGGAAGCCGATGATTAGTTTGTCTTCGTCGATAATGGGGCTGGTGACACGGCCACCGTAACCGCTGACACGTCCAAATTCTTCGGTAAGGCTGCGCCGCCAAACCAGCTTCAGGTCCTTGTCGAAGCAGAACAGAAGGCCTTGAGTACCGTGGGCATAAACGTTGCCGGTTTCTGGGTCGCCGACCATGTTGGTCCAGCCGAGGCGGACCGAAACGATGTCGGTGTGGAAGACGTTGAAACGGTATTCCCGAATGAGTTTGCCAGTGTTGGCATCGAAGCACAGGCAACGTTCCTGTTCGGAAACGCCTTCACCGTCGCGACCGATCATGTAAACGCGGTCATTTTGAACGATAGGAGTTGTGCGCCCACCGTAGGGAGCGCGCCAGACGAGGTTGTTGTCTGGTTTGGAAGCATCTGGAGACCAACGCTCTGGCAGGTTGGTTTCGAGGCTGACTCCGTTCTGCCCGGGCCCGCGCCAGTTGGACCAGTCGGCCGAATACACGGTCGAACCAAACAACATGAAGCTGGTGATCAGAACCAGCGCGCGGATGCCATGCACGGGAATTCCTCCGAGAAAGCAACCGGGGTGTATCCCCGGCTAGGTAGGTTTTATCAATCTACGGCAGGCAGGCGGGACGGTACAGGGTGAGCCCGTGAAATTAATACCCCGTTCATCAAGTCAGGCATTCTCGAATAAGTACACAGCTACTAGGTCACCACTGGAGCAACCCGCTGAATCGTGGGAAATCAGGATAAATCCGTCTGCCATTGCAACGGTACTGAGCATGCTGGCGCCACCGGGGATTGTTTCGACCATTCCATTCACAATCCGTATTCGCATGAAGTCGGTGCGCCTTTGCACTGATTTTACATCTTGCGCCAGTGGGTAATGTTTTACGGTGTGCGGTAAAGAGTCGTGTCGGCCGGCTAATCGCCTGACAAGTCTTCCAGCAAGAAGCTCGTAGGCGCAGAAACACGAGACAGGGTTTCCAGGAAGTAGCATCACCCGCGTTCCGTTGTTCAGCCGGCCAAATCCGGCTGGGCTGGCAGGCCTTAGTGCCAAGCCGTGCACATCTAGAGTTCCCATTTTCGACAGCACAGCCGGAGCATGGTCTTCCTGCCCTACCGAGCTACCACCGGAAATGAGGATCAAGTCTGCGGAGTGATTGGCGGCAAGGGCCGCACAGAGGTCGCTGGGATTGTCTGGAACGATGGCGACGGCGGTAACCTGTCCACCATCGCGCTGAATCAGGGCTTGCAACATGGGACTGTTGGCATCGCAGATTCTGTCCGCCGCAGGTTCTGAAAACGCTGGTAGGATTTCGTCACCCGTCACCAGAATTAAGACCCGCGGTTGCCTAATAACGCTTACATCGCGCAAACTGAGTGCTGAGAGGACTGCCAAATCGTGCGGGAGCAGGCGCCTGCCGGCATTCAATACGATTTGTCCCTGTTTAAAATCTTCACCCACGGCACAAACATGACGGCCCGGAACTACCGCTTCGTGAATTTCAACAGTGGAGCCCAATTGGCGGCAGGCTTCGATTGGAACAACGGCATTCGTACCAGCGGGCAATGCTGCGCCGGTCATGATGCGGGCGGCACCGCCGGGTCGAACCGTGAAGTTCGGAGGATGCCCGGCGAGGCTTTCGCCTACCACGCGCAAGATTGCGGGAGAGGACTCAGATGCCCCTGTGATGCAAATTGCAGATAACGCGAAACCATCCATGGCAGATCGGGCGAATGACGGAACATTGCGCGGAGCAAGTAGTGGGCTGGCCAATGTGCGATGGCATGAAAGCGCCGATGCCACACTCTCGTGGGGCAGTGGTTCAACTCCACTTAAAAGGGAATTCACAGCAGTTTCGAGCTGTGTGCGCTCGGTAAAACCACGGGATCGAATATCCATACCTGCCATGCGTTTCCCCAAACCGATCGCTTCATCCCTCATCATCGGATTATTGGGCCTTGGCGGCATCACCGCCACGTCTGGAACCTGTTTCTGCGTGAAGTTTCAATTTTGGCTCAAGTTGAATTGATCCGCCCCCCCCATTATTGCGTCAATGAGGGGGCACGAGGAAAGCGACTCAGCCGGACCTGCCCGGTGGGAACAAGCGGCAGGTCCGGCGGTCGCGTCTGGAGTAGACAACATGACGAAGTTTGGAACAATTGGTGTTGCCTTGGTGATGGCCTTGGTGGCGGGATGTCAGACCAGCGGAACAGCTAAAAATGGCTCCGGCCACGGTTTGTTCAGTGCTTGCAAGCACAAAAATAACACGCCGACGGCAATGGCGACACCGATTTACACCCCCGTGGTGATGAGCAGTTCGCCTATTTGCCCTCCCGCATGCGCGCCTTCGCCATGCATGACAACTTCCCCATGTCCTTGATTGCTTAAACTATTATTTTGCAACACTGTGCCGTTGTTTCCTGTTATTCGGGAAATGACGGCGCTTTCGTTTGTGAGTGAGGGCGCAGTTGGTTTGCGCATGGGTATTTCTCAAGTCATAGTCCTTTGACGCCGTACCGTGTCGAGACTTTGGGCTCACGGGCGGACGGGAGGGAAATCCATGACGCGCACCCAGACAATTCTCGTCCTTTTTTCAGTGGTTGTATTGATGGCACAGGGTTGCTGTGGCCATCGTAAGTGGCGGTGCGATCCGTGCGGCATCAGTTCCTGTGGGAATGGCCCGCGACAAGTTCAGCGATCTGTTTCGATGCCATCGTGCGATTGCCAATAAACAATTAATTGGCAATGTTGAGCGATCATACAGGCAGTGGTGTTTGATCCTTGTCGAGGAATTTGGTGACCGTCACTTTGAGAATGCGCCAAACCCCATCTCGCTTTTTCCAGATGGTTTTCACCATCACAACATATTCACCCGGTTCTCCTGTCAGCTTGAGGGTGAATTCGCAGGGGCGTGATCCGTCTGGTTCGGCTGGAAGCACTTCTGGCCTTCTTACAACGATGCTTTTAACGCCATAGCGTTGGTCGAGCGATTTAAGAAGGTTATTAAGGCCAGCCCGGTCTAATCCGCCGTGGGAGCGGAAATCGGTGTCGATGCATGCCAGAATGCTCGGTATGTCGTGAGAGTTAGCAGCCTTTTCCATGGATAGAAGTGAGGCCGTAACAGCTTCACGATCTGTGACCACGAGCCAATTCAAGATGGGAAGCAGAAGAAGGGCCAAAGCTGCGATCACTGCCAGCATGGTTGCGGCCTTGCTGGGGCGTGAGCGCCTCCATGCCACTGCCACAGCCAGAACCATGGCCAAAAGAATCATGGGAGCCCAACGGCCTTCGCACACTACATCCCACATGAGTTCATCCTTGGCGCCTTTCTGAAGCCGATACTCAATCCAGATTAGTCAATTGGCTTCAGTAACGCCTTGAATAAACAAAAAAGCGCGCGAAGGCTTCATCGCCATCGCGCGCATTGAGTTGCTGGTAGTGGACCGGTCAGTGATTAGTTGCGACCAGGAATACCGGGCATTTGGGCAGGAGAGATTGTCCTTGGAGGGCACTTGATGGTTGGTAGCACGTTTGGCCCTTTGACAATTTTAACGTTCAATTGACTGTTGGCGGCATCGTACCAACCCAGCAACTTGTCAGGGACGATTTCCTCGGCCTCTTTGGATTTGTCTGGCCAAGTCATGAGAATGAGATATTTTCCTTCACAGGCACCATCGCCATCTTTAAAGGTTGTGATTTTGAAATTGCCCTGATCGTCGGTAATTGCTTTGGGATTTCCAGGGATCGCTGGCGGCATGGGAGCGTCGATTGGCATCATGCCAACATAGACACCTGACGCTGGTTTGCCGTCGTAAAGCACTTGCCCGGAAACTGGTTGAGGGTCGATCTTCCAGTTCGGGCCATCTTGGGCACAACCCGACATCCAGGCAAGTGATACCGCAAAAAGCGAAACGCCAATTAGATTCTTGCAATAAACCGTCATATTGAAAGCTCCCGTTTGGAATCAGTTGCTTGGGCCGACGTCGCCACCCATGTATGTGATGAGCTTCACGAACTGGCGGATATCCATGCTGTTTTGAACAAATCGCACCGATCCGTCGGCAAACACATGGCTGGCGCCACCACTGTGGAAAGAATAAACCTCATTATTGTTGGAACAATTTGTATGGCATGGACCGCCATCTGTGGTGGTGACACCATCCGCTGAATAGCCGTGGGTGATATAAGCATGGTTGGGATCGCACCATCCACCATCGGTTTGAGTGGCAGGTGTCAAGAGGCGACCGGTGGCCCAACTGTCTGGACGACCAGCAGTTTCAGAAATCAGAATGGTGTTGGAAGTTCCGTCGGAAATCACACTGATTGGTCTTGTTATATTGGTGGTCATGACACCATTTCGAGACGCGCATGTGTCTGCCAACCCATTTGTTTCCAGAAGAGCACTGTAAGCGTAGTCAGGAGCGTAATCGCCGGGAGCAACGTTGACCGTTGCTGTTCCCGATAGGAATGTGTTCCAACCATTACCCTGCCGAGGAGTCGTGGGGCAAACAAATGTTTTGACGGTGGTTTCCCGAACAGCTTGATTAGCAGCGTCAGTCCATGTCAAGGCAAAATTGTATTGGCGGAAGAGGGGTTCCTGCTCGATGAACGGCAGGATCATCACGGCCCAATTGTGACTTACATTAGAAACCGTTACTCCCATCAATCGGCCATTAGCCAAGGTGACCTTGTTGGTCGTTGCCGTGTTGATGGAGCAGCCCGGGAAAAATCCCATTTGAGATTGGTAATTCTGTAGTCCAAGACCAATCTGCTTCATGTTGTTTTGGCAGCTCATTCTGTTCGCTGCCTCCCGCACCTTTTGAACGGCGGGTACCAGCAGGCCAATCAACACCGCGATGATGGCGATTACCACCAGAAGTTCGATCAGGGTGAATCCGGTTCGTCGAATCGGTAGTTTGTTCATTGTGAGGGATCCTTTGTTTGGATGTGATTAACTGTTAGTCGAGGGTGACGGGGTTGCCATCGTTGATGAGGCAGACATTCATCCACGTTGTGGCAGCAATTGAGAAATTAATTCCACGCACAGAACCATCTCCCAAAACCATGTTCACCACACCTGGGTGAGATCCACCGAAGCGAGTTGACCAGAATGTTGGAGAAGCGGATGTCGGGTGCATGCTATCGGGTTGTGGCAAGGAATCACCAAATCGCTGGTGGTCTTGGTCCCAGCCAGAATTGTTCCAAGCTTCGTTATCTCCACCCGCAGAGCCTTGTGTCGTGGCATGAAGTTGTTTTTCGCCCACCATCACAACGTTGGTAAGACCGTCCAGCACGTCTGCAATGCGACGGAACTGGTTGGGTGGAGTTGTGTTAGGAGTTGTTGTCGAAACAGTGCTGTATTGGCGGAAAAGCATACCTTCCTTGCCATAGTCGTTGAATGTACGGCCACCGTTACCCGCATAATCTGAACGAGCTGTCGAGGTAGATGAACCATAAGCCTGTGGTGCGCGACGTGACGGGCAGTAAAACGTTTTAATCACGGATGCTGCAACACCAGCATCGCTGGTGTTGATAAAAACAGAATCCTGTTCGATGTAAGGTGTGATGTAATACATCCAGTTCCAACCGTTGCGAACTGTGGCGTTGCAGCACGTTTGGTTCGGACCATCGGAACCAGCCATGGGAAAATACCCGTAGGTGTTATGGTGCCCGTGAAAGGCGAGACCAATCTGCTTAAGATTGTTAGTGCAACTCATGCGATTGGCCGCTTCGCGTACTTTTTGAACTGCCGGTACCAGCAGTCCGATCAGAACTGCAATAATGGCAATGACCACAAGCAGTTCAATCAGTGTGAAACCGTTACGGACAGATCGACTCATGCGATTGGACTGATAACACATTTGCATATGGGGTCCTCCAAAGTGTATTTTTTAAATGCCAAATTGTGTGGACATGATTGTGAAACTGTGTGTTTTGTGTGAAGAATTTTGTTGAGCCGAAACTTGGCAATGAACTAAGTGTTATTGCAATTTTTATTTGAAAGCGCGTTGCATTAGTTATGGCTGATTCGACAGTTGAGTTGAAAATTGGTTAGAGTAACCTGATGGTGGCCCGGGCTGTAGGGAGGTTGGTTCTATGCGTTTGGCGATTTGTCTGTTCCTGACATCGACAAGCTTGATTGGCACTTCGTGGGGCGCGGATCTGCCCGCTGGCACTGATTATCTGAAATGGGTGCGTGAGGAGGCAGATCGGTTGACCAAATCTGGTTCGCCACTTGTATCTGCAGGCGCAAACCATTTGTCCGACCGGACTGCCTTTATTAAGCGACTCGAATCTAATCTTGGCATTGGGGGGATCGAGCGGCCTGCGCTTGACCCAGTTGTGGTGGGGCGCATTGAAAAGCCTGACTATGTGATCGAACGAGTTCATTTTCAAACGCTTCCGGGTATCCGCATGCCAGGCAATGTTTACTTGCCCAAAAAGCCTGGTCGGTTGCCTGCTGTTCTGCATGTGCATGGCCATTGGTCTGGTGCCAAGCAGGATCCGGTGGTTCAGGCGCGATGTGTTGCCTGTGTGCGTGCCGGATTTGTTGTGCTGGCGGTTGACGCATTTGGTGCTGGAGAACGGGCGATTGGTGCTCCCTTGGGTGAATATCACGGAGGGATGACTGCTGCCACGCTCCTTCCAGTAGGCAAGCCGCTTGCGGGAATACAGATGGTTGAAAACGTTCGTGCGGTGGATTACCTGATTTCACGTCCAGAGGTGGATCCTGAAAAATTGGGGGTAACCGGTGCCAGTGGCGGTGGGAATCAGTCGATGTACGCGGGCGCTTACGATACCCGACTTAAGGCGGTGGTTCCGGTTTGTTCGGTTGGTAACTACAAGTCATATTTGGGGGCTGCTTGCTGCATGTGCGAGGTGGTACCCGGTGCTCTTCAATTCACAGAGGAAGATGCCATTTTGGCTTCCGTGGCTCCTCGGGCACTCAAGGTGATCAGCGCCAGCCGGGATGCGCGGCAATTTTCACCGGGGGAAGCTGCGCAGTCGATTGGCAGCGCTCGCAGTCTTTTCGCAGTGCTTGGGCGTGGGAATGCCATTGACCATCAAGTTTTTGAATCGGGACACGATTATTCGAAGCCGATGCGGGAATCGATGGTTGGATTTATGAAGTTGCATTTGTTAGGGCAGGGAAATGGGCAGCCTGTTCCTGAGGCGGAATTTGTAGCCGAACCGCGCGATAGCCTGCGCTGTTTTGCAGAAGGTGCAAGGCCGGCAGATTGGAAAACATTGCCTCAGTATTCCGCGATGATTGGAACCCAGAGCATTGCAGCTAAAAAATGGCCAACCGATGCTGCAGGCTGGGAAGCATGGCGTGTGAATGCTCGCCCGGAGCTGGCAAAGCTGTTGAACGGGCAATTACCTATCAGGGCTGGCAAAGGAATTGTTTCGGAAAAGACCATTAATGATGTTCGGCACTTGACGATTGAAACGGAGCAGGGGATCACGCTGCCGGTTACCGTAGAGAAAGGCAAGATTCGTCAACCCCTTGTTATTGTGCTGCACGAAGATGGCGCCGCTGTTGCGTTAAAAACCCCGTTGGTTGAAACCCTGCGTCAAGCAGGGGCAGGCATTGTTACGCTCGACCTACGCGCAACCGGGAAACTGGCGGTGGCTGGCGATAGGATCGGTTTGGCTCCTGATCACAACAGCGCTGAATGGGCATTGTGGCTCGGCCGCCCGTTGGCAGGACAGTGGGCTCACGACATTTCGCGGGTCATTGATACGCTGGAGCGTGATCTGCCCGATCGACGCCCCATCACCTTGGTAGGCATGGGCCCGATGGGAATTCCCGCACTTCTGGCAGCCACACAAGATGATCGAATTGCCACTGTTGCCATGGTTGACACTATGCTGTCGTGGATCAGCGATAAGCCTTATGGCAAGCAACGCTTAGCCACCATGATTCCCCATGTTATTCCCCGCGTGGGTGATATCGCCCAGATAGCGGCGATAACAGGCAAGACACAGCGTCTTGTTATTGCCGGAGGGGGTGATGGTCAGGGTAACCCACTCGATTCCGGAAAACCCGAGGCGCTGTTCCGGTCGTTGAAAGATGCGTGGTCCGGAGGCCTGCAATTTTGTGGTTCAGCACCTGGAACGGTGGCCGATGCCTTGACCAAGCGTTGACGCTTGCGGTTTAGACCAGCACCCCTTTGACCACTTTTCCATGAACGTCTGTAAGGCGGAAGTCTCGCCCCTGAAACTTGTAGGTAAGCCGTTCGTGGTCGATACCCAACAAGTGCAGGATGGTTGCCTGCAGGTCATGAATGTGCACGGGTTGCTCGGCGACGTTCATTCCGAGTTCATCGGAAGATCCGTACTGGACTCCGGGCTTGATGCCTCCGCCAGCCATCCAGACCGTGTACGCGTGGGGATGATGATCTCGTCCCCATCGTTTTCGGTCGTTGATATCGTTTTGGATGAACGGTGTGCGGCCAAATTCGCCGCCCCAGATCACAAGGGTGTCGTCTAGCAAGCCCCGCTGCTTCAGGTCGAGCACGAGTGCCGCGCTGGCCTGATCGGTGTCGCGGCATTGATTGTATAATTCTGTTGTCAGGCTGTTATGTTGGTCCCAGCCCGCGTGCATGAGCTGCACAAACCGGCAACCGCGTTCGACGAGCCTCCTGGCCATGAGGCAGTTGCGCGCGAACGATCCTGGTTCCAGAACATCCGGTCCGTACATATCGAGAGTGGTCTTGGACTCGGTGCGGAGGTCTGCCAATTCAGGAACGCTGGCCTGCATCTGAAACGCCATTTCATACTGTGCCATACGGGCGGCAATTTCGGGATCACCTGTTGTTTGTTGCCTGATGGCGTTGAGAGCTGCCAGATCATTCAGTTGGTTTTTACGAAGATTCCGATCGACTCCGGGCGGATCAGAAAGATAAAGAACAGGTTCGCTGCCATTGCGAAGTTTGACACCTTGGTGGCGTGAGGGCAAGAACCCACTGCTCCAGTAGAAATCGTAAAAAATTTGCCCGCATGATGTTCCTTTGCTGATGCTTGTCATGACTGCGAATGCCGGAAGATTATCTGTTTCAGCACCCAGACCGTAGGAGAACCATGATCCCATGGTGGGCCTGCCGGGTATCTGGGCTCCTGAGAGCATCAGTGAAATGGCTGGCGCATGGTTCACAGCATCGGTGTGCATGGAGCGAACAAAGCAGAGTTCATCGGCAATGCGTGCTGTGTAGGGAAGGAAATTACTGACCCAAGAACCAGACTTGCCACGTTGATGAAACGGTTCCACCGGCGCGAGCATTAATTTTCCTTTGACCCCTCCCGACATGGTTGAGAATCGCTTGCCTGCGATTGCTGATTCCGGCACAGGCTGGCCGTGCATTTGCGCCAATTTTGGTTTGTAGTCAAATAGATCAACATGAGTGGGTGCGCCATTCTGGAATAAGTAAATGACTCGCTTGGCGCGCGAACCCTGGTGAAGGTTTCCTGTCAAAGTGCCGGGCAATGGCGCTGATCTTCCCTCTTTGGCCAGCATGGATCCGAGCGCAGCCAGCCCGATTCCCGTGCCACCCGCATGGAGCATATTGCGGCGGTCGGGCATGATATTGTTGTCAATAAATGGCGTGCGTGTCATGGATTTATTCCTTGTTCAAGGTTTCGTCGAGATTGAGAAGTGTGGAGGCAATCATGGTCCATGCGGCATGTTCCGGCGCCAGAATCGATAGGTCGCGTTCTGATTCGCCCACCGATACCAGTTTCTCAGCTTCGTTCTTGAACATGCTAAAATGTTGCCGATGACGTTTCAGAGACGCTAACATAATAGCTGCTTCCTGGGAATTAGGTTCGCGGCAGAGCACGAGGCTGTGCATGAGGCGGATACGCGCTTCGTCAGTACCAGATTCAAGCAAAACACGCTGGGCAAGGCATCTTGCTGCTTCCACATAGGTGGTATCGTTGAGAGTAAGCAATGCCTGAAGTGGTGTATTCGTACGGTAGACTTTAACCGAGCACACCTGCCGTGGAGCATTGTCGAAAATTTCTGTAGGCCCAACGATGCGGCGCCAAAATGTGTAAATGGTTCGGCGGTAAAGGGCGTCGCCTTTGTCTTGGACATATTTCTTGTTGCCAAAGGTTGCTTCTTCCCAGATTCCTTCAGGTTGATAAGGCTTTACCGGTGGGCCGCCAACCTTTTCAATCAGCAAGCCGCTAGTTGCCAAAGCTTGATCGCGCAGCATCCAAGAGGGTAATCGGAAACGTGGTCCCCGTGCCAGCAAACGGTTATCCGGATCGCGTTCCCTGCTTGCCGCTGATACTTGCGACGACTGCCTGTAGGTTGAACTGGTGACAATTGTGCGTACCAACTGTTTCATGTTCCAGCCAGTGCCGCGGAATGTGCTAGCCAAATGATCGAGCAGTTCTTGCTGCAAAGGGCGTTCCCCCTGAACTCCAAAATCTTCAGGTGTTTTGACGAGACCGATACCAAAGAACAAGGTCCAAACTCGGTTGACGGTTACCCTTGCCGTGAGGGGGTTTTCAGGCGCAATGAGCCAGCGAGCCAAACCCAGTCGATTGGCTGGAGCACCTGCAGGAAACAAATTCAGTACAGAAGGCACACCCGGGGTGACTTCTTCTCCTGGCTGATTGTAAAGGCCGGTTTTCAGAATGAATGTTTTGCGTGGTTTTGGCGCGTCGGCCATAATCATTACTTTGGGAATCGATTTTTCTAGTCTTTCAAGGTCTTCTTTTAGGGCCTTGATTTTCGCCGTGGCGGCATCGATCTTTTTGTTGTCATCTTTTGGAATGGCTCCTGCTGCTTTTTCTGCCTCCATCACAGCCTTGTTCAGCGCGGAACGCGACGATGCCTGATTGGTATCTGGAACTGCCAGAATTGGCGGCGTCTGCGGGTTGCCGCCACCACCGTCGATTGAGGTGCCGTTGAAAAACGCCATTAACCGGTAATAGTCCCGATTGGGAAGGGAATCGAATTTGTGGTCGTGACAACGGCAACAGTTGAACGTAAGTCCCAACCAAACGGTGGCGACGGTTTCCGCCTGATCGAACAAGTAGTCGATTCGGTTTTCTTCTGCGATTCTGCCGCCTTCACCATTGATCATGTAATTGCGGTTAAAACCAGTAGCTATGCGGCTTTCATCGGTGGCATCTGGTATAAGATCTCCTGCGATCTGCCAGAGGGTAAATGTGTCGTACGGCAGGTTTCGATTGAATGCTTTAGCCACCCAGTCGCGCCATGGCCACATGGTGCGTTCGCCGTCACCCTGATAGCCGTTTGTATCTGCATAACGGGCGGCATCGAGCCAGTCCCAAGCCATGCGTTCACCGTAGCGTGGGTTTGCCAGTAGGCGATCTACGGTTCGGTCGTAAGAATCCGGTGATTTGTCTGCCATAAACGCAGCTACTTCTGCTGGAGTGGGCGGCAGGCCTGTCAGATCCAGTGTTACCCGGCGCAGTAGTGTTGCTTTATCGGCTTCGGGGGAGGGTTTGATTCCCTTCGACTCGAGTCCTTTCAAAACATGCCTGTCCAGTGGTTGCTTGGGCCAACCGTTGTCGCTCACAGTTGGAGGGGGTGCAATCTGAGGATTCACAAATGCCCAGTGCCTAGCCCAGGGGGCACCTGTGGCTATCCACTTCCGTATGACTTCACGTTGCGGTGCATTGAGTGTTTTGCCGAATTTGGGAGGTGGCATTATTTTGCTTGGCTCGGCATGCCCCATTCGTATGAACAGTTCGCTTTCTTCAGGCTTGCCAGGCACAACGAGGGGATCATTTTTTCGCAAAGTCGTTTCAGGAAGGTCGAGGCGCAAACTTGCCTTGCGGGCTTGCGCATCCGGGCCATGGCAGGGAAAACAAAAATCCGAAAGGATTGGCAATACCTCGCGATCAAACGAGGGGGACTGGTTGCACAGTATTGGAAGCAAAGCAGCAATCAGCAACATGGTTTGGGGCCCGATGTGGGGCAGGTGTGGGATTAACTTAGTTTACACGGCAGAATGATGGTCGCCAATCCATTGACCGATTATGCCAAGACATCGCGGACTACATTACCGGCAATGTCTGTCAATCGATAATCGCGACCAGCATGCCTGTATGTGAGCTTTTCATGGTCAAATCCCATCAGGTGCAAGATTGTCGCATGGAAATCGTGTACATGGACGGGCTTTTCAACGGCACGAACGCCATATTCGTCTGAGTTCCCGTGCACATATCCCTTGCGGACTCCTGCCCCTGCAAGAAATGAACTGAAGGCCCAGTTGTGATGTTCACGACCGGGGTTTTCAGCGGTGTTGTTAAAGGGCGTTCGCCCGAATTCGGAAGTCCAAACCACCAAAACATCGTCGAGCATGCCGCGCCGGGCCAGATCGGCAATTAGGCCTGCCACGGGTTGATCCGATTGGCCAGCCAGAGTTCCATGGTCTGCCATGTTGCCATGGCTGTCCCAATTCCCGCTGCTACCTGTGTGAATCAGTTCTACAAATCGGACTCCACGTTCCACAAGGCGTCTGGCTGTAAGGCAGAGTTGGCCAAAGGTGCGGGCCTCTGGCCGTTCAATTCCGTATAGCTGCTTGGTTTCAGCAGATTCCTGAGTGAGATCCATGGCCTCTGGTAATGCCGATTCCATGCCAAAGGCAGTGCGGAACGATCGTGTCCGCGCTGCAAGAAATGGTGCATCGGAGCGGCCGGCGCCGTGCAAAGCATCGATGGCCGTAAGGGCATCGATTTCTCGTCGTTGCTGATCGATGGACAGACTTGGCTTGATGTTGGCTATGGGGGTGTCTCCTCCTTGAACCCGAGTACCCTGATGTGCTCCGGGAAGGAAGTCGGAAGCCCATACTTGCGTGCCTGCATAGGGCATTTGCGGTGCTAGAACCATGAAAGATGGCAGGTTGCTGTTCTCTGTACCCAGGCCATAGCTAACCCATGAGCCGATGCTTGGCCGCGAGAATGCAAATGATCCCGTGTGCATTCCCAGTGTTGCATTGAAGTGGTTGCTATGGCTCGTGTGCATGGAACGGATGAGCGCGCATTGATCAATCTGGGCCCCGATATGGGGGAAAAGATCGCTCACCTCGATTCCTGACTTGCCTCTTGGCTTGAATGTCCAATTAGGTCGTTTGAGAAACAGTTTCTCGTACCCGCCCCTTCCCCTTGTTTCGGGGTGATCTAGCGAGAGCTGTTTACCATGATCGCAGTAGAGCGCGGGTTTGGGGTCGAACGAATCGACATGCGATACCCCGCCACTAAAGAAAACAAAAATAACTTTTTTTGCTCTGCCAGGGAAATGCGCCCCACGCGGGGCGAGTGCGTCCGCCTCTTGGCGAGCAAGCAAATCTGTGGCAATGCCGGAGTATAGCAGCGAGCCGCCTAGGCTGGATCGAATGAAATTCCGTCGGTTGGACATGGTCATGGTATTAACCTTTCAATCGACCGACAAAAATGCGTTGCTGGTCAAAACAACTCGGGCTACGGGCGCAAGGGAAGCGGCATCGAGTCGCGTTGCCCCGGTTGGTGCCAATTGAAGAACAATGGATCTTTCAGCGTCTAGCGGCAATCGCTGCAAGGAAAGGCTGTAAAGCTTATCGATTTGGGCATTCACATCAGCAGCCTCGGAGGCGCGCTGAGCAAGTTTCAACGCCGATGCGTGAAAAAATGGATCGTTCATGAAGAATAGCGCCTGAGTTGGTACTGTGGTCGCCTGACGGTCGGGGGTTGTTGTGTTGGGATCGGCGCCATCGAACAGGGCTAGGAATGGATGCCTACGGTTTCGTGTAACCATTTGGTAAACGGTTCGTTGGTTGTTGTCATAAACCGCTGCGAACGGGTTGTGTTGAGTAAAGCCCCAAGTATTTTCGGGCGGAAAAGGGTGCTGGGTTCCTGCGGAGCGATCGAGTACCCCAGAGATTCTCAGCAAACTGTCGCGAATTTCTTCTGCAGAGAGCCGCCTGCGTGCAAACCGACCTAGGAGTTGGTTGTCAGGATCGCGGTCGTCTATTGGGCCATTACCTTGCTGATAAGCTGCCGATGTCACAATCAGTTTATGCAGGCGTTTTAGGCTGAAATTGTCGTCAATAAAATAGCGGGCAAGCCAATCAAGTAACTCCGGATGGGTTGGTGGCAGGCCGCGTGCTCCAAAATCGCTAGAAGTACGGACGATTCCATTTCCAAAGTGGTACTGCCAGACTCGGTTGACCATCACGCGCGCTGTCAATGGATGGTTAGGGGATGCCAGCAATTGAGCCAGTTCCAACCTGCCGCTACCCACTCCCGGAGGAACGGTGGTACCAGCCAATAATGTAGGCATCCCTCTTGGCACCACGGGGCCTTTTTTCTCTGGCTCCCCACGTATCTGTATGGCCGCGTCTGCTGGCTTGCCTTCAGCAACGGCAAATGCCAGATCTGGATTGGGGCGTTTGGCCAAAAGTTGCGCGCGTTCTGCTTCAAGTCGGCTTACTAATTCCCGCTGTTCAGAGAGTGCCGGAAGATTTTCAGTCGCCGAAGCAGGAACAAGGGTCAATGTGTATGCCACCCCATCTGTTCCGCCCGGGTGGGCGTCAGCGATGATGCCGGAAACATTGACTTGGCAAGCCACAGGTGCAAGAAAACCGATACCGACAGCGCCATTGGGACTAGGGTGGGCGAAAAAGGTTCGGGCAGGCAGACTGGTAAATGCTTTAATCTCACTGGGTGTGGAATTCACCATCACGGACGGCGTGTCGGCTTCAGATTGCCAGCCGTTTAGCCCGGGCTTGCCTAAGATATTCACTAACGATTTTGAAAGAAGCTTCGCGTCTTTTTGTAAGTCGAAGAAATGCCATACGCGCGGCGAGCCTTTTCGGACACCAACAGGGTTTCCGGTATGCAGTATGTCGATGGTGTCGTTCTTCAGGTCCCAGGAGGGCTGCGCGGGATCGGTGGCTTTGATTTTGAACTCGACTCGAGTGGAATCCGCACCATGATTGGTAAGAGGTGAAATGGCAAGAAGAAGCATTTCTCCAAGCTTCAAAGTGACAGGCGACTCCACGGTCAGTGCTTGATTGCTTCCGTCAGCAACGGTGCCTCGCGCTAGGAGTTTACCGTCTTTCAATTGGATGATTGGTTGTTTCAAGCGTGCCTTTTCGGCATCAATCTGGGAAATTCGGGAATCGATGCGGTGGGATTCAGCAACTTGCTGTTCATTTCCGGGTAGAATAACCATGTCGCGGGGCTGCATTTTGGCCTCGCACCCGGGAAACGGAAATCGCGTGCTTTCAAGGATTCCGTAAAGGGAATAATAGTCGCTTGTGGTGATAGGATCGTATTTGTGATCGTGGCACCGTGCACAGCCCAGACTCATTCCCATAAAAGTTCTGCCGAGCGTATCGATCGCTTCTTCAAATGTCAGGTGCATGTGCTTGTCTGTATCGTGATCAAAGCGCCTAGCGACCGCCAGGAACCCAGTAGCGACGATCAGCCCAGCCTTGTCTTTCTCTGGAGCTTTTTCAGCGAGAAGGTCGCCAGCCACTTGGGCTTTTACAAACTGGTCGAATGGCATATCGGAATTAAACGAGTCAATGACCCAATTCCTGTAGCGCCAAGCATGGGGCAGGGGATGGTCTGTGTTTTCTCCAGCGGTATCGGCGTAGCGCGCCAAATCGAGCCAGTGCCGGCCCCATCGCTCGCCATATGCATTCGATGCCAACAAGCGATCAACGGCCTTGCCGTACGCGTTGGGAGTGGTATCGGCCAAGTAAGCTTCCATTTCCTCGGCAGTAGGTGGAAGGCCTGTCAGGTCGTACGTCACTCGCCTGAGTAAGTCATGAGGTGTCGAAGTTTTTTGGAATGCCATGCCCTTGGCCTTGAGCTTCGCCTTGAGGAACGCATCAACTGGATGCCCATTTTCGGGCGGTGTGGGCTTGCTTACGGGCTGAAACGACCACCAGCGTTTGGCTCCTTCTACCGACATTCCACCTAAACTGGCGACTTGGTTCCGCGGGTCATGGGCCCCATCCAGAATCCAACGTTCCAGTGCTTGAATTTCGGCAGGGGAGAGAACTTGCTTGGGTGGCATTGCCGCAACTGAACCATCGCGCTTGACAGCGTGCATGAGGGCGCTGGAATCCGGTTTTCCCGGTAGTAATGCTGGCCCGGTGTCACCGCCTTTTGTCCAGCCTGATTTGTCGTCCAGCCGCAAACCACCTTTTTGCTTTTCAGGACCGTGGCAGCCAATGCAGTGCTTTGCAAGCAATGGTCGGATACGAGACTCGAAGTGATTGTCTCGCTCATCTGCTCGACTGCATGGATAGATGGCCAGTGCCAAAATAATCGCAAAGTTGGTGTGTTTCATGTGTTTATTGTTGCAAGACATGATCATGGGATCAACCTAGCCACAGCCGTTGAATGCGGAGGAAAAATAACTTGACCGAACGATGTAACAGGAACAAGCTGACTAGCTGATCCTAATGGCAACCTTTCACCGTTCAGATCGATGAACCGAATTCCAACTGAGAATTAGCATGATCAATTGTCGAGTAATTGTAGTGATTATAGCTTTGTCGCAAGCTGTCTGTCTGCCTACAGCAAATGTAATGGCGCAAGGTGCCAAATATTCGACATACCGGGAGGCATACAGTGCTGGTGTTGTTGCTGTAAATGCAGGCAATCTGGCTGCTGCGCGGGAACCGCTAGAAGCGGCAGCCAAGTTGGCGAAAACTCCTCGCGAGAAGATGAAGGCCTATGAAGCACTGATGATTCCGTACCGTGAACTGCAGGAAATTGAGCCTATGCAACAGGCTGCCGAGTATGTCATTACTAATAACGATTTTGCAACAACCCGGTCACTGACACGGGGATCGCTGCTTTCGTTTATTCATAAACGCGGAAAGATGGATGTGGCGGTGGAGGTTTATGAAGCCAGGCTTAAGAAAAGTCCAGACGATCGCACAGTGTTGTTTGTGCTGACTGAAGCTTATGCGACATACAAGAAGGATCCTTCCCGCAGCGCCTTGTTGGCTGAAAAACTTGGTGCGGTCGAAAAGAAGGCGGGTATTGCCCAAGATATCGGAAGCCAGGCCCAACTTGCGCAGCAGTATATCAAGGCAGGAAAGTTAAAGGATGGGGCAGAATTGTACGAAAAAATTGCCGTCCTCGACCCAAAACTGGAGGCTTGGCATTTCAAAGAAGCCGCAGCAGCATGGTTGAAAAGCGGCGACAAGAGCAAAGCTTTAACGGCTGCTAAAAAATCGGAAGCATCCGCTCAGCCGGAAAGTCGTGACGCGTTACTCACTTATTTCTGGCACCGAGGACTGGCTGATCTGTTTCTGGATGTGGGTGAGCCAAAACTTGCCATTCCGCATTACGAGAAAGCGATAGCGATTTCCAAAATCGATGGGTACACGAAAGACAGTAAAGCCAAACTTGAAAGTGCGAAGGCAGCCGCAAACAAGTGAAATGGATTAATCGCAACCAATTATGATCTGGGGATTGAAATAATGAAGTCAGCATCTGGCAGATTGCGAATTGTGGGTGGTATGGTTTTTGACGGAACAGGAAAAGACCCCGTACAAGGTGCCGAGGTTCGACTTCGCGATGGCCTAATAGAGGCTGTTGGGTTGGCTTCAGAACTTCCGTCGTTGGATCCGGAAGTTCCTGTTTTTGATGCCACGGGTTGCACGGTTCTTCCCGGTTTGGTGGAAGCCCATTTTCATTCCACATACTTCAATGTGGCAGCACTCGAAGACCTCGATATTAAATATCCTGTTGAATATATTACGTTGTTGTCGTCGTCGAATGCGCGCTTGGCATTGGAGTGCGGATACACTGCTGCGCGATCGGGTGGAAGCCTGCACAATATTGATGTTTGGTTGAAAAAAGCGATTGAGGAAGACGTTGTTCCCGGGCCACGGCTGGTTTCCTCCGGCAGGGAAATCTGTGGGGCAGGCGGATTGATGGATTGGAATCCGGAATTTCGAAAAATTGGCATGGAAGGATTGGTATTGCTTATCAATGGACCGGCTGAGGCTCGCTCCGCTGTCCGCAAGCTTGTTAAAGATGGAGTTGAGTGGGTTAAAACCTATCCAACCGGTGATGCTGCATCCCCAGATGTGAATGACCATCACACACTTTGCATGACAGCCGAAGAAATGAATGCTGTTGTGGAAACAGCTCACAATCACAGATTGAAGGTGACTGGTCACTGCCGAGCCACCGAGGGAATCAAGAATGCATTGCGCGCTGGTTACGATGCACTTGAGCATGCCACGTTTATGGATCAGGAAGCACTTGATTTGATGCTGAGTCGTGACGTGCCTGCTGTACCCGCTTTGTACTTTGAGAAAGCCAGTATTGAGCGTGGTCCGGAATTCGGCATGTCCAGCCGAGTTATTGACGGGCACAAGGAAACTCTAGAAGGAGGCATTAAGAGTGCCCGGATGATTCTGGAAGCTGGTGGGTGTCTGGGTATGGGGGGCGACTACGGTTTTGCTTGGAATCCGCATGGTGATTACGCACGTGAACTTACGTTTTTTGTAACGGATGTTGGTTTCTCACCTGCCCAAGTATTGACCTGCGCGACGCGCAATGGAGCCAAAATCCTTGGGCGCGAAAACGAGCTAGGTACCTTGCAAGCCGGGAAACTGGCGGATGTTTTGGTTGTTTCTGGGAATCTCCTGAAGGATATATCGTTGCTGGAGAATCGATCCAACATTCGAGCTGTGTTTCAGGGGGGCGTTTTGAAGGCTGGAACGGCGATGTGGCGCTGATGGGTTAGAAATCAAGTCTCCCATGCAGTAATCTGGTTTCATGCAATCAATCATTGAAAAACAGGTTGTTCTGGCTGGTGCCGGAAATGCCCACCTGACAGTTCTGAAACATCTGGCCATGCACCCATTGCCTCGGGTGGCATTTACGCTCGTGAATCAGCGGGCTGTTGCGCCATACAGTGCAATGGTTCCTGGTGTGATTGGCGGGGACTACCGCAGAGATGAAGCAGAATTAGATCTGAGCCGATTATGCCAATCTGCGGGTGTTCGATTGGTGGTTGGCACTATTGAATCGGTGGATGCGTCACGTCGATGTATCAAGGTGCCAGATCGACCATTCTTGCGATACGATGTGCTGTCTGTATCGCTTGGATCACGCCCGTGGCAACCTAATGGCGCTCATTCCGGATCGATGCGACCATTGGATGGTCTTATTGATGAAATAGAAAGAATCGAATCAGATTTGGCAAAAAATCCAAGGAAATTTCATCTAGTTGTCGTTGGTGGCGGGGCCAGTGGTTGTGAAGTCGCATTGGCGATTCACAAAAGGTTGAGGCAGTACTCGGAATTCCAACTGTCAATAATTCAATCACACGATCGACTTGTTCCAACGTTCCCGTCTCGTGCATCCCA
>CAMCLK010000067.1 GCA_945875585.1 Candidatus Kuenenia stuttgartensis | reverse complement strand
TCCCAAGGGCCGTGAAAAACACTACCAGCCTCTACTTTAAAGGGTGCGTGACCAAATTTGTCCCATGGTGTTCCCCCCGCAATGGTCATTTCACCCCATGGAGCTGTTAGGTGTTTCTCGTGGGCTTCCGATACAAAAACGTCAAGGCCCAATGTTGGCGTTGCTTTCATATCTGAATCAATTTTTACTGTGTTATTATGGTCTTTAGTGGATGGATTTTGGCGGAGCCTTTCCTCGATTTCTTTTGGAGACCCAAATAACAGAAGTGATCGGCCTAATTGAATCCTGTCTCCCGGTTGCAACCGGCGAATTTGCACTGGTTGGCCGTTCACTCGGGTACCGTTGGTACTATCTAGATCAGCCAAAACCAGATCATGGCCATCGAGAACAATTTTTGCGTGATACCGGCTGATGCGGTCGTCATTCAAGCGAACGGAGTTACCTTCTTCCCGGCCAATGGACAATGGCACACGAAGATTGCGGTGAACCGTTCCCTTATCAACACCTTCCAGCACATGCATGGTGACGGAATGCATGCCCGAATTCCCCAAGCTAGGTGACGATCAAGAACTTATTCTATTCTAGCGCACATTTTATGTTTCGACAGATAGCATCTTTACTACCTCATTTGAATCAATGAGCGATTCGAACATGGGCCATGGACGTATACACGGCATGGAACGTAACCACGTTTCCTGTTGCTTGGCATATTGCCGGGTTTCCTCAGTTACGCGCTGAATGAGTTTTGGTCTGGGAGTGCCCGCTTGTAATGCCAAGCGAATTGTTTCATATCCCAGTGCTTTGCATGATTGCGGGCCCAATCCGCCTGCTTTTTCCAAGAACTCCACTTCCTGGATCCACCCGGCTTCGAACATGGCGAGCACTCTTTTTTCAATCCGCGAATGTAACAGTGGCCTTGGCCATGAGAGCCAAAGCCAACGCATTCCAGAATCTGGCTGGATATCAGCAGCTAACGACCAGTCTGGCCGATTGGCAGATAGTGGTACTCCAGTCATTTCCCATACTTCCAAGCCTCTGATAATGCGCCTTCGATCCGCCACATGAATTTTCATAGCGGCTAGTGGATCAATTCTGGTCAATCGTTCGTGTAGCGATTCGGTACCGTGGGTGTTCGCATCCTCCTCAAGGCGCAATCGAATGGTTGGATTGCCGGGGGGGTGTTCAGGAAGTCCATGCAACATGGCCTTCCAGTACAGCCCAGAACCACCCGTAAGGATTGGAATAATTCCTTGCGCAAGTAGCGTCGTTAAACATTCCCGACACCTTTCCAACCAAGTAGCCACATCGTTGGATTCATGAGGATCCAGAACGTCAATCAGATGATGATTGATAGCGTTCCGGTCTGCTAATGATGGTTTTGCTGTGCCAATGTCCAGACCGCGAAATACCGTCATTGAATCAACAGCCACAATTTCCCCATTGAGGGCACGTGCCAGAGCCATAGCCAAGTCGCTCTTGCCACTACTTGTTGGGCCAGCAATGATCCAACATCGTTTTAAAAGCGGTATCAAGTTTGTGCGCATGATTATCATCATGCCAAACAGTGGCTTGTGACTGCTACACACATTCAAGGCCAATCGGAGTCCTTCCATGCAGCCATGGCGGAAACTACGGCCCTTTCCAAATGCCGTTCCTCGTTTGGCTTTTCTGGACTTTGATGGCACCTTATCCCTTCTTCGAGCGGGATGGATGCCGATCATGCGGCGTCAAATGTTTGAAGCCTTGCGTCCATTGGGAACTGAAGAGTCTGATGCATTGATCATGGTCCAAATTGAGTCTTGGATTCAGGAAAACAACGGAAAGCCAACTTGGCGCCAAATGGAGCGTCTTGAAACTGAAGTTTCTCGACGAGGTGGAGCTTCGATTGGTTGGCCAAAATACCTTGCTGATTTTTCTTCGCGACTCATGGATCAGGTAATTCCGCGCAAGCAGTCCCTTAGAGACGGCACCGAAATCCCAAGTAATCATTGTGTGGAAGGTGCCCATTCACTTCTGGATAACCTGCAACGCCATGGCCTTGAATTACACTTGGTGAGTGGTACTGAACGGCACCATGTTGTAGAGGAGGCGGAATTGCTTGGCCTTACCAAGTATTTTGGTGATCGAATCTATGGTCCAACCGGTCATAATGATGGTTTTTCCAAGCAAAAGGTTTTGGAAACATTGGTTCCTGATGCGACTCTTAGGAACACGGTTTTGGCAATAGGTGACGGGCCAGTGGAAATCAGTCTCGTATCCGGGTGTGGAGGCTTGGCTGTAGGTGTTGCCCGTTCGGAAAATGGACAAGAAATGGATGCTGCTACCGCCAAGTTATTGGACGAATGTGGTGCCCATGCATTGGTGGTTGGTTTTCAGTCAGCCGAAGCCTTTACCGATTGGTTGCTGGTGCACCGAGGCGAAAAGCCATGAGTGACTTGGCATCGCGCACATAAATATTTCCATCGGCAAGGGCGGCATGTGACCAAACTGGTCCGTTGAGCAGCCTCGTGGTTGCCAGTGCCTCATATTTGTCAGACTGAGGTTTGATCAAACTCAGTGTTCCATCTTCGCAAAGGACTAAAAGGCCATCAGCAGTGGATCCAATCCAGCCAATACCCGTACCTTCTTTTTCCCAATGAACCTTTCCCGTGGCTGCATCGACGCATCGCAATGATGCACCCTGCTCTTGTCGACCATGAAATCCAAACAACAACCCATCACGACTGACCGGCGTTGAGAAATGGCAGGAAAGGCTTGAATCATTGCCCCAAGCTGTAACCCACTGGTTCCCCTTCTTTTCCAAACAGAGGCAACCTGTTGCGTAGCTAGACGTGACAACAACACCTCGTTCCCAAACCACGGGACTGGCAGCGTTGACAGACGCGTCCATGCGCGACCTCCAACGTTGCTCCAATTCCAATTGGCCATCAGCAGACTTCAAAAGAACTAACCCAGTTCTGGTAAAAACGGCTGCTAGCCCATTGCCAAGAGCAACTGGCGTTGCATACCCAGCTGGGTGGCGCGTTTGCTTCCATTCAATCTGGCCCTTCAATGGATTGATGCCAACAATTCCAGCTTCTGAGCCACCGCAATTCAAAATAAGCACGTCATCGATCAGTGCCGGTGACGCCCCTGCCCCAAAAAATGGAAGGTTGGCATTAAGATCCTTGGCTAGTTGCATGACCCAACGAACCTTCCCAGTTGTGGCATCGAGGCTACGCAACGAACCATCAGGGGAGTGAATGATAATGCTGTCTTTAACAACAAGAGGCGTAGCCCTAGGGCCATCACCCTTTCCATAAGCATCACTGTAAGTGGATGCCCAAGGCGTTGACCAAAGCTTTCGCCCGGTTGCAGCATCAATCGCATCTACAATTTCGTTTTTGTCAATTCGATGGAATGCGTACACTTTGCCCATTGCGGAAACAGGAGCGGCATAGCCTTCACCGAGAGGGTACGACCATTCCCGCGTCAACCCGCTGGCTGGCCAAGGAACCATAATTTTCTGAGTGGGAGAAGCACGCAAATCGCCTCGTGGGCCTAATAATCCTGGCCAACCTGCCGGATCCTGTCCCACTGCTAAAATCCCAACGAACACAAAAGGGAATGCGAACAACATTATTTAATTACTCCCGGGAATCATGGGCTGTGCCACTCGATTTCCAGACGCGAAACAGGCTCGTCCAATCGCAATCGCAGTAGCGGAATGGGATCTCGTGAATCCAATTCGCGTTCGACTTTGACTCGCGACGGTCTCGTTTTCAATCCTTTTTGATAATGCAAACTCAGAACGACAGTCCCTTTGTCCGGAACAACATCAGCTAATGTGATTTTACCAGATGACGTTTCCAGCACACGGGCCTGCCCGAGAATCGCCAAACCGTCTTCACCAAGCAACCTGAATACCGCACATGAACCACCCTCGTTTTCCGATCCTGTCAAAAAGATTTCTTTCGTGTCAGGCAAACGACTCCAACGTTTGATCGATTCTGAAGTTCGTGCGACAACAAAACCGAGTCGATATGCTTTGATGTACCCCATCAATTCCGAGTCAGACCAGTCTGATACACTTCTTCCAGCCAATTTGCCATCGCGTAACGAAGCCTGCAGGTGTTCGATTGGTGCGTTTCTCGATAGTCCGCCTATCCACGCGCGTCCTGTAAGGTTTGGCAGAAACACGGTCCAACCCGTTTGTCGATCAGCGGAAATATCTTCCCAGAGAACCCTTCCAGCAGGCGCATCTGGAGCCATGAGATGCTTCAGTAAAGGTTCCACCCAATCAGGACGGGCGCAAGCCAGTGATTGGGGCATCACGAGGTTATTGCCGATGCGCGCCATTGTTTCTTGGTTGGTGAATCCAACACAAAATAGGACTGCGGTTGTAGTAATTGTAATTGCCCATTTGCCTAAAGGTCCGGCAAGCAGAGCGGGGCCTGTCCATTTTCGGCGATTTTCGCCATGGCGGTAGGGTACCAGTGCCAGTCCAGCTGGAAAGGAAGCTACAAGCATTAATGAAAGCGGATTAGCAATGGTATCAATCATCTCCGCGACATGAAACGCTTTGACAATTGCATAGAAAACAAAAAGCCCCACCAGCGCAGAGCCAGACAATCTTCCCGTCAGACGTCTTCCCGACCAAGCCAGAACCTGCGACCCGATAAGGCCCAATAAAATAAGTACCGCGCCAATCAATATCCCGCCATTGCCTCCCCATCGATCATCGCCAACAATTCGAGAAATAAATGCTCCCGGACCAAACGCCTTTTCCTCCATTACTGAAACCTGTATCCACCAATGATCTTTCCAAGCGGCAAACAGACCTAGATTTACAAGTGCCGCGGCAAAGGGAGCAATCAATAAGCCTAGGTGCCAAGGCCCACCATGCCGCATTCCAGTGCGCAGATAGTAGAATAAAAACAGAGGCATTGAAGCAAAAGCGACTCCGGGCGATAGGAACCATTCCAGCGTGAAAGCAATCGATACCATCACCCCACCAAAAGGCCCGGGATTGCGATGGTATCCAGAAAGTGAACCCATGAAAAAAACAAATGCAGGTATGCCAGAAAGGAGTTCAAGATCACCAGCTTCCACAGCAGTTCTTCCCGCTGGAGTTGATAAAACCAAAACAGAAACTACCCCGGACATGAAAGCTTCCCAGCGTGTCGTTCCTGCCAGTCTCGCCCCCAAAGCAATCAAAAGTGGGCCCAATATCATCACGAGGGCAACAATTAAGCTGTGCAACTGGGCTACGGCTTCCAATGTGGGTTCGATTCCTTGATTGAAAACAAGGGCCAATAAAGCTGCAGTCCATTCCACCATTTTTGATTGGTGATCGAAAAGTGGTGTCTTGATATATCCTGCATGAAAAGCTGAATCGTATACTGAAGGAGAACCATTTCTCAATATACCGCAGGTGCCTAGCCAGGCATGGTATTCGTGCAGAGGATGGGAACCAGCGGTTGCTGGCCCGTCATTCCCTTGAATGGCGCAAAGGGTTGTACCGATTGCCATGGGCAGGCAGATGCCAATTAACGACAGCCACATAACCAGCGAATTCAGTGCTGCTGGCAGCCAATTAACATGCGGTGATTGATTTGATTGCGACATATTGGGGCAAGGGTACTCCCCGAGGTTTGCTAACATCAAGGCTGATTGGGTTCGCTTGGAAGTGGTTGATCTGATTGTCCAATAATAGATACGATGTTTGAACAAGGTTGCGCGGTTCAGGGGAACGTCTCATGAAGTGTCAGCGCTGTACGCGTCAGGCGACCCGGCACATCACCGACGTGCTGGGCTATGATCAAGTTGAGGAAGTTCACCTATGTGAAGGGTGTGCTGATGCTTATTTGAGTGAGCCGATTTCAGCAAACCCTATCAAGAAAAAGAAAAAATCTAAGAAAGTAGCCAGTGAGGAACCTGAGGATATTGCCAGCCGGCAATGCCCGGTTTGCGGCCTCAAGTTTATGGACTATCGCAACACAACGCGGTTGGGATGTTCCCACGATTACCAGGAATTCCGTGACGAACTCCTGCCCTTGCTTGAAAGCATTCATGGAGAGAAGCAGCACACAGGGAAAGTTCCTCGCAGATTCCCGGAAAATCGGCAGATCCAAATGGAGTTAGCGCGTCTGCGCCGTGAACTCGGTGATGCTGTGGCCCGGGAACAGTACGAATCCGCGGCGCAATTGCGAGACGACATTCGTCGTTTAGAAGCCACTTAATGGGTTGATTCCGGAGAATTTGTCATCGCAAATCATTGCCAGAATTGTGGTCAACCTGCCACCGTGCATTTAACCCGTATCGTAAGCGGTGAGAAGCGCCATTTTCACTTTTGCCAAGAGTGTGTGGACAAGCAGCAATTATTGAAAAATCAAGTGCTTCAAGTCACGCATGTGCTTCAAGCCATTTTAGGGCCTATGCCCCTAGCTACTCTAACTTGCCCGGCCTGCCGCATCCAATTCATGGAGTTTCGCAATCAAGGTCGATTAGGCTGTCCGCATGACTACAATTCTCTGAGAGCAGGTTTGGAGCCGTTACTCAAGCGGCTTCATCGTAAGCTCAGGCATTTCGGTAAGCGGCCAATAAGCCAAAGGTTGTTTACCATTCCGCCCGAACGTGTGATCGAGTTGCGACAGAATCTTCAGGACGCAATTGCTGCTGAAGACTATGCTCGTGCCATTGATCTTCGAGACCAGATCCGGCTCATGGATGCAGAAATATGAGGATTGGTTGCAGATGAATATGGACCAGATGGCCGGGTTAAGTGGTGAGTGGCTACGTGGAACGGGCCCTGAATGTGACATTGTGATAAGCACAAGATTGAGGCTGGCCCGCAATCTGGCAACTTTTCCGTTTACAAGCAGGGCCACTCCTGCGCAAAAACAAGAAATAGAATCATTACTTCGTGATCGGTTGACTTCCCTTCAGGGCGGTCCGGCGCTGGAATACATTAGCCTAGGCAACTTAGCAAACCTTGAAAAACAGCTGCTGTTAGAGCGGCAAATCATCAGCCGCGAACTTGCCATGGGCGAAGGCGCGCGGGGGGTAGCTGTTTCCGCAGATGAATCTGTCAGCATTATGGTCAACGAAGAAGATCATTTACGCATACAGGTCATGCGTTCCGGATTGGATCTGGATCAGGCTTGGGTTCTGACAAATGACGTTGACGATCGCATTGAACAAAGGGTTGCCTACGCGTTTCACGAGGAATTTGGCTACTTGACTGCTTGCCCAACCAATGTTGGAACGGGTATGCGTGCCTCTGTCATGCTTCACCTGCCGGCACTTGAATTCACCCGCCAAAGCGAGCAAGTTTTTCGGGCGCTCCAAAAAATTAATTTGGAGGTGCGCGGCTTGTACGGCGAAGGAAGTAGAGCTTCTGGTCACTTTTACCAAATTTCCAATCAGGTCACGTTGGGGAAAAACGAAGAGACTATCCTCCGGGAAATCCAGGCAGTGATTCCTGCGGTGATCCGATACGAGAAAGAAGCGCGTGAAGCGTGGAAGCGCGACCAGTCTGTTGGTTTGGAAGATCGCGTCAAAAGGGCCCTAGAAACCCTTCATGGCGCAACCATGATGACATCTGAAGAAACCATGGAACTGCTGAGTTTGGTTCGCCTCGGCCTTGCATTGGGGCAACTCCGTGGGCTTTCCGTGCCGCTCCTTAACGAGCTGTTCATTCAAACCCAACCTGCGCACCTGCAAAAGCTTGCAGGTGAATCACTCGATAGTGAGAGGCGAAATATTGCGCGAGCCGAACACTTGAGGCGTAAATTGAATGCGGCGGAAGCATAAACCTCGGTCACCTTGATTCGGGATGAATGCACCCATAGCATGAAAAAGCTGCGTAGAGGGGTTGTCGGCGACGGAACTGGAAAGCGATTCATCCGACTTCCTCGTGACCATTAAATAGGTCCGCCCCCCTTGCTGGAGTGACTTGAATGTTCGAAAGATTTACAGACCGCGCACGCAAAGTGATGCAATTGGCCAATCAAGAGGCACAACGATTTAACCATGAATATATAGGAACAGAGCACATCCTTCTTGGGTTGGTGAAAGAGGGGTCTGGCGTTGCCGCTAATGTTCTTAAAAATCTGGACATCGACTTGAAAAAAGTGCGTCTAGAAGTCGAGAAATTTGTACAAACTGGTCCTGATATGGTGACCATTGGGCGGTTACCACAAACTCCCCGGGCCAAAAAGGTAATCGATTATTCCATCGAGGAAGCTCGCAACCTGAATCACAACTATGTCGGAACAGAACATCTCCTTCTGGGATTGCTTAGGGAGCAAGAAGGTGTGGCTGCGCAAGTCCTGATGAGCTTGGGACTCAAGCTCGAGGATGTGCGCGAAGAGGTTCTCAACCTGCTGGGACACAATACCATGGCGACGGAAGAGAGCGGTGGCGGTAGTGGAAGTGGAAGCAGTGGCAGCGAAAGGCCTGCCAGCAAGGGAAAATCCAAAACTCCCGCACTCGATAGCTTTGGCAGGGATCTCACTGAACTGGCCCGCCAAAACAAACTTGATCCAGTGATTGGACGAGCCAACGAAATTGAGCGTGTTGTACAGATCCTTTCAAGGCGCACCAAAAACAACCCAGTTCTGCTTGGCGAAGCAGGTGTTGGAAAAACCGCCATTGTCGAAGGTCTGGCACAACTGGTCATTGAAGGTAATGTGCCCGATCTTCTCCGAGATCGTCGCATTGTTGTACTCGACTTGGCAATGATGGTTGCTGGTACCAAATACCGGGGCCAGTTTGAAGAACGCATCAAAGCGGTAATGAATGAAGTCAGGCGGGCCAAGAATACGATTCTATTCATCGATGAACTGCATACCCTCGTTGGTGCAGGCGGCGCTGAAGGTGCCATTGATGCTTCGAATGTGTTGAAACCCGCTTTGGCGCGTGGGGAAATTCAGTGCATTGGCGCTACAACTCTCGATGAGTACCGCAAATACATCGAAAAAGATGGAGCGCTTGAGCGTCGTTTTCAACAAATCATGGTGAACCCTCCTTCAAAAGAAGAGGCCATCGAGATTCTCAAAGGATTACGCGATCGGTACGAAGCCCATCACCGTGTTCAAATCAAGGATGAAGCGCTCACGGCTGCCGTTGAACTTTCAGATCGGTATATTTCGGGCAGGTGCTTACCCGACAAGGCAATCGACGTCATCGATGAAGCAGGCGCTCGCGTTCGCCTCAAAGCCATGACTCGTCCACCAGATCTTAAAGAGATCGATGGACAAATCGATCAACTTAACACTGAAAAAGAAGCCGCTGTTGCAGAACAGGATTTTGAAAAGGCCGCCCACCTTAGGGATCAGGCTGACAAGTTGAAGAAAAAGAAGGAAACGATTCAAAAAGATTGGCGCGAAAAAGCCCGTGAAATCGACGGGGTTGTGGATGAGGAAATCGTTGCTGAAGTCGTGAGCAAAATGACCGGTGTCCCTCTGAAGCGGCTTGAAGACAATGAAACCCAGCGTCTGCTCAACATGGAGCAAGAACTGCACAAGTATGTAGTCAGCCAAAACGAAGCTATTGAGGCTATTGCCAAAGCTGTCAGAAAAAGTCGTGCTGGGCTTAAAGATCCCAAGCGACCAATCGGCACGTTCATTTTTGCTGGCCCAACAGGTGTAGGCAAAACATTGCTTGCAAAACGCTTGGCAGCTTTTATGTTCGGCGATGAAAATGCGCTGGTTCAGATCGACATGTCTGAATACTCAGAAAAGCACAACGTTAGCCGACTGGTTGGCGCACCTCCTGGTTATGTTGGATATGAAGAAGGGGGCCAGTTAACAGAAAAAATCCGTCGGCGCCCTTACTCTGTTGTGCTTTTGGATGAAATTGAAAAAGCGCATCCTGAAGTGTGGAACATGCTGCTGCAACTGATGGAAGAAGGCAGACTGACCGATAACGTTGGTCGCCCCGTTGATTTCAAAAACACCATCGTCATCATGACGACCAATGTCGGTGCTGAGGAAATCACGGGCAAAGCAGGCGGCTTTGGATTCCATAATCGGCGTGACGATCAGGCCAACTATGGCAAGATGAAAGACACTCTGAAAATGGCTATGGAAAAGAGCTTCCGGCCAGAGTTTCTTAATCGTTGCGATGACATTATCGTGTTCCGCAGCTTAACGCGCGAGAATATGCACAATATCGTCGACATTGAAGTTGCCAAACTTGGCAAGAGACTTTTGGAGAAAGGCTTGAAGCTTGTCATCACTGATGCAGCCAAGGAATACTTGATTGAAAAGGGTACAAGTCTCGATTACGGTGCTCGACCACTTCGCCGTGCCATTGAAGGTTATCTCGAAGACCCTCTTGCCGAAGAACTTCTCCGCGGAAAGTTTGTTGGCATGGAAACTATAACAACCATCATGATCTCGGTGGATGGCGAACAAAAAATTGGTTTCGAGGGCACCTTGAAACCAGTGCCAGTACCAGCTCCATCGGAACCGGCTCCGGTTACTGATTCAACAACGTCGTGACCGTTAGCTGACAGCGACGCAACGAATAAGGGGTGGCTACCTATTTGGTAAGCCACCCCTTATTTTGTATATTTAAGACAAACGTTCATTTTTTAGTGTGTCATTGCATACGGCAATACAAAAGGAATGATCAGCACTCGAAAAATGCAGAACATTGCTCAAGAAGAATCAGTATATCTTACGTGAGGAGTTGATTCCGAAGTTCTGCACAACGTTCTAAGATCGGACGTGGTTCACCGGAAGAATCAAAAAGACCTGCACCTGGTACGCCGCCCGGGTCATTATCAAAGGTTTGGTGCCATCGAATCTCGGCCACGTAAGGACTGGCCGCATATATATTAATCATTTGGCTCATGAAATGAGACTGACTTTGGGGAGTAAACCCTTCGCTTGGACTGCCAATTGCAGATTCCCCAGTGGCAATGGCAGGCATGGCTATATTCATGCGCATTGGCTTCTGAATAATTCCAAAGAATTGCTCAGGCAACCGATGATAATCAACCATATCCCTGTAATGTGTTGCTCCAACAATGTCGCCGGTCAAAACTTCCATATCAATCGACGAAATATTGCTAACAGATCTGACAAGCGTATCGAGGTAGTTGGATGGGTTGTGATCGCGGGCTTCCCCCGCCATGATTTCGCCCCATGGTTGCCTAATTCCCATCGATACCTCGAGCGAGGAATCCACTTGTCTGGCTGCATCGAGTGCCTGCCACGACAATCGAAGCCATTCGTCTTCTGAGTAATCACCAAGTATCGCCACATTTCCTGAACTGATAACAGAAAACCTGTCAACACATTCCAGCGGTTTATAACGCCTGATAAGACTATCGACGAACCGCGCGAGATGCGCAGCAATTTGACCAACATCAAGACGCAATGCGAGAACCCAATCAGGAACGAGATGGCTTTCTGGAATAATAAGAGGGCCTAAATGTATGCGAAAACCGTGAGACCGAGCCCAAGCTACGGCGGAATCCAAAACAGTCCAATCCATGGTGCCTCGGACCGGTTCTAGGGTTTTCCATGGAATAGCAATTCCTACCCCATTAAATGCTTGTTGTAACGCCACTGTTTGAAATGGACTGGGCAGATTTCCGCGCAATGTAAATGCGAGGTTAGTATCGATTTTCCGACCACCGTGACGTTTCATGGGAATCAGGTGCGCACAGTAATCATTCAAATATGCAAGCCCGGCGTTACATGAAAGGCGAATAGATTCAACAGCATGAACAGAAGCAGTAGTAGGATTGTTTGCACAAAGGGCTTCGCCGAAAGCATCAGTTGCCAAAGAAATGAGGTTGGGGGCTTCTGTACCAATTTTCAAACCACGATATGCCATATCACAAATTATTGATCCAATCTGATGTAGTTTGCCCCGAGCCAATTCTACAAGCAGTGAATAGGAACGCGATCGCGGTAACAAGGTTGCAGATTTAAGCAAAATTCTACCATGTTCCTGAATAAACCATGGCGCTTGCATATGGCAAGATTCTGGAACATCTGATTTGAGAATCAAAGATGTGTCTTCAATTGACCGGTATGTTATATCGGGAAAACCATCAGCAGTGGGGCCAGAACTCAACCCGCAATTGCTAAGAAGCGACGATTTCGCTGCAGAGGGCAGCCCTGAAGGAAGTAGAAAGGATAGCGCAGGCATACGACTCCTGGGCCCGCTTGGCACCGATGATCATGGGCGCGGATCGTTCGGTCAGTATATCCATTGAAGGCCAAACCGCCAGTAACTCATGGCTCAAGAGTTGGAACCTTGTACCCGAATTTCCTTGTCGTTGAGTGCCACGATACAAATTCCAAGCTTTTCAGCGGCAGCAACTGTTTCTGACTCGTTGAGAATAATGGTTTTTCCTGCTTCAATCGCCAAAATCCGCCCACCTGCTCGGTGTAGATTTTCAATGGTTGTTTTTCCCACGGTCGGAACATCGAATCGCATGTCTTGATTGGGCTTGGCTACCTTCACAACCGTGAAGCCGCCGGAGCGGCACAAAGTTCCTGCGCGAGCAATGGCTGCGTCTGTTCCCTCAATGGCTTCTACTGCCAGAACTGCTCTGTCTTTGACAACCACGCTTTGCCCAACGTCAAGTCGCCCCATCTCTCGTGCAAGGCCCCATCCAAAGGAAATATCAAGCCAACCTGCTTCTCCAGGAACCGAACGGGTTAATACTCCCGAACGAGCCAATAATTCTGGGCATAATTCAAGTGCGGATCCCACGCGAAGCCCCTCCTTTTCAAATACCCTAATCAAACCAAGCAACAAGGTATCGTCCTTGTTGTCAGATCGATTGTGTGAATACCACCAGCGTATAGTTCGGAGATCTGGCCAAAGCGTCAGTAGTTTCCAAGGTTTGTGCAAATAGTTATGTTTGCGAACCTTGCCAGCCATGATTATTTCTTCGCACCCGCTGGCGCGAAAACAACGAATCATGCGACCCATGCGTGCCAGTCCGGTCCAGTAAAACTGCTTGCTAAGGCCGCGCAGTTCTTCCGAAGCTTCTCCAGACAACGCTACGGTTACAACACTTCTGCCAACGTCCCTAGCTTTCCGTGCAAATACCAGAGGAAATTCGCCAGATCCAGCCAATAGCCCAATAGGTGGAACACTCATGATCCCTGCTCCCCCAATTGATTGGGAGCAACATGCCGGGCTGTCAATCGCTTTACTTCACGGATCGTTTCTGGCAATTTTTCTAAGCTGATGAGAATTCGCTTTTCGTCGCGTTCAGGCCGAGCTGGCGCACCCAGCAGGCGTTCGCCAGGTTGACTGTTGCGCATGACCCCGCTTTTGGCACCCACCACTGTTCCGTCTGCAAGTGTAACGTGATCTGCCAGCCCCACCTGCCCTGCAATCACAACATAGGCTCCAGTTGTGCATGAACCAGCTATTCCTGTTTGCGAAACAATAAGGTTATTGGCGCCGATGCGACAATTATGTCCAACCTGAACCAAGTTATCTATTTTCGATCCTGCTCCCAACTGGGTTGGGCCAAACGTACCGCGATCGACAGTTGTACAGGCTCCAATTTCACAATCATTACCCACCTCCACGTTGCCTAATTGAGGAATTTTTTCATGTACTTTGTTGACAAGTCGATAACCAAATCCATCAGCACCTATGACTGTGCCTGCATGTATGACAACACGGTCGCCAAGAACAGTATCTTCATAAAGAACTGCGTGAGGGTGCAGAATACAATTGCGGCCGATACGGCTCCGCGCGCTGACAACAACACCGGGATGGATTTCACAATCGTCGCCAATTTCAACCTTGTACCCGATAACAGCAAAAGGGTGAATAACCACGCGTTCGCCAATGATTGCGGTTGGATCTACCGCGGCGCGATGGTCAATTCCTACCGGACGCGGGGCCGGAGCTTTTTGAAAAAGCCTGGCCACCTTAATGAAAGAACTTAGTGGCTCATTTACCCGGATTACCGGACGGGTCAGTGGAGGAGTATCAAGTGGAACCAGAAACGCTCCAGCATTTGACCCTTCAACCACTTTGAACCTGTGCGCATGATCGAGGAAGGCAATTTCCTCAGGACCGGCCGCATCCAGAGAACGCGCTCCTCGAACCTTCTTGGTGGGATCGCCGTCAACCGTGCCACCCGCTACCCGGGCCAGTTCTTCGAGCGTATGTTCCATCAGCTCATTCTCCGACGATTCTTTTGCCTGATCACGCTGCAGCGCGCAATTGGCGCGATCTGTGCCACTCAACCTGACGGGCCAATCCCTCTTCCAAACCAATGCGAGCCGACCAACCCAGATGGCGTTTTAATTTTGTTGTGTCCGCCCCTGTGAGCTTTTGGTCACCTTCCCTTACTTCGGCAAAACGAATCTGGGGTTCGGTGCCAATAACGCGACCAAGGCGGCGAAGAACTTCCAAAATGCTTGCGGTTTCACCGCCGCCCAAGTTATAGATTTCACCAATAGGAGCACCCAGAGTCGCCACAAGCGCGTCTATGCAATCTTCGATGAAAGTATTGCCCCGAACCTGATGACCGTCGCCAAAAATAGTGATTGGTTGGCCTGACAACATTGACTCAATGAACCGATGGTAAGCCATGTCTGGGCGCTGACGGGGACCGTACACCGAAAAAAATCGCATGACTACCAGAGGTAACGATCGTTCTTCTGCCATCCCACGACATAACAATTCACCAGCAAGTTTGGTTACGCCATATGGTGAGCATGGTCGGGTTGGGAGATTCTCGTCCCCAGATGCATATCTTCCATAAACAGATGATGTTGATGCATAAACGAATTTCTGGAGATTTGATGCTGATCGCGCTGCTGTCAGCAGTCTTTCCGTTGCAATGAGATTACAAGAAGCGTAGAGATCGAAGTCTGTCCAGCTGCGAACCAATCCAGGCATTGCTGCCAAGTGGAAGATCGCTTCAGCACCCGAAATAGGTTCATCAATCAAATCATAACGAAGATCAGCCGCATTGAATCTGAATCCGGAACGACCAAGTAAGCCTGAAAGGTTCGACTCTTTGTAATGCTTTGGGTAATAAGGCACGAACGAATCGATACCCGTTACCTCATGGCCATCACGAAGAAGTCTCTCGCACAGGTGCGAGCCAATAAAACCAGCGGCACCCGTTACCACACATCGCATGGAATCCACCCCACTAAACCTCGGTACCTTCTCTGGTATCCTTGGGTTGATTGGACCGATCATTAGCCAACTCATCCGTTCGCCGCAATCCGAACCTGACTTCAAGTCTTCTTCCCCGGGCGGGGACCCATCTTGGTTCGTACTAGTTCAAGGGCAGGCACGGGGAGGAACTTGGCCAAGTCTCCTCCAAACGACGCTATTTGTTTCAGCAAACTGCTGCTCAGATGTGAATAAATATCCTTTGCCATTAAAAATACCGTCTCGATTTCCGAATCGAGTGTCATGTTGGCTAGCGACATCGTGAACTCATATTCCATGTCACTAGTTGTTCGAAGGCCGCGCAGCATGCATGTAGCATTGATCTCACGCACAAAATGAACTGCTAACCCGGAAAATGGCATCACTTCCACGTTTCCAAAGGGTGCTGTTACTTCGCGCAACAAGCTGACCCGTTCATCTACTGTCAGAAGTGGCGATTTGTCAGGGTTGATCCCAACAGCAACGACAAGCCGGTCAAAGACACGGCAACCTCGTTCGATAATATCCAGATGTCCAAGGTGGACGGGATCGAAGGTACCTGTATAGACCGCCACGCGTGGCATCGAATGCTCCACTCAAGAGTTTTGGCACTTTGCTGCTTTTAACGTTTCATTCATTTGGATGCCACGCCTGATAAACTAATCAATCTTCCCTCAGCGAGGTGTCACCGAAATGTCGGGAATGTTTTCATCAGACCCTACCCCGGGCGAAATCCAGTTTCGGCTGGGTTCCATCCCTGTCCGAATTCAGCCATGGTTCTGGTTGACAGCATTTTTGCTTGCTGGCCCATGGTTTGATCAAGAACCACGCCCTTGGCCCGTTGTCACGTTTGTTGCGGTTTGCTTCGCTTCGATTGTTTGGCACGAACTCGGCCATGCTTGGACGATGCGGTACTTTGGGGCCCGCTACGTGGAAATTATGCTCACCGGGCTGGGGGGCCTTGCTACGAGCCAATCTCGACAGTCCCATACATGGCAACGGATTGTTGTGGCGTTGGCGGGTCCGGCCAACCAACTACTTATTTGGGGAATCCTTTTTGGACTCCTCAAATTGAAACTAATCTCAATATCACCTGATAATAAGATTTTTTACATCCTGATCATTCAGATTTTAATGGTTAATCTTTACTGGCCCCTTTTTAATCTTCTCCCCATATTTCCATTGGATGGTGGGCGAGTGGTTCGCGAATCAGCCATGGCATTGCTTGGCAATCGAGGGATGCGAGCCAGTTTATGGGTTTCTATCGTGATTTGTGGAGGAATGATTGCCTGGATTGTTGCCGCGGGCGGAAGCATGTTCAACGCCATGATTTTCGGTATGATGCTCGCCAATAATATCCAAGAAATTCAATTTTTGCGCGATCAAGATCGGTATCGTGATCCATCGGATTGGCGGTCCTAAGAACCGGTCTGGGTTCGGGAAGTCAATGTTTGCATCAGCATCAGCAATTGATTTTCACTTTCCGAATTCCAACCTAATCCGACTGGAGCATCAAATCCGCCTTCGCTTGAAATTCGCACAGATGGTTGCGGATCAGAAGAACAGGCCTGCAAGACCTGTTTGCGGTACATCAGTCGAAAGCCCAGAATTTGAGCCACCTCGTCTGAGCCAAGCATTCCAGGCGCCAGCAAATTAACGCCATCAGTTATGGTTATTGTTGTTTCTTTTAGGGTGAAAGGTTCACCCGTTTTTGGAATAGCCTCAATAATGACAGGTAGTTGTGCGGCAATTCCCGGAAGATTGCTCTGTATCGAGAATACAGGCCCGAGCATTTCGTTTTTCTTCAGCTTGACCGGGCTTTCAAGCGCCGAATAAATACCAGACGCGGATTGGTGAAAATAGCGGACTGGAGACATCCGAAGTGATCGAATGAAGGCTGGCAATCCGTAAGCCATAAGACTGTTCTGGCTCAATGTGTGATCAAGTGAATGCCAACCTACGCTCCAGTGGCCCGTGCGGCGCGGCACACCATCGAGAACTGTGGTCACCAGGGCACGGGTTCCAGATGCCTGATGGTTGCTCAGTTTGATTGGCCAGCGGTCGATGAGAATTTCTTCCGAAACCATCAGGCGTGTTTCCAGATCCAACTCGCGTACAGGTGCTAATCCGGCTTCTGAAACTAACGCGCAGGTTGCAACCAGATTTTTTGACTGCGATGCCACATAGCCACGGCAAGCAACCGTTTCTCCGTGAAGTTGCGCTGATACGGTTGGTAGAAATACATTGAGCTGCGCTAAAAATGCCTCACGGGTAAGGTACGGCACCACTGTTGCGCGTGCGTGCAGGGCTTTGCCACGGAACTTCACCGTGAGAGACATATTCTGCCCGAAATTAGGTTGAAAACGAAAGTGGGCCAGGCTGACTCCGCCTTCCACAGGAGTGATCTGGTGAGCGGAAATGTCGCCGCGTCCTTCAATCTCCAGAGTGAAATCGGTTGCTAGAATATCATTGGCTTGACCAGATAGGCGCGCCTCCGCGAGAACAGCCTCTGTACACCACGGAATTACGGCGCGCCTGACACGGACCCCACCTGTTTCGTACGATACAGTCAGGGCGTCACGGGCATCCGGTTTAATTTCTGTCGTGCTCATCGATGGATGGCTCCAGCGTTGATAGCAGCAAAAGCTGCCTCAAGATCGCCTTCGCTGGTTTGCGTTGTGCATTGCAGGCAACCCGCAAGCTTGGAAAATGGCAACCGAATGGATGCGAGTGCCCGTTCAAAAATCCCAGGTACCCCACGCAGCGGAATCAGGTGGGTGGTGGCATCCCATCCCCTAGCGTCCTCGTCCCCTAAAAGTGCCAATGTTGCCAAAGCGTGAATCGACGCTATCGCGTGGATACTTGCCATGCTGGCAGGAATTGAAACTTCAGGCAAAGAATGGTTGGGAGCGCTGTAATCGGGCGCGGGGGAGTCGTTGGTTTTTACATTGCGTTGCAAGTGACTCATCACGCAGCCATAGCAAGGCCCACCCGGAACAAACATGTGAACAAATCCACCAATTCCGCCAGCCAAAACCTCTCCTAGGGTCCAAGGTTTACCATGCTTTCGCATCAGCCAATCCCAATGCATTTTGGCCTTATCGTTGTCAACCGCACATATTCCGATGTCTGCGCGCATTATCATATAGTCAATTATTTCTGCGTTTGAAGGATCGCAAAGATCTGCTTTTATCGTTTCAATTAACAAGTCAGGGCGGCGTTCCTGCAACCAATTGGCGGCTAAGTCCACCTTGGATTGGCCACATCGATCAGGCGCAAAATAATGCCTGACTACATTGTGCGGCTTGTAAATATCAGGTTCAATCAGCAATACGGAGTTGATACGCGCGTCGCGGCCCACGAGATCAAGAACCGCCATGCCTCCGCTTCCCGTCCCTACTTGCACAACGCATGCCATGCGCATCTCCTATTTTCAGCGCGCATCCGGCATTGGCCACTTGCGCTCTACTATCCAGATCTCGTAACAAGCCAGCCAACGCCATGCTGCTTGGATTGCGAATACTACGGTGAAACGCGCAGGGTCCCAACGGCTGTCTGCTAGACGGCTTCCCTGTTTCCACAAGCAAAGCGTTTGCTGGTAGAGCAGGTGCGGGCATGGTTCTAATTTTGTTGTCACGCGTGTGACGGGCGGTGCCACCGGGTACGATTCTGGTAGCGATGTGACCAGTTCGTAAATGTTATGCGCCGGTTTAAGACGATACTTTATCAGAAGCTCGCCGCCTTTTGGTTCCACGGAAACACAGTATTCCGCGTCACGCTGATTGTTGTAGGCCTGAATCGCGGGCAACTCCACCCGCAGCAGGCGTTCCTTGCTTACAGGATTGTCCATGATGCCCATGGTTCGCCTCGTGAGTCATTTTTAGTTCAGATCAATTTCCTTTGGGGCCATACTCGCTCATCAGCGGGTATGGCCCCAAAGTACAACACAATGCGTCAAATTCCGGCGTAATGGCAAGGTACCGACTTGATAGCGTCGATGACCTGATTCTCGCCTCTGGGAGTATCGGCATCCATGGTGCCTGTTCCCGCGAATGTTGTTGTCTTGGGATCCATCTTGATCGACGTCTCGCCTGTTGCATTTCCACGCAACGCGTCCAGCAATCGCCGTCGTTCTTCTGAATCCATGGGTCGAAAATCCATTGTCCACCTCCATTAGGGGCCTTGTGGCCGCACTGCTCTTCCTGAATTAAACCCCTGGTGTAACCGGCCGGTTTTCAAGACCAGACCTGTTGCTCTTTCCGGCTTCCGCGCGTCAGTCTGGACATGACTTCGTAAAAAGCCGAGTCCAGCCGTTCCGCCGGCGCCTCAATTTCTTCCGGTTCTCCCTGCACCATGCGGAAGAACACCACTTCACGTCCCTGCAGAACCACCTGCAGTTCTTCACCCGGTCTGGGCAATGGTTGGCGCATCAGCAATGCCGGCGCGTCACCGTTGCCTAACGGAAGAAGATTTAACTCCAGATGCCCCTGCATCCGGATCAATCGATCAATCGACCCAGCATACTGTTCGATCACGGGCCAATGCCCGAGTATCGTGGCGGCTAGGTCATCACCTTCCACCGTTTGCAATGCCTTGTGCCGGTACCATTGGTCCCCAGCGGCCAACGCATACCAGTGGAATTGCGCACGTCCGTCCTCATGTATAGTGTTCAAACGATTGGCATCACCACGAACCTCGGCATCGTCGTCCTGCTCCATATTCGCTTTGTCTGGCAAACTGTTCAGATTATTTTTTTCCATGCCCCAGACACCAATGGCAAATATGCCTTCTTTTTGAACGAGGTAAGGCACCCATTGGCTATCGCCTTGATAATCGCCTTGGCTTGGTCGGCACATACGGCCCGGGTGTGTATGAGCCACACCCAGCACATCGAGATGTGAATGAGCCCTTTTTAGTAAGCGCATCGCCACAGATTGAGCCGTACTATTCATGTTCACATGGGCCATTCCGGCATCCCTGAACTCTCCAGGTGGTAGTGCCGCCTCAATGGTTGCCCCCCGGCCGTCGCGCCGCCCCAGTAGCAACCATCCAGTTTCTTCATTTCCCCGATCTGTTGCCCGGTGACTGTGAAAATCCTTGAACATAGTTGCGAGAACACCAGCCCGAATGGCTATGACTGGTTCCGCAGAAACAGGGGGCGCTTCTACTGGAGCAGGGACAGGTGTAACCTCGCCAACAGCTTCAACAGTTGGCAACAA
>CAMCLK010000066.1 GCA_945875585.1 Candidatus Kuenenia stuttgartensis | reverse complement strand
CGGCGGGACGCCGGTCCCACCAAGCCATCTGCAAATTGGTTATTGATTGTTCCGGTGGGACCGGCGTCCCGCCGGTCTCAACAGCCAAGAATCTTGCCTAAAGTTTTGAATAGTTCTGGGAACCTGTGGCCCCTTACTCAGTCGCGCGGGGCTCTTCGATTCGGCTAAGTGGCGGGTCCCAACCATCGGGTCCCGGTCATTTTGTATTGGGGACTGTGTAAGAAGACCGGCGGGACGCCGGTCCCACCAAACCATCTACAATTTTGTTATTATTATTCCGGTGGGACAAGCGTCCCGCCGGTCTTAACAGCCAAGAATCTTGCCTGAAGTTTTGAATAGTTCCGGGAGTCTGTGGCCCCTTACTCAGTCGCGCGGGGCTCTTCGGTTCGGCCAAGTGGCGCTGCCCGACCATCGGATTCCGGTAATTTTGTATTGTGGTCTCGTTGACTGAGTGAGAAGACCGGCGGGACGCCGGTCCCACCAAACCATCTACAATTTTGTTATTGATTGTTCCAGTGGGACCGGCGTCCCGCCGGTCTTAACAGTCAAGGATCTTGCCTGAAGTTTTTAATAGTTCCGGGAGCCTGTGGCCCCTTACTCAGTCGCGCTGGGCTCTTTGGTTCGGCCAAGTGGCGGGTTTCAACCATCGGACCCCGGTCATTTTGAGTTGGGGTCTGGGGGGACTGTATAAGAAGACCGGCGGGACGCCGGTCCCACCAAACCATCTACAAATTCGTTATTGATTGTTCCGGTGGGACCGGCGTCCCGCCGGTCTTAATAGCCAAGGATCTTGCCTGAAGTTTTGAATAGTTCCGGGAGCCTGTGGCCCCATACTCAGTCGCGCGGGTCCTTGCGCCGAGTAGCGGAATCTGGAAAATTGGGTTTTGCGCGCGGGTTGTTGATGTTCGTTTTCCGCACGGTTATGCTTGACCGACACCCTGCCACCCACCACCGAGGCCCACCATGTATCGACTCACTCTGGTTGCCATGCTTTTGGCCCTTGCTGTTCGCGCCGACGACTGGCCTCAGTTCCGTGGTCCGGCACGCGATGGTGTTTCTACCGCCAAAGGCATCGCCCGCTCTTGGCCCAAAGAAGGCCCCGCTGTGATCTGGAAGGCTGAGGGTGTGGGCGAAGGGTTTTCCAGCGTCAGCATTTCCGGCAAACTTATTTGCACCATGGGTGACATTGCCGACGCCTGCAACGTGGTCGGTATCGACCGGGAAACCGGTAAGGTGCTGTGGAAAACGGCTATCGGCAAAGCCGGCGGTAACTATAAAGGGCCACGCTGCACACCCACTATCGATGCGGGCAATGTGTATGCCATTGGCCAGCACGGAGATCTTGTCTGCCTGAACGGTCGCGATGGCAAAGTCATCTGGCGCAAGAACCTCATCACCGACTTTGGCGGCATGGCTGGTGGCTGGAACTACACAGAATCGCCTTTAATCGATGGCAATTTGCTTCTGTGTACCCCCGGCGGCAAGACTTCCAGCATGGTGGCATTGATGAAAAACACCGGTAAACCTGTGTGGCACTGCCCCATTGGTGAAGCCGCGGGGTATTCGAGCATTGTCATCAGCAATGCGTGTGGCACGAAACAGTATGTGCAACTGCTTTCCAATGGGTTGGCAGGCGTGCGCGCCAAAGACGGCGCTCTCATGTGGCGTTACGGTGAGAAAGACCATTTCAAAGGCAACACCGCTAATATTCCCACACCCATCGTCAAGGGCGACGAAGTCTTTGCCGCGGCAGGTTATGGCAGGGGCGCTGGACTCGTGCGCCTGACGAAATCCGGTAACGGAATCAAAGCCACCGAAGTTTATTTCAACAAGGAACTCAACAACAAACACGGTGGCGTGATTGCCTTGGGCGACCACGTGTATGCCGATGCCGACGACCGCGGCACACCCCAATGCGCCGAATGGTCAACAGGCAAGGTGACATGGAAGCGACAAGGCGGCCGCCAAGGGCGCGGGTCAGCTTCACTTACCAGCGCGGATGGTCTGCTGGTGATCCGGTACCAGGATGGTTGGATGCATCTGGTCGAGGCGGGTGCTGACAAGGCCTATGCCGAAATCTCGCAGTTCAAAATTGCCAACAGCGATTCCAATTCATGGGCCCACCCCGTTGTTCTTGATGGCAAACTCTACATTCGGGAAAAGGGTGTGGTGTGGTGCCACGACATTACCGCACGTTGATGCCTATTCTGTCTTGGTAGAACCATTAGTTTTTCATTCCACGGAAGGAGACTCGCATGCCATTGCTGGCAGGACTGATGATCTGTTTGGCATCGGTGCACCAAGCCGCACCGACGCCCCGCCTCGTAACCACGGTCGAGAACATATCTGAATATCGCCTACCCAATGGGGTGCGTGTTCTTCTTTATCCCGACCCGTCCACCACCAAGGTGACGGTCAATTGCACCATTTTTGTTGGCTCAAGGCACGAAGGTTACGGCGAAACCGGCATGGCGCACCTGCTGGAGCACATGGTGTTCAAGGGCACGCCCCGGCACCCGGATGTACCCAAAGCGTTGAAGGATCGTGGCGCGGTGTTCAATGGCACCACTTGGGTCGACAGGACCAACTACTATGAGACCCTCAACAGCGAGAAAGACAATCTTGAATTTGCCATCGCGCTGGAAGCGGACCGCATGGTGAACAGCCCGATCCGCCGCGAGGATCTGCTTTCGGAAATGACTGTGGTCCGCAATGAATTTGAACGCGGCGAAAACAGCCCTGAGCGGGTGCTGAGCCAGCGGATGATGGCCGTGGCGTTTGAATGGCACAATTACGGCAAGAGCACCATCGGTAACCGCAGCGATATTGAACGTGTGCCGGTGGATAGGCTGCGCGCTTTTTACAAGAAGTATTACCGACCCGACAACTGCATGGTGGTGGTGGCTGGTAAATTTGAGCCGGAACGGGCTCTGGCTGCCATTTCCTCTTCGTTTGGACCGTTGAAGAACCCGGCGGTGCCGCTTGAAAACACCTACACAGAGGAACCCGTGCAAGACGGTGAACGCTCGGTGGTGCTCAAGCGTGCCGGTGGTGCGCCGAGCATTGGCGCCATCTACCACATTCCCGCCGGCTCGCACGCCGATTTTCCTGCGATTGAAGTGCTGGCCACGGCTTTGGCCAACGAGCCTTCCGGCCCGCTCTATAAGGCGCTTGTGGAATCGAAATTGGCAAGCGACGTTGGTGCCAGTGCGTTTAGCTGGCACGATCCGGGCGCGTTGGAACTGGAAGGATCTGTTGAGAAATCCGCAGACCCGCAAAAGGCCCTTGCGGTGCTTGTGAAGACGCTCGATACCGTGCAGGCAGCAGGAATCGACCCGAAAGACGTTGAGCGTGCCAAGGCCCAATTGGTGCGCCGCCGCGAACTGCAGATGGCAGACAGTAACCGCATTGGCGTAACGCTCAGCGAGTGGGCAGCCAATGGCGACTGGCGTTTATTCTTTCTCCACCGTGATCGTCTCGACAAGGTGACAGCGGAAGACGTGAAGCGCGTTGCAGGCATCTATCTGCGCGCCAGCAATCGCACCACCGGTTTGTATCTTCCCGAAGCGACGCCCCAGCGAGCTGAAATTCCGTTGGTGAAGGACTTGGAAGGAACGCTTAAAGACTACAAGGGCCGCAGCGCTATGGCGGCAGGCCAATTCTTTGAGCCGGGTTGGGACAACATCAAGGGAGCCACCAAGGTGATCTCGCGCGATGGTCGCCCCGTGGCCATGCTTCTGCCCCGCAAGACGCGAAACGAGCAGGTGGTGCTGCAATTAACGCTGCGTTACGGCAATGCATCGTCGCTGGCAGGAAAGACGACGGCGGCTCAGATTCTGCCATCGTTGTTGCGGTCTGGAACCACGACCAAGAACAGGCAGCAGATCGAGGACGCCATCAATGGCTTGAAGGCATCGGTGAGTGTTCAGGGAGAGACGGGAGCCATTAATATCAACGTTGTGGCACGCCGTTCCACACTGGCGGGCAGCTTGGATTTGGTGCACGACATCCTTCGAAATCCTTCCTTTCCCGCGGATGAACTTGAAATCATTCGCAGGCGGCTGAAAGACGCCATCGAACGAGCAAAATCGGAGCCTCAGGCCTTGGCGATTTTGGCCATTCAGAAGAAGTTCTTCCCTTACCCGGCAACTGATGTCCGCCATGTGCCTGATTACGAGGCCCGGTCTGCTTTATTGGACAAGGTAACCCTTGCAGATGTGTCTGGCCTGTACAAGGAACAACTGGGTGGCGGGCATGTGGAGCTTGCGGTGGTGGGTGATTTTGATCCACCGGCTATCGAGGTGTTTTTGGACAAGTTGCAAGCAGGCTGGAAAAGCCCGGTGGCGCACGAGCGGATCAGGCGTGAGGTGAAGGCTGGTCCTGCAGCCGTGATTGATATCAATACCCCCGATAAGGCGAACGCGATCCTTTTGGCAGGTTTGCCAGTGGGCCTTTCGGAAGAAGACCCAGCCGATCCGGCGTTGTCGCTTGCGGATTTCATTTTGGGGGGCGGTTCGCTGTCTTCCCGTCTGGGGAACCGTATTCGGCAGAAAGAAGGTCTGGCATACGGAGTGAATTCCATTTACCAGTCGGTATCGGGCGAGAAGAGTAGCCGCCTGCTGATTTTGGCAAGCGTCAACCCAACCAATCTGCCGAAAGCCGAAAAGGCGATGCGCGAGGAACTGGAAAAGTTCTTGGCCACCGGACCGGATGCGGCCGAGGTCAAGGAGGGCCGCGAAGCCTTGCTTTCTTTGCTGAAGCAGCGACGGGGTAGCGAGTCCGGGCAGGCTTCGATTCTGGCGGAGTCGTTGCAATCGGGGCGCACTCTCGACTCTTTCAAAAACGACGAAGAATCGTTGGCGGGTTTAGATGCCTCGGCAGTATTTCAGGCCATTAAGACCAATCTGACCGAGCGTGGTCTGGTGGTGATTCGCGCGGCGGATCAAGCGAAGGTGAAGGCTGCGGGTGCTGCCAAGCCGTGATGCGTTTGGTTCGGTGAACTGAGCAAAAAAGAAGGCCGCACGATTGTTTCGTGCGGCCTTTGTTGTTTCACTATTAAATTATGTCAGGGGAAGCAGGCCAGAAGCGCGAAAACCACTGCGGCCTCGGCAACTGTTCCTGTGCCGCTGGCACCAATCGGGTAGAGCATGTAGGGCACTGGGTCGCCCGGCAAGCAGTAACCAGCGTTGGACTCCCAGCGACGCAGTGGGTCGGTCGCAAGGTGATAAGGCAGCAGTGCCATATCACCCAGGAAGAATCCTGCCGAGACGAACGGCTGGATTGGACCAAGGTCCCACCCGTACCGTTCGCTGTTTTTCTCATGGAACAGCAATCGGCCATGAACCAGATAGTTGGGTTCAACCAACCGGACGGTTGGTTGCCAGTTGCGGCTGCGCCACTGGCTGTCGTAATTGGAGCGGCTCAGGACGATCTCTTCCGGGAAGATCAACCGTTCCATTTGTGGCGTGTTGCGCTTTTCTTGGCGCATACGCTCTTTCATGGCGTCTTCAGATTCAAGCCGGAACAGGCGTTCCGGCCCGGGTGGTTCCAGTTGGATGCTGTAGGAAATCGACGATTCGCCCGGGCGTATGTCGAGAGGATTGGGCGGCGCCAGCAATGGCGCATTGCCCTGTTGATTTTGGGCCATGGCTGGCGATGCCAAGCCCAAGGCGAAAAGACTACATGCGATCGTCCGAATCCAGATCACTGCCCGAGCTGTAATTCGGCGCTTCTTGCGTGACGGAGATGTCATGTGGATGGCTCTCCCTTACAGAGGCAGCGCTGACCAGGATAAACCGTGCCCTGGTTCGCAACTCCTCGATTGTGCGTGTGCCGCAATACCCCATTCCGGCACGCAAACCCCCGATAAGCTGATAAATGAAGGAGGCGAGTTGGCCCTTGTACGGTACCTTCCCCTCGACTCCTTCCGGAACCAGCTTGTCCCTCGCACCGTCTGCCTGACGGTAACGATCCTTCGACCCGGCCATCATGGCTCCAACAGAGCCCATGCCGCGGTACGATTTGAACGTTCTGCCACGGAACAGAATGGTCTGTCCCGGGCTTTCGGCCAGACCCGCCAGCAAACTGCCCAGCATGACGCTGTGCGCACCTGCAGCCAGGGCCTTGGTGATGTCGCCCGAGTAGCGGATGCCGCCGTCCCCAATCACGGGCACATCCGAGGCTCCCAGCCCCTGAACTGCCTCGTAAATGGCTGTGATCTGTGGCACACCCACACCCGAAATGATTCGAGTCGTACAGATGGATCCCGGACCGATGCCCACCTTGATGGCGTCGGCACCAGCATTGAGCAACGCGCGGGCACCTTCCCGCGTGGCTACATTTCCGGCGATCACTTCCACATCGTACGATTGCTTGATCCTCCTGACGGTTTCGACCACGTTGTTGGAGTGTCCGTGTGCGGAATCAACCACCACCACATCCACACCTGCCCGGAGCAGCGATTCAACGCGTTCGAACTCGTGTACACCTACTGCCGCACCAACTCTTAACCGTCCCCTCAAATCTTTGCACGCATTGGGGAAACTGGTCAGCTTGTCGATGTCCTTGATCGTGATTAACCCCTTCAGTCGGTATTGATCGTCTACCAGGAGAAGTTTCTCCACTTTATTTTTGGTAAGGATGCGCTCGGCATCTTCCAAAGTGGTGCTTTCGGCTGCAGTGATCAGGTTGTCTTTGCTCATGACCTCGCTAATCAGCTGGGAATTATCCTCGAGGAATTTCAAGTCGCGGCGTGTAAGGATTCCCTTGAGGTAGCCATCTACTGTGATCGGCACACCGCTGACCTTATTTTCTTCCATGATTTTTCGGGCATTACCCACCGTTTCGTTCGGTGGCAGCGTGATCGGATCAAAGATGATGCCGTTCTCGCTGCGCTTTACTTTGTCGACTTCCCGGGTTTGCTCGCTGATGGACATGTTTTTGTGGATGATGCCCATACCGCCTTCCTGGGCCAAGGCAATGGCAAGGTCGCTTTCGGTAACGGTATCCATCGGTGATGAAAGAATAGGCAGATTGAGCCGTATTTTTCGCGTAAGCCTTGTTTTGACATCGACATCCTTAGGCACGATGTCGCTGTATCCTGGCTCGAGCAGAACGTCGTCAAATGTTATGCCTTTATAGGCGATTCTGTCCATGATCGTACTCCATGACTTCCGTTGGTTGTGAGATGGTATGGCAAATGGGACCGGGTTCCAACGTCCCAATGCAATTCCTGTCAGGTCACTGGTACGGCTGTCTCTTGCTCCAATGCCGTAAGAGACGGTCTGGAGCCAAGGGCAATGAGCACGTCACCTGCTTGGACTTCTGTTTTGTCTGGTGGAACAAACATCATGGGGCCCTTGCCTCGACGGAATGCAACAATGGCTACACCCAAGCGGGCGCGAATCTGGCTGGGATGTAGGTGCGCACCATCGAGAACACTCCCTTTCATGACAATGATTTCCTCGAGCAGAAAGTCGTTCGATTCCACATTCGATCCAGTGGCAAACTGAAGGAATTCAAAGACGTTTGGTTTGAGAATCAGGTCGGCCATGATGCTGCCGCCCACCACGAATGGGCGGATCACCTGATTGGCACCTGCGCGCAGCATTTTCGTCTCGTTGGCGGGGTGGTCAGCGCGTGCCAAAATTTTTAGGGTGGGTGCCATCAACCGGGCGCTCATCACCACAAATAGGTTGTCCGCATCAGAACCTGTTGCTGCTACCAGAGCTCTCGATCGATCAATCCCTGCTTTGTTCAAGACATCTTCGTTGCCCCCATCCCCATGAATAATGGGGCCGGTATCTCCATTCATTTCGTTCAGCCGTGAGTCATCCTTGTCGATCACCACAAATGGATGGTGTCGGGCCATCAAAGACTGGCAGATTTGCTGCCCCATGCGCCCATAGCCCACAACAATGACATGATCCTTCAAGCGGCTCAGTTGGTTTTGCATATGTCGCTCCTTCCAGAAATGGTGGTACTCGCCCGAGGCAATTCCCCGGATGATTTCATTCGCGACAAAAAACACATTGAACACGCCGCCCAGAAGCAAAAGGATGGTAAATACACGGCCTGCTGGTGTGAGCGGAGCTGGAATCTCGCCATAACCCACGGTTGTCAGTGTGATGACTGTCATGTACAGACCGTCAAAAAGTGTCCAACCCGGTTCGAGCAGCCAGTAACCCAGAGTTCCTGCGCATGTCAGCCCTCCAGAAAGCGAGAGCAGGAGTGTCGTCTTGTTCATGGTGACACTCCTGCAACCATTGCGAAAACGATGGTTCTTTCCGTCAGGTAACAACCGCCTTGAGCTTCGTGGAAGCTTTGTCCAATAAGCAAATGACTTCCCCGCTTCGGCTGCTGTGCTGCGGATCAGTCACAATGGCACTTCGGGTGTGCTCCAGACGTTGGAACAGACGTTGTGCTGCATCCATTGTTGATGATGATACCGTGACCTTTCGATCTGCCAGACGAAAACCAGAGGTTTGGGCAACAATAGCCCCATCGGTAAGGCTGGCCCTCAGTGCGATTTGGGGGCCAGAATCGTCTGGGATCAAGATTTCGGCAGTAAGTTCTGTTTGATTGGGTGCTGCCTCGAACCTCCAGAAAACGCCCTGCCCCCCAAACAGTTCCAGAACAAGGCTATTCCCTTGCCCCGGCCAAGTTGGCAGGTCCCATGTGGCGTTAAGTATTACCGGAGTATCTGCATTGATTGTGTGGCCCGGGGCCATATCGCTCAAGGTGGATATTAGCGATGGCCCCGAGGTGAGTGTGGCGTGGCCATTGGCAACGGCTGTTACCCAAGGCGAGGATTGTGAGGCAACCAGGGTACGAACACGGCCCGGAAACGATGATTTACTTCGCGCGCCACTTGATCCAACCAAGGCAGGAGCCAAGCCACACGCAAGCAAGTCATTCCAGAGTTCCAGCCCCCCGGCGCGCAGGGGATCTAAATCGAGGCATTCGAAGCCATCGATCTTTCCAAGAATGACCCCAGCAAGGGCTTCACCCTGCCCTGCTGGATGGTTGCGTTCGCAGTCGGCCCAGAAAACGAGACCACGCTTGCGATGGCACTGCGACCACCAATCGGACAACGACCAAGTTGGAAAATCGTTATTTGCGGTCAAAGAAAGTGGGAATACAGGGCGATGACAGTCGAGGAGGAGCAGGTTGCCCAGAATGCCACCAGTATTGAAGGTGTTGATTTGAACGTGGCAGCCAAGCCGATCGATGGCGGTTTCACTGCCAGAAAACTCAAGCATCGATGGTTGGTTACCGGGAGGGTCCAATTTGGCAACAAGCTGAACTCCATCGAGCCCCGATGCCCTGCCCTCGAACCAAGCCACATCCGGTGAAATGCCGTGACAGCCGAGATCGATTTCTAGATAACCAGAAGGCTTGGGTGATCGGGGGATTGGCACCACGCGCGCTGCCAATTGGCCTGAGGCCACAAGAATATTGAATGACTCCACATGCCATCCGGGTAGGCGCGAAAACAGCAGGGTGTTAACACCCTGAGGGAGGAAGAGTTCACATGTACCGTTAATCGCATGCCATGTATGCCCGCTTATCATCAGAGTTCCGCAGCCTCCAGCAGCAGAACGTCCCTGTGGGGTAGACGGATTTCCATCGGGTTGAATAGCCCGAATCCAGCCCGGGCAGGAATTTCCAGTTGGTCCAACGCGGAGGTGTGCGGGCAGCATGTGGGTGGTCTCAATCGACCATTGCCCCGGTAGGTAATGCGAGGGCACGGAAAGCATCAACAGCCTTGGGGAACAGTTCTGGGCCCGTCATGCCGCCTGTTGGGCCACCACCAAGAAGGTGAGGTTCCATGGTGGCGAAGCCTTCGTATCCGCGGGCAGCGGCATCAGCCAAAACCTCTGGCCAGCGGCCCGAACCAGTGCCTGCAATGCAGCCGTGGGGTTCGGCATGAATCCAGTCCTTGATATGCAGGTGCCTGACTCTGTCGCGGCAACGCAACCAGCCATCCCAAGGGCAGTATCCGCCATAAACAAAATTAGCAGCGTCGTAGGCGGCAGCCAGCGTTTCACCCGGAAAACGATGGAGCAGTTCTTCGACGTGTTCCGGAGTTTCGCCATAGATGCGGTGTTCGTTTTCATGGAAAAGCACCACGCCTGCTTCTGCTGCGCGGGTCACCAGCACCTCCATACGCCGGAAGGCCTCATCCCGCCAACTGTCCATGCGTTCGGCTGCTGGCGGATAAAAACTAAATATGCGGATGTTTTTTGTGCCAAAAATGCCGCACAGTTCGATCGCGCGCTCGAATCGCTTCAGGTGCGGTTCAAATGGATCATCCGTGGATATCTTGCCAATGGGGGAACCAATGGCACTCAATCCCATCCCACGCGACTGCAAAAGACGGAGGAAAGAATCGATTTGCTCCGTGGTCAAATCCAACACATTCGTTTTATGGATCGACCTCAGTTCCACGTATCTGACCCCGCAAGCCGTCAGCACGTCGAGTTGCTCGATGGGATCGGGAGAGATTTCATCGGCGAAAGCACTGATGGTGAAACGTGCCACGATTGTATTCTCCGTGTCGGCTTGGCTGTGTGTTAATCGGATCGGCGATTACTACCTGGGGTCCACAGCACATCAGATTCCCCATTGTTGTTGTAGACCCGCGCCAGCACGAAAAGAAGGTCCGACAGCCGGTTCAAGTAAATCAGTGCTTCTGGGTTCACCTTTTCAACAGTGGTAAGGGTCACAAGGTCGCGCTCTGCCCGACGGCAGGTGGTTCGTGCCAGATGACTCCAGGATGCAGCCAAAGACCCTCCTGGCAGGATAAAGCTGGTAAGTGGACGCAATGGGGTGTTGTACGCATCGATAGCCGTTTCAAGGAATTCAGACTGGCCAGTGGCCAAACGGAGGCGCGTACGAGAATCATCAGGGCTTTCAGGCACACAAAGGTCGGCTCCCAGATCAAATAGGTCGTTTTGGATCTTGCCCAGCAATATGTGATCGGGGTTTCCGGGCTCGATATGACATCGCAGCATACCGATCATGGAATTGGTTTCATCAACCGCGCCGTAGGCAGCGACTCGAACATCGTCTTTGCGTACGCGTGCGCCGGTACCCAAAGATGTTGATCCGTCGTCGCCAGACTTGGTGTAGATGCTTGAAAGAAAGACCATGAATCATCTCCGGAGCAAGATTTGCCTAGATTTCATTTGTAGTCGCGGTACATGAGCGGCGGCCATGGAAACAATAAGGGGGAGCCGATATTCAACGGCTCCCCCTTGGGCATGTCCCTATTTTGTTACGTATCAGGCGCAACCTGAGCTGGAGCCGCACGTGTCGCATTTAAGACAGGTGCCGCTCCGCACCAGTGTCAGCTGTCCACAATCAGAACACGGGTCGCCTTCGTAGCCCTTTTGTCGGGCCTGCCGAACCCGGTCTACGAAAGAGGCCTTGGGTTGCCCAGCAATGGCCAGCACAACACGGTCCCCGTTGGTGCCGGTGTGTGTATGTGTGCCATTGATCCGAGGGGCAGCCCGACCGTCGTCATGTTCAATAACGGCGGGAGCCGGTGAGATGCGTTCGCTACGAGGAATCCGCCCCGGATTGCGCGATCGGAAAGAGCGAGTCAACCGATCTTCCTGATCTGCAATGCGTTGTTCAATAATCTGCTCTTCGACCACCTCGGATCCGGAATGGGCCGCGGTATCGGTATGAACTTCGTCGGAACGCAAATCTTCGGGTACGACGTGCGCCAGATCATGTCGACCCAGATATGAGATCGCCAGCTCTCTGAAGATATAGTCGATGATCGATGTCGCCATCTTCAGGTGAGGGTTGCCTTCAACCAGTCCGCTAGGTTCGAACCGTGTGTAGGTGAAGGCATCCACAAATTCCTCAAGCGGCACGCCGTGCTGCAAGCCAAGTGAAACAGCGATGGCAAAGCAGTTGGTCATGCTGCGGAAAGCAGCACCTTCCTTGTGCATGTCCACGAAGATTTCACCCAAAGTGCCGTCTTCGTATTCACCCGTGCGCAGATAGACTTTGTTGTTTCCGATGCGCGCTTTCTGGGTGTATCCAGCGCGGCGATCGGGCAGTCTGCGTCGCTGAGCCAAATATCGGTAAACGATTTTCTCGGCAATGCGCACGGCTTCCGCCTTCGGCACGGTCGACTTTTCGTCTTCGGCTGGAATGTCCGTCAGGTCGGGCGCTTCCACTACCGAGTTGAGCGGTTGGCTCAGCTTGGAACCGTCGCGGTAAAGTGCATTTGCTTTAAGCATGAGCTGCCAACTGAGCATGTAGGCATGCTTGACATCATCGATGCTGGCGCCGTGGGGCATGTTGATTGTTTTTGAAATGGCTCCAGAGACGAACGGCTGAGCTGCCGCCATCATGCGGATATGTGATTCCGCCGATAGGAAACGCTGGCCAGATTTGCCACAACGGTTGGCGCAATCGAACACAGGGAGGTGTTCCGCCTTCAGGTGGGGCGCACCTTCCACTGTCATGGTGCCGCAAACATAACGATTTGCCTCTTCTACCTGCGCCGGGGTGAATCCCAATGCTCGCAGAAGATCGAAACCGGGTGCATCAAGTTGTTCCTTGGTGAAGCCCATGGTTTCAGTCAGAACGTCGTCGCCTACGCTCCAGCGATTGAAGGCAAAAGGCAACTCAAAGGTTCCGGGAAGCTGTTCGTCGATCCGACGGATCACTTCGTCTGGCATGCGTTTGGCACGAAGGATCGAAGGATTGATATGCGGGCAACCCACAAGAGTGCCAGCGCCTCGGCTATGGCGGACAATTTCATCAACCTGACCGCGGGTGTAGCCCATGCGCGCCAAGGCTGGGGGCACCGAGGCGTTGATGATCTTGAAGTAACCACCGCCCGCGAGCTTCTTGAACTTGACCAAGGCGAAATCTGGTTCAAGACCAGTTGTGTCGCAATCCATGATCAAGCCGATGGTGCCTGTTGGCGCGATACACGTGACTTGGGCATTGCGGAAACCGTACTTTTCGCCCAATTCGACCATGCGGTCATTGGCGACGCGGGCAGCTTGCAGCAAGTCTGCCGGACACTGGCTGGCGTCGATACCAACCGGGGTAATGGTAAGCCCTTCGTAATCTTCGCGCGGGCTGTTCCATGCTGCGCGGCGGTGATTGCGCACAACACGTTGCATAGCGGTCCGGTTGGCGTGGTAACGCGGGAATGGCCCGAGTTCCCCCGCCATGCTCGCACTGGTGGCGTAGCTGGTGGCATGCATCAACGAGGAGATAGCGGCGCAAATGGCACGGCCCGCATGGGAGTCGTAAGGAATCCCCTGAACCATCAGCAGTGAACCCAGGTTGGCATAACCAAGGCCCAGCGTGCGGTAATCGAAAGACTTACGGGCAACAGGCACGCATGGGAACTGTGCCATGAACACCGAGATTTCCAAAACAAGTGTCCACAGTTCTGTGGCGTGGTTGAATCCATCGATGTCAAATTTACACGTTGTGGTGTCGTAAAACTTGATCAAATTCAACGATGCGAGATTACAGGCCGTGTCGTCCAAGAACATGTACTCGGAGCACGGGTTGGACGCGTTGATCCGACCATCGGCAGGGCATGTGTGCCATTCATTGATGGTGGTATCGAATTGGACTCCTGGGTCGGCGCACGACCAAGCGGCATAGGTGATACGGTCCCACAGTTCCTGCGATTTGATGGTTTTGCAGGGCTTGGGGGCGCGGCCTTCAGCATTAGCTTTTTCTTTTTCGGTACGCCAGTAAAGGTTCCAGTCGGAATCCTTGAGGACGGCTTCCATGAAACCGTTATCGATGCGAACGGAGTTGTTGCTGTTCTGGCCAGCCACGGTCGAGTAGGCCTTGGAATTCCAGTCGGTATCGTATTCTTCCACCTTCATGGCGGTTACACCCTGGCGTGCCAGTTGCAAGGCGCGCTGGATGTAGTTGGGGGAAATCAGATCAATGCGCGCATCACGAATGGCCTGACGCAATTCCGGATTGCGGGCCGGGTCGTAACGATCTGCAACCGGCTTGGAACCGTGGCAAGCCTTCACCACCGCGTTGAGGTGCTTGTTCAGAAGCTTGGAGCCGGTCACCAAAGCAGCGACTTTTTGTTCTTCGATGACTTTCCAGTCGATAAAATCTTCAATATCAGGATGATCCAGATCCAGAACGACCATTTTTGCGGCGCGGCGGGTGGTACCACCCGATTTGATTGCCCCCGCAGCGCGGTCTCCGATGCGCAGGAAGCTCATCAGTCCGCTCGATTTTCCACCACCCGAAAGTGGTTCTCCTTCACCGCGCAGCGCCGAAAAGTTGCTGCCCGTTCCCGAGCCGTACTTGAAGATGCGCGCTTCGCGCACCCACAAGTCCATGATTCCACCTTCATTGACCAGATCGTCGCTGACCGACTGGATGAAACAAGCGTGGGGCGCTGGGTGTTCGTATGCGGAAGTAGAGCGTGTTACCTGATTGGTGAGCGGATCAACCCGGTAATGCCCCTGTGCTGGCCCTTCGATTCCATAGGCCCAATGCAGGCCTGTATTGAACCATTGGGGAGAGTTGGGAGCAGCCATTTGCATGGCGAGCATATAACAGAGTTCATCGTGGAATGTGCGGGCGTCGGCCTCGGTTGTGAAATAACCGCCTTTCCAACCCCAATAAGTCCAGCAACCAGCCATACGGCGGAAAACTTGACGCGCATCGGTTTCCTGCCCGGAGGTGCGATCGCCCGCCGCAGGAACCTGTCGCCGCAACCAATCGGGCATTCCCGGTTCCGATACGCGCTCGGTTTTGGAGGGAATACCAGCTTTGCGGAAATATTTTTGCGCCAGAATATCAACTGCAACTTGGGACCAGCCTTCTGGTGCGAGCAGGTCTTTCAGTTCAAATACGGCACGACCATCAGGGTTGACGATTTTGGAGGTCCGGGGCGAAAACGAAATGCCCTCCCAAGGATCGCAACCTTCTCTGGTAAACCGGCGTTGAATCTGCATGGATATATTCCTTCAACCTAGCTGGAACGCCAAGATTCCAAACCAATGAGCACAGTCCCAACCCCACCATGGGGAGAGCCAGTTGATGTCAGGCGCCGGTGCGCTTCTTCATGACAATCGTATGAACGGTTCTGATCAATTGTCCACTACCCGTAGGTTTCTGGCTAAGCCATCTGTGGCTTAACCGTGCTGCACAAACGGAAGAGTCAACCCTGCTTGATCTTGATACTTGCCCTTCTTGTCGGCGTAGCTGGTTTCACAGTTAGCAGCGCCTTCAATGAACAGGATCTGGGCGATTCCCTCGCCACTGTAAATTTTTGCGGGAAGAGGGGTCGTGTTGCTGATTTCAATCGTCACCCTGCCCCTCCATTCTGGTTCAAGTGGAGTCACATTGACAATGATTCCACAGCGGGCGTAAGTACTTTTGCCAACACAGATACCGATCATATTGCGTGGAATCTCAAGGTATTCCACAGTTTCGGCCAAGGCGAATGAATTGGGAGGAATCAGGCAGAAGTCGCCCTCAATGTCCACGAATGAGGCTGGATCGAACTGCTTGGGATCCACAACAGCACACCTGGCATTCGTAAATACCTTGAAGCGGCGGTCGACGCGAACGTCGTAACCATAGCTGGTAACGCCATAGGAAATGACACCCGGCCGCGCCGATCCGTCGGCCAATGGACGGATGCAAACTTCCTTGCGAATACGCCAATCTGGCAGCACCGCCATGGAAACCTCATTTCCGAAAAAAAGACAAACAATGATACTGAAACAGGAAAGTGGCGATCAATCGCCATCAACCCCTATCAGTGTCATTGATTGCAAAATATTGTGTGACATGAGAAATCAGGACTCCTTTCCACAAACCAACCAAGCCTTCATGGCCAGGTGAGTCGGATGACTCGAAAACTCAAGTGACAGGCGAAAGTCTACCAACGGTTTCACGTATGGCAATCGCATTTTGCCGGATCGGTCCCAAGTCATTGATCCATTGTGAGTTCCATTAAAAGCTCCAACCGACGTGCAGTATCTGCGCATGGGGTAAGTGGCGTGAAAATGTTTTGCAAACGGTCGGTTACGGCATTCTGCAAAATGTTTTCAGCCCAGAAGTTAGATGCCATCAATCGAGTGGCTTGGGCACGAATTTGACCGGCGTGAGTGGCCAGTAAAAGTGCCTGTTTTACCTGTCTTCGCGCGTCGGTGGGATTGCCACTCAGGTATGCATAGTTACCTGCAGCTACCTTTAGTTCGGCAAGAAATGCTGGTGGAACACGCAACCGTTCCTCATGGTCTTGTTCGATCATGGCAAGGGTATCGAGCAGCGTCACCAGCCAAGGCATGGCAAATAATGTGTCAGCTTTGAAAGACAAAGAGCTTCCAAAACTGACAGCTTCCATGCTTCTGGAATCCCGGGCAAGCATTGCCAAGGCGAACCCCTGTTTCAGTTGAACCGGGGTGCGTTGCTGGATGCTGGGAGCGAACAGATCGCCCTGTTCGGTGGCAATAGCTCCAAGCAGGCGTGATGCCTGTGAATAGTCGCCTTGGGCCGCAGCTAGCTGAACTTCCAACCAAGGCAGAGCGCGGAAGCGCCGGTCCGGATGAATGTTGCGCGAATCGAGCAGTTCGGGAATGAGCAGGCCGGGATGCGGGATTGGCCGCCCCGCATTTTCCATGGCGGCGCGCACACCGTCGCTGTTCAAGGCTTCGCGCGCATTGTCGAGCCGGCCCGTTTGGAGATCTAGTTGCAGGTTCAGCAGCACAAAAGAAGAACGCTCACGATCGTTTTTCTGCACCTGATCTGCTGTTACTGGAGAGTCCAACTCTTTTTGTGCCTCGAAGAGAAGTCCAAGTTGCAAGGCAACCATCGCTTTTTCCAGTCCGCCCGCTTCCCGCTGTGCTGTCTTCTGAATGCGGGTAACTTCATTGGCAAACATGTCTTTTTGGCGGTTTAATAAACCTTGAAGTTTGTCGAGCTGGTTACTGGCCTTGTCCAAATCCTTGGCAGCGATGTCTCGGTTGTTGTTTCCCGGGGCATCGGTGGGGGAGTCAGCCATACGTGATACAAATTGACGACCGAGCTTGAGCACCTCTTCCCGGTGCAATACCTCCATGTCCAGAAAACGTCGTTTGCTGGCGACTTCTGCCAGAATCCCGTGTGCTTTCAAAGACTCGGCACCCTGTGGTTTGAGCGTGATGATGCGCCTGCACAGCGCAACGATTTCAATTTCCTGCAAGTCAGCAAGCAATGTAGGGCGACCAGCGACCCCTGCCATGTCGCTGTAACTGGCCAATGCATTGAGCGTTATTTCATGGGAACGAACCGAGTCCGGTACTTCATGTAGGCCCCGCCTTGCCTCGGCCAGTGCCCTTGCCAAGCTGCCAAATCGTGGCAATGCTGGCATCGACTCGGACATTGTCTGGATCAATTCGGCACTGTCGGAGCGTGCCCCCGGTTCATTGCGGGGCTGCCAGAATTCCCAAGCGGAATAAGTATTAACAATGGTAGGCATGCCTTGCTGAAGCGCTGCTCCAGCAGAGACATCGACAAGAGAAGCAATGAATCGCTTGCCTTCTTTTTCTCTGGCATCTGCGAGTACAGGTTTGGCCCTCAGGGTTCCTACAAGCCAACTGCCATAGTAATTGGGCTGTTGCCACTCTGAATCCTGCATGAGCCGAATTAAAACACGCTTGGAAGAATCGCCGGCCCGCAACGTTGCGGCAACATGCTTGATGCCGTGGCGGGCCAACAGCTCGCGCCAGTCGGTGCCTGGAAGGTTGGCGGCACTGTCGGGCTTGCCCAGCGCTTCAACTGTGTCTGCAAAGGATCTGTATTCCGAAGCAAACAGGTGGAGACGTGTGTCGACAAAAGTACGGATTCCTGGGGCAAACCATGCCACGTACGAGGCTTGGTCTGGGTAGCTCAGGCTTGCAACCAACCAGTTTGAACCATCAGCTTTAGGCGTTTGCGCCATTCCCAAGGCAAGTTCGCGGTTCGATTCGCGTAGGGCCAACCCCCATCCGGGTAATCGCGTATTGGATCTTGCTCCGCTGGCATGAAGAAATCCGGGCAAGCCAATAAGCGACGCACCCAGCAGAAGCAGAAACGAAAGAATGGCGCCTCGACCTACCATTAATCGCCATGCCTTGATGGAACCAAGGCCATCGATCAGATTCAGGCAGGTCACAACGGTGCCGATAGCTGCAAACCAAGGGATGGCCTTGTGGCGATACGCTGCCAGGCCCGTGGCCAAAACAATGGCTACAAACCGCCACGATAAAAGCGCCTTGGGGTGTACAATGAAACTTGCCAGTGAAACGGCAAGCAGTAGTGGGAATGCCAAACCAGCTGGATTGAGTGCCAATTGGGTTTCGGTGAAGCGTTGAATGGAAAAACCGGAATCCAACAAACGTTCAATTACCAAAGGGTCCATGCGGTCCGCGACCTCACCTACCGGTGCCAAGATTTCAGGTAGGGCCATGAACGATCGGACATGGAACGGGCTTACCAAGAGTGCGGCAACACCAAACGCAAGATGACGCAACTCTCCGGACCCGCGCTTTTCATTTCCTGGAATGACAAACCACAGAATCCAGACCACCAAACCAAACAGGAATGAACTGTCGAGGTTGACCCAAAGCAACATCGTCAATGGGAGGCCAACCATTCGCACTGTTCGCCAAGCGGTGGCATCGAGTGTCAGAATCGAAAGAAGGAGCGCCATGAGCGGAAAGCCAATCATGGAAGGGCTCACATCGAAATATGGGCTGGCCGCCAAGGCACCAACGGCTGTCGCGAGAATCAGAATGGAGGCAGCCCAACTGTTTTCGCGGCTGAATCGCCATGCCAATAACACCATGGCAATAACCAATACAGCAGTTTTGCCCGCTATCAGTAGGAATCCGGCCTGACCATCCGCCTGATAAAGTCCAAATGCAACAAGATCAAAAAGCCAATGGGGATTGGCCCAATAAGACCCTAAGGCGTAGCTGAACGGTTCTGCTCCCAAAGTGATAGACCCGTCTGCCACACCGCGGCCGTAGGCTAGGCTGAGCAGTATGTCTGGTGTTCTAGCTGGAAAAAATGACAAAACTCCGACAAAAACACCAAGGATGGCCAAAAGCAGCCAAAGACCTGAGGTTTTGCTGGATTCCAGTTCAACTGGAGTTTCAGCAACAATTGGCGGCAAATGAATCACCGCACCTTGTTCGGCTGGGGCAGAATCTTGATGATCGATCATGCGCGTGAGGTCCTAGTTGACACGGCGGAACAGACAATGGACCATCTCATCCTACCTGCGGAAGAATCAACAGCGAGATCCGCAGTTGACGAATGATGGTGTCGGCTCCCCTTTGGGCAGGTTAGTATGCCTGATACAGCGTGCCGAATCCGCATCATTAAGCAGGCAATCAGGCACGGACGATCAGGAGGATCCAGTCGTGAAACCAGAAAATGTGTTCAGACGGTTTCGAGTTGTGGCGGTGTTGGCCTGTCTGGCTTTCTTTTCGGTGGGCGTGGGGGCATCACGTGCACAAGAAGCTGGGCGACCGCGCATGGCTGCTCCCGAACTGACGGGCGGGACCGACTGGCTGAATACCCCAAAACCTATTCTTTTGAAAAATCTCAAAGGTAAAGTCGTTCTGCTCGATTTCTGGACGTTGTGCTGCATCAATTGCATTCATACCCTTCCCGACCTAGCCAAACTGGAAGCCAAATACCCGAAGGAACTCGTGGTGATTGGCGTGCATAGCCCCAAGTTTGATAATGAAAAATCCACCGAAAGTATCCGCAAAGCCCTTGCGCGCTACGAGGTGCGCCATCCGGTTGTCAACGATGCTGGCCGAAAGATTTGGGAATCATTTCAGGTCGATTCATGGCCAACGTTGGTGTTGATAGACCATGAAGGCAAACTGGTAGCGCGTGGTTCAGGTGAAGGCCTTTACGACGCCGTCGATGCTGCCGTAGCTGAGTTAGTCAAGTCTGCTCGCGCCAAAAAGGAACTGGATGAAAAACCGTTCGACTACAAGCCCGAAGGAGATGTTTCCACCAGCCCATTGCGTTTTCCTGGCAAAGTAATCACTGACCCGGAAGCCCGCACCATGTTTGTTGCCGACAGTACCAACCACAGGGTTGTGTGTGCTGGAATCGATGGCAAAGTTTCGTGGTCTGTTGGTACCGGTAAACCCGGCGATGTGGATGGTCCTGGGGACAAAGCCCAATTCAATGACCCACAAGGGATGGCTCTTGTGGGAACCAAGCTTTATGTGGCGGATCGTAAGAACCACAAAATCAAGTCGGTCGACACGGCATCTCGCATTGTTTCAACCGTTGCTGGAACTGGAATTCAGGGACAAGATCGCAGAGCAGGTGGTGCCGGCCTGAAGACTGGACTCAACAGCCCTTGGGACTTGTGGGTGATGGGAGACCGGATGTTTGTTGCCATGGCTGGTTTTCACCAGATCTGGGTAATGGACATCAAGGA
>CAMCLK010000065.1 GCA_945875585.1 Candidatus Kuenenia stuttgartensis | reverse complement strand
TCGCGGTTGACGACGGTAGCGGATGGAGCGAATACTGTCGAGGTGTTGTCGTATTTGGGTCTGGGGACGGTGGTGATGCGGACACACGCCGAAACCGGAGTGAACCTCAGCTACCTGAAACAATCCGGTGAAGCGGATGGCGACGCGGGTGACCGGTACACGGGTTTGGATCGGTTTGGGCGTGTAGTGGACCAGAGGTGGGTGAGCGGCTCAAACACCGATGTTGAGCGTTACGAGTACGGCTATGACAGAGCCGGCAACCGTCTTTTCAAGCATAACACAGTTATCTCCGATCTCAGTGAACAGTATGCCTACGACGCATTAGGTCAGTTGACGGATTACCAGCAGGGAACGCCCGGTGACGCAGTCACTCGCACCCAGAGCTGGGATCTCGACCCATTGGGAAATTGGAGCACGGTCACCACCGACGGGGTGGACCAGATCCGCACGCACAATGCCCAGAACGAGCTCACGGGGATTGGGGAAGCCGCGTCTCTCACCTACGACAGCAACGGTAACCTGACCACGGATGAGAACGAATTTCAGTTCTGTTGGGATGCATGGAACCGTCTGGTGCAGGTGCGGGACGCATCCGACACGGTGGTGGCGACATATGGCCGTGACGCGTTGGGTAGACGAATCACAGTGGAACAAGGGGAAACGGTCACGGGCCGGTATTTCAGTAGCAGTTGGCAACTGCTGTAGGAGAAGGTTGGTGAAGACACCGTAACCCGGAATGTCTGGAGCCCGGTGTATGTGGATGCGTTGGTGTCAGGATGCCAACTGGAATGTCACGGCGTTAGTCATGCCGGCCGGGGTGGTGGTGGAGCGGTACAGTTACGATCCCTATGGCCAAGTAACGGTCCGCGATGTCTCGGGCGCTGTGATCGCGGGTTCCGCCAAGGACTGAGTGTTCCTGCACCAGGGCTGGAACAGCTTGCGGCGGGGGACTACGACTTCCGCAACCGGGCCTACAGTCCCAGCCTGGGCCGCTGGCTCAGCAACGATCCCATCGGCTTCGACGCCGGGGACAATAACTGGTACAGGTATGAAGGGAATGATCCGGGAAACCGGGTGGATCCGGAGGGGTTGAAAGGGCCAGCAGTATTACCTGTTCATCAACCCCCATAATCAGACCACCATTAGGTCCAGAAATTACGCTTCCAAATACGATGCCAATATGGAGGCCAATTTTTTCCTCCAATTAATAATATCCCTTACGAAGGCGGTACATCACTGCCTCCCGGATATCCTGAAGGCAAAGGCCCCCATCTACTTCCCGCAAGAGGGACAGCTCTTTGGAAGAAATATGCAAAAAGCTGTTGGAAAGACAAATTGCAAAAGAATATAAAATGCAAAATAGAAACTTATAATGTAGGTAACCCTTCAGCCCTATGCCGCAAAATATTTTGGGTGCGGATCTGAAACTATTGGCAAGGCCCGTGCAGTTTCTGTCAAGAAGCCTGCGGCCCAACCAATCAAAACCGAAGAGCCCCGCACGAAGTAAGGGGCCACGAGCCAAGTATCAAAATATGGAATCACATTCACGCACATTCGCCATATGCTGTGCATGGTTGAGGACTTCAAGCGGCAACGCAAATGAGGAATCGTTTCAGCCCCAGTTATAAAGTGTTCCAAAAGATGTTCAATGGGTTTCCATGCAACACATGGGAGCCCATTTGCCCCGCGTGCAGACCTGCATTTTCATGTGACCGAAAGCGGACTGATGCAAGCTAGGCACCGTAACTTATATCCAAAATAAGGCAGTCCTCAACGCTGATGAGACAGGATGGCGAGTACAGGGAAAAACCTACTGGCTGTGGTGTCTTGCCACCAAGAACGCCGCCTACTACCTGATCGTCCCAAAGCGCGGTGGAAGTGTGCTGAAGGGCTGTTCCGTTCATTTTTTAACGGTGTATTGACGACCGTTTTCTGGGGTGCCTAATACTCGGTTTCCTGCCTTGCGAAGCAGAAGTGCCTGCCACACCTGTTGAGGGATCTGAACCAAACCCGGCATTACTAAAACCCCGGGGGCGACTGGCCGGAGTTTAATCGAAGTTTGCACCGACTGATCGTGGACGGAATGCGGTTGAAGAAAGCAGAAAAGGACATAACGTCGGCATCGAGACGAACTGCTCACATTCCTTGATCACAAAGAAGTGCCGTCTGATTACAATGGCGGGGATAGGTCTATCCGTCCTGCTGTTTTGATCCGCAAGAACATTTTCGCAAATGGCAGTGAGGCTGGGGCGCAAACCCAGGCGCTTTTCATGACCATCATGCGCACTCACAAAGTGAGGGGCCACAATCCTGTGCAGGTTCTTGTCGATGCTTTGAAAACCCCATGTCCGCTCGGCACAACTGCCGCCCTTGCCGCAAAAAATCACGGCATGAGGTGAAGGCAATGAGTCATATATGTGATTTCATATTATGACGCTTGGCACGTGACCCCTTACTTCGTGCGGGGCTCTTCGGTTTTGATTGGTTGGGCTGCAGGCTTATTGACTTAAACTGTATGAGCCTTGCCAATACTTTCGGATCGCTGGATTTGGAAACCATGTCTGGTCAAATATAAGGGTGGAGGCAAAGTAAACGAAGTTAGTCGCGAATACAACGGTTTAGGGCAACTGGTGCGCGAATGGCAGTCGCATATCGGCGCCGGTGGCCCGGCGCCGATGATGCCCAAAGATCGGTCGAAGTTCCTCGCCACGCTTGACCAAGCCGTTCAATCGGTGCGCAAAATGTTTCGCAAACGGCCGTGACAAATAACTGTTATTTCAACTTCTTGTTGAAGTAGACCATGAGTGCCTTATCTGCGGTTTCGGCATCTTTTCCTTTGAAACCGTGACCGGCTCCTTCAAGGGTAAGGAGCTCCGCCTCGGCACCGGCAGCATTCATTTTGTCGACAAGCCACACCGCTTGTTCGTGGGCCACATATTTGTCGAGTGTGCCATGAATGCACAGGGTTGGTGCAGCAACTGGAGTGACCCAATACAACGGGCTGGCTTTCAGATGCAGCTTGCGGGCTTTTTCAAGATTGCCACCCAGAAACAGAGGCAGCACTTCTGCCGCGTCCACGCTCTTGCCATACGACTTGGTGAAATCGCTAGGGCCATACACATTCACCACACACGCGACAGCACTCGATTCAGCCGGGTTGCCTCCATCACCTTCAAATTCTTTCACCCCTGCAGTGACACCCAGAAACTGTGCCAGATGTCCGCCTGCTGAACCACCAGTTGTTCCGATACGGGAAGGATCAATTTTGTATTTGGCGGCATTCGCCCGCACCCAACGCACGGCGGCCTTGGTATCGTGCACAGCGGCAGGGAACTGGTATTTCGGTGCCAGCCGGTAGGTAACGGTGATAGCAACATAGCCTTGTTCGGCCAGACGAACGATCAGCCCATCGTAACTTTCGCGTTTGCCGGCTCGAAATCCTCCTCCATGAATGCACACGATCGCTGGGAACGGACCATCGCCCGTTTTGGGGCGGGCCAGATTGAGCTGAAGGTGTTGGTCATCAGGGTTGGCATACTCAATACCCTTTTCCACGATGACGGTATCGGGCACCTGCGCGGGCGCCTGAGCCCGGAGGCTGGAAGTCATTGTCAACACGATCAGCAGTCCAGTCAGTAAGCGTTTGGCGGGAGAGGTCATTAGCATCGGTCTCCAAAGAAAAAAAGGAGCAGTGGTAGAACAGGTCAACAGGATACAGCAGGAAATAGACGCGGGAAACCGTTGACCGCGAATGAGGCAACGAGAGTAGGTTACATGACCGCACATTGGGAAATTGGGTTACACTCGGCCAATTTTTGTGAGTTGGTTTAAAGTGGGTTTCAGACTGTTGGCGTGAACTTCACCCATCCCCCATGCAGCCACGAAGAGCCCCGCACGCCTGAGTAAGGGGCCACGGACTCCCTGGCAGAAATTCATGAGTATTTTTGAAATGGGTCAAGATTTTGATACTTGGCGAGTAGCCCCTTAATCAGACGCGCGGGGCTCTTCGATTTTACAGGGATCACATGCCAACCATGGGGAACCAATCGATTGAAATAGTTTTCCAGATGCGATTACATGCCGTTTTCAAACACTTTGGAACTGAACTGTCACAACAAAACCGTGCTTCTGATCCACGCGTAATGGGGGCTCGACCTGAACCCAGCCACCCGGTCCTGTTGTACCTTCAAAAAGAAACACCCCGGGAACCCCATCGGACCCCAGGGCGCAGACACTCACACCAACACCTTCAGCAACATCCGTGAGATGAAACCGGTCGATCAGGCGTGGTTCGGCAAAAGCAAACCGGTAATCCTTGTCGCAATGGATCGGGATCACCGGTCACCTCCTATCAACAACCATTATTGGTCGTTGATTTCTTTTTCGATGCGGGAGAAGTCGAACTTCTCTGGTACTGGCCAGTCTTGGTTCTCGCGAAGCTCCGCCAAGGTTGGGCGGCTTGATGCCACGCCATTGGCCGGGACTTCCACTTTCGCAATCCAAGCAATGGCATTGAGCACCATCTTGCGATTCTGATCGTTGGCCCATGTCCAGTGGAAATGGCCACCTGTGAAACCAAAACCACGGCCACCGTCCGGACGTTGGCGAGCCCAAGCAACAGTCTGCTTTTCACCACGCGCAACTGCCTCGCGTACAGCAGGGTTGCCACTGTGAGGGCCATCGGGGCGCTTGAGGGTATCGGCAGGTGGCAAAGCTGAAAGCACATACGTCACGCCATCGCCATCGGTGCGAAAGCGCATGTGATAATACCACTCGTCCTGAGTGCTGTATGGCTTCACGCCACGTGCGATCGGATGGTCCTTGGCCAGAACCGCATCCTTGATTTTCCAGTGAGGATTTACCGACCAGTTCATTTCAAAATAACCGCCGATCCAGTCCAAGAACCGGTCGCCGCTAGCACCCTTCGTGGTCTCCACGCCGTAGTGCATCATGGCTATGCCGACGCCTTTTTTCGCCAAGCGATCGATCTGGTCAAGATGCTTGTTCACCGGATGGCCAGCGCCGCCATCGCAATAAATCACAATGGCATCGGCGCTGTCGAGCACCGAACTATCTTTGGGCCAGCCGTCGGTATACAGCTCGGTCACCACAGAATCTGGAAAAGCTTCGTTCAAACGCTTCTGCAGCAGGATCATTCCGGCCTTGAACGCGTGTTGGCCATAAGCATGGCTGCGGCCGCCTGCAACAAGCACGATCTTTTTCTTGCCTGAGGCGGTCTTGGGAGCATCGGCAGCATACGAGGCGCCTGACACGGCCAACAGGCCGAGCAGCACGGCCAGCGCTAGAGCGCGGCGGTGAATCATGGGGAGGTCTCCGACCACGGGAGCCCTGCCCGGAGGAACCACCCCCGGCGCGACAAGCGCCCTTGGAATGCCCGGCAGTGTAACACATGGTGTGGGTGGTTCCCAACGTTGCTGTTTCAACATGGTTTTGCGTCTTGATCTGCACCTTGCAATTCGGTTCAGCTTGGGAAATGAACGCGTTCATCCTCACGCTTGTTGCACTCGTGGCCAATCAGGCATTGCCAGTGGATGTGCGCCTGAAAGGCTCTGTACACGAAGCCTTTGCCTGGACGGGTGAATCGCGGCTACCACCGGAATGTCCCAAGCCCCCGGCTGCGTTGATTGAATCCATTCCAACCGTATTTCCGGGTGTGGGCGCCCAATGGATTCCGGGTTACTGGGACTACGATTCTGAAGAATCCGCTTGGACATGGACCACCGGGACATGGCGATTTCCTCCCGCTGGCCACGTTTGGATTTCCGGATATTGGCGCGAGGTGCGTCCCAATCGATGGCAACGCGTTACCGGATTATGGACCAGCGGCCAAGCTGGCCCAGTGCGGCTGACCTACACCCAGCCACCCGCCCAACAACCAAGGCAGTCGCCGCCTCCACGGCCTGCCCGGGGCGACAACCCGGACTTGGTAAACATTCCCGGTGAATGGGCCATGATGGGCGACCGGTTGCTCTGGACCGCACCCCGCCGGCTGGCGTTTCCCGGCGGGCGTGGATGGTCGACTGGAAAATTGTCGTGGACCCCAGCAGGGCCACTGCCTGTTTCCGGACATCCCGATCAAGGCCCGTCTACCCGCGGTTGGGTCTATGCACCGGTCCGCGCAGAACCCGGAACCACCTTTGAACCCACATGGATCTGGACTTCCAAGGCATGGGTTGAAGCCGCTTGGCGCGACCCAGCTGGGCACTATCGACTGGGTGACTACCATGCAACCGGGTGGCTGGAAACCGGTGTGGTATCCGCCATCGACGGTATGCGCCAACGCGGTGATCCATTTCTGGAAGCTCAATTGAGGCAGTCAGCGGAACCGCGTGATGTGGAGCAGGCCTTGTGGGTCTTGCGTGAAAGAAATCTGGGTCGTTTGCCACTTCCACCCCGACAGTTGACGCCAGATAACATGGCCGGCCAAGGATGGATTGAACAAGCCAAAGGAGACGCAACTCCAGATTTAGTATCCCGTACAGAAACCAAACGGGGCAAAGTATTTCTGGAACAAGCCGAGCTACGGCGCGTGGGTGAGAAGGCTATCAAGCGACTTCCTTCAACAATTGTCGTGCCTTCTAATTGATGGAAACTTTGGTAGATATTCCGAAATAGAGTGGTTCGGAAAGCTGAAACATCACATTCGTTAAAATGGTTGTGCTCGACAGAATCACTTCTAAAACACCTTCTTTAACAAATTTTATCTAATGCCCCATATTACTGAAACTGCGCAAACGTATTTAACGTGCATAATGCCTCGAGAGTGCCAGTGGCCACGTTCACCGAGGGTTCGGTGAGCAGGTCAAGGGCTTCGAACCTCGGAGTACGTCCATGTTTCTCAAGAAGTGCCTGGCCGTGCTGGCCGGGTTTGCTGCCGCAGGCGCAGCTTTCGCTGATAAGGCTCAACAGGATGGCGGCAAAGGCCAGGCCCCACAAGCCCCCACCACGCGCATGGTGATGGTGAAGGAATGCGTTCCTGAAACCGTTCAATGCAAAGTGATCACCTACAAGCACGAATGGGTGGACGAGAACGTGCGGGTCTGCCGCATGGTCAAGGTTCCAGAAACCCGCACCCGTACCGTTGTTCACCACGAGTGGACCACGGAAATGAAGCCCGTTGTGAAGAAGCACTGGGAATGGGCCTGCGTTGAAGAGACGAAAACCGTCTACCGCAAGGTAACCGTGTGCAAGCCAGTGACCCACTATGTGACCAAAGTCGAAGACCGTGGTCACTGGGAATGCAAAGAAGTCCCCACCCTGCACTCACGCCTGAAAGTTGCCTTGGGCAACCTGTGCCCCAGCCATGAAGAAGTGTTCGTTTCTTCTGAAGGCAAGGGTGGTAAAGGCGAAACCGTATCCAGCAAGTGCGAACCATGCATCGAAACCCGCATGGTACGTTGCTGGTCGCCCTGCAAGGTAACGGTACAATGCCCGGTCACAAAAATGGAAAAAGTGACCCAGTGCATTCCTGAAACCAAGACCTGCATGGTTCGCAAGTTGGTCTGCCGCGAAACGGTTTGCCAGAAGCCCGTCAAGGTTTGCAAGCCTGTTTGCCACACCGAAACCTACACGGTGTGCGTGAACAAGCCCGAGTACCACACGGAAGTTCGCAAAGTGTGCCGCAAGGTTCCGGTTGAGTCGATCGAAACCCGCACCCGCTACGTGGTTCGCTGCGTGGAACGCGAAGTGGCTGTGGAAGCTTGCGATCCTTGCGCCGAGTCGCACCTCACAGCCAAAGTGAAAGAGCTGATGGGTCGCGCTCGTGGCCTGATGTCTCACAAGAAGGCTTGCGACTGCGAGTAATGCTTCCGGACAGATTCTGAAATGAGGAAGGGCCCGGGATAAATCTCCCGGGCCCTTTTTGTTGTTGAATTAAAACTTAGACCGAGTAGCTGGTGCTCGCCGTGGTACCGCCACGACCGGTCCAGTTGGTGTGGTGGAATTCACCACGTGGGCGGTCGGTGCGTTCGTAGGTGTGCGCACCAAAGAAGTCGCGTTGAGCCTGCAGCAAGTTGGCGGGCAGGCGTGCTGTGCGGTAACCGTCGAAGAAAGCCAGAGCCGTGCTGAACGCAGGGACTGGAATACCCGAGGTGACAGCAGCGGCGATGGTGGTTCGCCATCCAGCCTGACAGCGTTCGATTTCCGTCTTGAAGTATCCGTCAAGCAACAGGCTGGTAAGAGCCGGGTTGGTGTCGAAGGCTTCTTTGATTTTGGCAAGGAAACGGCTGCGGATGATGCAACCGCCACGCCACATGAGGGCGATGCCGCCGTAATTGAGATTCCAGTTGTTGGCTTTGGCAGCGGCGCTCATAAGCATGTAGCCCTGAGCGTAGCTGATGATCTTCGACGCGTAGAGCGCATCGTGAATGGCCGCCACAATAGTGGCACGGTCACCTGAGATCTTGGGGGAAGGCCCCTTAAGCACCGCGGAGGCAGCCACGCGCTGGTCTTTCATGGCGGAGACGCACCGGCTGTAAACGGCTTCGGAAATCAGGGTGATGGGAATTCCCATTTCCATGGAATCCATCACGGTCCATTTGCCTGTGCCCTTTTGGCCAGCGGTATCAAGGATACGGTCTACCAGTGGTGTACCGTCGGCCTCCTTGAACGCAAGAATATCGCGGGTGATTTCAACGAGGTAGCTGTCGAGTGGGCCTTTATTCCACTCAGCGAAGACGTTGTGGATTTCATCCGCAGACATGCCAAGGCCGTCGCGCATAAGGTTGTAGGCTTCGCAGATGAGCTGCATGTCGCCATATTCGATACCGTTGTGAACCATCTTCACGTAGTGGCCAGCACCACCTTCGCCAACCCAGTCGCAGCAAGGCGCGCCGCCTTCAACCTTGGCAGAAACCGACTGGAAGATGTCTTTGACATGGGGCCATGCGGCTGGGCTACCACCCGGCATGATGCTGGGGCCATTACGGGCACCTTCTTCACCACCGGATACGCCCGTACCAATGAACAGCAGTCCCTTGGATTCGAGGTCTTTGTGACGGCGGGCTGAATCTTGATAAAGGCTGTTGCCTCCATCGATGATGATGTCGCCGGGTTCGAGGTGAGGGACAATTTGGGCGATGAAGTCATCGACAGCTTGGCCGGCCTTCACGAGCATCATGACCCGGCGAGGGCGCTTGAGTTTGGAAATCATTTCGGCAATGGAATGAGCGCCCAGAACGCGCGTGCCTTTGGCTTCGTTGGCCAAGAATTCGTCAACTTTGCTGACGGTCCGGTTGTAGGCGACCACGGTGAAGCCGTGATCGTTCATGTTGAGGATAAGATTCTGGCCCATCACTGCCAGACCGATGAGCGCCAGATCGCCTTGGGGTTCCGCCATGTCCGTTATCGCGCCTCGAAAAAAGGTTTCCGGGTGCTTCGTTGACCCGGCTTGAAAAGTCAGTTTAGCGATTTCCTTCCAGACCAACAGGCGGACTGGGCCATCCAATTTTTGCCATGATCGCCCCATACCGCTAACCTAAAGAGTAAAGGCATGCGGGGAGCGAATTCATGCAACGGGTTGTCTGCTTCATTTTGGGTGGCGGTCACGGAAGTGGCCTGTACCCGCTTACTTTATCGCGCAGCGTTCCGGCTGTGCCTTTGGCAGGCAAGTACCGCTTGATCGACGTGCCGGTGAGCAACTGTATCAATAGCGGCATCCCCAGCATCTTCATTCTGACGCAGTACCAAAGCGTCAGCCTTCACAGGCACGTGACGAACACTTACAAGATGGACCCGTTCCACGGCGGGTTTGTCGAGGTATTGGCTGCCCAGCAAACCAATGAAGCCAGCGACTGGTACAAGGGCACAGGCGACGCCCTGAGAAAGAATCTGAGCCACGCTGAAATCGATGGTTGCACCGATGTGCTGGTTCTTTCAGCGGACCAGCTGTACCGTATGGATTTCCGTACGCTCGTTCAGGGCCACCGTGCCAGCGGTGCGGCTTGCACCCTGCCTGTGACATCTGTTGGCCCCAACCGGGCCCGCCGCATGGGAATTGTGGAAATCGATGCGGGGCAGTGGGTTCGCAGCTTTGTTGAAAAACCCGGCCCGGAATTCCTCGATGGACTCTACCGTGAAAACGCGGAAGACCCCAGCCGGCCGTTCTTGGCATCGATGGGCATCTACCTTTTTCAAATGAGCGCGCTGAAGGAAATACTCGCCAAGCTGCCAAATGCCACAGATCTGGTTACCCAGATATTGCCGCTTTTGGTGAACCCCGGTCGCGTTCGCGCACATCGGCATTATGGATTTTGGGAAGACTTGGGAACGGTGCGATCGTACTTCGCCACCCACATGGCATTGGCTGGCGAGAAACCGCCTTTTGAGTTTCACTCCCCAGAAGGGGTTATTTACACGCGCATGCGAAATCTGCCGGGTTCGCGCGTTCAGTCTTCTTCTATCCGCAACACGCTCATTTCGGATGGTTGTGAAATCAGTGAAGGTTCACAACTGGAGCAATCGGTGATTGGTGTGAGAAGTATTCTGGGTCGAAACGTTACCCTGCGAAACACCATCCTGCTTGGGTCCAATTATTCTGAATCTCCAGCAGAACGAAGTCTTCGTACTGGCAGTGCCGAGCCACCGCTTGGAATAGGCGATGGCACAATAATTGAACAGGCTATCCTCGACAAGAATTTCCGGGTTGGACGAAACTGTCGACTGGTCAATTCCAGTCAGGTCCAGTTCGCGGATGGGCCTTTTTACTCCATCCGCGATGGCGTCATTCTGCTTCCCGCCAATGCCGTCGTACCCGATGGTACAACCATCAGCTAGCGGCGCAGCATTTCCAAAACACGCTCGAACTCTTCATTGGAATCAAATGCCACCACAAGGGAGCCCTTCTCGGGCCCCTTCAGGCGAATATCTACCTTCAATGCGAGTTTTCCGGAAAGCTCTCGTTCAATACCGAGCACATGGTCTGTCTTCTCGAATCGAGGCTCGGTTGGGGTTGATACCACCTGTGGGGCAACGGGCGCAGCAGCCTGACGGGCCAACTGCTCGGTAGCATGAACAGAAAGGCCGAGGGAAACAATCTGGCGGCACAGGTTGGTTTGGGCCTCTGCGCCAGCAACGCCCTTGATCACCTTGGCATGACCCATTGAAATCTGGCCGGCGCGCACAGCTTCCTGCACGTCTTTGGGGAGGTCGAGCAAACCGACAAAATTGCTGACGGTAGGCCGCCCCATTCCAAGCCGAACAGCGAGTTGGTCGTGGGTGAGCTTGAACCGATCGAGATAATCCTTGAAGCCTTGCGCTTTCTCAATTGGGTTGAGATCGGTGCGCTGAATGTTTTCCACAAGCGCAGCTTCCATCACCTGCCTGTCATCAAAATCAACGACATGCACAGGAACTTCGCCAAGGCCCGCTTCGATAGCTGCGCGCAGGCGCCTTTCACCAGCAATGAGTTCATACCGATCGCCTCGGGGCCTTACCACCAGTGGCTGCAGCACCCCATGGGCCTTGATGGTGTCCTTGAGCTTTTCCAACTGTTCCGGGTCGAAATGCTTGCGTGGCTGATTGGGATTTTGATCGATCACAGCAACCGCCACGCTGCTACCCGCCATGCGCGCGGTAGCGCCATCACCCAAAATGGAGTCCAGCCCCTTACCCATTACCGACTTGCCTGAATTGCGTTCCATCACTTTGTCTCCTTGCGCTTTCCCTTCCTGGGATGCGATCTTTCCTGCCCATACGGTGAGCAGGGGGATCGGGGCAAGGCCTATGAGATGTTCCACGCGGAACAGTGGAATGGCAGCGTTCCATGTGGAACATTAAGTGCGCAGGTAAACTTGAGACCCTTGCATGACGAGAGACTGGAATTTGTCGCTAATACCGTAAAGGCTTTCAGCGCTTCCCAGCATCAGATAGCCGCCCGGGGCAAGGGAGCGTTGCAGTTCTTCAATCACACGTTTCTTGAGAGCATCGTCAAAATAAATCAGCACATTACGGCAGAAGACTAGGTCAAAGATTCCCAAACCAAAACCCGCCTCCACGAAATTGAACCGCCGGTATTCGATCATTCCAGCTGGTTCGTTTTCAAGGACCCACGAGCCGTTCTCCGGCCGGAAGTATCGGGTACGCAATTCAGGTGACATTCCACGCGACAAATCACCATCGCTGTAACGACCTGTCCGAGCCTGTTGAATAATCCTGTTGCTGATGTCTGTCGCCACAATGCGGATATCCGAGGGGCGCAGGTCGGCGGCACCACCTGTACGCAACCACTCTAACGCGCCTATGGCCAGCGACACAGGTTCCTGCCCCGTGGAGCATGCTGCAGACCAAATCCGAATGGGCCGAGCGGGCATCATTGAAGAAGACCTGTCAGCCAGCCATCGGCTTCGGCATGCAGGTAGCAGGTTCTGGCGATACGCTTCAAACGGATGCCGATCGCGAAAGAATGAGGTTTCGTGGGTAACAATCGATTCGACCACACGCTCACGCAAGCCAGCAATTCGGCCGTCGAGCAAGCGGTCGCGTAGCGCCTCGAAAGTATCGATTTTGAGTTCTGTCAACAGGCCTGTTAACCGATGTTCGAGCAGGTACGCTTTGTCCGGCCCAAGAATCACGCCACATGCCTGAGTGATCCAACGCGATAATTCCGCTTGGGTGGCAGGCTGCAATACAAGGCCCCGTTCAGACGCCATCAGGAATTCCTCCGGGGCAATCTGGCTTGGTCCGTCACCATTCCCGGCAGTTGTTCCAGGTTCCCAACGGCGTCCGCCAATCCCGCGGCAACAATGCTTCCGGGCATGCCCCAAACCACGCTGCTGGCTTCGTCCTGAGCCAGCACCCACCCGCCAGAGCGCTTGATGGCAGCAGCACCTTCGGTGCCGTCCTGCCCCATTCCTGTCAGCACTAAAACGCCGGCATGAGAGCCACATGCCTTCGCCACAGACCGAAACAAGACATTGGCTGCCGGCCGACAACCGCATTCCAGAGGGTCTTCAGAAAGTTGAGTGACCAAGGCACCTGTTGCTCTGCGCTCGACGAGGAGGTGTTTGCCACCGGGAGCTACGCGAACCATGCCCGGCAACAATTGCTCGCCCTCGCGGGCTTCAGCAACATTGGCTGTCACCATGCGGTCGAGACTTTCGGCCAAAGATGCGGTGAAGCCGGGGGGCATATGCTGAACGATCAGAATGGGGCACGACACAGCGGTTACCAAAGCCGGCAACAGAAGCCCGAGAGCTTTTGGCCCACCCGTGGAGACGCCAATGCCGACCAATGCCAAGCCACGTAATCCACTGGCAGCATTAGGTATTACTGAAGGGGCTAAGTGGCGTGCTGGTAATGCCGTTGTGGAACCTGCCGCGGCCGATGGCCTACTGGCGAGTCTCAACATCCGGTTAGCCCGATGCGTGGTGTAGCCGGTTATTTTATCGGCCAACTGCGCACCCAGCACCTTCATGTTTTCAGCATGACTGGTGCCGCTGGGCTTGGGAATGAAATCAAACGCACCGCCCTGCAAGGCGCTCACAGTTGCGTGCGCCCCCTGCTGGGTATGCGAACTGATCATGATCACGCCGACGGGAAGTTGATTGGGCCTCTCGCGGTTGAACCTGCCGATGGCCTGAAGGGTTGCCATGCCGTCCATACCCGGCATTTCAAGGTCGAGAGTGACTAGGTCAACGGGTTGTTCCCCGATAACCTGCATCGCCTTGTCACCGGAAAAAACCGAGTCGACGACCCGCACATGGGGAATGTGGCGCAAGGCTTCACCAAGCGCTGCACGGAATATCCGCGAGTCATCGACAATCAGAACTCGAAGCGGATCGGGCATAACTCCATCCTAGCGGATTGACCCGCCAGGAGTCAGTTGAGCCGGAATTGCTGAATGGCTTTGCGCAGCGTTTCGGCCAATCCACCCAACTGCAAGCTGCTGGAGTGAACCGATGAAGCGTTGCTGGCTCCCAACCGGCTTGCCTCGCTCACACCATGAATGTTCCCGGCGATGCTCTGGGCTACCTTGGCTGCCTCTGCGGCACCCTGCGAAAGGCTACGGGTGCCTGTGGCCGCTTCGCTCGTGTTACGGGCGGTGTCGGTGGCTCCACGCGCCACTTCACGGATGGCCACGGCAATGCTGGAGACGCTCTTGCTGGCGCCATCCACATCGTGGGCAATCGCTCGCGCGGTCTCTGTCTGGCTGGCAACAGAATCAGATATCCGCCCAGCCGATGTGCTGACCACGCCGATGGTCTGCATCACTTCGCGCATCGAGGCCACAGCCTGACGTGACCCCCTGCGAACTTCGTCGATCCGCGAGGCGATTTCGCCAGCGCTGCGCGCCGACTGCTGCGCCAATTCCTTGATTTCACTGGCAACCACGGCAAAGCCTTTACCAGCCTCACCTGCTGCTGTTGCCTCGATGGTGGCATTCAGAGCCAGCAGATTCGTCTGCAAGGCAAAGCCTTTAATTGTGTCGGTTACCTTGGTGATCTCGTCAGCAGAGTGGTCGAGAGCGGTCAGCGTGGTGTTGGCAGAATCCACAATGGTTCGTGCCTTACCCGTCATGTCGGAGCCTTCACGCGCCTCGCGGGCAACCATCAACAGCGATTGATTGATGGCCTCAATCGACTTAGCCAAAGAGGTCACTGTTTGATTGGCTGATTCGGCAGCGTCGGAAATACCCTTCACGTTGACACTGATTTCCTCGCTCGCCGTGGAAACAGTGGTCACATTCATATTGAGCTGTTCGGAAGCCCCAGCCATCGACTGAATAGTCGCAGTCAGTTCTTCTGTACCAGATGCCACCGTGGAGGCCTGTACCGTGGTTTCTTCGCTCTGGGCCATCAGATCACCCGCCAGTTTTTGAAGGTGGGTTGATGCCTGACCAAGGCCATCGGCTCCATCACGCACCTGATGGAGCAAGGCAACCAGGTGGTCGCTGACCTTGTCGAGAGCCTGTGTCATCTCACCAATTTCGTCATTCCGATCGAGTTTCAACCTTTGGCTCAAATCACCCACGGCCATGCGGTGCAGGTTAGACAGAGCAAGGCTCATCGGGCCACTGATACCGCGTTCGATGGTGTAGCCCAGAATTCCGCCAAATATGATTCCCACAACCGTGACAAACACAATCTGGAAAACTGCCCACTGGTAAGCCGATTCCATGGCTTTTTTGTCGTCTTCCATTCTGGCACGCATCGACTCGATGAGCGAAGTAATCACTTTGTCGCACGCATCAGCACCCTCTGCTGCCTCTTTCAAGCTCAGTGCTTGCGAAATTGAGGTGCTGTTACGGCGGGAAAACCGGCGCGTGTCGTCGGCAATGCGAACGACATCTCCGTTCATGATTGACTGGTAACGTTTCACTTCGCCTTTATCGCGTTCGTCAGCAACTTCCAAAAGCGATTCGAAAGTGGTTGCCAAGCGATCCTGAATTTGTCGCACATCGGAATCAAGCTGGTTCAACACTTGATCATCACTTGCGGCATTGTGTGTGTACAAGGTCCAGCGGAGCGTTTCCATCAGATCGCGTAACCGAGAGGCCTCGTGGAACTTGCGAAGGGACCGGGCCATCTTGGTGGGCTCTTTGGCTAATTCAGCGGCCTTGAATTCTTGTTCAGCCGCTTGCTCGAGTGATTTTGCAAGGCCAGAGAAATCTTTAACATGCTTGGTCAAGTCCACTTCAATCAGCCGAGTTGCTTTGGTGTTCGTATTTTCCAACGACAATTCAAGAACTTTTTTCATGGTGGCCTGGAACGCATCCCAGTGGCGGTTGAAATCGTCTAGCTGGCGACGTTCCAATTCGAACTTGCCTTGTTCCAGAATTTGAGCCAACGCTGTCCGAAGATCGTTGGCTTCCTTGATCTGCTCACGAGCCTTCTCGACGAATTTCAATGAGTCAGCATCATCACTGGTAAGGGCCGACGATTTCTCCCACCTGATCGATTGAAGAATCCGAGCCCGCAACTGGAAGACTTTTTCAAGCCCAGACGCGGTCACATTGACCAGATTTCTTACTTGGGTATTGAAGGATGAAAGTTGCATGGCACCCACCACGGCAACGATCACCGTAATGATCAGCAACAGGCAGACCAACAAACCCAGTTTTTGCGCCATTCTCAAGTTTTTCACGACCCGGCTCCCTGTTTGACCCGATTATGCGACAAAGCACCCAGTAAAGCATTGGCACGGAGAAGGGTCAGAATCTCCTCTCCGTGCGTCAAAACACCATCGATCAGTTTGGATGATTTTGGATTTCGTTCCGTTTCCTTCCACTCGAGATCCTTGCCGTCAATCGACAAAATCTCGCCAATGGCATCCACCACAATCCCGAACGATTCCCCGGCAACTTCACGGAACAGAATGAACAGGTGGTCGGCAGAAGGGGCTAAACTTTTCAAATTGAGCATCTGCCGCAAATCCAAAATCAAATGGATTCGCCCACGCAAATTCACCAAACCATGAACCTCGGGTGGCGCCTTGGGTACAACAACCCAAGGCGCTGGCGGATGAACCTCGCGTACCATGGCCAAATCAAATCCATAAAGATGGCCATCCAAACGAAACGTGCAGACATGTTGCGATGTTGCTGTCATCGGCCACCTTCAACTGAGCCCAGCAAAACAGCGGGATCCAAGAACAGCGTTAACTTGTCGCAGACTTCCGCAACTCCCATCACTCCCACTTGGGCAGGTATGACGGGCTGAAGAACTTTGGGAGCCAAGGCTGTATCAATCAACTCGGCAAGAACCAGACCCAGCAGATCGCCAGAAGTAGCCTTGGGAAGCAGCAGATAACCCGCATCTGGAATTGGCACAGGAGCTACTCCCGCGACAACATCCTCAAGCCGACGCATTGTCCAGATGCCATCCGGAAGGCGAATTCCCGCGCGCCCGGTAACGTACTGCACATCTGCTGCCTTAAATCGAACAACGCGCCTGATGGCATCAAGGGGTATGGCATAGCGCGCGCCAGCACCATCCTCGAAAAGAAGCACCAGCGTGACCTCTTCGACTTTGGCAAGAGGTTGAGCCACCACTGCCGCGGACGCGTGTCCTATTCCCGCTTCGCGGGCCACGCCTTCCATATCGAGGATCAGCGAAACCTGACCATCGCCCATAACGGTTGAACCCGCGAAAATATCGAGCGACTCCAGTGCCGCATGCAACGGTTTCACCACGATCTCTTCAGGATTGCGAATGGCATCAATCACAAGACCTAAGCACCCGGAACCGCCTCGTACCACTGCCAGAAATCGGGGTGCATCTGATTCAACAACTGGCGATCCGAGCAGTTCCGCCAAGGCAACCACGGGAATAAGTTGATCCCGCAAACGGAAGACTTGGCGGTCGTGTCCCATTTCGAGACGCGCCTTGGCAGTGCCATCCAACAAAACCAATTCTTTGATGTCGCGCTGCGGAACGCACAACCGGTGCTCGCCTGCCTCAACAACAAGGCATGGAATAATGGCCAGCGTTAATGGCAGGCGCAGGTGGAACTTGGTGCCCTGGCCCAACTCCGATTCGATTTGCAGACTGCCGCCAATCGCTTCGATATTCGACTGCACCACATCCAGGCCGACACCACGGCCCGAGAGGTCGGTTACCACTTCTGCTGTTGAAAAACCGGGGCGCAAAATCAGCGACTGCAATCTGCTGGCAGTCATGGAGGCTCGTTCATCTTCGGCCAGCAGACCGCGTTCCACAGCCTTGCGGCCCACCTTGGCCGGATCGATTCCGCCTCCATCGTCTTCAACAATCACATGGATCAAACTGCCTTCGTGAAGCGCTATCAGCTTCACGGTTCCCATTGCTTGCTTGCCTGCTTTCAGACGGGCCGCGGGAGATTCTATTCCGTGATCACAGGCATTCCGAATCAGGTGGGTCAACGGATCAGCAAGGCGCTCGATAACGCCTTTGTCCAGTTCCACCTCGGTGCCTTGAAGGACTAGATCGATGGTTTTTCCAAGCTGCCTGGATATTTCACGCACCACACGGGGGAACCGCTGGAACAGGGTCCCCACGGGCTGCATACGAGTGCTGGTAACCGTGCGCTGAATGTCACTGGTGACCGTGCTAAGCCTCTGCACCAACTCACGCTCGGCAGCATCACGCGGCTCTAGGCGCTTCAATGCCTGGTTGCGAACAAGAACTAATTCACTGGCCAACGTCATCAACCGGTCAGCCACGGCTACCGGAATTCGGATGGTCCGACCACGGTCTGGGTCGAGAAGTAGGTGGTGATGGCTACCGGGATCTTTTTCATCTTGGCCCGCTGGCTGGATCAAGGTGGGCAGAGCCTGATGAGTCGATTCGGGTTTTGGCGCTTCTGGAATCGCTGATGGGTTGCTTTCAAGGGCCTGTTTCAAACGGTCCAGAATGGACGAAACATCGGCGGAGTTGCTGGCTTCCAGATCTTCTACCAAAGCAATGAGCCGGTCATTGACTTGCAGCAACAAATCAATGAGAGAAGTGCTTACTTGTTGCTGTCCTTTGCGGACTCGGTCGAGCAACGTTTCAGCAGCATGGGCAACCAGTTCAACGTTGCGAAGTCCAAGGAACCCGGCACTTCCCTTGATGGAATGCAAGGCCCGAAACAAGCCATTCACTTCTTCAATGAGAACAGCACCCTCGCAGCGCTCAAGCCTGACCAAACCGTCAGCAACGCGGGTCAGGTGCTCCTGAGCCTCGATGCGAAATTCTTCGAACAGGGCTGCGTCTTCCATCCGTCACCATGGGCAATTTGGCTAACTAAAGCATTTTGCGAAATACGGGAGGCTTTTGCGATGTGACTTGAGTCCTTTCAGGAAATAATCAGATTGGCTGGCGTGCACCTTGCTGACTTTGCCGGTTATTCTGAAAACATGAGCCCTATTTCTTTTCTCTGCCTTTACCTCGCAACACCAGCTGCGCTCCACCTTCGTATGGAGCAGGTGGAACCTTTGCCTGCCTCTTGGCGGGGGCTCATGCTGGATCTGCAAGCCCTCAGAAATTTGGCCCGGCAAAACGATCAATCAACGGGTCTGCGCCCTGCGTACACCAAGGCTCTACTTCGCCTCGAAAACCTACGCGGCCCGACCGCAGACGATATGGCTGAACGCGGTGGTTTGCTGATTCGCCTTGGGCGTATTGATCAGGCGTTGGGATTTCTGCGAGGTGCCAATGCCCAAAAGCCTGATCATCCTGCCATCATGGCGCACCTGGCCACGGCCATGACACTTGCCAACGATTTCGCGGGGGCGGAAGCCATTCTGGTTTTGGCGGCAACCAACCGACCTGCATCTTGGCGCCTCACAGAATTGGCGCACCTAGCCATGGTTCGCCAGCGCTTGAAACGAAACACCGTGCTCGCAGAACAACCCAGTACTTCACTGGCCAATCTTCAGGAACTCATGCTCAGCTTCCCGGCAGACTCACGCCTGATGTGGCAGGCATCCGAAACGGCCGCTGCCATGGGAGATCAAACCAACGCCATACGGCTTCTGGATATTGCCACAGGTGAACTGGGATTAAGAGACCCAGCCGCATTAAGAAGGCGGGAAGCTTTGCGTTCAGGCATGCATGAAAAGCATGCTCCAGCTCCCGCGTTTCGTTCTTACAGGCCACTTGCTCCTTTGGCACCTGAGGTGGAACTTCCGGCAATGGAAGGCGGGGTTCAACCGCTGCCATGGTCGTTGAGTGCGTCGGCGCGTCCGGGAAATCGAGGGTTTCAATTTCCACCGCTGCTGAAAGGACTGCAAGGGAAACGCGTGCGTGTGGTTGGTTACGCCCAATTCCTAGGTGATGAACCTGGAGAGGCACCTTTCCTTTTAATTGAACAACCGTTCGGTTGCTGGTGGTGTGAACGGCCCGACCTTTCCGGTCAGTTCCTTGTAGAGTTGTCAGATGGGGAAATACTTGTTCCCACCCGGCAGGCCGTGGTGGTGGAAGGAATTCTGGAACTCAACAGCAACGACCCGGAACAGCATCCCCTGCAAATCAGGAACGCAAAGGCACGCTCCGAACCCTAACCTTTGGTTAGCGCATTGATCCGCCGTTGTGCTTCCTCAAGCGCTAATTCCCGGCTCGTTAGCACACCATCAATCTGGTCGGCCAACAGGTCGGCCAGCAGGTTTTTCATAGCTGGGCACGGTTTCAAACCGAGCGTGATCAGGTCGTTTCCCGATACCCACGGCACTGGAGCTAATGTTTCACGTGGAACATCGGCGAGCGTTCGTGTCGCCAAAGCTACACCAGCATCTCCTGGAATCTGGGCGCGTGTGACTGCCAATAAATCGTCCGCTCCAGGATGCGCTAAAATCCCATATAGCTGGCTCGACTTCATGGCACCAGCAGAGGAAAGAGAACGCCCTTGCGCTAATAACCACCTGAGCAGATCCCGTTCTTGATTAGCCAGTCTCAATCGATTGGCAAGTGGTAGTGCATCCGCCTGATTCATCCCCTCCAGAAGAATGGCCAAGGCTGGTATGAATCCACTTTCAGGGGCGAGTCGGCCGAGTGTGGTCAACGCTTGGCCGAATGCTTCCACA
>CAMCLK010000064.1 GCA_945875585.1 Candidatus Kuenenia stuttgartensis | reverse complement strand
TTCGCAATACCTTTGCGCTTCCCACCAAGTTGTCAAAGAAATGAAAGGCCCACTTTTCGGCAGGCCTTTCGAGCAAGCATTGCTTGCGACGACTGAATACTAACGCCTACTCACACTTGCGCAAGGTCTCCTCCTCAAAAATTTCACAGAACCCATTTTGGCCGATTCTCATCGCCCCACCACCCTTTACCGGTACCCTGTTCCCAAACGGCTGGCTGTCCCTTCTTTCTTCTTGCAAGGTGCCCTCATGCGCTCTCGAATTTCCCGGTATTTTTGCCTTTTGCCGGTGCTGCTACTGATCTTTTTTCCCATCACCGGCTTCACCCAAACATGGGCAGAAATCCAGGTTGTCGATTCCGTCAACCGCCGTGGGATCCCCCTAGTAGAACTCGAAACCGTCAACAGTTTGCTGCTGGTGACCGACAACGCCGGTCGTGTCGCCTTCCATGAACCAGGGTTAATGAACCGGGAGATTTTTTTCACGGTGCGCAGCCATGGGTACGAGATGCCCAAGGACGGCTTCGGGTTTCCCGGCGTGCGCATCACACCGCAACCCGGTAAAAAAGCCGTCATTTCCATGACTCGCAAACAAGTAGCTGAGCGGTTGTGCCGCCTGACGGGTGAAGGCCTCTACCGCGACACACAGTTACTGGGGCTTCCGCTACCGCTAGCGCCTTCGAAAAATCCTGGAATGGTGGCTGGCCAAGATTCCGTGCAGGCAGTCGAGTTTCAGAAGCACATTTTTTGGATGTGGGGCGATACCCAACGCATGGAATACCCGCTCGGGCTGTTTCGTATGGCAGGAGCCACCACGCCCATTCCCAATCCTGCGGATCCATCTTCCAGCCCGGAACATGGAATCGCTTTCGATTATTTCACCGCCAAAAACGGGTTTGCCCGCGCCATGATGCCTTTGCCGGAGCGCCCCGAAGGAGTGATCTGGATCAACGCGCCCTGCGTGGTCAAAGATGAACAGGGCAAAGACACGCTTGTGGCGCACTACTCCCGCCGCAAGGGCCTTGCCGATGAACTGGAACACGGAATCGCACAGTACAACACGGAACGCGCTGTTTTTGAAGTTATTCGTCAGCTTCCACTTAGCGAAACATGGCGGCACCCGGCTGGGCACCCCATTTTAATCCAGAAAGACGGCGCGCCATGGCTGCTGTTCGGTAGCCCCAATCCGAATGTGCGTGTCCCCGCCACGTTGAAAGACGTCTTGAATCCTGATCAATACGAAGCGTTTAGCGCTGAAACGACGGAAAAACCAAAGAAAACATCTGTTTGGCGATGGCAAAAGAGTTCGGCACCCACCGATTCAAAAACAGAACTCGACCGGATCAAGAAGGGAAACTTTGAGCCTGCTGATGCGCGATTCTGCCCGATCGACGCTTCCTCGCCCAAAGACCGGGTGGTCCTTCACAGTGGCACGGTGCGCTGGAACGCGTTCCGCAATAAGTGGGTGCTGGTCGCCTGCCAGTTCATGGGCAAAGAGTCGTTTTTAGGAGAGGTCTGGTATGCGGAGGCCAACGATCCAACAGGGCCGTTCACCAAAGCCATCAAAGTGGCCACGCACGATCATCAAACGCTCTACAATGTCTGCCATCATGCTTTTCTGGATCGCGATGGCGGGCGAATCATCCATTTCGAAGGGACTTACACGAACGATTTCTCGAACAATCCGCACAAAACGCCACGCTATAACTACAATCAGGTTTTGTTCAGACTGGACCTAGGTGACGCCCGATTCCAATCGGTATCCAACAAATAAACAGCAATACCTTCAAAAATGTGTGAGGCCACTCAGGCAGAGTGGCCTCACAAATAAACATATCATATTTGGTTTGACGCGGTTTTGCGCGATGTCATTTACCAGACGAGGTTTTCTGCTTCCCACTTGCTGACACACTGCCCCAACACTCTGGCTGCCGCTTCAGCTTCTTCTGCCGCGGTAATGCACATTTCGTGCGCGCATTCAAATGCCATGGCTTCCTTGGCCAGGGTGCGCCGGTTGCCCGCATGATCCCCCAGCGCCCGAGCGATAATTTTAGCTGCATAAGGCGATAGGGTGACCGCAATGGAGGGCGCGTACAGTTTACTTTCCATTGCCTCGACTGCTTCGTCTGAAAGACGACACATGCTTGGTGGATTCATTTTCAGGAGCCTGTCTTCGTTAAAACCGTACCAGAGGCCAGTCAATTCCAATTGGCCAGAGGGGCGATGCACCAGTCGCTCTTGAGCGGGTCTGGCGTCCCTCGACCAGATCAGGCTTTTTACATTAGCCATGAACAGTTCCAATGAATCAAAATCCGGTATCTGCATGGCATGCGTCCACGTAATTTCAAACCTTTGATTTATCGTGAGTTCTTTCCAAGGCATGAATGCGGGCTCAAAATATTCATTCATAAAACACTCCTTGTTGCGTCTTGATTAAACGGTTTATAAAAAGAGCCGCGCGCGTGTGGAAAGCACAAAGCGCGGCAACAGTTCAAAGCAGATAAGCCGATGGCTTACCGCCCGGATGGTTCAGTTCCAAGCGGGCAGAGCGCCCCGCAAGCAGTTATCGAATGAACAGCGTCATGCACCAAAAACAGATAGGCCATGCAACGCACAGGTGGAAGTAACATGAAAGTCGACGCGATTTCGAGGAAGTAACATTCCAAAACCTCCAGGTCATGGTTGCCACCGATCCGAAACACCGCACGCGTTCATTACAAAGAGACAGCGATCAGAAACGATCGAAGTGAAACAGGGATGATTACCTCAACCCCGAACCTATAATTATATTCACCACCACGAAGTTCGTCAAGCAGCTATTGCAAAATGATGCAATGCTGCGGGTTTTCAACAGTTTTTGTTGCAGCTGCGACATAGCCAAAAAGAAGCGAGCGATCCTTCTTCTCAATGAGGTCATCTGCCGACTGAGCACCGGCGTGGGTGGCGATCAGGCTCAGCCCACGAGAATCCAGATCATATCATTCGGCGGATTCATGAACCGTGGCTTCAAATCAGTTGCTCGATTCGGCCAGAATCGAGCGATACCTCTGGCGGGCGCGTTCGTAATCGGCCTCAGCTTGTTTGCGTTCGTCCGGATGGTAGGTGTTGGCTTTCGATTTCCAGCACTGCTCGACGCCGGCCAAACACCATGCCGCGCTGTGTTTATTCGCGCGAATCGGCTTTCCATCGACAATGACGAAAAACGGGTTGGTATGACCAGACGGGGCCACACGGATGGCAACCCAACTGCTAGCAGAAATTTCCGTTGCGAATTGCAATTCGCGGGTCACTCCAAATTGCATCCCGCATAATTGCGAAAATTCATAAGCGAGTTCCTGTTAGATCTCGCAGTCAGATACTTCTTGCTTCACACTATGGGAACTTAATAATTATCTCACAGGTTGCATCTGGTTTACTCGTGTGATTTGGCAACCATCACGTCCACTTCACTTATTTTGAAACGCACGCTGACAATAGAGCAACCACCGTCACTTTTACGGTAAGTGCTGTAGGTGGTGACGACAATGGTGCCGTCAGGAAGCAGATGAATGCCGGAGTAAAAACCATCCCGAAATGTCTTAAGTAAGCTGATGCGGTACTGACCCGGCTTACTGTTCTTTATATCATTATAGTTTCCCACCCAAGCAATTAGTCCTTTATCTTTAGCCAGCGGCGACGCATTTCGAAAAACAACAACGAGTCTACCATCAGGCAAAGTAATACCTTGATGACGATCGCCCGTCAGGCCCCACGGGGTATCAACAGGCCGCGACCACGTCCTCCCTTCGTTGGTGCTGAACATGACGAGGCTTGTGCCGCTGCGGCGATTTTCACGCATGATGCAACAGAGCTCTTTGGTGTCCGGCGACCGAAAAACATAAGGTTCGCATGGGTGCTTGCCGTCGAGCTTGGTGCCATCGCAGACCATCAAGGGATCGGACCAGTTCAAGCCCCCGTCTCGGCTAATGGATTGCATAACTTGCAACGTGCCCCCTTCCCCGATACCATCACCGCGATGAAACATTCCAAGGTGTGAACCGTCTTTCAACCGCACAATACTCGAAAAAGTCATGACACATCTGAATGGATCTTCTTTTGATATTTTTCCGCCGATTGGGGAAATTTCACGCCAAGTCTTGCCATTGTCCTCACTGACGATGCGCGGCATGTAGCCTTCGTGTCGGCCCGAGATTGGTTTTGGGTTCTCCCTGTCCGTTAAAGTGCGACTTGCAAAGACCAAAAGCCGTTCCTTGCCATGCGGGTCGGCAAGACGATAAATGCTGGGGCAATTTTTGAAATTCCGATAATTCGAGGGCAAAGCGTCGTCCATGCGAACCCACGTCAATCCGCCGTCGTCGCTTCGTGCCATCGGTCCGGCGCGACCACCATGGTCGATATTCCAAACGCAAAAGATTGTCCTGTTGTCCGCAAGCATCGCCGTGGTGGGGTGCGCGTGGTATTCGCCGAACTTAGTGGAACCGCGCGCAATAACGATCTGCCTACTTATCTGGTCGGAAATATCGATATTTTTGATCGCGTCACGCTGTTGTTGCCAATGCTTCTGCTCTTCGGTTGAAGCTAACTGCCAAGCCCGCACCACCGCCTCAGGCGGCTGCTTGCTGTTGGGTTTATCTTGGGAATATGCGGCAAACGGTGAAAGCACAATTGGCACAAGGCATATGAGCACGCACTTCATCTCGGAATCTCCTTACAGTTTCACTTTTCAACCAAACGGCATGCTATGGCTGTCACAATTTTATCTCAAAAGAGCAATTACAATAACATTACATATCAGGTTTCCATCGACAAGCGTCTACAACATCAAACCCAACAATGCCTAGGTCTAACGAGAGCCTTTACCACCTTGACACCCACGCGGTTGATCACATGGCAAATGCAATCAACTTGAATGTCCTGTAAAATCATATAAACAAACAATATAATTCCACATTTTATTCCTTCATAGCGGCGCCCGCAAACCACCCAATTTAACCAAACCAAATAGCACTTCAAAAGCAGTTGCAAGAAATGACATCGGTTCGATTTTTCCATCGCCGTGAGAATCACTCCCTAGGTCTGAATGCCAACACTATTTGGGACAAACAGCAAGAAAAGGAATCATATTCATGAAATCGTTGGGGTGATTGATTGGAGGATGGGTAGATGCCAAAAACGGCTCGTCACCATGTTCTAAAACCCGACAAATTTTTCAGGAGTTTTGCGGAGGACCAAATAAAAAACGCCACAAGGATTTAGCCCTATAGCGTTTAGAGAAAGCCACCTGTGAGATTCGAACTCACGACCTACGCTTTACGAAAGCGTCGCTCTACCAGCTGAGCTAAGGCGGCATCGACAACGTTTCTTAGCCGTTTAGCCAAGTGTTTGCAAGGGAAGCACGGCAACGGGTCGCAATCACTTGCTATCCCAGCCCACAGACTCCAGAAAACCGCGCAGCGACATACGCTTAACGTTGAAGTCGCGAGCCGCGTCGTCGACCTTACGCATCGCCTTGTAAGCAGGGTCGTCTACCTTGCCTGCGGCTGCTGAAGCCTTATACGGGTCGTCTCCCTCAATCAGCAGGAAAGTCTTGTCCGATATGCCCTCGCCCGACGCTGACAGCTTGAGCGGCGCTTCCTTGTCGTTGAAGTCGATATATGCATCAACCACCACACCCATGTCTTCCAAACGTTTCACCAACTCGATGGTGTTGTCCACGTTTGGATCCCGCAGAGGCATACGCCCACGCAAGGCGACGTGTTTTTTGTTGCCAATGGTCTTACGCATATTCGGCGCCCATAGGGCGTTGTCGAGATGATCGTTTTCACGGATAGGGTTGCTGCCAGCATCCTTAATGTCCGTCACTTCAGCCAGCGCCAAAGCCTTGTCCAGCACACGAAGGATCACCACGCGTGCCTTGTTGGTTTTCTCTGGCTGACCATTTTCAAGATTGGCATACACGAAGAAGAAGTCGCCGGGCTTCACATCCACGTTTGTGCCCATGTTCACATAAACCTGACGGGGATCCTTGTCGATCCGCACCACCCTGTAAGGCGACGCCTTTTCAATGGTGCTGGTGGTCTGCACATTGCGCAAATCTTCGTTTTCGCGGCGCAGTTTATTGTTGCCATCACGCAGGCGATCGACCTCTGACTTGCTCTCGGCCATAACGCGTGCTTCGGCTTCAGTACGCAATTTTTCCACCTCGGCTTTGGTCGATGTTCCCAAAGCAGTCATCACCGCTTCGCCTTCTTTCTGTTTCTTTTCAACATTGGCGCGGAAATCTTCGAAATCCTTCTGGATTTTCTTGACCGCCTTGTCAGCCATTGCCATTTTTTGGTCCAAGCCGTCTTTCTCAGACTTGGCTTGGGCGTCCTTCTGCTTCAAGTCTGCGTCGAACTTGGCCTTCTGCTGTTCAAGTTCTGTGGCAAATTTCTTGCGCATCACATCTGTCTGCTCGGCGACCTTACGCAGTGGATCTTTAACTACGTTTCCTTCTTTGAACAACTCCACGGGCACACCTGTTCCATCGGTGGCCTTGATGCTCTCGATTTCCTTAATGGCATTCAGAACGTCGTCGCGGCGGGCGTTTTTCGTCCAGTCGCCGTCGGAGTTTTCCAATCGGCCACGATCGACAACAGCGTCCATACGGTCGCCTTCATCGATAGGCAAATCCTTACCCATCAGATACTTGTAAAGAATGGTTGCCTCGAATGCATAAAGCTGTTTGAGCTTGATGATTTCTTTCTTTTCAACTTCAGCCTTTTTAACACCGTCTTCCAGTTCTTTGTGCTTGGCAAAGCCCATGTAGGTGCTGGTCGCCAACCCGAGAGTGGCAATAATGAAGAAAACGAGCACGATGATGAGGGTGGTGCCCGATTCCTGCTTGCGTGCCTTCGCCATGGTCATCATCTCCGGGCGGATATTACCGCCAAGGCCCCTTTTAATTCCAAGAAGCCGGTGGACAATCTGGGCAATTCTAAACCACAAGGCTTCCGAGTCAATTCTACAGGGGCACGGACGGGTATCGGAAGAAAATGCGCAAGACTCATTCAATGCACGATCGGCACAACCTGCCTTCGGTAAGCCACTACCATATCATCTTGATTGCGCGGTACTCCTTCCATTGCACGGTGAATGACATGTCCGAATCCCGCCCACGCCTTGTGGTGGTGGATACCTTCTCGCTGGTTTTCCAGGTGTTCCACGCCATTCCACCCATGAGCAGCCCCACAGGGTTACCCACCAACGCCCTGTTCGGTCTGGCTCGCGACCTCATGTCGCTGCGCGGCGACAAGCCTGATTTTCTGGTTTGCGCCCTCGACCTTGACGGCCCAACGTTTCGCCAAGAACTTTACCCGGAATACAAGGCCCACCGCCCGCCCATGCCACACGAACTGGCCTTACAGATTCCGCATGTCACTCGAATGTTTGAGGCCATTGGCGTCGCTTACATGGGTGTTCCGGGGTTCGAAGCCGACGATGTTATGGCTACCCTTGTCAAAGCCGGAGTGGAACAGGGCTACGATGTTGTCCTTTGCACAACTGACAAAGATTGCCGGCAGCTTCTTGGGCCCCATGTTCGGTTACTGAACCTGCGTCGGCAAACGCATTACGACACTGCCTCGCTTAAAGAAGACTGGGGCGTGGAACCGGGGCAAGTTATCGACCTTCAGGCTTTGGTGGGAGATGCGACAGACAATGTGCCCGGCGCGCCCGGAATTGGGCCGAAGACCGCCGCGAAGCTGCTGGAGGAATTTGGCAGTTTGGAAGGACTTCACGCTAACATCGACAAGGTAAAGGGTAAAAAGGGCGCTGTTTTGAAGGAAAATTGGCACAAGGTGGAACTGAGCCGCAAACTGGTGGCATTGCGCGACGATGTTCCCTTGGAGGCCGATTGGAATGCTTGGAAGCTGGCAGCCATTGATTCTGTGCGCGCGGCCAAATTTTTCCGCGAAATGGGGTTCCGTTCGCTGACACGGCAAGTGGAGGAAATGGCTCCAGCTGCAGCGCAATTCAAACAACCAGCCCCCACCGGAACCCGCCAAGGCGACCTGTTCGCACAGGCAGACGATGCCCCGGAAAAAACCGAAACGGCTGCTCCATCTTCATGGGATTACAGCCAGTACCGTGTGGCCACCACGCCAGACCAACTGCAGCAGTGCCTGGATGAGCTAATCAAACAATCCAGATTCGCCATCGACCTTGAAACCACTGGCCTCAATCAGGAAACCTGTCAGATCGTGGGTATCTCCCTGAGCTGGAAAGACGGGGAAGGCTGGTACCTCCCGCTGCTGGCACCCGGCGAAGATGCCCACCTCGACAGTGCCACGACTCTCCAACAACTTAAGCCGATTCTCGAAAACTCCAAACCAGGCAAAGTGAACCAAAACATCAAATTCGATTGGCGGGTCTTGGCAGCCCAAGGCATTGAGATGCGAGGGATTGTCGGCGACACCATGGTTGCCGACTATTTGCTGCATGCCGGTGAGCGCAGCCATGGCCTTGATGAACTCTCGCGGCGTTATCTGGGCCACCGGATGATTCCGATCACCGATCTGATTGGTCCATCTGGCCGCAAGACACCACAAAAACGCATGGACCAAGTTCCTGTGGAACAGGTCGCGCGATACGCCTGCGAAGACGCCGACGCGGCGTGGCGTTTGACAGGCCTATTGGAATCGGCGCTTGCCGAAACCGGTTCGCGCCTGCCGGAGCTTTACAGAAATCTGGAAGTTCCCTTGGTGGAAGTCTTGGCACGCATGGAGCGGGCTGGAATTCTCATCGACACCGCCCGATTAAATGTCATCTCCGAGGAGATGCGGATCGAGCTTGCGGAAATTGAATCGAACATTTACGAGATGGCTGGACGCCCTTTCAATGTTCAATCATTGCCACAGCTCAGGCAGGTGCTGTTCGAGGAGATGGGCCTGCCCATACAGGGAAAAACCGGGACCACTGGAGAAGCCAGTACCGATCAGGAGTCGTTGGAAAAACTGGTGGCACTCAACCTTCCGGCAAGCGCCCTGCCCCGCCTGCTGTTGCGGCACCGCCAGATATCCAAACTCAAGGGCACTTATGTCGATGCCTTGCCCGACTTGGCGGGTTCGGATGGCCGTGTGCGCGCGTCGTTCAACCAGACCGTCACGGCGACCGGTCGCCTCTCTTCCAGCGATCCCAACCTACAGAATATTCCGGTACGCCGAGACGAAGGACAACAGATCCGTCAGGCGTTTATTGCTCCGCCCGGGCATGTGCTAATTTCCGCGGATTATTCGCAAATTGAACTCCGCTTGTTAGCTCATCTTACTGGCGATAGCGCGCTCATCAACGCCTTCCAGCGGGGAATCGACGTCCATGCGGCCGTGGCAGCCGAGATCTACGGCACCCCGGTGGAGATGGTGGACGACGCCATGCGACGCACGGCTAAAATGGTTAATTTCGGGGTCATATACGGTATTAGTGCCTTTGGATTGGCGCAGAGACTGGGCGTGCAGCGCGATCAGGCTTCCGCTTTCATCGATGCCTATTTTGCCCGCTATCCAACCGTGCTGGCATGGCAGGAGGCGCTGCTCGATAGCGCGCTTACCAACGGCTACGTGGAAACGTTCCTCGGTAGGCGCAGGGCCATTACGGGGCTGAAGCCAACCCGGTCGTACCGGAACCGCACGCAACCAGAACGCGAAGCCATCAATATGGCTGTTCAAGGATCGGCAGCAGACCTGATCAAGCTGGCTATGCTGAAACTAGATAGGGCCTTGGCCACATCTGGCACCGCTTCCCGGCTTGTACTCCAGATCCATGATGAACTGCTTGTGGAATGCCCTGTTTCGGCGCAGGCACCCACCGCTTCATTGGTGCGCGCTGCCATGCGCGGCGCGCTCGACGACCATGGTGGTTTGCTGGTCCCCCTCGATGTGGACGTATCAGCAGGGCCCAACTGGCTCGATGTCGAGGCGATTACCGATGACAACGCCTAAAAAACCGCTGGTAATCGGAGTGACAGGAGGCATCGGCAGTGGCAAAAGCAGCGTAGCCCGCTTGCTGGCTGAATGCAGCGGAATTGTGGTGGATGCCGACCAGATAGCCCATGAAGCCTTGCGGCAACCAGAACTCCTTGGCCGCGTGGTAGCCCAGTTTGGCACCACTGTTATTGGACCCGATGGAGCGATCGATCGCAAAAGGTTGGGGAAGATCGTTTTCAGTACCCCCGAAAAACGCGTCGCCCTTGAAGCCATTGTGCTCCCTTGGATCCGCGGGAGAATTCATCAGGAATTATCAGCGGCACGCGCGCGCACCGATTGCCGCATTGTTGTTCTCGATGCGCCCTTACTGATCGAGGGGGGCTGGACAGATCATGTGGATGTGATGATTCACGTCGATAGTTCATTTTCCAGCAGATTGGCGCGTGTTCAGGACCGAGGCTGGGATGAATCCGAACTGAAACGGCGGGAATTACTCCAGCTCCCCTTGACCGACAAGCAGGCTATGGCCGATCATGTGATCAACAATTCTGGCGGGTTCGAATCGCTTCGCAGCCAAGTGCAAGCTATTGTTAAGGAGCTGGGTCTGGAGCCTTTGGCAAATCATCCGCACGGTTGATAGGCTAGAAGCTGACGTGTGACTCGGTTCCTACCCCCACGCGGTCCTGTTTCGCTGCGCGCCCATTCTACATTTGGTGCCGCCCAGTGGATAAGGTCGCCGTCCCGCAGCTTTTACCTCCTCGCCCTGGAGTGGTCATGTCGGAGTCGGAAGAAATCAAGAAACCCAAGCCGAAAGGCGGCGTAGGCCGTCCTCGGAAAAAACCTGCGCCCGTGGTGGCCGATGAAATCGCTCCCCTGCCGGAAGTGGAACCTTTGGTGGTAAAAACAAAGGTCAAAGAAACAGAAAAACCACCTGCCGCGGCAGCAGACCCCGATACCGAGGAAGTGACGTTCCTGAAACGCAAGCCCCGCAAAGCAGCCGCACCTGTTGAGGTTGCGCCCGTATTGGTTGAAGAGCCAGTTGCCCCGCCACCAGCCAAAGAACCCGAGCCTGTGCCGGAACCTGTGGTGGTGGTGGTGGTCGCGGAACCTGCGGAAGAACCAAAGCCGGTAGCTATCAAGGATTCAGCGGACAGCGAACAGCCTATACCAGCTAATAAACCGGCAACTGAGATGGTGAATACCCGCTACGAGGAAATCAAGCGAGGGACCACGTACATCAGCCAACTGCAGCAGATGACTCTCACGCAACTGATGGAAATTGCCGAGGCGGAAAACATTGCCGACAGGCACGAACTGCGCAAGCAAGATCTCATCTACCGGATTATTAAGGAACGTGTTCGGCAAAATGGCCTGATGTTCGGTGACGGCACCCTCGAAGTGCTTCCGGATGGATTCGGTTTTCTAAGGCTGGCTGATTCCAGCTACAACCCTTGCCCCGATGATATTTATATTTCCCCATCGCAGATCCGCCGTTTCGGGCTGCGGCCTGGTGCAGTAGTTGCCGGGCAGGTCAGGCCACCCAAGGAAAACGAACGGTACTTTGCCCTACTTCGAGTCGAGGCTATCAATCAGCAAGATCCGGATCTTCTTTCGCGCAAGATCATGTTCGAGGATCTCACACCGCTACACCCCGACAAGCGGTTCATCCTGGAAACCGACCCGAGCGAACTGAGCATGCGGCTGGTTGATCTGGTCACGCCCATCGGCAAGGGGCAACGCGGGTTGATTGTTGCGCCGCCCCGTACCGGCAAAACGGTCCTGCTGCAGAAAATCACCAAGTCGATTCTTCAAAACCATTCTGAATGCTACGTGATGGTGCTGCTCATCGACGAGCGGCCAGAAGAAGTGACGGACATGGAGCAGACAGTCAAAGGTCCGCGGTGCGAAGTGATCAGCAGCACCTTCGATGAACCAACGTCGCGCCACGTTCAAGTTGCTGAAATTGTCATCGAAAAAGCCAAGCGTCTGGTGGAATACGGGATCGATGTCGTGATCCTGCTCGACTCCATCACCCGGTTGGCACGCGCTTACAACAACGAGGCGCCCAGCTCAGGCAAGCTTCTCTCCGGGGGTATGGATGCGGCCGCCCTGCAGAAACCGAAGCGCTTTTTCGGGGCCGCGCGCAATGTGGAAGAAGGCGGCAGCTTAACCATCCTTGGCACAGCATTGGTGGATACCGGAAGCCGCATCGACGAAGTCATTTTTGAAGAGTTCAAAGGCACAGGCAATATGGAACTGCACCTCGACCGCCGGCTGGTGGATCGGCGCGTGTGGCCGGCCATTAACATCAACGCCTCCGGAACGCGCAAGGAAGAGCTTTTGCTTTCCGCGGAGGACCTCAAGCGAAATTATGTTCTTCGCAAGGCCCTCAGCGATATGAATCCTGTGGAGGCTGTCGAGTTGGTTCTCACGCAGATGAAAAAGTTCAAGACCAACGCTGAGTTTTTGAAATCACTGGGCGGTTGATAGAAAGCCACTTCCACCCAAAAAGCATCTATTGGAGAGCGTATCATGAGTCGATTGATTGAGGGACGCGCGGGAGAAGGCCTGTCAGGGCGGATTGGCATTGTGGCCTCGCGGTACAACGCCCTTGTGGTCGATGCGCTGGTATCCGGCGCGCTGGAAGCGTGCCGTCGCCTGCAGATTCCCACGGATCAGGTCGATATCGTCCGCGTGCCAGGGGCGCTTGAAATTCCGCTGGCCGCTAAGGCTCTTGCCAAAACTGGACACTATGCTGCACTGGTCTGCCTAGGTGCCGTGCTGCGTGGCGAAACCGACCACCACGACCATGTCGCCGATGTGGCGACACGCGGTATTGGCGACATCATGCTTGAATACAATATTCCAGTGGCCCATGGCATATTATCGTGCGAGAGCTTGGAACAGGCATTGCAACGATCAGGCGGAAAAATGGGCAACAAAGGCTCCGAGGCGTTGGTAACAGCGCTTGAAATGGTGAGCCTGCTCACGGCCATTGCTGCCGGACAATGACAAAACGAATGAACTTCCCACGAGAAACGATTCAACCATGATCACCCGCCGATCCAGGGCCCGCGAAACAGCACTTCAAGTACTGTTTGAAATCGACCTTGTGCCACAAAGAGACAATGCCCAGAGGCGTACTTTCCTCGATGCCCGTCTCAAAGATAAAGCATCTCGCGATTTAGCCTGGGGACTCGTCATGGGTACCATGCGGCATCGTGAAGATCTCGACAGGCGCATCTCGCAGGCTGCCGATAATTGGCGCATCACACGCATGGCATGCGTGGACCGTAACGTCTTGCGTTTGGCCGTTTATGAACTTACCTATGCCCGGGATGCGGCTTTGGGAATCGTCTTCGACGAAGCCATTGAACTGGCAGGCAGGTTCGGTTCCGAAGGGTCCAAGGCGTTTGTGAATGGTGTGCTAGACCGCTGCCGCAAGGACTGGGAATCGGCGCGCGCCGATCTGGGTTTGCCTCCGCTTGCCCCCGCCTCCGGCCAGGCAGGGTAGCGCATGCCTCGAGGTCAACCGTTTACCGCTATGTGTCTCGCGCTGGCGCGCCCCATTCATGCCGGTCGCGCCGATCTGCACACGCACACAACGGCCAGCGATGGCGAATATGTCCCCTCTCAATTGCTGGATGTGGCGCGGAAAGCAGGCTTGGCCCTTCTGGCCGTTACAGATCACGATACCATTGCCGGGGCCGAGGAAGCGCAAGAACTGGCCCGCGCACATGCAGACGGACCTCGCGTGCTTGTGGGCGTTGAAATAACCGCCCGGCATCTCGACCGCGACACGCACATTTTGGCTTACGGATTCAACACCCACGATACTCCCTTGCTGTCTCTGCTGCAGGAAATGCGTGAAAGACGCGTTCTCAGGCACCGGGCGCGCCTCGATGCCTTGTCTCGGCGAGGAATCTCCTTGCCGGATCTACAACTTCCTGCAGTACCCGGACGCCGCCATCTGGCCAAAGCTCTATCCGACGCCGGTTTGGCCAACAGCCTTCAGGACGCTTTCCGGCGATTCCGACCCGAACTGAACGCGCACCATCCCGATACCGGCGGCATTGAAATAGCGCGGGTGTTATCGACCGTGAACAATGCTGGCGGTTATGCGGTGCTTGCGCACCCGCCGCAAGGCACCACACTGGCAGGCTTGAAAATCCTGCACGGACTTGGCCTGACAGGCATCGAGGCCGAATACCCGGATTTCAGCCGCTCGTGGACATCCACCCTGCGCGCCTGGTCGCGTGCCGTGGGGTTGCACGTAACCGGCGGGAGCGATTGCCACGGCCCAGGCCCACGATCTCCCGGATGCCGCAATATCGATCCCAGCCATGCCGGTTGGATCGACACGCCTGCCGCCCCCTTTTCCTCTCTAGGAGGTTTGCCATGCTCGGCGCACTCTGGCGCAAATTAAAAGCGGGCCTCGCCCGCACCCGCGATCTCTTTGCCGGAATCGCCGGCCTGTTCACGGGTAAAGGACGCGTCGACGAGAATTTCATCAAGGAACTGGAACGCCGCCTGCTGGCTGCCGACCTCGGCGCGGGCCCTACCGCGGAGCTCGTGGATCAGGTAAAGCGTGATTTCCGCGACCGTGAAGCGGGCGAAGACCTGAAGTCGATGGTGCGGGAAAAGCTGCGTCAGATGCTGGGTGACGATGACCGCTCGCTGCGAATAGCCGCTTCCGGTCCAACCGTGATTCTCGTTGCCGGTGTTAACGGATCTGGCAAGACCACCACCATCGCCAAGCTTGCCAGCCTGTTTCATCGCAATGGCAAAAAGGTGGTTGTTGCCGCGTGCGATACTTTCCGCGCTGCCGCTGTGGAGCAGCTAGGTATCTGGGCCGACCGCATCGGTTGCGATATCGTTCGGGCCCAGCATGGAACCGACCCGGCGAGCGTGGCGCACGATGCCTGCGAAAAGGCCAAGGCGCGCGGTGCCGATATTGTGATTGTGGACACTGCCGGCCGCCTTCACACCCAGACGCACCTCATGAAGGAACTCGAGAAAATCCAACGCGTTCTCGGAAAACAGATTCCAGGTGCTCCGCACGAAGCCCTGATGGTGCTCGACGCCACCAACGGCCAAAACGCGATAGCCCAGGCCGAGCAGTTTGGCAAAGTCATTGGCGGCACGGGAATTGTGTTGACCAAGCTCGACGGTACCGCCAAGGGTGGAGCCATCTTCAGCATCAAGGCTCGCACGGGGCTGCCTGTCAAATATGTAGGCGTGGGCGAAACGATCGAAGACCTAGAACCGTTCGATGCGGATGCTTTTGTCGCTGCCCTCTTTGATTGATCCTTCAAAACCAAAGCGAGGCAGAGCCATGGGATCCAGCAAGGTTGTTGTGACGGGTGGTGCAGGCTTTATCGGATCGCACCTGACCGAGGCGCTGCTTGCCGCCGGGCACACCGTGACCATTCTCGACAATCTAGCATCCGGTTATGTGGAAAATGTTCCCGCCGGCGCCACGCTCATTCAAGCCAGCGCCACCGACCCCGCGCAGGCGGCCACAGCCGTGGCGGGTGCTGATCTGGTCTACCATCTGGCTGCTGTGGCATCAGTACAGGCAAGTATCGACGAACCGCTTTCCAGCCATGCCGCGTGTTGCACCTCTGCTTTGGTGGTGGGCGATGCCGCTCGCAAGGCGGGCGTGAGGCGGGTGGTCTATGCTGCCAGCGCCAGTGCCTATGGCATTCCATCCGGTCCCGTGCAGACAGAAGATGAACCGCTAGCCCCCCGTTCCACCTATGCCGCGGGCAAACTGGCAGGGGAGTTGCACCTGCTGGCATTGGGAGAAACACACGGGCTGGAAACAGTTCGGCTGCGTTTTTTCAATGTCTACGGCCCCCGTCAACGGGCTGATAGCCACTATTCTGGCGTGATTGCCCTGTTTGCCAACGCGCTTCTCAATGGGCGCACACCCACCATTTTGGGTGATGGCCTCCAGACACGCGACTTTGTCCATGTATCCGATATTGTTGCAGCCTTAGTGGCGGCAGGAACGGCGCCGAAGGCATCAGGGACGGTCTGCAATATTGGTACAGGCCAAGCCACTTCGCTTCTCGATCTGCTGGCCACATTGGCAAAGGTTATTGGCGTATCTGTGACTCCGCAGTTCGGGCCAGTGCGACAAGGCGATATCCGCCACTCGTGCGCCAATATCAGCCGTGCTCGCGAACTTCTGGGCTTCCAGCCACGCATGACGCTGGAACATGGTTTGCGCGACACCATTCAATGGATGCGCGGCAGGGCTTGACCTCAACCGCCACTTCTGGCATCTCCCCGAACGCCGGGACTGTTCCCGCCGGGAGTATCGCCACCATGGGCATGGGCCGATCACGACGCTGGATCTTCACGCCGCTTGCGTTCGCAGCAGGTTGTGTTGCTGGACCATGGCAGAAAGATGCCGGTACTCCGACTGGCACGCGTCCACCCATAGGTGCTGAAAACCTCGTCCATGGCAACCCGCTGTTCCTGCCGGTCGGGCCACAAAGTTACGGGTTGGTCTTCGAGGCGTCTTTGGATGCGCTCGATGAAGTCTTCGATATCGCATACGCCAACCGCTACGATGGCCGCATTGAAACGTTTCCGCGCATTGCGCCCGGCTTTTTCCAGCCTTGGCAAACCGGCAGCACCAGCGGTTACGAACGGATCATGGCCACGTTCCAATCGATCAGGCATCGCGCCGTATTGGCCATCAATGCTGCTGAAGATGGTGGATTCTTTGTAGATTTGAAGGTGTACAAGGAACTGGAAGATCTAGCGGCCCCCGCTCGTACCACGGGTGGCGCTGCTGCTTTCCGCAACAGTTCCACAGTGGATCGGGAATATGAAATCCTCGATCCTAATGTGCTGGATGCCAACTGGATTCCGCTGGGCCGCGATGTCGAAATGGAACAGCTACTGCTGAGCAGGCTTTCCCGACGCTCCCTCCAGCAGGGTCAAAAGAAAAACCCTTTCTGAAACGCTCTTCTCTCGCGTCCTTACGCCGCCCGCGCGCGAGCTTCTTCCCGCAGCGGCAGCTTGAGCGTGAAAATCGAGCCACGACCCGGAGCGCTTTCCACGCGAATCCGGCCATGGTGGTTTTCAATGATTTGACGGCACACACTGAGCCCCAGACCAGAGCCACCGCGGCCATCGGCGTCGGGCACTTTGGTGGTGAAAAATGGCTCGAAAATTTGGCTCAATGCTTCGGCGGTAATTCCGCAACCACTGTCTGCGACAACGATTTCCGCCACATCCAGACTTTTGTTTTCGCGCACTTCCAACCGCAGGGTGCCGCCTTCGCGCATGGCCTGCCGGGCGTTGATGACTAGGTTCAACAGCACCTGTTCCACCTGAGCCGAGACCACAGGTGCTGAAACCGTGGCGATTTTCTTTTCCACGCGGATCCGGTGTTGGCTGAGATCTTTCCCGGTAAGTAGCAGAACTTCGTCCACCAGCGTGCCAAGATTGGTCATTTGCCGCTTCAATGTGCCTGGTCTGGCCATGCCAAGCATGCCGCTGACAATGGCGGCAGCGCGTTGCGATGCCTGCACAATGCGATCGAGTGCCTGATTTTTGCTGGCATCGGTAGCGGTGGGTTTCTGCGCCATCTTCGCGTAGTTGAGGATGGTGGTGAGGATATTGTTGAATTCATGGGCCACGCTGCTGGCAAGGGTGCCCACGCTGCTGAGGCGTTGAGCGCGCACCAGTTGTTCGCGCAGCCATTCCATTTCAGCGGGGCTGACGGCTTCAATATCTTCGTCGAGCATCCGGGCCTACTCCGCTGAAGTCGTGTCGCGAGTCGGTCAAGCGACCTTAGTGGTTGTATCGGTTATTCTGAAGGCACTCTTCAGTCGGATCTGTGCTCGATTTCGGTGGCGCACCACCCGGCTGGCGGATACAATGCTGTGCATGATGCGCTCCCGTAGCTCAATTGGATAGAGCGTCGGCCTCCGAAGCCGAAGGTTACAGGTTCAAATCCTGTCGGGTGCAGTAAACACAAGCCAATCAATTTCAATTAATTGAGGATACACCCTCCATGGTTCCACTCGTGGTATACGTAGATGTGGATGACACACTGATCCGCACATCAGGCAGCAAACGAATCCCGGTAAGCGGAGTTGTCGAGCATGTTCGCGCCTTGGCATCCGCAGGTGCCGAGCTTTATTGCTGGAGTTCCGGTGGAAAGTTGTATGCCGAGTCAGTTGCAGTCGGACTGGGTATCGCAGAGTTGTTTGCAGGCTTCTTACCTAAGCCGCAGGTACTTGTTGATGATCGCGCCTTGGCCCAGTGGAATCGCTTAATTGAAATCCATCCGTCCGAGTGTGGACGCTGGAACGCCGAAGATTACCAGCGGGCAGTGGCAGGAGAGTTGAAGCTAAACGGACCTTGGTGAATCTACCTTCCGAGTTGGCCCAGACGGATACTCATGAAAAAGCGGCCCCCAAAGAAGTATTAAACAACGAGTTAAAGATTACTTAATTTATTTATAGTCACAAACCACTAAATGTCAAAGCAAACAAATAGTCCTCTCTTTCCACAGAACAAATACAAAATCACAAAACACTTCATCAACATCATCATTTAGCATTCACCATAACAACGAGGAAAACAATTACAAATGATATCAAAACATTATTGCAACACTACTGAACATCGATCATTTCGCATCAAATCCGATACTTCACAAACAGGCCTCGATGATACTCGATAAAACACCATCAGCCCATGCCCCAATAAGCTATGATTTAAATTTGAAGTTATAATGTTTTGTATTAATTATCGCTGACAGGAATTTTGTTCGTGGAATGCAAAAGCAGCGTTTTAGAATTTTTCCTGCACAACTGGCTGGGATGGGATTTCGTACAGAGTACTGGCCTAAGAATCGCATCATAAGCGACCGTATATTTTACAAAGATCATTCCTCAGTAGAGGCTTAGCCATTTTCGGTAATATCCAATCATGGACTTTCTTTGCAGCTGCAAAGACAAGATTTTCAGCCAGAACAGCTAAGATTCCTTAAAACGCCTTCGCCATGTTTCCTCAACCCTAGCTAGCATCTCAACACTCTTTTTGCAACATTACACATTACCTAAAATATCTTTCCAAATCAATACAACTGTAGTATTGAGTAATTTGTTTCCGGTTACCCATGCGGTCGTTTAAATCCATGATAATTATGTGGCGTCTTTTGCGGATTTCCAGATAATTGCAATGAACCGACCAACTGAGAAATCATCCGTTTTTGGGGACCGACCATGGCCAGAACAAGAGACATCTTCATCAGCTACAGGCGCGAGACCGGAGCGGAGCTGGCCGAAATTATCAAGAAAGATTTGGGATTACGGGGCTACAGCATTTTCAAGGACACGCACGACTTGAAAGCAGGCCACTGGCGAGAAGATCTGACACGGCAGATCAACGGTTGTCGAGATTTCATCCTTCTAGTCACTCCGGGGGCCCTCGACCGATGCAAGACAGATTCTGAAGATGTGGTTTTGTTTGAGATCCGATTGGCCCTAGCCCAGAAAAAGAACTTCATACTGGTCGTGAAGCGAGGAAAGGCCCACTCCCCGGAAGATTTCTTCAAAGACCTGCCCCCCGAGATTGCTGACCTACCCAAGCACAACTGGATCGAATACAGCAACGAAGATTCCGATGCCAAGCTGAAGAAAATCCGCAGCTTTCTTGACAGTTCACCGTCTGTATGGGAACTCACCAGCAACCGATACGGAAAACAGGTCTTGGCCGGGACCATTGTTGGCGGGCTGCTGCTGTGTGGACTAATAGGGTGGGCCTTGTTGGGCCGCACCGGCAGGATCGAAAACAAGGTTGAGGAAATCGCCGGGGACACCAAGGCAACTTTAAAAACAACCAGCAAAATCCAAGAGCAAAACCAAGAGATAGCCAAAGATACAGGGGAAATCCGCAAAACTAATGTGGAATTGATGGAAAAAACCCGCGAAGTGGCAAAGGACACCGGTGAAATAAAACAAGGCATTCAAAACTTAGGCAAATTGAAAGGCTTGGTGGCAAATCCCCAGACGGCTGCAGATTTTTATCACAACGCCAATGTGCACCGGAATGATGGTAATTCACCATTAGCTGAAGATTCATTCTTAGAGTACTTCAAGAAAAAAACAGATGAATATTTCGACCCGTATGTGCTTTATCTATCAATACTCGACGGCCTTAAGCTTGATAATGAAAAGAAAATAGAGAGAGTGGAGGGAATCATACGGGCCAAACCAAATGACAAAGGGGCCCGTTTAGTGATGACGCGACTGCAATCCAAAGACGATTCAATAACTGAATTGAATAAAATGATTTTAGCTAGCCCCGACTACCTTCCCGCATACTTGGATTTGATCACCAAACTTCCTACCGGCATGGTGATCGACGATCTGGCCATATCGGGAATGATAGATCAATTCAAGAAAAATGGAGGCTTCGAAGGGATGAAAGGTTTTATCCTCGATGCAACGAACGAACAGGGCAAAAATCTTCTTGATGAATCGAAAATAATCTCGGCTCGGCCGAAACTTGACCCGATGAAGCGCCTTTTCCTCAAGGTGGTTGCGAACCAAGATATTACCCTGCTTTGGGCTGGCGTCGTTGATAACAAGGCAGGCCGGAAGATCCTTTTCACTATTCAAGATTCCGTGTTGGAGATCCCATTGAATTCCCCGGACAACCCTGCTCTGAATCCCGGCGATCAGATGGTTGTCCCCAAAGGCCTAGGGAATGGGTGCTTCGTCGCTGTGGAAATTCCTGGCTACGGCAAGA